>JAFUTI010000009.1 GCA_017471465.1 Prevotella sp. | reverse complement strand
CGCAAGATGAATGCAAAGAAGTAAAAGGGCAAAATAAAAATGACCCCGTCGGTCAGGACTTTACAGGGGTCAAAAATAAAAAGTTTTAAGGGGTCATCGTCGCTTTGCCCTCGGGGGTCAAACTCGCGCGGCTTTTCCATAGAGCACATCGGCTGTAGTGTTGTGATAGTAGGAGATGATAGCAAACTGAATCGAATCACAGGTAAGAGGTTTTTGATTCTTCCTGCAACAAATGAGGATATATATCCGTTAATAATATTAGAACGAGCATTGTTAATTCTTTTATGCCGAGAATCGGAAGAGTTCAGGGCGGGACAGGCATCTACCACGTTATGTTGAGAGGCATCAACCGCTAAAGAAGTGATGGAATCAAAAACCCCATGATTCTCCCAGATGTAAAAGTAGACTCGTTGCATCCTTATATCCGCAACCTCGATGCCATCAGGGAGCAGGAATTCCTTTATACAGGCGGTAAGAAAGGTCAACCAGTTGTCCTTACTACACGACTAATGTATTACGACTTGCTCGAAATGCGTAAATAATTTCCTTTATTTTATGTACCACAGAGAGAACATAAATAATGTTAAGCGAGTGAAAAGAATGGCCACAAAGAGCCATCCATATCCATTTAGTTAACAGAGTCCGTCTCATCTTGCCTGCAAAAGTACAACAAAAATTCGAAACGCCAAAGCGAATAAGACTTTTTTTGTTGCTAACATCTTACCACAAGTTAAAAAAACAAGAATTGCCTAATCTCTACCCAAAAGTTGCCTAATCTCTCACCAAGATTAGGCAACTTTCGTTTTTTAGTTATTTTCGGTGTGTTCAGTGAACCATGACCTTTTTCACCTGTCGACCGGCCCTGACGAGGTAGATGCCATCGTGAACTACCGGAATGTCAAGTTGCGTTCCACTCATGCGCTGTTGATGAACACAAGTGCCTGAGACGTTGTAGACGCTGACCAGCTCGTCAGCTGGTACGCCAGAGACGCGAAGCATACGGCTCTTCGCTACGACCTGAAGACGCCAACCATCATCCGCCGTCACATCTCCGATGGCAGCAGCCGAGCCGACCAGCACCTTCAGTTGAGCCTCGTATTGCTGGCCTTGTTCATCTGTCATCGTGACGGTAACTATCGCCTTGCCGTCAGCTTGGGCGGTCACTACGCCACGGTCGCTCACTTCTGCAACGATGGCATTGCTGCTGATGTAGTGCAGCGTGCTGTAGTCAGCCAGCAGCGGCATGGGGCGTACAGGTACAACGGCACGTTCGCCCTTCTCCATCACCAGTGTCTCGCCGAGAATGGCAATGCCCTCTGCGGGCTGCGGGCTCCGACTGGTAATGACCTCTACTGGCTCGGTGCTGTTGTCCCACGTCCACACGCTGCCGCTTGGACTCAGTGCCACAGCATTCTGCCAGCCATATTGCACGTCGGTCATGCCGTCAAGGTCCATGTTCTGCGGCTCGCGCTGATCGTCTGCCGACTCGTTCCAGGTGCGGGTGATGGTGGTGCCGTCAGTCTTCTGTACTGTCAGTGAGCCCCAACTAAGACGTACATCACTCACGCCGTCCATCAGCTTGACAAACTCCAAGTGCGACTCACGGGTGCTGTCTATCTGTGCCAGGTCGTTACGACCGCACATCCACAGCGAGCCGTCGCGCTTCACGATGGCTGTCGTCTGGAGGCCGCATGACACTCGGTTGACCTCTCCCATAATATTAATAGGTACGGGCGAGGCTGCTCGAGAGCCATTGCCGAACTCACCGCACAGTTGCCGACCCCACATCCACAGCGTACCGTCGTTCTTCACGAGGGCATGGTGCATATAACCGGATGATACTGCCACCACATCGCGGTTGATGATCTCCGCCGGCACGTCCTGCAGGGTGTAGCTGTAGCTGCCGTCCTCGGCGTTGGCCTCAGTGATGCGCCGTCCCCATGTCCAGAGCGAGCCGCCCGTCTTCAGAGCCATCATCAGTTCAGGGCCGCCCACGCTGACAGCTGTGGCATAGCTGCCTGTGGTGAAGCGCCAGTCGATAGCTGCCATCTGCTCTCCTTTCTCAGTGGTCAGCACTCCGCCGGGGATAGTCACCATATAGCTCATGCCTACCTCCAACGGCTCTTTCGGAACGAAGTAGAGTGTACGGTCGTGCAGGATAGCTTCGAAGCTCAGTTCAGTCGTAGTGCCCAACTGCGTGTCTTCCTTCTGAAGCGTGATGCCGCTGAGGTCGCCGCTAAAGCGCTGGGTGAACATGATGCTTGGATTCACATCGGCATAGACGTAGAGCGGCTCGGCGTCAGGATACTTCTCTGCGATTTCGATGCGCTGCATATAGTTCTTCGTCTGCAACTCTGTGTCATAGTAGCCATCGAGCCGTGCAGCGGCCTTGAGCGTCATGTCGTGCTCGAAGGTCAGCGGACCGGTGTAGCGTGTCGTCGGCTCGCCGCCATCCGTCGAGTAGTAGATTTCAGCCTCGGGCACCGAGCACGACAGCACAATCTGGTCGCCGCGCATGACGAACGTCGCTTCTGGCTGCACCGAGAGCGACATCCGTTTCCAGTCGGCAGTGGCAAAGGTGACCTTCTGCTCAAACAGGTAGTCGGTACCCCACTTATTCTTTACGGCACTCTTGGGAATCGTCAGCGTGTAGGTGCTGAGTGGTTGCAGGTGCTTCGTCGGCGTAAACGAGATTGTGCTGCCATTGATGCTCGCCGTGCCGTCCACCTTCTCGCCCTGATCATCAGTCAGAGCTATCTGGTCGAAGTTCGTGCTACGTGTCAGCGCCAGCGAGTAGTCTGCCGTAATGGTGGGCTTCGTCTCCACGTTGTTCGTCTGGTCCTCTATGGAAAAGCCTTTGAACGTAAACGAGGGTTCCGAGACTATCACCATCGCATCGTTCGAACGAACGCTGCCGTTCACCACGCAGTAGATGGTAGTTGTGCCCGGCTTCTTGCCGACAAGATGCCCGCTATTGGTAATTGTGGCGACTTCGGTATTTTTAGAAGTCCACTGAATCCCTTCAATGGTGGCATTATTAGGATAAATGGTCATCCATTGCGAACCAGGAGTGATGTCATAAGATTCATCGGCATTGAGATAGATAGGAGACCAAAGAGAGACACTGGAAACATCCACCTTTGTGATCGTTATGTTCCATGTTACCCTTCTTGTTATTTCGTAATTGGTAGCACTATTTATTTCCTGCCAATCACAAACCACTTGCAATGTTCCTGAGACATATTTATCTGCCCTGACTCTGCAATATGTACTACCTTCGCTAACTACAGTGAGCCAAGACGAGGTTCTCCAGTTACGAGGTCCGTTCCATTTTGAATGGTCCAAGTAGTCTGAAATAGAGCATGTGAACTCTTCGCCAACCTTTAGCGCCTTACTGATTTCCTCATAATTGGCCCATGAATAAGAAGAGAAGAAAAGTGCGAATAACGCCAGAATTGTTTTCAATAATGTATTTCTCATATCCACACCTTAATTAAAATGTTACTTTCTTTGCCTTACTTTCTTCTATTGCCTCATAGTTCCCATTCACGTCGCGAGCCGTGACGATGAACTTGTACGTTGCTCCCTGCTGGCCACGGAAGGTAGCCGTCTGCTCTTTGATGTTCGACTTCCACAGTACGTAGGGCTGGCCGTTCTCTGAGTAATAGACATTCCAGTCGCGCACCGTGTCCTCATTGCTCATCCACGACAGGACAATACAGTCGGCAGTCTTGCTGGCAGTGAGCGTGGTGACAGGCGGATAGACATCCGGATAGCCCACCTCTGCACTCACCAACGGTGAGAAGTTTCCCTGATCATCGCAGAACAAGATGTTGATAGTCGCCGTGCTGTTGCGCGAGAATCCATCGTTCTTGGCATACTCTGGCATGGTCAGCAGTTCTTGGTATAGGTATTCCGCATTGCCGTCCCCGGACAACTGCACGTCGATGGCCTTGTCCTGATAGTTGTTCCACCAGATGCGACAGTAGCTGATGTTCTTAGCTTTCTGAGCTGTCGGTATCTTATAGAACAGCCACTGCTGCGTTGGACTGACACTACCACCAGAGCCTTTCAACCTATAGTTCAGTTTGTGCAGACCTTCAGCAACAGATGAGGCATCAAAAGAGACTGGACTTTCGGAGCTATAGGTCTCCACACTCTGTATCTCCTCATCGTCTATCCAATATTCCAAGGTGCAGACTTCATCAGCAAGTTTTGGCATTACCCTAAAAAACAGCCACGACTGCGTAGGGCTTACTCTCCCATTCGACCCTTTCACTCTGTAGTTCAGTGTGTGCAGCCCCTCGTCAAAGCTTGAGGCATCGACAGAAATGGGGGTATCAGAGCTGTAGTTTGCCACTTCCTGCATCTGCTCATCGTCAATCCAATATTCTAAGGAACAGGCTTCGTCCGTTAGCTTTTTCATTACACGGAAGAACAGCCACGTGCGTATGGTTCCGCCCTGTCCGCTGGCGGTCAGCAGTTGGTAGTGAAAGGCGTGCAGTCCTTCGTCCAATTCTGAGGCATCGACCACAAAGTTTGTTTCTGCGTCAGTCAGGACTTTTGTCTGGTGGTCGCGCTCGTCAAACCAGTATTCCAAGGTTGTGCTGCCCGCCATGTCGTTCACATAGCGATAGAACAGCCATGTCTGCGCGGGGCTGTAGCGTCCCTCGCTGTCCTTGGCCCGATAGTTCAGGGCGTGCAAGCCTTCGGGGAGAAAGCCGGCCTCCACGGTGAACTGCATCAGACCGTCGTCGCCGATGCTCACCTGTACGCGGTCGTTCGTGGCCTGGTCAATCCAGTACTCACCGCCAGTCAGCTTTCGGTCGTCTGCACGAGCTACAACCGCCAGCACACCTATAATAAATAGTATTAGCGATTTCTTCATGTGCTTATAAAGCCGTTAGTTGTTCAGTTCAACCTTAATCTTTGCATTCAGTTTCCCTTCACTGTCTGTATAAGAATCAATCTGGCTGTCCACGATGCGCGGAATACCGGGATTCCAGCTGAAGCCTGTACCACCATAAGGGCCAACCACCTTGCCGTCATCGCCAGTGATAGTAGTAATGATTGGAGCAAGCAATGGGTTTTCATCGTCGCTATCGCCAAAGATGGAACTATAGGATGCAGTTGTATTGCCTTTACATGTTTGCGAATCCTCCCAGTCCAGTTCGGGTGTCGTCCATTTCATGTCGGGGTTGAGGGTATGAAAAATATTATAGGTACCATCAACCGCTCCTTTATCATTACTCCAAATTAGGCCTGTGAAAAACACATTATTATAGAACTCACGTCCATCTTTTTGAAGGTTAACATTAGTTATATTCCCATCGTTATTAGATTGACAAATTAGACAATTCTTATAGACCGCATTAGGAAATGTTTCCTCACTTCCTCCTTTAAATCCTAACAAACAATTACTTATCAAGGTGTTTGTGGGCTCTTTTTCGTTGACAAACAAAAAGGCTGTTACAATGGAGTTCTTGACACAATAATTTTCTCCGGATGTAGCAAAGTCAACACCAATCAGACATTGATCAACAACAGTATTTTTATGTTGACTTTTGTTAGGCGAAAAATTTGATGTTGGTCCATTCAAATTATGAATCTTACAGTGTCTGATGGTCAGATGGTTCGTTTTGTCAATCATTACACAGTTCATGTCTAATCCTTCCAACTTGACATTATTAGCTCTGATAATCATCGAGATAGGCAATTTATATTCTCTTCTCTCATAACTATCAAATTCTTTTGGTTTGATAACCGTTTTGTTTTCTCTGTACCCATTACCAATAATAGTCACCTCTTTCATAATGCTGTCCACAGTGTTGAACTCTCCTGCCGACAGTGTGATGACGGCCCCCTTCTGGGCCGCATTATACGCCTGCACGAAAGCATCGGGACCATAGAACGGGGTCATCTTGTCACCCTGTTGCAGGGTGGCTGTCAGTCCTTGTGCACTCACACTGGCACTCACAGCGAGGAGTGCCCATAAGAAAACTAATAACTTTTTCATTTTGCTCTTGTTTTTTATTTGTTGGTTAATAACTAATTATTTCGGGCTTGTGACCTATGGGCACTAAAAAAGCGCAGGTCTTCACCATACGCCACACAGGTTTAGCACTACCTACTAAGAACTATGGGAGAACCTGCGCTATTAAGCGCAAGCCTCTTTGTTCTTAGTTACATTAGCTCGTTAATCTCTGTCGAGGTGCTAATTCGTGTGGCGATTAGAGCAAAATGAAATGTGTTTGCACATCACCTCTGTTCTGTGCACGTTGCAAAAGTACAACAAAAATTTCGAAACGCCAAAGCGATTCAGCCTTTTTTTCAAGGTTCAGCGTCAATTTGGGTGATTATTTCTTTTTTTTAGCTATTTAACTTACTGGTAAGCTCAAAAAGCCTGAAAATCTTACTTATCTTGCTTTCGGCGTTGATAATCAGACAGTTGCACACAATAATCTTGCTCAAAATCTTGCTTAATCTTGCTCAATCTTGCTTCAATGTTCAACGTTGACGATTGTTTTTTTCTTTGTTCAATACAATTGTAATGTGGAGATTCTTAAGAAAAAAGTTGTAAAATGCTTATCTTTGGTAATAGTGTTGCCCAGTGTTTCTATATGTATGGGGCAGATATTTGTATTGCACGATTTTATATTAACATCATGTATTTTGCTGACATTTAATATATATATAATACGTTGTTCGTTTGAGGGAAAGCGAGGGCAAAATAATCCATCAGAATCACAGGGACACAGAATCACAGGGACCCCGTGATTCTTGTTTCTGTCGGTTTATCGTCACTCTTGCATAACATACTGATTACCAAACAATTACACAGTGACAACAAAGTACTCAAGTGACGACAAAATTGCATCGAAGACAAGAAAGTGCGTGTCGGTCTGCTCTTGCGGCGCGAATTTTTTCTATTGCGACGCGGGAATTTTCTCCCGCGGCGCGTTATTTTCGCGAAGTCACCGTCTGGTTATTTGTAAAGTGTTCCAATAATTTTGTCGTCACTCGGCCACTTTGTCGTCACAATACAACTCGCTGCGTATCAACAGATTAGATAGATGTGACGACAAACCAACAAAAAAAACTTTTATTCAGCAGGTTATCACCTGTCCGTCGTATGCCAACTGGATGTCCGACGGCAGTGAGGCATTCACCTCGTCATGCAGGCCGATATCGTGGCTGGAGTGGATCAGCAGCGTGCGACGGGCTCCCACGCGGCGGGCGAAGGCAACGGCCTCGTCAAGCGTCTGGTGCGAGTGGTGGGGCTTTTCGCGGAGGGCGTTGACAACGAGTGTTTCCGTACCCTCGATATAAGGCAGTTCCTCGTCGCTGATGGTCTTCATGTCGGTGATATAGGTCAGTCGTCCGAAACGGTAGCCCAGAATAGGCAGGTCGTGGTGCATCACCTCAATCGGCATGACATCGATGTCGCCAATGGTGAACGGCTCATGCTTATGCACCTCATGCAGCTGAATGGCCGGCACGCCAGGATAGCGGTTCTCGGCAAAGCAGTAGGGCAGCATCTGGAGCAAACCCTGACTGGCAATGGGGTCGGCATAGACATTGATCTCGCCAAACTGACAGTAAGGGCGGATGTCGTCCATACCGCCCATGTGGTCGTAGTGAGCATGGGTGATGAGGATGCCGTCGATCCTGCGGAAGGGCAGCGGCATCACCTGCTGGCGGAAGTCGGGTCCGCAGTCGATGAGCAGTCGTGTCGTGTCGGTCTCCACGAGTGCCGAGCAGCGCAGTCGCTTGTCCTTGGGGTTTGTGCTCTGGCAGGTGCGACACTGGCAGCCGATGGTAGGCACGCCACACGAGGTTCCGGTTCCAAGAAATGTCAGTTTCATACGATGTTGACTTCTGGGTGAATGTCTATGCCGAACTTGTCGTGAACGTCTTTGCGGATGGCTTCACAAAGGGCGACAATCTCACGGCCGGTGGCGCCACCAAGGTTCACCAGCACCAAGGCCTGCTTGGAGTGAACGCCGGCACGCCCCAGCGAACGTCCTTTCCAGCCACACTGGTCGATCATCCAGCCGGCGGGAATCTTTTCGTTTTGGTCGTCAACCTTGTAGTGGGGCATATCGGGATACAGCGCGGCCAGCTCCTCATACTTGCGGCGCGGCACGACGGGATTCATAAAGAAGCTTCCGGCATTGCCCGTCACCTGAGGGTCGGGGAGCTTGGCATTGCGGATGTCGATAATGGTCTGGCGCAACTGCCGGGCCGTGGGCGAAGTGATGCCCTGCTTCTGGAGTTCGGCCCTGACGTTACCATAGTCGAGACGAGGGGTAAATGTCGGCGAGAGGGCATAGGCGACACGGGTTATCAGGTAGCGGTTCTTCCAGTCGTGCTTAAAACGGCTCTGGCGGTAGGCATACTCACAGGCGTCGTTGTCGATGACACACGGCTCGCCGGTAGCTATCTCAACGGCCCAGACGCACTCCACCAGGTCTTTGGCCTCAACGCCGTAGGCACCGATATTCTGGACGGCGCTCGCCCCTACGTCGCCAGGGATGAGCGACAGGTTCTCCATACCGTAATAGCCGGCCTCGATACTCGCAGCCACCATGTCGTCGAACGTCTCACCACTGCCGCAGACCATCCTGCCGCCATCCTCGAAGCGACAGCCCCTGATGGCGGAGCGCACGACGATGCCGTCGTAGTCACCGGTCAGCAGCAGGTTGCTGCCGCCACCTATTATAATAAAAGGCAGTGACGACTCACGCAGAATCCGCGCCACCTCAACGGCCTCCCCCTCGTCGCTAAACTCCAGGAAGCGTCGGCAGCGGGCCTCAATACCAAAGGTGTTGTGCCGCTTCAGGCTATAGTCACGCAGGTCTCTCATCGTCAGTCTACCAGTTTTACAAGCTGCCACCGGCCACCGTGCCGACGGAACGTCATCTCCATCTCCAGACCGTTGGCAATGCCGCGCATCACAAAGATCTTCTTGTCGGACCTGGCTCCCTGACGGCCGTAGATGATATTATAAATCATGCGGTCGGGCAGTTCCGGCGCAAAGGCGGGCCATGTGTCGGGTGTCAGGATGCCCTCCATCTGTGCAAAGTCATCGTCAGGGTCGGGCCCCACGAACTGCACCGTTTCAGCAAGACTCTCCGTCTGAAATGCAGTGTCGGTCACAAACTGATGATAGAATTCCAGAAACGAAGAGTTCCTGTTCGACGCCACCGGCTCCGTCTTCTGCTCCAGCAACAGCCAGGCACCCTTGACCCTGCGGAACTTATACTGCATGACGGCGCCCGTGTTGAAATAGATCTTCTCCACCGTCGCCTCGCTGACAGAGGTGTCTTTGACAAGCTCCATCTGGCGCTCGTCGTCGAAAAGAACGGTATAGAAGTCCTGATGGAGGAAGAAGCGCTCCATCTTCCAGCTGTCTTTGGCGACATGCGTCGTGTCGCCACCCTTGATGGTCAACAGCGGGAAAACCACACGCTCCATCTGTAACTTGCGATTGGCAGAGAAGTTAAAGAGGAAGTCGTCAAACAGCTCATCGGCAGCCCGGGGCATGGGCGTCTCAGTAATCAGGCGTTCCAGCGTATCAACAGCCGCCAGATCCTCCACCGCCGTACTGTCAACAGAGTCTTGTGGCACGTCAGCAGCCGTGTCGCCGGTTTGTTTCCCTTTACACGAGAACATCAGCAGTAGCAGTGTCAATGCCCCGAAAAGCAGTCTTCTCATGACTATTCGCTAAATTTCAGCGTGCAAAGTTACGAAATAAGTGAGAGAAATACAAAGAAAAATCTTTTTTTCTTTCATTTCCGAATTAAAAGTTTCATTATTATCGCAACTCTTAGGTAAACTGTTGGGGGGACTGATACAAAGAATAAAAAACATGATACATCTATGGGAATGAATTTAAGAATAAATGAGTAATTTTGCAGCCAGTATATAAAACAAAAATAAAGATGAAACAGATTGTAGTTCTTTTTACAGCTTTACTGATGGCAGGTACTGCCTTGGGTGCCAGTCATGGTATGGCCCGCAAGCCGAACGACCTCCGGTCGCATGCAAGGCAAGAATTATTCGATGCCAACTGGCAGTTCTCTGGGGACAGCACAACTTGGCGGACGGTCAACCTGCCGCACGACTGGAGTATTGAGGGTGACTTCGACAAAGATGCGCCTGCCGGTCACGACGGAGCCTATCTGCCAACGGGCAAGGGCTGGTATAGGAAACTGTTTAGAGTTGAAAGTTTAAAGTTTAAAGATAAGACACTGCGCCTCTACTTCGAGGGTGTGTATATGAATGCCGAAGTCTATGTGAACGGACAGCGGGCTGGTGGTCATCCCTACGGCTATTCCTCGTTCTTCGTGGACATCACACCCTACGTGAAGCCGGGGCAGAACGAGGTGGAGGTACGAGTCGACAACTCACAGCAGAAGAACTGCCGATGGTATAGCGGTTCGGGCATCTACCGTCATGTGTGGCTGCTGACCACTGGCAAGCGCTACATCGACGAATGGAGCGTCAGCGTAGCCACGCCCGACATTCACACGGTAGAAATCAAGGCTGAGGTTGTGATGGAGGATGGCTCACGGAAACCCATCGAGAAGACCATTCATGTGGAGAATCCTCACCTGTGGTCGCCCGACGATCCCTATCTTTACCATACGACCATTGAAGCGGAAGGACTACGGGGGGGCGACGAGACGTCGGGAATGGGTGATGTCGTACCCGTCACGTATGGCATCCGCACCATCGATTACTCCGCCGAAAAGGGGCTGTTACTCAACGGCCAGCCTATCGTGCTCAATGGCGGCTGCGTACACCACGACAACGGCATCCTGGGCGCCCGTGCCTTCGATGCTGCCGAATACCGCCGCGTACGCCTGCTGAAAGAGGCGGGCTTCAACGCCATCCGCACGTCGCACAATCCGCCTTCAGAGGCCTTCCTCAGGGCCTGCGACGAACTGGGACTGCTGGTCATCGACGAGGCTTTCGACGGGTGGCGCGACAAGAAGAACACCTACGACTATTCCACGCTCATCGACCAGTGGTGGCAAGAGGACATACGGGCAATGGTGCTGCGCGACCGCAACCACCCCAGCGTGTTCTGCTGGTCAACGGGCAACGAAGTCATCGAGCGCAAGAAGATTGAGGTGGTGAAGACCGCCCACAACCTGAACACCCTCTGCCGGCAGTTCGACCCCCAGAAACGTCCGGTCACTTCCGCGCTCTGCGCCTGGGACCCCGAATGGGACATTTACGACCCGCTGGCTGCCGAGCACGACATCGTGGGCTACAACTACATGATCCACAAATCGCAGGGCGACCACGAACGTGTGCCCAGCCGGGTGATGGTGCAGACGGAGAGCTACTCGCGCGACACCTGGCGCAACTACCGCAAGGTGCAGGACGAGCCGTGGGTCATCGGCGACTTTGTGTGGACGGCCATCGACTACCTGGGAGAGTCGGGCATCGGACGCTGGTATTACGAGGGGGAACCTACCAATGAACCTTGGCAAGGTCCGATGTTCCCCAACCACGCCGCCTACTGCGGCGACATCGACCTCACCGGTCAGCGCAAGCCTATCAGCCACTACCGTTCCATGCTGTACAATAAGGATGGCGAAAGGCTACGGGTAGGCGACGGTACGTCGGGAATGCGGCTCTACATGGCAGTACGCGAGCCTGACGGATATTACGGCAAAATCCATACCACGAAGTGGAGCGTATGGCCTACCTACGAGAGTTGGACGTGGCCGGGACACGAGGGCAAGAACATCGACGTGGAGGTGTATTCACACTACCCCAAGGTGCGACTCTACCTGAACGACCAGCTCATCGGCGAGAAAGAAGTGGCGCAGGGGATGGCCACGTTTACCCTACCCTATCAGCCAGGCACGCTCCGTGCTGAAGGGCTACGGGTAGGCGACGGTACGTCGGGGATGGGAGGAGAGGAAAAAGTCGCTCTGCAGACAGCCGGTGAAGCCAAGGCCATCCGTCTGACTGCCGACCGCACAACCATCAAGGCCGACGGTCAGGACCTGGCGTTCATCACCGTCGAACTGACCGATGTCCAAGGCACCCTGAATGCTCTTGCCGCCAACGACCTGACTGCTACCGTCAGCGGTCCTGCTACGCTTATCGGCTTCGGCAATGCCGACATCAGGGACTGCGACCGCTACACCGACAATACGCACAAGGCTTGGAAGGGCCGTGCCCTGCTCGTGGTCAGGAGCACAGGAAAGAAGGGTAAGGCAACGATAACCGTGCAGGGCAAGGGTCTGAAGACAGCACGCATCACACTGTCGGCTACTGACAAATTCCTGTCCCAACCACCCAATTATTGAATAGCATCGACTTTTGCATTTATAGCATCGACTTTCGAATCTAAAGCATTGACTTTCTGGTTCAGAACTGCAATTGCTTGTGCATTATTAGCTGCATACGCTTGGAGGGCTTGTATCTGAAGTTGTAAGTCCTGTGTTGTCCCTTTTACATAAGTATACATCTCTTCTTTTGTCACATAGTTGGACAAGTCGGGAGTGACTCCGCCCTGGATGTTTGAAAGCAGCGCGTTGATTTCCTCTTTGGTGTACTGCCTTGCTCTGCTGTTCCACGAGGGTGTTGATGTCCTCGCCGGTCATCACCAGTTCGCCGTTGTTGAAGCTGATTTTTCAATATTTACCATCGGTAGCTAACGGCAAGTTGTGTTCCCGTGAAAGCCAAATCGAGGCCTTCTGGCTTGAAAAGTTTGTTCTTCAGGAAAAAGCAGAGTTCGGCAGAGAGCGCACCAATGGCAGCTCCGGCAAGCACATCGTGTACATAGTGGCGGTCACGACATACGCGGTCGACGGCAACGAATGTAGCCACCCCGTAGCCGCCAATGCTCACCCAAGGCGACAAGTGACCAAACTCATGACGCAGGGCCGTGGCTCCGGCAAAGGCAAACATGGAATGTCCGGAGGGAAAAGAATAGTGGTCGGTGTTGTCGGGACGCCACTCATGCATCGTGTGTTTTAATCCGTAGGTGGCTCCAGTTCCAACTACATAAGTGGCAGCGCAGGTCCCCAGCGTGAGAGCCCATGAATTATTGTCTGGTGCTCCTGATGCTTTCAGAATCAGCACTGAAACCATGGGGATGTGTTGCAAAACGTCATCAAGGGCATCGCCATGTTGCGCTGAAGTGGGTAAAACCGTAAGCAGCATCATGCAGAATATAAATACTTTGTTTTCCTTTCCCATCTCATTCAAATTCTATTTACCATGTTTTTATAGCGCTTTGTGTAATACTTGGTGTCTACTATCATCGTGCGTTCACCTATAGTCAACAAAATGTCCGTTTGCATAATGGGAAGAACAGAAATATCTGAGTGTTCTGCCTAAGCTCTTGGAAAGCGTAGGCCAGCATATAATAGATGTTACGAATCAGTATGCCCTTGTCTTCTGTCATTTGCCATAGTAGAGCGACTGTTGCTCGCCATTGATCATCTGGGCCGCACGTGCCTGGCTCTGCAGGATGGCCGTCTTGATGGTCTTAACTGCACTTTGCAGTTCTTGTGTCAACGCTTTGCTATTATTTCGTTCTTCCATACGTTTTACATGCTTTACATAAAAAACTATTGTAGCGGTAGTCAAGAGGTATAAACATCGGATACCGCTTCTCGTTCTCTTGCAATATGTTATAGTCTTCTGCCATACTACCGTTATATCGCAACAAAGTTACGAAATCTTTTCGAGAATATAACGATTTGGCACAAAAATACACAATATTTAAGATTGGCGCACCTAACCTGAAGCACACAAAGGGTCAGACCCTTTGTGTGGATTTGTTGAACTTCAAATCTGATGACCATGAAACTCAAGATGAAAATGATTGAGATTGCGGTGAAGATGATAGTAGCCGCGCTCACCGCCTTCCTGACCGCCTTGACCACCACCTTGTGTATGGGCCACGGACCACTGTACTTCTAACGAGGTAAGATGTAAGAGGGCATCAAGCCCTGACTCTAAACGAAGAGCATCCTGCCAAGAACAGAAACGGCTGGATGCTTTAATTAATGGGATATTTACGGGGAAAACTGCGTTAATTCTCACAAAATGCTTTCGTATGTCAGCATTATTTCGTAACTTTGCACCCAAAATTGCAATTTTACACCAAAAATATGATACTTGACAAGATAGAACAACTTCTGAAAGAAGTACAGACGCTAAGCGCCAAGAATGCCGAAGAGGTGGAGCAACTCCGCCTGAAGTACCTGAGCAAGAAGGGCGAGATAACGGCCCTGATGAATGATTTCCGTAGCGTGGCAGCCGACGAGAAGAAGACCGTCGGCATGAAGATTAACGAACTGAAGCAGATGGCTACCGAGCGCATCAACCAGCTTCGTGAGGAGTGCGACACCCAGGAGACGGGCGAAGAGCAGCTCGACCTGACGCGCACCCCCTACCCCATCAAGCTGGGCACACGCCACCCGCTGACCATCGTCACCAACGAGATTATCGACATTTTCTCGCGAATGGGCTTCGTTCTGGCCGACGGTCCCGAGGTGGAAGACGACCTGCATGTCTTCACGAAGATGAACTTCGCTGCCGATCACCCCGCCCGCGACATGCAGGACACTTTCTTTGTCTCGCAGCATCCTAATGACGTCACGAAGAACATTCTGCTGCGTTCACACACGTCAAGTGTTCAGGCCCGCGTGATGGAACAGATGCACGACGAGAATGGTCAGCTGACGGCCCCCATCCGCGTCATCTGCCCTGGCCGCGTCTATCGCAACGAGGCCATCACCGCCCGCGCCCACTGCTTCTTCCATCAGGTAGAGGGTCTGTATATCGACAAGAACGTGTCGTTCACCGACCTGAAGCAAGTGCTGCTGTCGTTCGCCAAGGAGATGTTCGGCGCCGACACGAAGATACGTCTGCGCCCCAGCTACTTCCCCTTCACTGAGCCATCGGCTGAGATGGACATCTCGTGCTTCATCTGCGGCGGTGAAGGCTGTGGCTTCTGTAAGCACACCGGCTGGGTAGAAATCCTGGGCTGCGGAATGGTCGACCCCAACGTGCTGGAGCTTTGCGGCATCGACTCGAAAGTCTATTCGGGCTATGCCTTCGGCATGGGTGTGGAGCGCATCACCAACCTAAAGTACCGCGTCAACGACCTGCGTCTCTTCTCTGAGAACGACACCCGTTTCCTGGAGGAGTTTGAGGCTGCCAACTAATCCCCCGACACGTACAAAGAAAAGAATTAAACATAAAAATATCATAAAAAACGAGACTGATGCTTGCAGTCTCGTTTTTTTTCTTTATCTTTGCTACCAAACTAGCGAACTATTTACCTAAACTTAAAACAAACTACACGTATGAAAGACTTACAGATGTACATTAACGGCCAGTTCTGCGAGAGCTCGAACGGCAAGTGGATTGACGTATTGAACCCATCGACCGAGGAGGTCATCAGCCGCCAGCCGGAAGGCACCATCGAGGACGTGAACCGTGCCCTGGATGCTGCCCGCGCCGCCCAGAAGGCGTGGGCCAAGACACCCGCCATTGAGCGTGCCCAGTATCTGCTGAAGTTTGCCGAGGGCATCAAGGCCCGCCAGGAGGAGTTCACCGAAATCATCATGCGCGAGCAGGGCAAGACCCGCGCTTGGGCCTCCATCGAGGTGGGTGCCACCATCAGCTACTTCGAGTATATGGCCACCTTCGCCCGCCACATCGAGGGCGAGATTATCCCCTCAGACCGTCCCAACGAGACCATCCTGCTGACGAAGAAGCCCATCGGCGTCGTCGCCGGTATCCTGCCCTGGAACTTCCCGTTCTTCCTCATCGCCCGCAAGGCCGGAGCCGCGCTCATTGCCGGCTGTACCATCGTCATCAAGCCCAGCCAGCTGACACCTGAGAACTGCACGGAGTTTGCCAAGGTGGTGGCCGAGAGCGGACTGCCCGCCGGCGTCATCAACATCGTCACGGGCAAGGGCTCGGTCATCGGCAACGAGATGGCTGGCAGCCCGAAGATCGACATCGTCTCGGTGACAGGATCCGTCTCTGCCGGCGAGAGCATCATGGCAGCCGCCTCGAAGAACATCACGAAGGTGAGCCTGGAGCTGGGCGGCAAGGCCCCGGCCATCGTCATGAACGACGCCGACCTGGAGCGTGCTGCACAGTGGATTGTTGACAGCCGCATCGGCAACAACGGTCAGATTTGTAACAATGCCGAGCGCGTGTACGTACAGAAGGGCGTGAAGAAGCAGTTCACAGACATTCTGGTGAAGAAGATGCAGGCCGTGAAGGTGGGCGACCCCTGCGCCGACGCATCGGTAGACATGGGTCCGCTGGTGGAGCAGCGTGCTCTGGAGAGCGTCACCGAGAAGGTGGAGCGCGCCATCAAGCAGGGAGCCAAGCTGCTGTGCGGCGGCAAGCGCGTCGGCACGAAGGGCTACTTCTATGCTGCCACCGTGCTTGACAACTGCCGTCAGGACATGGACATCATCCACGAGGAGACCTTCGGCCCGGTGATCCCGCTGGTAGAATTCGAGACCATCGACGAGGTCATCGGCTACGCCAACGACTGTGAATACGGTCTGGCCAGCTCTATCTTTACCAAGGACCTGAACGTGGCTGTAAAGGCCTGCCGCGAACTGGAGTTCGGCGAGACCTACATCAACCGCGAGCACTTCGAGGCCATCCAGGGCTTCCACGCCGGTGTGAAGAAGAGCGGCATCGGCGGTGCCGACGGCAAGCACGGCGTTGAGGAGTATCTCGTGACCCACGTCACCTACCTCGACACCTACGACGATATGTAAACAACACCGTCAATTATTAAAGGGTTGCCGATTGGCAACCCTTTATGATTTGTTACTTAGAACTCAGCCAACTGGCTGTTCTTAAGTTTTATGACACTATTGGCACTAGAGTCAACGCCCTTGTAAGTAACACGAAGCATAGCCATGTCGCGGATAAAGTCAACGGCCCCAACCTCTATCTTAAGGATATCCAGACCAAGGCGTTTTTCAAGGTCGGCTTTCAGTTCCTCACGACGCTCAGGGACAATCAGTTCCATGCGGTCGTACTGCACAAGCTTTGAGGGCTGCGTCTTCAGGCTGATCTCGCAGAGCCAAACTGCAACGACGATGATGATGTTAGTAAGCAGGAGTTCGAGCATGGGCACTCCCTCGGCAATGGCGTTGACAACGGCCAGTGCGATGATGATGAAGAGATAGGTCATCTCGCGTACCGGCATAGCGTCAGTGCGGTAGCGCATGATAGAGAAGATGCCGAAGAGTCCAATACCTATACCCATCGACGTTTTGCCTTTCATGTCCTCCAACACGAAAATCATGAAGAAGACGATGAAGAAAATAGCAATGTGGATAAGCATGAACGTAAAGCTAAAGTCGCGTCGCCGACTCTTCATGTAGTACAGACGGAAGATGATGAACCAGGTGACGATGACGCTGATGGTCAGGCGTACCAACATGGCGGTGAAGCCCGCGGAGAAATTAAGGAAATCCAACATATTGTTTATGGGTTTAATAGTTTTGTGATATCGTTGAGTTTGGGCTTCAGACGGTTGCAGTGCAACTGATCGTTGGTGAGAGCCGAGCCGATGACATACTTGGAGAATCCATGAGGTTTGATGCGCAGCTGTCGCAGATGCCCCAGGATGGGCGACGGCATAAGCCCGTCGCGTTTCAGCTCAATAATGACGATGTCGTCCATGAATCGCAGGTTGCCCGTCGTGATGTTGCGGAATCGCAGGTGTGTGTCAATGGTCAGACGCTCCGTCTTCGCCTTGTTCACCAACGTGATACGGTCGAAGCGGTTTTCGAGTTGACGGCTGAGCGATGCAGGATCGTAATGCAGGTATTGGTGCAGGAAGTCGGCATAGTCAGGACACTGCACGTCGAAAGCGGCACTGTCGTCAGGGTTAAAGCCATTGAGCGACACACGCTTCTTCTTCGTACGACCGCGGTTGTTCTTGGTCTTCACTTCAAGGAAGTCCAAATGGGAGTCGACGTATGAGCGGACACGCAGTTTCTGACGATTCGTATGCCCCGTCTCGTGGACAGTGTACATATTACAGTCCGGCGTATCGAAATAGACGGTAAAGTAAGCCGCTATGCGCTTGTCGTCAATGGCCTGGGCGTAGTAGTCGTCCTTTGCCATCACCAGCAAACGCTCCAGCATAGGCAGTGTCGTGACGAACTTCGTATCAGTACGGTTCATCAGTCTGATGCCGCTCATCTCGTCGAGCGTTATCGGTTCAAGCTGTCTCAGTATATCATTCATACGTTTTGCTGATATTATTTGTTTGACACTGCAAAGATAATGTATCTGTAGCTATCTGACAAATAAAATCAGCTAAAGTTTCGCAAGTGATGGTGCACCTGCATAATTTAACATAAAATAGGAATAAAAATGGCCTCGATGTTTGGTTAACTCACTGAAAATGAGTAATTTTACAATCGCCAAAAAGTAAAATTCAAACATCAAAGCCGTGAGCAAAGGTACAACAATTCTTTCAGATTTGAGAAGCTTTTTCTCAGAAAATGATAAAAATCGTGCGATTAACGCCATTATGAGAGTCATGGAGTGCATAAACATACGTCCGAAGCAGATCGGAGCAGAGAAGAAGGAGAACTGCAAGTTCACGAACGTGCAGGTCTTGAATCTTCTGATGCTGTTCCCTTTCTTCGTCGTCAGGAATGCATACCAATACTCGGGCTCATCCTTAAGCCGCCTGTTCAGTTGTGAGAAAGACATGTTCTATCGTTTTATGAATGATGGTAACGTTAAGTGGCGCAAGCTGCTCTACGCGATGAACCTCCAGCTGCTGAGGAAGATCAGCCGTAGCAGCGAGACTCAAAATGACAGGCCTGTCTGTCTGATTATCGATGACACGGATGCTCCCAAGAGCGGACGCAAGTGTGAGCTCATCGGCAAGGTATTCTCTCATATTGAGCATAAGACCATCCTTGGCTACAAGTGCCTTACCCTGCTCTATACCGATGGCCTGAGCCAGCTGATGCTCGACTTCTCCCTTCATGGCGAAGAAGGACGAAAGCCGGACAGGAAGCAGGGCCTGACGGATAAGGAGCGGAAGGCTCGTTTCAGCGAGGATCATAGTGGAGAGGCTGTCGAAGAGCGCATCAGGGAGTACACAATGAAGAAGACCGACAAGGCCATCGAAATGCTGAAGTATGCCATCAAACGTGGTATCCGCTTCGACTATCTGCTCGTTGACAGCTGGTTTACCAATGCAGATTTTGTGAGACTCATTACAAGCCGCCACATCAAGTGCCACCTGTTGGGTATGATCAAGCTTGGCAAGACCAAGTACGATACCAAGTGGGGCGACTTGAATGCCAGCCAGATTATCAAGCGCCTACAGAAGGAAGGACTCGTCAAACACAACGCGACGCTGAAGTGCAGCTATTGTACCATTGATGTCAAGTTTGCAGGCACTACCGTCAGTCTGTTCTTCTCGAAACGAGGCAGGAATGGACAGTGGAATGGACTGCTCACTACCGACCTCTCGCTCAGCTTCCTCAAGGCATACAGGACGTACGCTACCCGTTGGACGACCGAAGTGGCATATCGAGACATGAAGGTACTGCTGAATCTCGGAAAAAGCCAGAGCGTACATTTCTCCGCACAGATTGCCAGCTTTACGTTGACGATGATGCAGTACAACATTCTTTGCACGGTAAAACGGTTTGAGGCATACGAGACCATCGGAGAACTCTTCCGTGAAGCCACTGCGGGTACTCTCGAGCTGTCTGTAACGGACAGAATATGGGAACTCATATTGGACACCATACTGGAAATCGCAGAGATCATCTCTGCCGATGCCAGCGAACTGCTTTCTGCGGTTATTGATGTCAATCCTAAGTTCCATAAATTCTATCAAATGTATAATTTATACGCAGCGTGATGAATAATCATTCACTTGCGAAAGTTTAGTAAAATCAGCAAAACGCGAAACTATTTCAGCAAAACTAACAAAAATGAGACCTTTTTACAAACTCTCACCTTAGTTTATCTTCGGTTTCAGCTCATCGGGCGAATCATTAGTGAACATATTGACGGGCGGTGCCTGCTTCGTGAAGAAATCGGTGATGACTTCCGACGTCAGCTTCAGGGCCGGGCAGAAATCGGGACTCTGCATGTAGTCAAGGATAGCCTGACGCATCTGGCGCGCAACAGGTCGCTGGTCAAGCCGACTGCTGATATCCATCGTTGTCATCAGCAAGCGTCCCTTCCCCACAGAGGCCTCAACCATCATACCTAGCTTACGCGAGACGTGCCAGGTGTCGATTGGCTGTATGGGCGACTGATAGTCGGCAGGCAACTCACGGAGATTCATGACCTGCGCCCGATTCAGCAACTCCCACCAGTTGAGGTTCGACCAGTCGTCGGTGGGAAATCCATGCTTGAAGAGCGGGTGTCGGTTGTCGATATAGGCACCGGTGGTGTGCGGCGGACGCATCTTGAACCATGACGTATTCCAGAACACAGGAAGATAGTTCTGCTTGACATCGCTCCCCAACGTCACCTTGCCAGCGGCCGTCAACAGCACGGTAGCACCGCGTTTCAAGGCTTTCAGTGCTGCCGTATAGTCGTCTGTAATGACTATGTCTGAGAGTGTAGCATCAGCAGACACATCAGCGGGATAGACCCAGAAGTCCCAATGGTTCTTCCAGTTCTTGTCGAGGTTGACGGTAAGCGTCAGTTTGGCAGGCGCCTTGATACCGCTTAGCGGAAGAGTCACCGAACCCAACTGATGGTTCTTGCCGATGGGCAGATCTGCGGACGAGAGTTTACCGCTGGCCACCACACGGGCACTGTCGTCGGTAACGGTATAGACAGTATTCAGGCCCGTCAGCTTTGTAGAGTAGGCATTGTAGACTTCAACGGGGACACTGAGAGTGTCAGCCGTGGTATAGACAAAACGGGGGAATCGCGCCAGCGGCACGAGGATAGAACAGAATCGCCGCCACTCGCTGGCAGTACAATAGCCCTTCTCACGCCAGAAGACATTAAGCGGACCGACGAGCGCTGTGCCCTGTCCGCTGTAGTCGTTCAGTCCAAGAAGCTGGAAGCCGGCATAGTCTTTGGTGCGCAGGTTGCGTTCAATCTCATATTTGTAGCAGAGCACCTGCAGCCGTCCACTGGCCATCAGGAACTTCTCAGCCATCGAGGCCATACCATTATCGCGCAACAGGTCGCGAAAAATCTCGAAGTTCCCAGGCTTATAAACACCGGTGTACTGGGAAATCTCCCTGAAGTCGGGGAAGGCGCACCACTGGCCCTTCTCATGGGTGATGACTGGGGTATTGTTGGGCACCGTATCCTTATAATTGCGCGGAAACAATATCCCATCATAGTAGTCATCGTCGGACGACGGCGCACGACGGTTCCAGCTGTCGAGTCCGCGGGCTCCACCCTTGACATGATAGTCGGAAGCAGAGTCCCATGCCCAGCCGCCACCGACACTGGCACCGGCATAGATCTTCGTCGGGTCGTAAGCTTTCATCTCCTTCACCCAGTCGTTGCAGTAGCTCACCCAGTCGCCGGCGGGTTCGTTTCCTGCAGCCATCATCAGGAACGAGGGATGGTGTCCATACTCGTCGATGATGCGCTTCGACTCTGCCAGCAGGTAGTCGTCGATCTTCATACCCCTACGTAGCCGCACGCCGTGGTTAGGCCACGACGGACCTTCCGGCTGAAGGTACAGTCCCAGCCTGTCGGCAGCACAGAAAGCAGCCTCCGGTGGACAGTAGCTATGGAAGCGTACATGGTTCAGACCGTACTCCCTGCACTTGCGGAAAATACGCATCCACTCGTCCTCGTCGGTCGGAGGATAGCCCGTCTCGGGAAAACAGCAGTTCTCTACCGTACCACGCAGAAAGAGTGGCCGCCCGTTAATCATCAACTGACGTCCCTGAGTACTGATTTCGCGCAGTCCGAACTGTGTCTCGTAGAGGTCTTCGCCTGCTGCCACCGTCAGCCGATAGAGCACAGGGCTGAACTCATCCCAAAGGAAGAAATCGTCGATAGGGAAGCGGAATTTCAGCTTACTGCTGAGAGCCTCCACCCGAGACACCCCCATCAACTGACCAGCCTGCTGGCCGTTAAGCAGGCGGATATTTGCCTCCACCCAATAATCGTATAGCGGGAAAACGCGGATACCGTCGATATGATTTTCGAGTTGCACCTCGACGGTCAGGCTCTTGGCTTTCAAGTCGGGCTGGATACTGACGCGCTGTATGTTCAGCTTACGCCACTGAGCCTGCAGCTCAATACGACCGGCGATACCGTTCCAGTTACCCTGTGTCTGGTCTGTCACGGAGTGGCTATCCTGTCCCACACAGACGTTCTCGATACCATTATATACGCGGATGGCTATCTCATTGCTTTCACCATACTTCAGATACTTGGTGACGTCGTAACGATGAGGGGTCGACAACGACAGTTGCCGTCCCACCTCATGTCCGTTGACATAGGCCTTGGTCTCTATGTGCGGGCGCTCGAGGAAGAGCGTCACCCGACGACTTTTCCACTCACGCGGCACATACACCTTCTTGCGATACCAGGCCGGACCGACATAATGCTTCTCGGGCGTCAGGAAGAAAGGAAACTTCATCTGACCCTCATGGCGGTACTTCTCCATATAGGGATTGAAGTAATAGCTGGAGTCGTAGAGCGACCCCGTCCATTGGGTCTTCGTACTTACAGGGTCACCCTTGCCATTGGTCAGCATGGAGCCTGGCAACATGACATAGTCGGTATAAGCAGAGGGAGCAGCATCGCTGATGGCAAAATCCCAGTCACCAGCCAACGAGACGATGTCCTGAGCCTGCAAACCAATGCAACAAAGGAACAAGAGGGTACAGATGGTTTTTCTCATGTCATTATCGATTTACGAATTCTATGTTCTTGAGTTCTTCGCCAGCCGTCTTGTCTGCCTCACGAGGCAGATAGACAGGAGCATCGGGCTGTAGGGGCAGGATACGCAGTTCCAGTTCGCCGACGCCATCAGGCAGTCGCCACAGGCCATAGAGGAACGGACGGCCATAGTAAAAATTGTCGGCTATGAGCTTACCGTTGGCATACAGGCGGGCACAGTCACCACGATAGCTGACGGACAGGAGACCCTCTCTGGCTTGTGGGAGCCGGATGGTGTAGACGGCAGCGTTCTGCCAGTCGTCCTCCGACGGTGCCTCGGCCACTTTGGCCTTACCCTTGACAATCTGGCGCAACGGTCCAGCTTCCTTCGTCTTTGTGAAGGTAACACTCTGTGATATCTGACTTCCAACAGGGTCGAGGAACAGGTGTTCGGCCTCCTGTTGCGTCAGAAGGTAGATATTCTTATAAACTGGCTTGACCACGCCGCGGGGTTTGACATTCTTCAGGGTCTTGCCATCCTGCATGCTAATGATGGATGGAACACCCGCCACCTGCATCATATAGATACGTCCGTCGCGCTTCGCCACCAGCTGGGCGGTAGCATACTTGATACCAGCCACATTGACGGGGAAAACAGCCATCGTGCCGGAGGGTATCGTGAGCCGTGGCAGTGTCACGTCGCAGGCACTGAGCTGCACGTTCTTCTTTGCAGAGATACTCTGAAGGCGCTCATAGTTGTTGACAAAGATGAAGCCGGCACTATCCTTGCTCCTGACTGCCCATCTCAACTGGCTATCGTCACCTTTCTTCAGGTCTTGCGGTGCAGGGAACGTGGCCTCCATCGGAGCCAACAGTTCACCAAAGTCCTGCATGAAAAGATGCAGCGGACGCAGACGGTAGTACTGCGGATAGGCCTGACCGAACTCACCCAACGGACACTGGAAGTCGTAGGTCTTCACGGGCAGGTCATTGTTGGCGGTGCCCAGTGTGCGCTGTGTCTCGTTCAGGGTGATGCCCGTCGTGCTCTCAGGGTTAGTACCCCCGTGGTACATATAGTAACCAAGCAGGTTAGAGCCAGAGCCGAGCTTCACCAGTGCCATCGAATAGGTGTCATCAGTATAAATGTAGGGACGGCGGTGGTAGGCCGTGGCCATGCCGCCACCCAGCTCACAGGTGAAGTAAGGATAATCCTCGTCACCCTTGTTGATCTTCTCTTCCTGCTTGCCAAGCAGGTCGGTGCCAATAGCTGTCGACGAGCGGAAACCTTTGAAGTTAAACGCTTTGTAGTAATTACCTACGGTTTCCTTGACTTCCTTGTCCCAGAAGCCGTCAGCATAGTCGCCATAGAGGGGCAGCATCTCGCCGAAGGGTACGGGCTTCGACAGTTCGGGCCAGCCAGTACGGGTGTAGAACGGCAGGTCGAAACCTATCTGGAGGGCAATCTTCTTCAGCGCCATCAGGTAGTCGCCGCTGCCGCGATACTCATTATCGAACTGGCAGGCTATGAGCGGGCCGCCGTCCTTCCACTGTAGCCCGATGATCTGCGAGTAAATCTGGCGGTAGAGTTTGTCGGCATAGCTGAGAAACACCTTGTCTTGCGAGCGCAACTTGCAGCCCTTGGAGAACATCCAGTCGGGAATACCGCCATTGCGAACCTCGCCGTGACAGAAGGGACCGATACGAAGTATGACAGGCAGATCCTGCTCCTTACAGATTTCCAGGAAGCGGCGCAGGTCGCGCTGACCGTCCCACCGGAACCGGCCTTCCTGCTCCTCCACATGATTCCAGAAGACGTAGGTGGCAATGAGGGTCACCCCACCCTCTTTCATCTTCTTCACTTCAGCCTCCCACTCGTTGGCAGGAATGCGCGAGTAGTGTACCTCGCCCATGACAGGCACCACGCGGCGGCCGTTGATAATCAGACTCTTGCTGTCCCACTTCACTTCTTGGTTCTCACGAGCATTGGCCGACGTTATCGCCATGAGAGCCACGCCGCCTGCTACCATCAACTTTGCTAGTAGATTCATTCTTCTTAGTAGTTATTTGTTTTTGCTTGCAAAGATAAACAATAAAAAGGACATAAAAGATAGATTATCCGACAAAAATGATGGATAATCTAATCTTTGTATGTTTCAAATGTTACTTCCCGACAATCTGATACTCAAAGAAGTAATAGCCGTCAGCGAGTTTCGGTATCTGCAGCAACCCTGCATCAGTTGCCGAACGGCCTGCTGGCAGGACGATACCAGATAGTTTCTTTTTGCCAACTTGATGCCCTTGCACGTTTCTGATAATGATTGTCACATCAACTTGCCGTAACTCACCGAGGTTCATCACCACCACCTGTGGTTTGTCGTCAGGACCATAGACCATATCGACATCCTTTGAGCCGGCCAGCATCTGCTGGAAGCCCATGCGGTGGGCATACCACGCCAGCTTCTTGTGTCCGAGGGCATCGATGAGCGGCTTTTGGTAGGTGCCCATGTTGCCGCCTCCCCACATGCAACACCACGATAGTCCATCGTAGTCGAGCCAGCGCATTTTTCTTATACACTCGTAAGCCGAAAAGGCCTGCCACGCCTGACTCTCGCGCCACTCGTCGCTGGTGAGCAGTCGGCCGATAGAGCCCGTGTCGTAGTCCCACTCATAGCTGTGATACTTATAGATGGGCGAACCACGGAACATCTCCCAGTTCATCTGTCCGATAGTTTCTTCCTGCTCGAAGTTGAAGTAAGCACGTTCAGATGAATTCAGGAAGCTCACGATGTCGGCATTGCCGGGCCATTTGTGGGGCACGGGCCAACGGCGCAGGTACTCCCAATCCTGTCCGAAGCCCGTAGGATAGTCCATCGAGCCGCGGCTGATGCGGTTGGCCGTCCACACGGGGTCGCAGTAGCTGACGGGGCGGCGTTTGTCGTCTCGTGAACCACTATCATTATATACGCGCGTGTGGCGGAAGTCGGCGGTGGGGGTGATGAGTCGTGTAGTGTCGTTGGGATATATAGCGTCGTAGACCTTGTGCCAGTAGGCCATGGCCGACTTCCAGTCTGTGAGCGAGGGGTGGTTGCTGGGCTGCCAGATGACGATGCTCGGTGCGTTGCGCAGCTGGCGCACATCCTCGGCCATGCCCTCGAAGTCGGCTACCAGCGGTGAGCGCAGCCGAATCCATGATGCTGTTTGCCAGATGAACATCAGGCCCAGTTGGTCGGCTATCTCGGTGAAACGCGGGTCGTTGGTACCGTCCTGAGGGTTGTCGTCGCTCCAGTGAGCCGACATGCGCATGCCGTTGCCGTTCATCTTCTTCACGGCCAGCAGTTCCTTCATGATGTCTTCCGAATGGGGGCACAGCAGGTCGAGTGCATTGCGTTCCAGTGGGAAGCGCTGGCCGAAGTAGAGCGGCGCACGCAGCAGTTCAGGCTGTCCATTGATGCGGAAGGTGCCATCGTCCTGTTCAATGGTGCGGAAGCCGGTAGTAATGACATAGTCGTCAGTCAGCTTGTCGATGACAAGTTCGCGCGTGCGGGCCAGGTCGCCGTCGACTGCCGAGAAGGTCTCGGTCTTCTTGCCGCTGACGCTATTGACAAGCAAAGCGCGCACCTGATAGAGTTGTGGTTCTTGCACTGACCAGAGATGGGCGTCCTTCACACGGAAACGTAGTTTCTGCGTCCGCTGCTCCTGTGGCTGCAGTTCCACCTCGACCGAGTCGGCCACCCACTCTTTCCCATCCGTGGGGAACCAGTCTTTCAGCAGCACCTGCAGTTGCCCCTTGTAGAATGTATACGAGGTGTTGTACAACGTCACTTCCGCTGTCACTTCCGCGTCCTGCCCTTCGATTGTATTGGCATAGACATACAAGTCGCTAACAAAGGTGCTTCTCACCAGATGGAGGAAACTTCTTCCTGCAAACCACCCGATGTTGGGATCGGTGGGACAGTGGTGCATCATCTGCTTGAAATTGGCGTGGAAGGGGTCTATGCGCAGGGCCAACAGGTTCTTCCCGTTGGGCTTCAGGTACTTTGTCACGTCGACAATCTTGCGATGGCCGTCGTGGAGCACCTCCACCACCTTGCCGTTGATCCACAGTTCGCCGCTGGGGAAGAGCGACTCCAGTTCAAAGTAGGCTTTCTCGAAATCCTTCACATCCACCCACCGGCGTAGCAACAGGGCCTCGCCCTCGTGACGTTCCGTGCCGTGGTTCTTAGGCATGGTGCAGGTTGTCCACCCGTTGTCATCGTAGTCGGGACACGTCCAGTCCTGGGTGTCGATTGGTTTCCTTGAACTGGCATCGAGGATAGTTTTCGCGAAGAGGGGTTGGTTCAAGCGCTTGGTGTCGGAGGTCTTGGTGTAGCCGAGGGCCCAGATGTCGTCCACGGCAAATCCGTCGGCCACACTACCGTTGAGCAAGAGGCCGTCGATGCCGCCCTTCTGGGTGGTCTTCAGTGGCTGAAAGTCTACAGCCAACTGCCCATCGAGGCGCAGATTGTAGCGACGCTCCAGCAGGTCCACCTCAAATACGGCCTTGTGGGACTTGCCGTCGTTCTTGTATTCGCAGACCACAGAGCCTCCGTCCATCAACTGCAACGTGCCACGCCCATTGATGCTGCACTCCAACCGCAGGTTGTAGGTCTGCCTCTCAAAATGGTATTGAGAGGCGAGCGGCTTGTGATGAGAGGTCGACGGAGCCCATCGCCATTCGTCAAGCACCACCTTTTGGCGCACTTGTGGCAATGGTTGCGGCTTCAAGCGCTTCATGGCGTCGGCCACCTCATTGGCTGTCACGACCTGCTGGTCCAGCGTCTGGTCGCCGAAGCGCTTCGAAGCATACTGCTGCCAGTGAGTGAGATAGGCCACCCGCTGTTCGGTGTCCATCCATTCCGTGGCCCCCTTGTAGTCGGTTTCGCCATTGGCCTTCGGGTCGCTGGTCACATAGCGCAGTTCAAACGACTGCGACAGCACATTGTTTTTCTTTTGTGCCCCTGCGCTCATGGTCAGCGCTGCGAGGGCTGTTGTCAGGATGAATCTATTCATGGCTTGTCAATACTTGTTCTATCATGTTAAGCACCATCTGTACGGCAGTCTCGTCATAGCGACGCTCAAAGGATTTTCCTGTATTGTCGAGGTCGGCATTCACGCCCTGTACCTCCATCTCCCAGGCCGGCACGACGAGGTCGCCGCGCAATCCGTTCCACATGCCACGATAGTCGGCAGGCAATCGTTTCCACAACGAGTTATTCTTTACGTCGGGGAATAGATTGGTCTCAGCCTCGGCAGCCTCCTTAAAATGAAAGATGATGCTGCCGAAGAGGCGATAGTCCTGCAAACGGGGATTGCTGACCGATGGAGGATTGAGCAGGCTCTTCAGACTCTGCCCCTCAATGGGATATCCCTTGCCCAGCGATTGCGGTCCCACGTCGAGCATCACGACGCTGATACCGCGGTTGATGGCTTGCTCAATAATCCAGTTGACGATGCTGTCACCCTTTGCTATACGGTTCCAAGAAAGGGCCGAGAGCAGGATTACATCAGCTTGTTCTGGCTTTTCGCTGATAATCAGGTCCTGCTGAGCAAGCATAGTTCTCAGTTCGGTCTCATCAACGGGTGTATAGATGCGAGCCTTGCTGACATTGGTGGGCACGGTGGCGCGGAACACATCGTCCCACAGCGATGATGAGATGTTCGACCGCCAGTGGTCGCTCACTGCTATATACGATGCATCGGTCTTGGGTAACTGCTTCAGGGATGTCAGCGCTATCTCTATGGTAACGGTCTTGCCGGGCTTCACGTGCCTGCCCTTCAGCAGATGGAATGTCGGAGCCATACCGCCACCGCTGCGCGACACCTCGACACCATCGACAAACACTGCTGGTGCAAAGCGAGCGCCTTTCAGTTCCAGCGTGGCGTGCGTCCACCTGCCACGTGGCAGCGTCACCGTACGCTTGTACCACAGCGTGTCGTTGTTCATCCATGTCGGGTCCGTATGAATACCCGGCACGGTGACCGTCTCCACATAATTTCTCCCCTCGCCCATCAGCCACTGTCCGTTGAGCGAAATGGTCTCTTGTGCCCCAGGGCCAAGGCTGACCAGCATGATGACGATAGAAAAAAAGGTTCTCATTTGCCTATCTGCTCTATCTGTACGTTCTCCAGCAGGAAGTCCTCCACATCGCGCATCACGCCCAGTTCGCCGGCCCTCACCTGTGCATTCTGTATGAGCACGTGGCGCAGGGGCTGTTCGGGCAAGCCGATGGCGGAGATGAACTTGCCGCAATGCTCTACAACCACGTCGCGGATGGTGATGTCGTGGAAGTCGGGGGTGTAGGGCGTGCGCAGGGCGGCAATCTCTTCCTCGGTGGCTGTTTCCTTGCCTTCCTTGCCGTAGCGGCGGGCCTGATCGCCGCCCCATTTCACGCTGCCCAGCATGTCGCAATAGAAGGCCGGGCCGGTGACGTTGACACGCACGCGCTCAATTGTCACATTCCTTACGCCGCCACCACGCTTACGCAACGTCTTGAAGCGGAAAGCCTGATCTGTACCATTAAAAACGCAGTCGTGCATATAAATATTATGTACGCCACCGGCAAGTTCAGTTCCACAGACGATGCCGCCGGCACCACGCAGCGCCAGATTATAGCGAAGCACCACGTTCTCCGTTGGCAAGCCCACTCGCAAGCCATCATCGTTGCGGCCGCTCTTCATGGTGTAGCAATCGTCCTGACAGTCCAGCGTGCAGTACTCTACGAGCACATTCTTCGACGACTCAATATCAATGCCGTCGGTACGGCCATGACCGAAGCTGTTGACCGTCACGCCACGAATGATGACGTTCTCGCAGTATTGTGGCACAACGTTCCAATAGAGGCTATGGTCGATGGTGATGCCCTCAATGAGCACGTTCTTGCAATTGATGGGGGCAATGCTCTTTGGCAGGAACACTTCGCCTTGATGCGCCTTACCGTCGAAGATGCGCTCTTCGACGGGTGTGGCAGCATCGACTAATAACTCTATATTTAACGCCTTTTCCTTGTTCACCTGATAAATCTCGCAGTCAGTCGAAGGGCCCACAATACGCCCCTTGCCAGTCACAGCGATATTCTCTGCCCCGTTGGCATAGATAAAAGCACCCAGCGAATAGAGTTCTATGCCCTCATCGCGGGTAAACACCACGGGCAGATAGTCTTCAACCTTGCCACTTAAATGCAGTTCGCAGCCCTCACTGAGATGCAACTCCACACCCGATTTCAGTTCGATGCGCCCCGTGAGCCACCGACCGGCAGGTATGACCACCCGTCCCCCACCCTGACGGGCCAGTTTGTCGATGGCTTGCTGGATAAGCTTGGTCGACTCACCCTTGCCGCTCATCCTTACTTCAATCTTCTTACCTTTAATAACTGGCCGTTGCAACCGTGGCATATCAAATGGTGCCACGATGGGATATATTGTGTCGGGCATAGCTTGCGACCCCACTTGCAGGCTGTTAGGAACGGTGTAATCCTCTAATCGCCACTCGTCGTGCCACTTTATTACAGGTTTCCTTTCGACATCAAACGTGATAGGCAGGAAGACATATCTAGCCGAGTCGGTGGTGTCCCACCTGCTACGCTTCACTCCCGTCTTATCCTTCACCTGCGGAATAGTAAAATCGCGGTCGAAGGGATTGTGGTTCAAGTAGGCCTTCTCCTTGTTCTTCATGGTGCGTTGCGGCACGTCGGTCTGCCAGTATTGGGGCAGCCAACGGTCGGCAAGGGCTATATGGATATTTGTGTTGGGAATCTTAAGAACGCTGGTAATCTGCGAGCCGAAGGAATCTTCGAACTTGTCATCGATGTGCGGACTGCCAAGATTTATATACTCACCATGATAGTCATCGAAGACGCACACCTGCGAGGGATTAGGCACATAGCCCGTGGTGCCACTGGTGAACATGTAGTGGCGACCCTGATAGACGAAGTGAGCCGGTGCCTCACGAGTGAAGGGCGGCCGTATGCCCACGAAGTGTTCTGAGTATGTTCCGTTTGTGCCAAGGTAGTCATCGGCCAGTTCGGCACAGATTAGTTCCCAATGAGGGCGTTCGAACCACACATAGCCTTTGCCCGTCTCAGGATCGGCATACATATCGAAATCGCCCACGCCGAAGCCCTCGGGCTTAAACTGGCGTACCAGCGTGTAAGGCCCTTCAAAGCGGTCGGCCTGCAGCACGACAAAGAAGCCGTCGGTATCCATCGACTTGATCCAGCATACCCACTTGCGCGTTCCTTTATTGTACAAGATGTGTGGACGGTCGAGCGTTTGCGAGTAGTGCAGGGGTGATAGTGGGTTGACGGTGTCGGGCTCGATGATGAGTCCCATGTCCTCCCAGTTGTAAAAGTCGCGTGAGCGGTAGGCACGAACACCCCATGTCCACACGTTCGAGCCCAGATGTGTATATTCTTTATTCTCACCATACCAATAGTACATGCCGTCATCGCCCACGAAGATCTGGAAGCCGTGGGCATGGATGGGCTTTCCGCTCGTGTCAAGCCACAACTGGCCCGGACGGATGCTGTGATAGCAGTTGGCCCATAGCGAGAGAGAGCAGAACAGAACGGTCAGGAACAGGAGTCTTTTCATCGGCTTACCACTTTTGCTACGTCAGAACCTTTCTTCACGATATACACTCCTTTACCCTTGCCAGCACTGACACATCGGCCAGACAGGTCGAAACGCTGTGAAATCTCTTCCTCAGTATCGTCCAAATTCCTAATACCTGTCAACGCCTGTTGGTGCTCCTTGTAGTCGGGCAGGAAGTAGCCCAGATGGGGCGGCTGGTTGTAGCCCACATTCTGCCAAGCGACCGACATGCGGTAGATGTGGTCGTGCATCAGCGTGGGGATGCGGTGTTCGGTGGGCAGGACAGTCGAGAAAATATTCAGCGTGCAGGAGTCAGTATAGTCGAAGAGAATGAGTTCCTCGCGCCAGTCGCCCAGAATGTCGGCACTGAGTTGCGGCGTGGCTTTCGATCCGTAGGTGACGGAGTTGCCAAACTTGTTGCAGGTGAGCAGGCGCTGCCACTTACCGTCGTTCAAGGCACCCTTGTCGAAGAGTTCATCCTGCAGGTCGCCCGTCCAGTAGATACGGAAGTTATAGAAGGGATAGTTCCTCACATAGTTGCCCACCACCTCGTCGCCGCTACTGTAGATGTTCATTGGGCCCTGCTTGTCGTACTGCGTTGCCAAGTCCATGTCGTCGCTGTGCCAGAACTCAAAGCCGCGATGGTCAGCGTAGATGTCGGCAGCAATGCCTCGACCCGTGTCGCTGATGCCTTTGTGGTGAATGATCAGCTCGCCCGTCCTGGCATCGCGCACGCTCCAGCCGTAGGGCGACTCTTCGTGCACCATCATCACCTCCAGTCCCTCGCGGTCGGGCATCAGGTCGGAGAGGTGCAACGCATCGCCGTGGCCCAGACCAGTGGTATGCAGCAGCCAGCCGTCGTTGTCGACAGCTGCCGAGCCATAGATAATCTCATCGCAGCCGTCACCGTCAACATCGCCCACGCTCACCGAGTGGCAACCCTGGCCGTAGGCCGTATAACTGCTGCCAATGCCCGATGTGTTCGTGCTGTAGGTGCGCGTCTGCTTATTGCCGTCAGCATCGGTGCGCTCAACCTGTGACTTGCTCACCGAGCCGTGAATCCATCGAGTGCTGAGCCGCTCACCGTCGAAGTCTACGGCCCAAAGATAAGAACGTGTGTAGTAGCCGCGGCACATCACGGCCGAGGCAGGCTTGTCTGCTCCGTCGAGATGGGCCACGCAGGCCAGGAAGCGGTCACAGCGGTTGCCGTAGTTGTCCCCCCAGAGTGTTTTAAGTTCTGAAGCTGAGGGTACCGCCACCTTGTTAAAGGTGCAGCCGCGATTAGGATTATACCAGATGGTATGTATGGCGCGTCCCGTCGTTCCCTCGAAGACGGTCAGGAATTCCGGTCCGTTGAGTATGTATCCACTATCATTGGCATAGCGCACTATGTTGCTGCGACCACTGATGTTCGTGTCATCGGTAGCCTTATTCACATAGTTACCTTGTCCGTCCACACTGCCCAAGGAGGTCTTGCAGACCAGCTCGGCACGTCCGTCGCCATTGAAGTCGTAGACCAGGAACTGTGTGTAGTGGGCACCGGCGCGGATATTCTGTCCCAGGTCGATGCGCCACAATTTGGTGCCGTCGAGCTTGTAAGCATCCAGATAGACGTTGCCTGTCTTGCCGCTCTTCGAGTTGTCTTGATTGTTCGAGGGATCCCACTTCACCACAATCTCATATTCACCGTCGCCGTCAAGGTCGCCAACTGAACAGTCATTAGGAAAATAGTGATAGTCTGGCTGCGAGGCCGGCCGGTCGGTCTTCAGCGTAGTGAAGACATCGGTCCATGCCCTAACGGGGGCAGTGGCCTCAACGGGTTCCCCACCCTGCTTCACCACCACTTGAAACTGATTGGAGGCACTGTAGCCCGTGAGCAAACAATTGCTCACGGTCAGTGCACTCTTTACCACCGTGCCGTTGCGAAGCACGTCGAACGTCACGTCGTTAGTATCGTCGGCCAGCACGCGCCAGCTGAGAAAAGTATTGCTACCACTCTTGATAGCCACCAGGCCACGATCCAGTCGTTCTATGAGGGAGTGTGCCGATGTTCCGATGGTAGAAAGCAAGAGGAGGAAGGCCAGTCTTGTTCTCATAAATATTGATGTAGACTGCTACTTGACGATGTTTTTCTTTCCATTGCGAATGAACAAGCCTCGTGGCAGATGATTGGATTGCATTCTGCGGCCTTGCAGGTCGTAGATGACGTTGTCAGCACTTTTCGCTTTTACCTCAGCATCAGCTATTCCGCTGCTGCCGTTCTTTTCATTATAGGCGTAAAGAGCCTTGAGGGCCATGTTCCAGCTTGAGTTCCAAGTGTAGGTGTAGTTTGTGTTGGCATACTTCAGTATGGTGCCATTATAGACGACGCGCACCACGTCGCCTTTCTTCAGGTTGACAACCGAGAAGTACGTATCCTCAGACACAGAGCCGTAGGCATACAGACCACCACAATTACTGCTGTTGGTGAAGTAGAACGTGTTCGTAGGGATGTTATTGCTTACGGCAAAGTGGCGGTCCAACTCCAATGTCACATCGCTAGCTGACAGGTCACTGATGTAGTAGAGAGCTACCGGTTCGTTGGCAGTATTTAACAGGTCAACGCCCTCCACCTTTTCGTCGCTCATGTATTCTGTGTAAGCACTCTGTCCGGCATCTATGGTCCACTGTTTGAAATAATACACTTTCTGTGCAGTTGTTGTCAAGGCTGTCATGTTCATTAAGACCATGAGAACAGCCACCTTCGAATTTATTTTTTTCATACGTTATTCTAGTTTTGTTGTTTATTACTCAAGATCCCAGATAGAGAAGTTTTGCCGCCCCATGGCCGCCCCTTCAATAAGGTCGTTGCTGACCACAATAGCACCACCCTCATCATTTACTGTAATGGAACCTGACAGTATCATACTATTAATCCCCACTTCTGTTATTGAGACTGCTGGTGCGCAATAAATCTTTTTCATAGCTCTAATCAATAATATTTCATTCGCCACATACTGTTATCTTACCAACACTTTCTTATGGTTTACGATATAGAAGCCTTTTGTTGGATTCTTTATCCGACGGCCTTGCAAATCGTAATACAGTCTTTCTGTCTTCTCACTCCACACATCCTTCATACTCGTAGTTTCACCATCAAGCACTAACGAGATACGGGAATTGTCAGTGGGAACAAACTCATCGGGCAAATGCAAGAAAGCCTTCCCTGAAGCAATCGGGTTAGAATTGGCTTTATAGAAACCTATCGCATGACTATCGTCCTTACCCAGAATGTAGTTAGTATAGCCATTGGTAGAGCTTGCTAATGTAGCGCCGTTATAGCCCGCTTCACTGTTATTCCATAAGGTTGCCATGAAGTAGTTATTGCTATTTCCGCCTTTACTGCTTCCATAGTTAACAATACCCTCACTGTCGGCATCTGTTACAGGTATACTATATGTGGCCGCCGCATCAGCCTTCAACAGTACCGCCGACTGCCAGCCATTTCCCCTTACCTTTCCGACTTTGGTCAATGTGACATAGCCTTCTGTCTCCACATCAGATGCCACAAAAGCTGACAGTCCGCTTACGTTTGTGAAATCCAAGTGTTTGTCAAAACTGTAAGTTGCGTATAGATCCGCGGAGATGGTGACTTGTTTGTAGAGCGACAATGATGTCATTGTGAATACTGAAGACGTAGCACCACTACTACTCACGCTCACGAAGCAGAACGTCTTTCCATGATCATCGGGATATGAGAAACTGACGGTATGACCTTCGTCTACTTCATTCCAGTCTGTATTTTTATTCTCCTCATTATAGACATCTGTCGTCGTACTATAATAGGTCGTTACAGTAGCCTCTTGCTTGGTTGACAAACCTGGAACGACGGCAATGGTATGGTTGTCGTAACTACTGACGGAAGCAGATGGAGCACTCATCGTCTCGACCCCTGTACGCGAGATGACAATACCGGCCAAGGTACATGGACTTGACGACGATGTTGAGACTATTTTGATAATCACATGACCATCGGAGGTGATGGTTTTAGTGACAGTGTTATTGGAAAAGCCGGGTGAGGCTTCATCGGTGGTAACACCTTCTATCTGGGCCACTCCTGTCTGTCCATACCCCATCAGATAGAACTGTCCCCAATAGGATGACACGTTGATCGTCAGCTGATCATCTGCCTTCAGATTCTTGACGAGCAAATAGCCAGTATTATTTTTATTCGTTCCAATACCGCTTTTACCTGATGTCGAGGTGATGAATACAGTGGCATCGCTGGAAGCGGCAAGTACATCACTCCAATCGATACTATTACTATTGGAATCAGTAAAGGGCTGGGCATTTCGGAAGTTGATGGTATTGCCACCATCCGTTATACTGAAAAACGGATGATCATCGTCAGAGTTGTCGAACATGGTAGAGTGACCAACTCCCCAACTCACCCCTTTTGCATTGATATTCGTAAAGGTGTAAGTGCCAGGCTCTATGTACGTCTTTTCTGAATCGTCCGAATCGTCTACGGCGTTTATCTGATTGAAAGCCTCCCAGGCCTCGTCATCACTGACCAGATCTGGCCCAAGGTAATAGCCAAGGTTTGGCGGCTGGTTATAGCCGATATTCTCATTGAGTACGCCCATCAGGTAGGTATGGTCTGTCATCAGCCAGGGGAATTGATGATCGGTAGGATACCAGGTAGAGAAGATCTTCAGGTCGTTCAGCCTGGTCTGGTCAGGCACGATAAACTCCTCACGCCAGTCGCCAACGAAGTCGCCATACCAGCAGGGATTCGACTTGGTACCATTGATAAACTTCTCATCGTAGCGATAGATGGTGAATGTGCGTCCCCCATTACGATCGTTGTTGATAGTGTTCTCATTGATCAACTGGCGCGTGAGTGTACCGTCGAACCAAATGGCAGCGTTACAGGATGAGGGCTTGTAGCCCAGGTCGGTATCACCTGTCTGAGAGTAGGCATTGGAGCCTGCCCACCAGAACTCACAGCCAGGCGAAGACGGGTCGACATCGGCCACCATGCAGCGTCCGCAGTCATTAGCTTCAGAGCCTTCTTTCTTCCATATCACCGAACCGTCCTTGGCATCGTGAAGAGCCACCATCGTCACACCGCTCTCCAAGCAATGAAACATCTGCAGGCCTTCGCGGTCGGGCAGGAACTTTCCCACGTGCTGGGCGTCACCATGTCCCAGGCCCGTAGTCCACAAGCCATAGCCATCATCGTCGATAGCCATCGAACCGTACATGATTTCGTCCTTTCCGTCACCATCCAAATCGGCCACTGTATATGAGTGATTGCCTTGACCGGCATAGGCAGAGTTTGGCTGTCCATCCTTATTTTTGTCACTTCCCCCACTGGCTGCACTGTCGAAGCGCCATCGTTTGGTGAGCTGACCGTTGCGGTAGTCCCAGGCTTCCAGCACCGACCGGTTGTAGACACCACGTCCTAAAACCAGCGAAGGCAGTTTGTCGATTCCGTCCAGATAGGCCTGTCCTACGCGGAACGAGCAGGCACGCTTCCAATACTCATCGCCCCACGAAGCACTGTTCTCACGGGCAATGAAATTGTCACGTGCCAACTCACGGCCTGTCTTTCCGTCAATGACAGAGATAAACTCCGGACCGTCTGAGTTATAATGGTCAATATAGCCTTCATGCGTTGTTCCAAGATTACCCCAGGTACGATAATCTATCTTACCGTCGCCGTTGGTATCTCCAATCTCTGTGCCATCGCCGAATACGGTTCCCTCGCACGTGCGGATAATCATCTCTGCACAACCGTCACCATCGAAGTCGGCTACAGCAAACGATGAGCTGTTGCCCAGGATGATGCCGGGACCTCCTTTGACACGCCAGAGGAAAGTGCCATCCAGTTTATATGCATCCCAAATGACGGCATATAGCACATCGGGCAGCGAGTAGCTAGCACCTACGCCGAACTCATCACGGATAGAGTTGTCGGTTGAGGCACGGCGAGTGGTCTGTAGGCGCTTGACAATGATTTCAAACTCGCCATCACCATCCAGGTCGCCCACACTGACATCGTTGGCCTGATAGACCACCGAGTCTGTGCCACACACATCCTTGGTATCCTTCAGCGGTATGGAGAGATACGGGCGGCCTGCCGTCAGCTGTGCCGATTTTATAGTATAGGTAGCCAGCGTTTCTGAACGACCTGCATAAGTCAACCTATAAGTGACATCGCTGCTAAAACTGCTTAAGTCCGCATCCTGAAAGCAAGTGTTAGTGATAGGCGTCTCAGCTGTATTCAGCTGAATCTCTGCTGAACTTCCTATCTTCCGATAAAGATCAAAACTAGTATTTCTGTTATCTCCAGGCAGCATACGCCACGACACAAGCACCTTTCCATAGTATGCTTTCCAGTTGCCATTTGTTGTCAGATCGTCACCACTCTGCTTTGTGGCTATTGACGCCCAGAGCCCACGGTCTGTTGCTTTCGCAGTCTGAGCTTTTACAGACAACACACTCGCTGCCAGCATCACAAGGAACACCCATTTTTTCATCATTTGACACCAATATTTTCAGTAGATTATATTCTTTATTCTTCGTCGTCCCAGAAACTAAAGCCACGGCCGAGCATATAGCCGCCACCTTCCTGGGCACTCTCTGTGTCGGCACTGCCGCCATTAACAATACCAGGAGATCCTGCAAGCAATGTGCAGGGGGAAACTTTCACTATCGTTGTCTCGGGCTTAATATATATTGTTTTCATATCCAATTTCTTTTTTTACATGAATAATCGTTTATTACTTCACAATCACCTTTTTCCCACCTACGATGTAAAGGCCATTCTTAGGATTGCTGATGCGCTGACCCTGTAGGTTGTAATAGCCGTTAGCCTTTGTTCCTTCTGCATTTACTGATGTGATGGCTGTGTCCTCATTATCACCAACCATGGGGATGAACTCGCGGGCCCCACCACCATATGCCACTTTCAGATAGGCACGATTGGCGGTGCTGCTGATAGTTCCTTCGGTGTAATGATACCAGCCTACTACGTCATCCTGCTTCTGCAACAGATAGACCGTACCGTCAGTAGGAAGTGTCTGGGCGGTAAGTGTACCGACAAGGTTGTCCACCTGCGGCTGTCCGTTCCAGAATGCCTGCGAATAGCCACAGACTTCAACCGGAGAACCAAAAGCATCGCCTTTAATCAGTACCGGAGTATTAGCAGGAATAGTTGTCAAAGCCTCGCTAAGGGTTACCGTTGAACCATCAGTGGTCACGGTATAAGCCTCCACACCACTTAGGCTTCCAGTCAACTCTACTGCAAACGGAGCTACAAAGGTTGCCCAACCAGCAGAAGTGATATACATAGAAGCAGAAGAGGTGGTCAACTCAGTAATATCCCAATAACTATTGTCTGCCGTAGCATAACTATGAGCACTACATTTCAAGGTTGGAACTGATGAGACTGTTTCAGTCCAAAGATAGCGGCTGGCATAGGTGTTGTACAAACGGAAATGTCCTCCTGCAATGGGTATTACGCGCCACTTTGTATACCTTTCATCCGTTGACCTCCATATTTTTTTATCTGTCAATGCATTGTTGTCAGTGGTATTACTACCCAAATACTGGCCATCGATGCCCACAAGATAGAACTGGTCATTTTGTCCGGTTACCGCTTTGAATTTCACACCATAATCTAATGTCGAGATAGTTGGATAATTACCCACCTCTGCAGGATTATCTGCATTCACCCAATTCAAGTTCAGACAATAAGTCTTGTTCCAATTAGAACGCAGAATATAATATTTGCTTTCGTCTGGAGCCGTCATTGCAATAGCCTGGAGTGCAGACTTGGCCGAAGACAAAGCCGCAGACTGTGTGTTGTAGTCAGACTCTGTTACGCTACCTGCCTCATAGGTGGTATTGGCAGAACTGATAGCACTGTTGAGAGCATCATATTGTGTAGACGCATTAAACTGGAATATTGCAGTACCTATTTTCCCCGTGTAAGTACCTAATACGCTCTGAGCAGCAGTAATCTCACTCCCCAATAACGCAGTATAGTCAGCTGCACCCGTTTCAGAACCAAGATAATAAACTTGGATGTCTTTTATACAAGCCCATGCGCCTTTGTTACTTCCTGATTGTCCTGCAGCCAGTTCAACACCAAAGGTCAGTGTATTAACACCATCGTATACTGGAATATTATCAATCGTTTCTGTTGCTGCCGAAGTACCGCCAATTTTTGTGGAGATAGCAGTTTTTATAGAGTTTCCGTAAACATAGTCTGCATTAGATGTAGCATAACGAGAGGCTGCGCATACAGTAATCCTGTACATGCCTTTAGGTACACTTGAATAAGTAACTGAAACTGTACCCGCTGAAGTTCCACTACTAACACTATAACAACTTAAACTCGAACCCGAAATAAAATATGTATAAGATGTTTTTCCCTGAATAGAGATATTGCTGTTAGAAGCAACCCATCCAGAGGGTATTGTATTATCGGCAATTGTGTTAAGGTCAGTAAACCAACTGGTCACATTGACAGGATTCTCAGCTGAAGCTGAAGAAATGTCTGTTGCATCTTGAACAGCAGTTCTGCCATCAGCCCAAGTACTCGCCCCTCCCATTAGGGCGAGGCTTAAGAATAGTAGTTTTGTTTTCATTTTTTATAGTTTAATTGTTTATTATATTGTTTTTAGTCAATCAGTATATTTTATTGTTTTGCTGGCATTCGTCTTTTTTAGGTTATCAGCATTGTCACGCTCACGCGTAACAATGCCGATGTGTACTACTACTAACCTAATGAAAAAAAACTATTTACTAACTAAAACTAAAATGATGATTTTGTGACAGCAAAAGTATACAGAAATGACATTCTTACCATAAAAAAATCATACAGTTTACACTATAAACGTACAAAAATGACATTATGGACCGCTTTTTCAGTGAAATATTGTATCTTTGCAGCGGATTATCAATACAAAAATTGATGAAACATGCGAACAAGACTATTACTAATACTCCTACTGACCATCGCACTGCACAGTCAGGCGAGAAACAACTATATATTTAATAGTACGCGCGTGTCGACCCTCGACGGACTGTCGAGCAACACCGTGCGCTGCATGCTGCAAGACCAAAGGGGCTACCTGTGGTTCGGCACGTCGAACGGGCTGAGCCGCTACGACGGCTACCACTTCGTGAACTTCTCACCAGAAGACCCTGGCTGCACACTCGTCGGCGGGCATGTGAACGAACTCAGGGAGGACACCTGCCGAAGTCTGCTCTGGATCACCTCCACCAACAACAGCACGGCCTGCTATGACCTGCAACGGAACACTTTCATAGCCTACGAACAGCCCGACCTGGCCCACGACCGCTACAGCCACTTCTTCCTATCCAGCCACCACGCTGCACTCTACGACGAAGACCGGGGACTGCGACTGCTGCGACTGGAAGACGGGGTGCTGAAAGCCACCGACTACAACGTGGCCAACGGACTGCTGCACCACAACCGCGTGCAGCCCCTGCAGGAAGACTCGCTCCACCAGGTGTGGATTCCCACCCTAGGCGGACTGGCTATGCTGAAAGCCGACGGACAACTGGCACACTTGGACACCACACAGGGCTATGAAGCCGTGACGTGCCGGCAGGGAAAGGCGTATGCCCTCAGAACCGACAAGAGCGTTGTGGTCTACGACACAAACGGGCACGTGCTGAAACAGGTTCGCAACCAGCAGACCAAAGACGGCACCGTGTGGTATCATGCGCAGTGGAACAACCTGTGGCTGCTAATGCACCCTGACGGCATCATGGCATTCGACCTCAGCAACGAACAGTTCATCACCACACCAGCCGACATCAGCCTGCGACAGGCCTACCCCATTTTTCAGGACGACGCGACACTCTGGCTGGCTGCCGACGATAACCGCCTGTACTTGCTGACGGCTGACAGGCAGGCCCCTCGCTCGCTGACACTAATCTCACAGAAGTCGGTCGACGCAGGCATTCATCCGCGCTATCGCATCGCAAAGGGTTCAACCAACGAGCGCTACTATATAGCAGTCTATGGCGAAGGTCTCTACATCTACGACACTGCAACAGCAGAGACACGTCACTATACGGCGGAAGACGAACGACCGCTCATTCACTCCGACTATATTCTGGATCTGACGTTCGAGCGCAGCAAGACGCTCTGGGTGTCGTGCGACTTCATCGGCCTGTCGAAGATCACGCTGCCGGCCATCACCTCGCACATGGTCTTCCCTGACAATAAACGCCTGAAGGACCGCTCGAACTTCGTCAGGAAGATATATCGCCAAGACAGCGACGGCAACATTCTGGTGAGCTATCGCGACGGTTCACTCTATCACTACGACACCGTCAACGACCGCATGACGCTGCAAGGCAACATACACTCAACGGCCTACGAATACTTCGTTGACAGCCACGGACGCACCTGGATAGGCACACGCGGCGGCGGTCTGCTCTTGAACGGGAAGAAAGTGGAAGGCTGTCCGGCCAACAACATCTACAGCATAGCCGAGGACCGGCAGGGCCGTCTGTGGATGGCCACGCTGGGCGACCGTCTGCTGATGCTGAAGCCAGAGACGATGGAATTCGCACAACTGCTAACACAGAACCGTAACCAGCGCCGCCAGCACGCGCTCTGCATAGACAGCGACCAGCGGCTCTGGGTGGGCACCGACGACGGGCTCTACATCGCTGACACGCGGAAGCAGCAGATTACCGACAGCGACTTCCTTAACTTCAGCAAGCAGCGCGGCAATTTCTGCCAGTCGGAGATTATCTGTCTGAAGGCCGACAGCGTCAGCGGCTGCGTGTGGTCGGGAGCCAACAACGGCGGAGCCGTGCGCTGCCTGCTGACTGCCGACGGACAGTTAGACTATTTCATGCCCACCGACCAGCAGGGGCTGCAAAAGCGGAACGTGAACACCATCGAGATTGATCCGCAACAGAACGTGTGGATAGGCACCGACGACGGACTGGCCTTCTGGGACGCACAGTCGGAAATCGTGCGATGGTTTTTCTTCGGTGAGGACGTGCAGAGCAACGTCTACGCTGAGAACTCGTCGGCACTGACCGTCGGTGGTGACCTGCTCATGGGCACCAACTACGGACTGCTGCGACTGTCGCCACAAATGGAGCGTCCAAAGACGCAGACCGAAGCGCCGCTGATTACCGCCATCAGTTTGGACGACTCCCTGCTGCTCGACCTGAACAGCCAGCTGTCGTTTGCCCACAACCAGGACAAGGTCAGCATCAGTTTCTCCAACCTCGACTACTCGCAGACGGGTCTCGCCGTCTACACCTATTACTTGGAAGGCCGCGAAAAGCCGTGGAGCAACGTGGGCACCACCCCGCTGGCCACCTATGATGCCCTGCGACCAGGCCGCTACACCTTCCACGTGAAGATGATGGCAGGCAAAGGGACTGAGACGGCCGAGCAGACACTGACCTTCGAGATACGTCAGCCGTGGTGGAACACATGGTGGGCATGGCTGTGTTACCTCGTGCTGACAACACTGGTCATAGGTCTCTTCGTGCGACAGTTCCTGCGCACGCTGCGACTGCGCGAGAACCTCCACCTGGAAAGGAACATGACCGAGTTCAAGCTGAGCTTCTTCACACAAATAAGCCACGAGTTCCGTACCCCGCTAAGCATCATCGAGAACGGCGTTGATCAACTTACAAACGCCCAATCCATCAACGAGGGAAAGCCCTGGCTGCAAAGCATCCGAAGGGGTACAGCCCGACTGCTGAAGCTCACGAATCAGCTGTTGGAATTCCGTCGGCTGAACGCGGGCGAGAAACGGCTGGGGGTAGCCGATGGCGACATTGTGCAAGAGGTACAGGCGGTGTTCATGGACTTCTGGCATATCGCCAACAGGAAAGAACTGAACTACACATTCACGCCTTTCGCCAAACGTCATACGATGATGTTCGACCATCAGGCCGTTGAGACAATTACCTACAACCTCATCTCGAATGCCGTCAAGTACACCCCCGCAAAAGGACGTGTCACCATAACGCTGAAAAAGACAGACCGCCTGGTTCTTACCGTTTCCAATAGTGGTAAGGGTCTCAGCACAGAACAGCAGCAGCAGCTATTCCAACCCTACATGCACGGCTATGTGAGTCAAGGCGGCATGGGCATAGGTCTTTATGTCGCCCATCAACTGGCCGTGCTTCATCACGGCACCCTGTCCTATTCGGCTGCACCGGAAGGTGGCTCCGTGTTCACGCTCACGTTACCGATTGACGACAGCGTATATAGCGAAGATGAGCTGTCTACCCTCACTGCCTTGAAAACGAGCGATCAGTCCGCACCTGAAACGATAGAAGGACGTGCCGAGGCCTTGAACGACCAACAGGTGCTCATCATAGAGGACGATGCCGATATGGCCGAGCAACTGGAACGTGAGATAGGACTATTCTTCCGTGTAGACACCTGCACCGACGGTGAGCAGGGCTGGCTTCATGCCAAGGAGCAGCACCCCGCCTTGGTGTTGAGCGATGTGATGCTTCCATCGATGGACGGCTATGAGTTGACCCGCCGGTTGAAATCCGACGAAGAGACAAGTCACATACCTGTGGTCTTACTGACAGCACTTGGCGATGACAAACATCATGTCAAAGGCATTGAGGCGGGGGCTGATGCCTACCTTGCCAAACCCGTCAGTGCCAGCGTATTGCAGTCGCTCGTCATAAAGCTCATCAAGGATGCCAATAGCCAACAGCATACAACCAGCCACCAAGAGTCGGCAGCGATGCAACAGACAAGTGTGGAACAGCTGATTGAAGCCATCAAGAAAGAGCCGGAAACAGTCGACACCATCATCACCGACATGGGCGACAAGAAGTTCCGCGAGCGTCTTATTGTCATTGTACAACGCCGCCTGAGCGACAAGGACTTCTGCGTTGACGAGCTGGCTCAAAAGATGCAGATGGGTCGCACGCAGTTCTACAAGAAGTGCAAGGAGGTGATGGGTGTCTCGCCCAACGACTATATCCGTAACGAAAGGATGCGCGTGGCTGCGGAACTTCTGCAAGAAAACGACATGAATGTAAATCAGGTTGCCTATGCCGTCGGCATAGACAACCCGTCTTATTTCATACGCTGTTTCAAGGCTAAATATGGTGTAAGCCCATCACAATATAAGAAGATTTAGGCCATCTGCATCAACGACCGGAAAGCCTGGATGCCGTAGTGGTTGACGTCGAGCTGCTCCACCTCGCTGAGATAGCGCAAGGTATGCTCCTTGTCGCCCAGACCGTAGTAGCCCAGGGCAAGCATGTAGAGACAGTGAATGCGGTTCTTCACGTCAAGAGAGTCCTCCCAGATGAGCAGGTCGGGCAGCGAGACGGCAAAGTAGTCCATCACGATATGCTCGAAGATGTGTTGCTTGCCATAGTTGATGAGCTTGTAGAAGCGACCGTTGGCTTCAGCTTGGCGTCCCAGCTTGATAAGGGCCAGTCCCTGATAGAAAATCTTATCGGGCTTTGCGTCGTTGTAGTACATGGCGGCGGCAGGTTCCTGAGGTCCTTTCGTTGCCTCCTCCCAGCACTCGTAGGCTTTCTGTCTGTCGCCTTTCATCTCGTACGCCAAACCGAGGAAGTAGTAGAAGTCGTTTTCTTGAGCGCCATGGAGCTTACCTTCTCCCAGATGACAAGGATATTCCAGACATTGGTTCAACAGCGTGATGGCCATATCGACATCGCCGGCTTTCAGATTCTTCTTTGCCAATTCCACACGACATATCTGGTACTGCCCTGACACCTTGCCTTCGCCGCCTTCCCATGGGTGGAAATGGTGGGCATCCAGTTTTTTCATTGCTTCTACGTATTGTCCTGTCTGGTTAAGAAGGGTAATTTCCTCGAGTACCAGATCGTCACGACGGGATATCAGCTGCGGATACTTCTGCAGGAATACAAGACGCTCCTCATGAGGTTTCTGCATACGCCGGTAGAGCTGGTCGAGCTCCATGAGAACGCGCTCGTCGTCCTCATCAAGATGGAAGGCACGCTCCATGTATTCAAGGGCTTCCTGTTGGCGATTCTGTTTATTAAAACGAGCCAAGGCCAGGTTGCGCCAAACGGTGGGGAACTCCGGGTCGAATCGGGCAGAGATTTCCCAGTTCTCAATGGCCAGATCATACTGACGGGCAGCATAATAGAGACATCCTAAGTAGTAAGGTGCACGTGCACCCTTCGGATTCTCACACTTGGCTTTTTCCAGTGCTATCACGTCTTCGTTCCTGTTTGGGAAGCAATAGTCGCTGCATGTCTGTTCGGCCTTCTCCCACAGTCCCTGATAGTAATAGGTCATGGGACTGACAGCTCCCGCTTTCTCAGCCAGATGCCAGATGGCATGAGCCTCGTCGTACAGTCCTGCGGCAGCATAGTCTAACGCCAACTCGTCGTAATTCTTGGCCAAGCCCTGTAGCATGGTGGTCAGCTCGTCGAGCACCTCCTGCTGTTCGCTGGCGAGATAGAGCTCGTAGCGGCAGCCATAGTTGAAGAGGTCGGTCTTCAAGATCTCGTTACACAATTTCACAGCGTCGTCTTTGCGTCCCATCAGCCGAAGTACAGCGGTTTTCAAGGCAAGCGCCTTCTGGTTGTGAGCATTATTGGTGAGGCAACGGTCCAGTTCGTCCATGGCGTCATCAAGCCTGCCTTCTGCTACCGAGATCTTTGCGGCCTCGAAATATCCGGCGTCTGCCCATGCCTTGCTCCACGTGGCTTTCCAGAACAACTCGTAGGCATCGCATAACAATCCTTGGTATTTCAGTGCGAGTGCCAGGTTGTAGATAGGTTCGCTGTCGTATGGGTTTGGATTGCGCTTCTGAGATAGCTTCACGGCTTTGCGCAGATACTGTTCGGCCCGTGCGAAGCGTCCCTTTCGAATGTTCCAAAGGCCCAGGGCATTGAGACAACGGATGTCGTTGGGATCGCGACGCAGTGCCTCCTCGTAGTAGTCTGTCGGACTCCACGTGGCATGGCGATACTGCTCGAGATGCTGTCCGGTGAGGAAGAGCTGCTCGTTGGTCTTTATCTGCTCGGGCAACAGTGCAGCCTCAGCACTGTCCGGGATGGGACGTATCTCGTCGTTCTCGGCATGCCAGTTCATCACGCAGCGATCCTGGCCATAAAGCTTCCTGTAGAAACGGAGGTTCAGTTCGTCGAAACGTACGTCAGGACAAGCTACGGCCTCAGTGAAAACCTCTTCAGGAGAGACTGTCAACACCTTATTATAATAAACCGTCCCATTGTCGTCACTGAGCTCGATGCGCACATCTTGCTTTGATGTGGCAAACACCTTGAACAGCACTTGATGGTCGCCTATTGCTTCGATATTCATGATAAGATCTTTCGAGGCCTCTTTCACCACACCCAGTTCGCGATAGGGCATGAAATACTGCACAAATCGTTTCTCCTCATAGGGCATCAGCCAGGTGAAGTCGGGCTGGTTCTCGGTGTAGACACCTGCCATCAGCTCTATGTATGGGCGGAAACCCTTGCGGTCGACATCCCACCGCTTCATCTCGTCAGGTGTGGCCTCATCGGTCAGATTCCGATCCCATGCACGTCCGAAGTCTCCGTTTCCCCACGTCCACTGCTTCTTGCCTGGCGAGAAGTGGTGGCTTGCCACATGCAGCATACCTGCCTGAGTGTCGTTCTCATAGCCGCCCTCGAAGTTGAAACGGCTGTTTACGCCCATATAGCTAGTGGGCACCTTGATATTCTTGTAGTTCGAAATATCCACACCAGCCGAATAGTCCATCTTGTAATAGGTTCCTGTGGCGATGGGGAAACTTGAGACGGCCCGCTTGCCATGGTCGAAGACTGCATTGATGTCGGGGGGGAACACACTCTGATATGCATCGTTCACCTCAACGGCAGGATTGGCCCACCAGAGGAAGGTCTGCGGCACGTCGGTGCGATTGTAGAGTACGCCCTTGATTTCAAGATAGGCACAGCCCGGGTGAAGGGTAAAGCCTGCCATGCCCTTCTGATGAAACATCTTTTCCATTTCGCTCACCCACACCGTGATGCTACCGTCGGTATTCTCTTCAATAGCGGTGTCAGCAGGCATATAAGTACTGGGACGGTGGTGCTGGGGCCAGTTAAACTCAATGCCGCCACTGATCCAAGGACCTACCAGTCCTACCAGCGCCGGTTTAATGACATGGTTATAATAGACGAAATGGCGCTGTTTGATTTTATCGTAGGCCATCTGCACACGACCGCCCAACTCTGGCAGCACCATCACCTTAATGTACTCATTTTCAAGCCATACTGCCTGATAGTCCTTATCTATCCTCTCATCACTCATTGTCTCGATGACTGGGTAGGGATATACCACGCCGCTCGAGCCCTGATAGACACGTTTCTCCAAGAACATCGGGTTCTTCTCCGGACGACCCACCTCGTATGTTGGTATCGTCACCATTTCTCTCCAAGCTTTTACCATTTTTCTTACTTTATTATTTCATTTATCTTTCAACGAGTTCTTTCTCCAGTTCCTCCAGACTCTTGCCCTTGGTCTCAGGACATTTGCGGAAAAGGAATATGAAGGCGCAAATGCAAATAGCTGAATAGATCCAAAAAGTTCCGCTGCTGCCCAGAGCGACATTCATCGACGGGAACGAGAAGGTGAGCGTACAGCAGCCCACCCACAGGGCAAACGTGCAGGTAGCCATGGCCACGCCGCGTACCCTATTGGGGAATATCTCCGCCAAGAGGGTCCACGTCACGGGACCAAGGGTCATGGCATAGACCGAGATGGCGGCCACCACGAGGGCAACCATCATCACACCCGTCATGCCCATGAAGTAGCAGGAGCCCAGGATAAGGTAGATTAGTCCCAGTCCACCGGCACCTAAGAGTATGAGCGTGCGGCGTCCCCACTTCTCGATGGTATAGAGGGCAACAAATGTAAACACCACATTGGCAATGCCGGTGATAACGATGTTGATGAACATACCATCGACATCGAAGCCTGCACCCACGAAAATCTCCTGCGCATAGTTGAAGATGACGTTTGTGCCGCACCATTGCTGGAAGACGGCGATGACCAGGCCCAGCACAAGCACCTTACGATATTTGCCCTGAAAAAGTTCTTTTAAGCCTGCCTCGTTCTTTGCCGTTTCCGACTTGCCTTCTGCCTTCAACCGCAGATAGACAGGGCTCTCCGGAATAAAGAAACTCATCAGCAGGAAGAGTGCTGCGGGCAGTGTCTCTGCCCAGAACATCCAACGCCAGCCCCACGCCACGTTCCACGCCATGTTCTCAGCCACGGTAGTGTCGCGGGCCAACAGCATGTTGACAATCTGCGCTCCGAGGATGCCCAGCACAATGGTCATCTGGTTGAGCGACACCATACGGCCGCGAATCTCCGCCGGACTGACCTCGGCAATATACATCGGTGCCAGTGCCGAGGCTACGCCAATGCCCACGCCGCCAATGAAGCGTGCTATATTAAATAAGGTGAAGTCGTTAAACAGGCCTGTGGCTATGGCACTCACCGTAAACAGCACGGCCGACGTCATCAGCAACGGTTTGCGCCCAAAGCGGTCGGCAGCAGCACCCGCCACCATAGCTCCCACCAGGCAGCCCACCAGTGCCGTAGTCATGGCTACGCCCTGCATCAGCGGTGAGTCGGCAATACCGAAATAGAGTTCGTAGAACGGCTTGGCACCGCCAATCACCACCCAGTCGTAGCCGAAAAGCAGACCGCCCATGGCCGATACGGCGCAAATGAAATAGAGAAACGATTTCTTCATGTTATCATTGGTTTTTAGTTTCATAGTGCAAAGATACGACATTATTTTATATAAAAAGTTAGATTTTTCTTTGGAAAAGATGGATATTCTTACTATCTTTGCCCACGTTATGAAGGAAGGGTTCATCGGCGAGCGCAGCATCGTACTGCCACCCATGACCATTGAGGCCGAGCGGCAAGACCCGCTGGTGTCGAGTCTATACATCACCGACATCGGCTACTATCCCCATGCCGACAGACACCGCCGAGAGCGGCGGGAGCCCATCGGTGAGTACGTCCTTATCTACTGCATGGAAGGTCTGGGGTGGTATGAGGTTAAAGGTCGGCATTACGAGGTCGGCGCAAACCAGTTCTTTATCCTGCCTGCCAACGTGCCGCATACATACGGTGCCGACTGTTCGCAGCCCTGGACAATCTATTGGATTCATTTCACGGGCAACCACGCCGCTGTCTACAGCGAAGGTATGTTGACGCCCCATGATATCCGCCCGTCGCTGAACTCACGTATCAGCGAGCGCCAGCACGTTTTCGAAGAGATCTTTTCCACCCTCGAACGTAGCACTGACAGCGAGTCGCTACGCTATGCCTCATCCCTGCTTCACTACTATCTGGCCACTATGCGCTACCTTAACAGCTACCGACAGGACTGTCAAGGGGGCAACGACATCATTGCCGCCTCACAGCATTACATGCTTGAGAATCTGGAGCGCCGCCTTTCCCTCGAACAGATAGCGAGCTACACAGGTTACTCACCCAGCCGTTTCTCCACGCTGTTCCGTCAGCAGACTGGTGAGAGTCCGCTGGCGTGGTTCAACCGACAAAAGATCAGTCACGCCTGCCAGCTGCTGAAGACAACAAACATGCGCGTAAACCAAATCTGTCATAAGATTGGCTTCGACGACTCTTACTACTTCTCCCGACTATTCAAGCAAATGACGGGACTGTCACCAAAGCAGTTCAGGGCGACTAACTCGGAGCTCTGAATATAAAAAGATATAGTCAGAAATTCAAATCCAGCTCCACGGGGCAGTGGTCGCTGCCGAGGACGTCGGTATGAATCTTGGCGTCGGTCACCTGCGACATCAGACTGTCGCTGACAACGAAATAGTCGATACGCCAGCCGGCGTTCTTCTGACGCGCCTGAAAACGGTAAGACCACCAAGAATACTTGACTTCATCGGGATAGAGCGTGCGGAAGGTGTCGCGGAAGCCACAGGCAAGCAGGTCGCTAAAGGCCTGACGCTCCTCGTCGGTGAACCCGGCGTTGTGGCGGTTGGTCTTGGGATTCTTGATGTCAATCTCCTCGTGGGCCACATTCAAGTCGCCACATAGGATGACGGGCTTCCGGGCATCGAGCTGCTTGAGATAGCGGCGGAAGGCGTCCTCCCACGACAGGCGGTACTCCAGCCGCTTCAGACCATCCTGAGAGTTGGGGGTGTAGCAGCAGACGAGAAAGAAGTCCTGCATCTCGAGGGTCACGACACGGCCCTCATGGTCGTGCTGGTCGACACCGATACCACAGGTGACAGCGAGTGGCTGTTGACGGGTGAAGATGGCCGTGCCGCTATAGCCTTTCTTCTCGGCATAGTTCCAGTAGGACTGGTAGCCGTCAAACTGCAGGTCGAGCTGCCCCTGTTGCAACTTCGTCTCCTGAAGACAGAAGAAGTCGGCATCCAACTGACGAAAGATATCGCTAAAGCCCTTGCCCTCGCAAGCGCGCAGGCCGTTGACATTCCAACTGATAAGTTTCATTTCGATTATTGATGGTTAGATGTGCGCAAAATTACGACATCTTTCTGAAATGGCCAAATAATTAGCCATTTTATTTGGAGTGACAAAAAAAATATGTACCTTTGCACTACCAAAATAGCAATCATAAAAAACACATAACATGAACAAAAAGATTTTAATCTTATTTTTAGGCCTGCTTATCGGCACTACTGTCAGCGCCCAAAAGAGCGACCTGCAGCAACGTGCGGAGACAGCTATCGAAAACGCGAAACCCATAGAGGCCCGCTACACCTACATCCGTGCCTTTGAGGACTATGTCGGCAAGGGGAAGATGAAGCAGGGCGTGGAGTGTGGCGTCAAGGCAACGGCTCTGTACTATCGTGAGAACCTCTATAAGGAAGCCTTCGAACTGCTGCGCCGCATCGAACAGTCAGTCAACGCAAGCCAACTGGACGCTGCCGAGAAGTCTGCCCTTTACTACATGACAACAAAGGAGCGCTACACGATGTACAGCAAACTGCACAAGAGCGCTAGCGCCAAGGAACAGCTTAACTTTATGGAGACGCACGCACAGAAGTCGAACGACGAGAGCGTAAAGAATGATCTGCTATACAATAAAGCCATCTACTACTACACGCTGGGACAGACACAGCAGGGCAATGTGGTGTTCAAGCAAATGGCCGACAAACTGACCGCCTCGAAGGAGTACGACAAGGTGGACGAGGTCTACAAGACACTCATCGCCAGTGGACGGCGCTCGGGCAGTGCCTCGATGGTGGCTCAGTCATACAGCAGCTATATGGCCTGGAAAGACTCTACCAACGCGCTGAAGACAGCCGACCAGATCAACGCGCTAAAAAAGCAGATTGCCGACAACGAGGTCTCCATCGCCGAGAAGGACAGCTCGCTGACGACGCGCCAGGTGATTATCGTTGGCCTCGGCATACTTGCGGCAGCATTGGCTGCCGTCTTAGTGGCAGGTGCCATCGTCCTGCTGCGCTTCATCCTGCTGACACGCAAACAGAAGAAGAGCATCCACACACTGAAGGAGAACAACGCCTTGAAAGCGAAGTTCATCAGCAACATCTCTGCACAACTGGAGCCCACATTGCTTAAGATGGATGCGAACCTGCCCGGTGTGAAGGCTCTGCTCGATTTCTCGTCGCACATACAGACACTGTCAGAGCTGGAGAACTCGACGGACGAGGGCGTAGAGACAGAGGAGACACAGATGCCGCCGTTCTGCGAGAGTCTGATGAAACAGATAGAGGGTGACATCAAGAAAGGTGTCGCCTTGAAGGTGGAGGCACCGAGGATGAACGCAAGGATCAACAAGGAATATGTGTCGCACATCCTGCTACACCTTTTAAAGAACGCTGCTGAGTACACACCCGCAGAAGGCAAAGTGACGCTAGAGTTCAAGAAGCGCAGCGCCCACACTTTCCAGTTCCTGGTCTCGAACACTGGCGAGCCAATTGCCGAAGAGTTGCGCGAAGAGGTGTTCCAGGCCTTCCGCGAAGTCAAAGACCTCACCACCGGCGACGGTCTGGGACTGCCCATCTGCCGCCAGATGGCGCTAAAGATGAAGGGCGAGCTGGAGATTGACCCGGAATTCACGAAGGGCACCCGATTCACGCTGACACTTCATGACGCATAACACAAAAAGCCTCCCAGTTGGGAGGCTTTTTTACTATGATATAACAGTCTAGAACTTCGCCATCTTAATGGCAACGACGGCACACTCGTCGCCCTTGTTGCCCAAACGTCCTCCAGCACGGTCACGTGCCTGCTGCAGGTCGTTGGTCGTCAGCAGACCGAATACCACTGGAATATTGTTAGTGGCATTCAGACGGGCAATGCCCTGAGTGACTCCCTGACAGATATAGTCGAAGTGTGGTGTCTCGCCACGGATGACAGAGCCAAGGATGATGACAGCATCGTAGCCGTCGTTGAGGGTCATCTGTCTGGCTCCGTAAATCAGCTCGAAGGAGCCTGGGACTGTCTTCACATGGATATTCTCAGGCAAAGCGCCGTGCTTCTCGAGTGTGCTGACACACCCTTGAAGCAAGGCGCCTGTGATTTCGGGATTCCACTCTGCCACGACAATGCCGAAAATCATGTTCGACGCATCGGGCACTTTATCCACATTGTATTCAGAAAGATTTTTAGTGGCCATCGCGCTTGATTATTTTGCAGAAGCACGCTCGATATAAGCGTCAATCGTCTGATACTGCATAGAGTTGAAGTACTTGTCCTTCACGGTCTGATACAGCTTCAGAGCCTCATCCTTCTTGTTCTGGCTCTCAAGGATCTCACCGGCCTGGATAAGGAACGTTGGCGACAGCGAATTGTTGTCGGCACGCTCGGCAGCCTTCTTCAGCGTTGCCACAGCCTTGTCGAGTTGGTTGACATGGGCGTAGGCATTGCCCAGAGCACCCAGGGATGCAGGAGAAATCATCTGGTCGTCCTTCTGGTCGAACTTCTCCAGACAGTCGACAGCCTCCTGCCACTTCTCGAGGTTGGCATAGCACAGACCGGCATAGAGGTTTGCCAAGTTAGCGGCATCGCCACCGTACTCGCTGGCAATCTTTGCAAAGCCAATGTAGCCGGTACTGTCGCCGTTAAGAGCTTTCTCGTACATCTCGTTGGCGAAATACTCCTGTCCCTTGGCCAGCGCCGTGCTTGCCTTCTCTGCATTAGGACCTGCCACGTAATTGTTGTAAAGAATACAACCGGCAACGATAACCACCAGTGCTATCACGGCGCCGATAATCTGTTTCTGATACTTGAGGAAGAATGCCTCATTCTTGCTAAGGGTCTCCTCTACGGGAGCACCCTTCTGATTGTTCTGATTTGCCATTATTTATTTTGTTTTTTTATATGCCAATAGAATTTGCGGCGCAAAGTTACAAAGAATTTGTGAATTATGGATTATTAATTCGCTATTTTTTTTGTTTTTAGCGGAGAAAAGCGTAATTTTGCATCGTGATTATCGAAAAACTGACGCTTTTCAACTACAAGAATATCGCAGAGGCTACGTTACAGCTGTCGCCAAAGATGAACTGCTTCATAGGTCATAACGGTGCCGGGAAGACCAATGTGCTCGATGCCGTCTATTTCCTATCGTTCTGCCACTCGGCCTCGAACCCAGTCGACTCACAGGTCATCCGCCACGGACAGGACTTCCTCATGCTTGACGGGGAATACATGGACAATGGCCAGCCATTGGTCATCAGCTGTGGCATGAAGCGCGGACAGAAGAAGCACTTCAAGCGCAACAAGAAAGAGTACCGCAGGCTATCGGAACACATCGGCCTGATACCTATCGTCATGATTTCGCCCGCCGACACCTATTTAATTGAGGGGGGCAGTGAGGAACGGCGACGGCTGATGGACGTAGTGATAGCACAGACAGACCATAGTTATATCGATGCGCTAAGCCGCTACAACAAGGCATTGCAGCAGCGCAACGTCATGCTGAAACAAGAGGAAGAGCCCGACGAGGAGATGATGGCTATCTTTGAAGAACAGATGGCTTCAGCCGGCGAAGCCATCTTCCGACAGCGGACACTGTTCACCGAACAGCTGAAGCCGCTCTTCCAGCAGTACTATGAGCAGATTTCTGGCGGGCGCGAAGAGGTGTCGCTGAACTATGTCAGCCACTGCCAGCGCGGACCGCTACTCGACGTCATCCGGCGCGACCGCTTGAAAGACCGTGCCGTAGGCTATTCGCTGCATGGCGTTCACCGCGACGACTTGGAAATCACACTCGAAGGACGCTTGATGAAGCGGGAGGGGTCGCAGGGTCAGCAGAAGACCTTTGTCATCAGCCTGAAACTGGCGCAGTTTGAACTGCTGCGCCGCGTTATGCCTACCACGCCGCTGCTGCTTCTCGACGACATCTTCGACAAGCTCGATGCTCAGCGTGTTGAGCAGATTGTAAGCCTCGTATCCAGCGACGACTTCGGACAGATATTCATGACTGACACCAACCGTGAGCACTTGGACCAGATACTCGCCAAATCGTCGCACGATTATCACATCTACAACGTAAGGGAGGGAAGCATTGTTCAGGCGTGACGTAAAATCAATCAGAGACCTGATACTGCGCAACCTGCGTGATCAGGGTCTTGAGACGCCGCTCCTGCAGAAGCGGCTCATGGAGAGTTGGCCTGTCGTTGCAGGCGAGACGATAGCCAGCTACACCCTGAACACATACATCCTGAACCAGACGCTCTACGTGCGTCTCTCCTCCCCCGCCCTGCGCGCCGACCTGAGCCTTCGCCGTACCGAATTTGTCAGGCGCCTTAACGAACACGTCGGCAACCAGGTGATTGCCGACGTAAGATTCTGTTAATCCTTTTTGGGCTTCGGGAACGATTCCCCTGCCTTGAAGACGCGTAGCGCTTCGCCGATGGCCGGATCGTCATCATTGAGGTATGACGTCCATGCCTGCTCGTCGAGAAGGTTATAGATGAGACGGCTGTTGATGTAGCGTTCCAACAGCCGGTGGCTCTTCTGTATCATCAAGTTACGACGCTTCAGGCCGTTCTTCTCAGCATATTGTGCAAACAGTTCAACGGTGTTAAGCCGCTTGAGCGCTGCCTCCAATGCCTGACGGGTAGAATAGGTGCTGAGCCGCTGGCGGTTGTCGTCTACATACTCGTAGGCAAACTGCAGGATAAGTCCCGACATAGAGGCCTCCTTATAATAAGAGGTGACGTCGGCAGTGTCTTCAGCCACGAAGATGTCGGGAGTGATACCACCGCCACCATAAACGATGCGTCCGTTGGACGTGTGGTACTCCGGACCGTCGTGTTTGATGCTGTCCTGCGAGAAGAACTCGCCATGCTGATAGCGGTTGATAAGGTCCTCCTCATAGCTGCGGTCGGCACCGCTGGTATAGGGTTTCTGTATGCAGCGTCCTGACGGTGAGTAATAGCGTGCAACGGTAAGACGTATCATGGAGCCGTCGTGTAACGAAATGGGCTGCTGTACCAAGCCCTTGCCAAAGGAGCGTCGTCCGATGATAGTACCGCGGTCATTGTCCTGAATGGCACCGGCGAAAATCTCGCTGGCCGATGCAGACCCTTCGTCGATGAGCACCACAAGCGGTATCTTCTGGTACGACCCACGACCGTCGCTGCGATACTCCTGACGCGCCGAATGGCGACCCTCGGTATAGACAATGAGTTTGCCACGCGACAGGAACTCATTAGCCATCTGGACAGCAGAGCCCAAATAACCGCCGGTATTGCCACGAAGGTCGATGACAAGGTTCGCAAGCCCTTCCTGACCCAAGCCAGCCAAGGCGATGAGCAACTCAGGATAGGTCTTGTCGCCGAAATTCTTTATCTTGATATAGCCCGTCTTGTCGTTAAGCATATAGCTGGCAGTGACACTCTTCATAGGTATCTCACCACGCGTGACAGTGTAGTGGCGTATCTGTTTTTCCTTGTTACGCAGGACACCTATCTTGACCTTTGTATCCTTGTCGCCCTTCAGCCGACGCATAGCCTCGTCATTGGTGACGTCCTTGCCTACGAAAGGCTGTCCGTCAATCTCGACAATCTTATCGCCTGCCAACAGGCCGGCACGTTCGGATGGTCCGTTCGAGATGACATTCTGCACATGAATAGTGTCCTTGCGGATGGTGAACTCGATACCCACGCCAAAGAAGGAGCCCTTCAGGTCATCGTTAGCCTGCTGCACGTCCTTCTGTGAGATGTAAACGCTATGGGGGTCAAGCTCTGACAAGATGGTGGGCATCGCCTTCTCAACGAGGTCGTTGACATTGACAGTGTCGACATACTGGTCGTCGACGATATGTAGCAAATCGCTCAGTTTGTTGCTGCCCGAGTTGATGATGCTAAGTCGGTTGCCTGAGAAACGGTTGGCAAAGAAGGAGCCGATGAAGATGCCTATCACCACACTCACAGCCAACCAAAGTGGCATAAAACGATTCTTTCTGTTCATGGATTTACTGCTGTTACTCTCCGAGATATACCATTTCAATGCCTGCACGCTCCAGCAAGTCAATGCCGTCTGTCAGGCGATACTTCTCTCCATAGACGACCCGGCGGATACCGGCCTGGATAATGAGTTTGGCACACTCTATACAGGGCGATGCCGTGATGTAGATGGTGGCGCCGTCGCTATTATTGTTGCTACGTGCCAACTTAGTGATGGCATTGGCTTCAGCATGCAGCACGTAGGGTTTCGACACGTTGTTGTCATCCTCGCACACGTTCTCAAAGCCCGTGGGCGTACCGTTATAGCCGTCGCTGATAATCATCTTGTCCTTGACGACCAGGGCGCCCACCTGCCGACGCTTACAGTAGCTGTTCTCGGCCCAGATACGAGCCATACGCAGATAGCGCTCGTCGAGTTTACTTTGCTTTTCACTCATCATTATTCACTATTCATTAGCGCTTGGCGCGCTTGATTCCATTGCGTTTCAGTAATGCGTCAATGGTAGGCTCCCCGCCCTTAAACCTCTTATATAATGTCATCGGATTCTCCGTGCCGCCCTTGCTCAGGATACAGTCGCGGAACCGCTGGGCCGTAGCAGGGTTGAAGATGCCCTCGCGCTTGAAAACGCTGAAAGCGTCGGCATCGAGCACCTCGGCCCACTTATAGCTATAGTAGCCGGCAGCATAGCCGCCTGCCATGATGTGCGAGAACTGAACCGTCATACAGGTGTCCATACGTTGTTTTCCGAGGATAGCCTTCTGCCAGGCTTTCTTTTCAAACGGTATGATATCGTCCGTAAACTCATCTTTTTTTGTGTAGTAGGCCATGTCAAGCAGACCGAACGACACCTGGCGCAGACAGGCCGTGGCACACATGAAATTACGGCTCTTGACAATACGGTCTATCAGCTCCTCGGGGAGTGGCTCGCCAGTCTCGTAATGGAAGGCGAAGGTGCGCAGGAACTCCTTCTCTACGGCGAAGTTCTCCATGAACTGCGAAGGCAGTTCGACGAAGTCCCACCACACGTTGGTGCCTGAGAGGCTCTCGAAACGTGTGTTGGCAAACATGCCGTGGAGCGAGTGTCCGAACTCGTGGAGGAACGTCTCCACCTCGCTCAGCGTCAGCAGGGCGGGTTTATCGTCCGTCGGCTTCGTCAGGTTCATCACCACCGACACGTGAGGACGCACGTTCTTACTGTTGTCAGGACTATATGGTTTGTGAACATCCTCACGTTCCATCCACTGTCCCTGGTATTCCGTCATCCAAGCCCCCCCTTGCTTGCCTTTGCGGGGATAGAAGTCGGCATAGAAGACGGCGAGGAATGTGCCGTCACGGTCGAACACCTCGTATGCTTTCACGTCAGGATGATAGACGGGAATCTCACGGTTCTCCTTGAAGGTGATGCCGTAGAGTTTCGTTGCCAGACCGAAGACGCCGCCGATGACCTTGTCCAGCTGGAAGTAGGGACGCAGCATCTCGGCATCGATATGGTATTTCTTCATCTGCAGCTTGTGGGAGTAGTAGCCCACGTCCCACGGTTCCAACTTGTCGTTCGTCAGCTTCTTCAACTCGTCGCGCTCTTTCAGCGCGGTGGGTTTGTAGGCGTCGATGAGGTCGTTCAGCAGTTTATAGACACTGCGTACGTTGCCTGCCATACGGTGTTTCAACACGTAGTCAGCGTAGGTCTTATAGCCCAACAGCTGGGCTATCTCGCGGCGCAGGTTCACCAGCCGTTTGCAGATATCGAGATTGTTCTCCGCATTGTCGTGGATACACTTCGTGTTGTAGGCCATATACATCTGACGGCGCAACTCACGTTGGGTGCTATAGGTCATAAAGGGCGAATAGCTGGGGCCGTCCAGCGTAAAGACCCACCCTTCCTGTTCACGCTCCTTGGCGGCAAGGGCAGCAGCCTCGCGGGCTGATTCTGGCAGACCGTCAAGCTGGGCCTCGTCAGTAATGTGCAGGGTGAAGGCTTTCTGCTCCTTCAACAGGTTCTGCGAGAACTGTAGCGAGAGCATCGAGGCCTCCTCGGTGAGCTGACGCAGACGGGCCTTGCCGTCGGCATCGAGCAGGGCACCGCTACGGACGAAGCCGTCGTAACAGTTGTCGAGTAGCATCTTCTCTTCCGGTGTCAGCCTGCGGTGGTGACGGCGTACGTACTTGATACGTTCGAAGAGCTGTTCGTTCAGTCTTATGTCGTTGGCGTGTTTCGTCAGGATGGGACTCATCTTCTGTGCCAAGGCGTCCATCTCGTCATTGGTCTCTGCCGACAGCAGATTAAAGAACACCGCCGAGGTGCGCGACAGCAGGTCGTAGTAGTTGTCCTTCTCGTCGTCGACAGAGATGATGGTATTGTCAAAGGTGGGCTTCTCAGGGTTGTTGACAAGCTGTTCTACCTGCTCGTCGTCGCGGCGTATGCCCTCCATGAAGGCCTCTTCAAAGTCCTCAAGGCGGATACGGTCAAACGGCGCCGTGTCGTGCGGCGTATTGTAAGGTTCAAAAAACGGGTTTATCCTCTTATTCTCTTCTATCATAACATATCTTTCTCTTAACAGCGTGCAAAGTTACGAATAAGTGTGGAAAAAGCCAAATATATTTGATTTTTTTCGATTATTTCACCCCCGCTAACACTGGTTTGACGTTTTGCATCGACAGACGCTCCAACTGCGGCACTACGATGCGCCCGCGATTGAGATGGAGGAGACCTTCGCGCTGCATCAGGTTGAGAGCCCGGCTGACATCAAGGCGGCTGTCGCCCACTTCGTCGGCCAGACGGGTCATCAGGATGTTAAAGGTCTTGGAGCCTGCCGGATAGAGGCATCGGCAGACGAGGAAGCGGGCAATGCGCACCGTCAGCGTCTCGGGATAACGATGCCACAACTGCTGTTGGAGCTTCTGACTGTGGGTGGCAAAGATGTTTAGGAGATTGAGGCGGAAAACCAGGAACTGTTCGCTGAGCCGCATCACCTCCGTCTTGTCAAGAGTGATGAAGCTGCACGCCGTTCGTGCCTTAAAGGTATGTGTGAAACGCTGATGATAGCCGAAGATGGCATCGGGCTGAAACAGGAAGGGGGCAGTCACCTCCTCGACAACACTGTAGGCGCGGTCATCGGAGAACGTCTCTGCACGGAGGATTCCGGAAAGGAGGAAAAACAGCTGTGTACAGGGGCTGTCGACGGCAGCTACGGTCTGTCCTGCCGATACCTTCTGGAAACCAAACTTCGTGTGGCCGGCCACCTGAGCCAGATCGTCACGGCCCATTCCCTGGAACAGCGGGAACTGTAGGAGCTGATCGTAAATCTTAAGCAGGGGCATAGCGCTGTTATTCTGTAATCTTACTTTTCAACGAAGGCGAGAACCACACGCCGTTACTGCCATCGGCTTTGGAATAAATGAAGTATGCCATCAGCTCCGGATGGCGCTCCAATACGCTCTTGGCTCGCTCGATACCCATCACCATGAATGAGGTAGCGTATGCATCGGCCACAGCACAAGTCTTGGCCAGAACGGTGGCCGACAGAAGTGAGTGCTGCACCGGATAGCCGGTCTTCGGGTCAATGGTATGGGCAAACTTACGACCGCCCTTATAGTAGAAATTGCGATAGTTGCCACTGGTGGCCATAGCCACATCGGTGATGTTGAGCACCGTCTGCAGCTCACCACCGACGGCAAGCGAGTCTTCTACAGGCTTGGTAACGCCTATGCGCCACGGCAGACGGCGCTCGCTGATGCCTTGAGTCACCACCTCACCGCCTATCTCCACCATGAAGTTGCTGATGCCACGGCTGCGCAGCAGACGGGCAACGACATCTGAACCATAGCCCTTGGCAATGGCAGAGAAGTCGTACTGATTACGAACCTTCAACAACGAGTCGACCTGCCGGCGGGTGGGCATTATCGCATTCTTGAAGCCAAAGCCCCAGGCATTGACAAGGGGTGCCACCGTGATATCGAAGGCGCCGTCGGTGTCGTGGTTCACGGTCTGCGCCAGCTCGTAGACCTCGTTGAACATCCGGCTCCTGCTGACCCGCTCACCGCGGTTGATACGCGCCACGGTAGAACGCTCGTTGAACATCGAGAACTCGTTGTCCACCTTCTGGAGCTCGGCCTCAATGTCGGCCTTCAGGTTCTCATCGCTCTGGTAGGTGATGGCGTAGACCGTCCCGAAGACGAAGCCCTTATCCGTCTGATAGGGCATCGACCGCTGCTGACGGACGATGAGGACGGTTCCCACAATCAGCAGCGTCAGGAACGGGAGCTGCCACAAGAGTCGCTTCTTCTGTCTCTCGTTCATCATATATCAATGATTACGTTAAATGTAGCGCCAAGGTTCGACGTGTCCTGAAGACCATAGCCAGGCACATACCAAGTATTACCCAAATCACCCTCGCTGTGGGCAAGACGCTGGCGGTAACGCACACTCCATCCCAGATGGGCCGGGCCCCATATCTGTGCATCGAGACCGACAACAATCTCGGCCCAATGCTGGTAACACGCTGCATCGCGCACGCCGAAGCCCGTAGAGAACTGCCACACCGGATCGGGGAAGTCGCGGCGCCAGGCATCCACCTTATACGAAGTGTGAGCATAGCGCAGACCGGCAAACAGACGGTTGGACTGATGCTTCTTCTTCAGCAGATTGAAATCGACACCGACACGGAAATACGGTGCCGACGTCTTATACGCCAGCCCTGTCACGATATCCTCTTCGTGGTTTGCCTTGCCATAGCCAATCTCGACAATCGGGAACCACTGGTCGTGCAGGTTCAACCTGAAGGCACCCTCGTACTGCCCATAGTCGCCAAACATCATCTGGGCGGCGCCGACGAGGTCGAACGACACCTGGAAGCCACGCATCAGCGGGATGGTGTCTTTCTCAAGGCGGAACAGCTTCTGGGCCTGTGCCGGCAGCACTGCCAGCAAAAGCAGCAAGAGGCTACAGGCGCTTCTTGAGATATAGGTGGAAATGTTCGGGCGAAGTGTCATAGTTCACTGACGTGTTGTTAATACTGATGGAGTCTATCGCGTAGTGCGTCGTGCGGACTGCGGTAATCTGATGGAAGAACGAGGCACTGCAGTCGACCGACTCGAAGTGGGGATAATTGTCTTTCTTGATACAGATGGTGTCGACAGCCACATACGTGCCGTTGGAGAAGCGGAAGTAAAGAGTATCCTCAGGATTGGAATAGCCCATTGGCAGGGCAAACGACGAAAGCAGGACAGCCCTGTTGAGCAGAATGGTGTCGGAGCCGTCGGCTCGACGGCTGGTGATGGTCAGGGTGTCAGTGAGCGTGTCGGCAGCAGCACCCGTCGTCTTCAGCTGATAATAGGTACGCACGAGATTCTGCACCGGACAGTCTATGCTGGAACAGGCACTCAGTACAACAGCAACAAACAAAGCCAGCAGGGTTTTCCGGTTCATATCGTCTCTTCTACTTGATAGTCGTTCCGTCCTGCTGACGAACGGCTGACAAGGTCACCGACAAAGCCCGTCAGGAACAGCTGCGTGCCGATAACCATCATTGTCAGGGCAATGTAAAAGTATGGGGAGTCGGTCACCAGACGCTGCGGAACGCCATTGGCAAGACACCATAGCTTGTCGATGCCGATGACCAGCGCTGACACGAAACCGATGAAGAACATCAGCGTCCCGAGGAATCCGAAGACGTGCATCGGCTTCTTCCCGAAGGTCGACAGGAACCACAGCGTCAGCAGGTCCAGATAGCCGTTGACGAAACGGTTCAGCCCCATGAACTTCGACTGACCGTACTTGCGGGCCTGGTGCTGAACGACTTTCTCGCCAATACGGTCGAAACCGGCCTGCTTGGCCAGGTAAGGGATGTAGCGATGCATCTCGCCATAGACCTCGATGTTCTTCACCACCGCCTTGCGATAGGCTTTCAGACCGCAGTTGAAGTCGTGCAGGTTCTTGATGCCGCTGACCTTGCGGGCAGTAGCATTGAAGAGTTTCGTGGGAAGGGTCTTCGACAACGGGTCGTAGCGCTTCTGCTTATAGCCGCTGACAAGGTCGTAGCCCTCCTCCTTCACCATACGGTACAGGCCGGGAATCTCGTCGGGCGAGTCTTGCAGGTCGGCATCCATCGTGATGACCACATCGCCCTGGGCCCGTTCAAAACCGCAGTAGAGCGCAGGACTCTTGCCATAGTTTCGGCGGAACTTGATGCCGTGCACCACCTCGGGGTGCTTCTGGTTCAGCTCACTGATAATGTCCCAAGAACGATCGGTAGAGCCGTCGTTGATAAAGATGACCTCATAGGAGAAGCCGTTCTCCTTCATCACACGTTCTATCCACGCATAGAGCTCGGGTATAGACTCGTCCTCATTGTAAAGAGGGATTACTACAGAAATATCCATTATTTAATTTTCTTGATTAACGCGGCTATAGGCAGTCCGAGAACTGCGCCTATCACGATATTTACCGTCAGAATATTCAGGGCGTAGTCAATGGGACGCATCTGGCTGAACTGCTCCATACTCTCCTGGATCATCTGCTGGGCGCCATACTGCTCGACGACCTGACGGGCTTCCGATGACGACAACGCCTCAGTGAACGACTTGAGCAGGTATCCCTGGTCGATGAAGGCGAAATACACATACTGGGCCAGAGCCAGCAAGATGGAGGCATAGAGGAACACATAGAGGGAATAACCCCACCCGCGACCAAAAGAGATGACGCCCCCCAAACCCTCGTCGCGGAACTTCGCCAGACGACGACTCACGAAAAACGGTGTGGCAATCATCAGCACGATGGCTACCATGCTATACAGCGGATTGGCGATGCCTACGATGTAGCAGGCGAAACAGGCTACCCACAGCAACGCCAGCCTGGCACCGTCGAGACGGGCAAAGGCCTTCAACTGAACGTATTCTGCTGGTGTCAAAATGCTCTCTTATTTTAATATATACAATTTCCGGCTGCAAAATTACGCATTTTCTGCCATATTACAACCAAAACTCCTTAAAATTTAGTTAAATCAGCCCCTTCCCCGGCATACTTCTTGTAATTTCGCCAAAACGTAACCAGCGAACTGTAGCCGCAGGCCGTGGCAACATCCAACCGTCGCAGAGCCGGCTGTTGCGCCATCAGACGACAGGCGTGAGCGATGCGGCGACGATTGACATACTCCGTAAACGTCACACCCATCTGCAGGCTCAACGCCTGCGACAGATAAGTGCGGTTGGTATTCATCATCTTCACCACGGTGTCGAGACGCAAGTCGGGCTGCAGATAGAGCTGCTGGCCGTCCATCAGTGCGACAAAGTCGGCGGCAACAATCTGAAGACTGTCATTCCGTGAGTCCAGCGGTTCGACCGGAGCATTGTCGACGGCGATGTCGGCAATGCTGAACTGCCGCTGTAAGCCCATCAGACCGATACCACAGAGCATCACCGAGAAGACAACTGACGTGAGAGAGAGCCACGACAAGCCCTGAATAGCCTCCTGTACAAACCACTGGCGGCCAAGGGCATTGGCCAGAAGCGACAGGGCCGCCGTCACCAGAAACCAGACGAGCAAGGTCGTCATCCCGCGCAAAGAACGGTCTTCGGTATCGGCATACAACTGGTCGACCAGCAGATTGTAGCGTTTCAGCCGCTTGCCGCCAATAACCACCGTTGCCAACACACCAACGACAAAGACGGCTTTGCAGGCATCGTGAACGTAGGCCTGTGCCAAGGGTAGCCCCGTCAGTAGCGACCGGTCGGCCTGGTAGAGATAGTGACTGATGAACAGCTGCCGATCGTCGACCGGCATCATCGCATAGAGCGCAGTTACGGCACCACTGCCCAGCAATGCCAGCGAGAGGTAGGCCAGGGCAGCCAGACGAAGCCTCATGCCTGGCTTTCGCTCGTCGGTCAACACATACAGATAGACGAGGAACTCAGGGTATACCGTCATATTGCACAGCACATAAGCACTGTCGGTCAGCGGCAGCAACTGCGTAATATGACGGAAGTAGACGAAATGACAGGCGTAGAGCACCGTTGCCGTGACAGCCCACAACAAGAGCCAAGCCTTCGACGGCTCAAAACGCCGGCCAAGGCTGAAAACCAGCTGCAGGGCCAGAACGCCGCATACGAACATGGGCATCGCTATGATAATATCACTAATCACGCTGCAAAGATAATACAAACCACCCACAGAAAGGCTGGAAAAAAAACTAAATATCGTTAAAAGGCGGCAACTTTTTCCTCTCAGCCGATGACATTCCACTTTTTATTCGTACCTTTGCACCCGCTTTCGAGCAGAACATGAGCCAGTCCTGTACGGCCAGCTCCTGAGAAATCCTCCAGGACGGGAACGTAGCAAAGGTACTTGGTTGTAGCGGCGCGATGCAGACCGCTGGCTCACCCGCCTCTTTAGCTCAGTTGGCCAGAGCACGTGATTTGTAATCTCGGGGTCGTTGGTTCGAATCCGACAAGAGGCTCACCCCAACAGGCATCATAACGCTGGCGTTATGATGCCTGTTTTTTCACGCTCGTCTTCCAGAAACGGTGGGTAATGTCTTCGAACGCCCCGTCGTCGGTCCGGCGGTACAACCGCTGGTTGGTCGTCGGGTCCTTCAGCGAGCCCAGATGACGAATGTAAGGGCCGACCTTGATGTAGTCAAAGTCGGCCTTGTTGACAATGGCGGGTACACGGATGCGGCCCGTGTACCACGCCACTTTCAAAGCAGGGTATTCTTCATGGATATATTGTGCCAGCATGTTCACAGCCTTCGGGTCGGCATCGCCACCCATGAACGAGATACAGGTGATGTCCGATGAGAGATGGCCGACAAACGAGTCGATAGCCGCCGTATCCAGAGGCAGCCCGACATCGTCCCACAGATAACGGCTGTGACAGCCAGGGCAGCGGCAGGGACAGCCCGAGATGTTGATGGCCAGTGTCACCTCGTCGGGAATCTCCTGGAACACCACGTCGGTATTCACATACTTAAGCATGGGCGTAATAGCGGCGGGCAGCCTCCTCCTGACGTGGTTGCGAGAAGTTTGAGACGCGCTTCAGATATCCGATGATACGCGTCATATAGTCCACATTCGCGGAATGGCAGTGGGGACACTCTTTCAGATAGCGCTTGTCAATCGTGCCACACTCGTTACAGATGGTATTCGGGATGTTAAACGTGAAGTAGTTGCAGCCTTCCTTGGCAGCCACCTTCAGCAACTGCAGGTACTGCTGCTTCGACAGATGCTCGTCAAGATTCATGTGCAGGGCTGAACCGCCGGTGAGGTGCTCGATATAGGGACGACCATGGAGCTTGAACTTATCAATGACACTGAGCGAGTCGTCCTCGACGACGTAGAAGTAGGAGTTGTAGCAGTCGCGGGGCACAAAATAACCGTCCTCACGGTCCCACTTGGCATGCTTCACACCGACATTCTCGGCAGGTATCATCTCGCAGTTGAACATCAGTTCCTTCGTGCGATACTGCTTGTTGTACTTCTCTATCAGCCCCAGGATGCCTTGCACGAAGTGCTGGTAGTCGTCGTTGGGGGTGATCTTCAGACCCATAAACTCAGCGGCCTCGACGAGACCGTTGATGCCAATGGTCAGATACTGACGGCCGATGTTGATATAGCCGGCGTCGAAGAGTGGCAGCATACCGTGCTCCTGTAGTTCCTTCAGGTTCTCGTTGTATGCCGTCTGCACCTTGTGGCACAGGTCGATGATACCGCCAAGATACTCCAGATAGTCCAGCTTATGGTTCACGGCATACTGGATGCAGCGGTTCAGGTTGATGGTCAGCACCGACTTAGACCCCGTCGACACGCCACCGGCACCAAGGGTATAGCTGAAGCCGTTGTCGGTAATCTCATTGCGCAGGCGACAGCACGACGACAGTGAGTCGGCGTTGTCGCTCATATAGGTGAAGAAGGAGTGACCCTCTGAATACATCTCGGCCGTGAACTCACCCCACTCGGGATCCTTGCAGTCGCCATTCTCATCGGTGAGCAGAGCCATCGTCTCCACGGGGAATGTCAGCATGGTCTTCGTGCGCTCATGGTTGAACCACTTCATAAAGCGCTTCTGCAGCCAGCTAAGGCCGGCCCAGTCGGGCTTCGAGCCGTCGGGGAAGTAGAAGTCGCCGAAGATAGACTCAAAATAGTAACGGTCGTAATAGGCAATGTTCCAGAAGACGGCCTGGTAGTTGCGGGCACCGGTAGGCTGGTTCAGCGTGTAGACAATCTGCTCGAAGTAGTCGGTGATGACCTTGTCGATAGAACGTTTCTTCAAGCTCAGGTCAGCCTGCTGGTCGGGGTGCTGCCAGTAGTCGGTGCCATACTCCTTGCCGATGAAGTAGTTCATATACATCAGGAACTCTGGCGTTGCACAGGCGCCGCTCAGCATCGAGCTGACCATGAACACCATATTGACAAATCCGCCTGCAAACGACTTCAGGTTCGTCGGAGCCGTCGAGTTGCCGCCAATGGCCACCGTGCCGCCGATGAGCCACGGATACATCGTAATCGAGGCACAGTAGTTGGCAAGGCTCGTCTCGTCGTTCTTGTATATAAAGTGGTGGGTCAGCAGGTCAATATACTTGTCGGCAAGCTCCTTGCCGTACATCTTCTTGATACGCTCGGTCAGCAGACGGCGGTTCAGACGGATGAAGTTCGACTTGGGCAACTCGCCAATCAGCGTGGCAATATTCTTGTGCTCCACGTTGGCATTGGCATCATACTTCGAGCCGGTCGCAGCATTGACCGACTCCATGTATTCCGACAAGAACATCATTTTCTCCAGCGTCTCACGGTCTTCAGTGTGCTGCTGGCGATAGAGCATGAAAGACTTTGCCACCTTATAGTAGCCCTCTCTCATCAGGGCTTCCTCAACCTGGTTCTGAATATCCTCCACCGTAATATCGTCCTTGATGTCCAAGTGGCTTATAATCTTCGAGATGGCCCCCAGGTCTGTTGGTTCATCGACACTCTCAAACGCCTTCAGAATAGCGTTCATAATCTTGTCAAGCGAGAAACGATCCTTAGAACCGTCGCGCTTGGTAATGGTAAAGTCTTTTATCTCCATCATATCTCTTATTTTTAGTTATTTAGCAATTTCAGCTGCAGTAAAAGTTGTCCGTTTTGGAAAACTTTGGTTAAAGTTTTTCCGGAAAAGTTGTCCGTTTTGGAAAACCCGAACGGCTGCAAAGGTAATAATAATATTCGAAACCGGCAACATTTTCAGCAAAAAAAATTTGGCGATTTTATCAGTCACAATTAAACGACATCCATAATGGCTATAAACGAACAATACCCACACCTCTTACACCTGGCACTTAACTGCCTGATAGTCAATGGCGAATTGATTCGGGTAGGTCGCACCAGTGGTCGCACCTGAGGTAGCACCAGTGGTAGCACCAATGAACAGCAAGAAAAATACCGGCCGCTCAGAAAAATCTCACAGCCGCTCAGAAAAATTTCACGCCGCGAGATTTTTCTGTCGGGCCAGGATTTTCTGACAACACACGCGCGCGAACATTAATAATAATATGACCCGATTGGTGCGACCTCAGATGCGACCACTGGTGCTACCTCAGGTGCGACCTACCCGAATCAATTCGCCATTGACTATCAGGTAGTTAAGTGCCAGGTGTAAGAGGTGTGGGTTACTTGTCGGCAGCAATAATATCACACAAGAAAAGATAAGAGACAAATAGTTTCTGACTGCTGAAAAAAAAAATATGGCGGTAATCAATCCTCACGGACATACCGCCACCATATACAAGTTTTTCTTTTAACAACTTAATAGCCTTGCCTGTATCCTCACGGACGCTATGCTTGGCTTTCTAACTAAAAAATGAAATACTGCTCTACTCGCTGCAAACCGATCAGCCGCAGCGGAGCGGCAGCAAAAAAAACTACTGTTGCTGCAAAAGTACAACTTTTCCTCGAACCGTCTCCGTCCATTTCAGCCCATATTGCAACCGACATGTTTTTTATGAGGTTTTTCGAATAGCAATGCTTGCCAGATGGAGAAAAAATCGTACCTTTGCAAAATGATTGCAACAAATGAGAACATTGCTGCACTGAGACATAGCGTAGAACAGGCCATCGACAGAAAACTGCTGACGCCGAAGGACTTCGACCTGCTGAGCAGTCGCATCTTTGCACGGGTTGGTGAACTGTTGAGCCGCAACACCCTGCGTCGCATCTGGGGAACACTCGACGAGAAACACGAGCCGCGCCTTTCGACACTCTCTATCCTGGCCCGATTTATCGGCTATGCCGACTTCGATGCCTATGTCAACAAATCAACCCTTGTAGGAGAAGGAGAGAGCAGTACGTTTATGATGGGCAGGGTGCTGAGCGTGGAAGACGGTCTGACGCGTGGCGACCGACTTCGCCTGACATGGCATCCGGGACGTATCTGCGACGTGGAGTACAACGGCGGTCAGCACTTCCTGGTTATCCGCTCTGAAAACACCTGTCTTCTGCCCGGCAACACGTTTCTCTGTAGCATAATCATTGAGGGACAGCCACTCTACCTGGACTAGTTGAAACAAGACGAGAACCCACCCACGGCTTATATCTGCGGAAAATGCGGAGGGGTGCGCTTCGAATACCTGAATGACGAAGATTGAGAATGGAAGAATACTCCGGATATATCCACAGCATTTCGGCAGAGGACATTTCTACCGAATTCACCGACGTGACGGTCATATACACCTCGGAATATAACATCATTGCCCGTGCGCAACGCTACGGGCGATGGTTTATGCTGAAAGGACTGAACGACAAAGGCAGCAACAATGCACTTGCACGACAGATGCTACGTAAGGAGTTCGACATCCTCATACAGATGCAGCACCCTAACGTGGTACAGGTGCTGGGAATGGAACAGGTAGAGGACTTAGGGCCTTGCATCGTCATGGAATACATCGACGGAATGACCATGAAAGAGCGCCCCATAGAACCATCCGAAGGTATCCGCATACTCAACGAGCTGCTACAGGCCGTCAGTTATATCCATTCTCTAGGCATCGCACACCGTGACCTCAAGCCTCAGAACATTATACTGACACGCATTGGTAAACACGTGAAGCTGATAGACTTCGGACTGGCCGACACCGATGCATTTGTCATACTGAAACAACCGGCCGGCACCATCCGCTACATGTCGCCCGAGCAGACTGCAGCCGCACAGACAGACCTGCGCAACGACATCTACTCCATTGGCGTCATCATGAGCGAGATGCCACTGCCGCCAAACTACCAGAAAATTTGGAGCCGTTGCCTGCTGCCTATCGACATACGATACCAGAATGTGGAAGAGGTGCAGAAAGATATAAAGCGACTGCTACAACGAAAAGCAAAGATCATGAAATGGGGAGTGGCTGTCGCTATGACTGCGCTGCTCAGCATCGTCGCACTGCTGTTATGGCGTGTGGAAGTCCTGGACAATGAACTGAATCGCGTAGCCTACGCCAAGACAGCAGCTTTAGAAGCGTTGCATGAACAGATGGAACGCACGCAACTCAAACAGCACACCGACACGCTGTCGAACTGGGAATACCGCTGGCCCGACTTCATGCAGCGCGTCATGACTGTCAATCAGTTCTGCTACGACTATACCGACCGACTGGACCAGCGGTTTACATCCATCGACCGCGACCAGATACTAGAGACTATGCTCTCTGAATGGCAGCAATGGCAACAGGACATCCTGGCTCTTTCAACAGCTAAGGTTGCAGAAAAAAGGCGGAAACGTCACAAGTCAATGCTGGGAATGGAGTAGCGAAACATATTCCACACAAAGGCTTGGCGGTAGGCTTCGGCACTGGCTAAAGGAACCACAAGAGTAGCAAAACGCAGCGTATGTTCATCGAACACATCGTTATAAGAATCGGGGGGAACAGTAGCCTTCACTATCACCCTGCGCAGCTTGCTACAACCACGGAAAGCGTATGGCCATAGGTTCGTTGCTCCAGAAGGCAGCTCGACGCTTTTCAATGAGCGACAGTTCATGAATGATTGGTCGCCAATGTCGCGAATACTGTCAGACAGCACCACCTCAGTGATGTGACTACAATGGGCAAAGCAGTGGCGCGACGCACTTGTCACAAGAAACGACTGCCCATTAGGAGCCGTTATACGTAAAGGAACAACGATTCTCCCGGCAAGGGCCGTGTCAACGGCCGTCTGCGAATAGGAATTACAACCTAATTCAACTTGTGTACCCTCGATGTCCCTCACAGAATAAACCGCATCGACGCATTTGCCGTTACACAACACATACCCATGAATACGGTCGCCATAAGACAAAGGTCGGTGTACAACATTCTGCGCCGGCAGCGTAAGCGTACATAAAAACAACGCGGCTATAAGACCGATACTTTTTATCATCGTGGAGATTCTTGTTTGACGATGCAAAAATAACAACATATTCTCATTTGGCAAAAATTATTGGTGTCCGATAAAAAAAATGAGCTGAGCTGACAGAAAAGGGGACAAACCTTTCGGCAAGTCCCCAAAGATTTGTAATTTTGCGTTTGCTACAACAAAAAATTTCAAATCTATGGGCAAAGGTACAAATTTCT
>JAFUTI010000008.1 GCA_017471465.1 Prevotella sp. | reverse complement strand
ACTGGTGAACATGTATGGGGCAAAGATGACCAACGACAAGTTGACGATGGATGACTTCTGGGCACTGATTGATGCGGTGGACAACGGCGACATCCTGCGCAACGATGCCAACGAGGGGGCCAACATCATCAGTTACAACCGCACGACGGGCGAGTTCCGCGTGGTCTACACCGCTGAGGACGGCATCTATTTCCGCTCGGCAGTCACCTTCGGCGACGATGTGTACTTCGGCTCGTACAGTGCCAACCCCGATGCCGAGCAATACATACTGAGGCTCGACAGCGAGGGCGAGTTCACGAAGGTGTTCACCACCCACGGCTCGGTGTCAATGAGGGCTAATTGCGTCTACGACGACCACCTGTTCTTCGCCGGAGTGGAGGAACGGGAACTGACCGTCGAGGAGATGCTTGAAATGCTCTTTTCGGGCAAAGGAACGCCGACCTACATGGCCGTGCTGCGCAAGTCAGCCGATGACGACACGGTGTGGGAGCGCGTGGCCGACTACCGCGACTTCGGCGACCTGCCTTACGACAAGATTATGTCGTCATGGGCCGGCAGCCCAATCTGGGAGCTGGCTACGCACGCCGGATATATCTATGCCACCGCACCGAGCACGGCGGGCTTCGTCATCTGGCGCGGCCATCCTGCCGCCGAAGGCGAGCAGGCTAACGACTACGGATGGCACTGGGAAGAGGTGGCCGGGCCAGACAATGGCATCAACAACCCCGGCCTGAGCAGCGTCAAGGGTGGCGAACCCGGCACCATGCGCTCGCTGATAGGCTCGGTGTTTGAGTTCCAGGGCACGCTCTATGCCTACAATTTCGACCATTCCTTTGGTGGCGAGGCGGCGGCTTTCGCCGGTATCATGCAGAAGCTTGCCGGGCAGAATGTGAAGGCCAACGACTATCTGGAATACATCTACAACACGCTGCACAACCCGCAGAAGATATGGCGATTGGACGACGAGACCGGCCGCTTCGAGGAGTGCACGGAGTTCACACGCCTCATGGAGGGCACCACCAATGAGTACGTCTGGCGCATGGGCGAATACGACGGACAGTTGTACATCGCCACCATGGACGCCGGCATTTTCTACGGCTACCTGACGCAGATGACCAACGGCAGCCTGATCAACATGAGTGCCGAAGAGTTGCAGACGAAGGTGCAGTACCTGGCCAGCGCCATCAGCATCCTTGCCAGGGTGAAGGCCGACAACATCAAGGATGAACTGCAGACGAAGTTAGAGACGCTGAAAGGACTGCTCGCCATCCTGCAGCCCGCAGACGGCGAGACCGAGGCGGAACTGGCAGAGAAGATTGGCACGCTCGTGGAGACCTTGAAAATCCTCATACAGGCCAGACTGGACGCCATGGACGGCGACACGCTGCTCGACAAACTGCTCATAGAGGCGCTAACGAAAGCGAAGGAGCACATCGAGGACCTGGCCGACAGGATTGACGTGGAGGGCGCCAAGAAATACCTCTACATCAACAACATCGTCAGGAACAGCGAATGGGGCTTCGACCTCTACCGCACCACCGACGGGGATACCTTCGAGACCATTACCACCGACGGCATGGGCGACAAGTACAACTATGGCTGTCCGTCGTTCCTCGCCACCGACGAGGGCCTCTATTTCGGCACCTGCAACCCGTTCTACGGCGCACAGCTCTACCTTCTCACCAACCATCATGCCGACACGTCCGTTGCCGACGATGTCATCACCGGCATCGACACCCAAGTCGCAAACCCTGCCCTTGACAATAGCTATTATACCACCAGCGGCCAGAACCTCACCCGTCGGCCCACGGCCAAAGGTATCTATATCCACGGCGGAAAGAAGGTCGTGATTAAGTGAGAATCAATCCTATAGTTTGGCAAACGAAAGCCAGCAACTATTTAAATAATAAGGAGAAGTTCAAAGGAATATGAAAAAGAATCTAATTTGGATGCTGGCATTGCCCCTGATGCTTGCATCGTGTATCAAGGATGAGCCGTTGGGCACGGAGTGCGACATCCTGAGTGCGTGGGTGGAAGGCGAGGCTTACGCCCCCATCTTCTATCAATCCACGCAGATGCGCAAGGATGACATCGCCTCTAACGAACACGAAATAGTGTTCACCGTGCGTTCGCTAATCTCCCTGCCCCGCGAAGTGCCGGTTTGTTTCGCACTGACCGAGGGAGCCACCATCAGTCCCGCCAACGGCTCGCTGCAAGACTTCACGCAGGGACCGGTGGAGTATACCGTAACGTCGCAAGATGGACAATGGCAGCGTCACTATTCCATAGAGTTCCGCGAGGCGGCTATGCCCACCTACAAATTCAGCTTTGAAAATGTAGAGGAGAAAGAGGGCATCAACGGCTGTATTTACAACGTGTTCTACGAGATAGACAGTCAGGGCACTCGCCACGATATATGGGCTTCGGGTAACGAGGGCGTTACACTGGTGCACCAGGACATGCAGCCTGCTGACTTTCCCACCCACAGCATCGCCGACGGCTACAGGGGTAAAGGCATTTGCCTGAACACGCAGTATGCGGGCGATTTGGGCAAGTTGTTCAACAAGCCCATTGCCGCCGGCAACCTCTATATGGGTAAGTTCAACGTGAACAACGTACTCTTCGACCCTTTGCGCACAACCGAGTTTGGCACGCCCATCGACCGTGTGCCTGTACGGGTTACGGGCTATTACAAGTACAAGCCAGGCACTGATTTCACCAATGCCAGCATGGACGTGGTGCCGGGGCGCACCGATCAGGCCCACATCTATGCCGTGTTCTACCGCAATCAGGATGCCGACGGCAAGAACGTGGTGCTCTATGGCGATGACGTGCTCAGCAGTCAGCTCATCGTGCGCAAGGCCGAGGTGGCTTCGCTGCCGCCTACCGACGAATGGACTCGCTTCGAAATGTTCTTTGAAGGCGGTGAGGCGGATCCCGCAGTGCTCGGTGAGTTGGGCTACAATCTCACGGTTGTATTCTCTTCCAGCAAAGATGGAGCCGCTTTCGAGGGTGCCATCGGCAGCACGCTCTATGTAGACGAAGTGGAAGTGCAGTTTGAAAACGAAGACGAATAAAAAACTACAGCGATGAAAAAGACATTCTTAATCCTCGTTATTATATATATGACGGCTATGCTGCCATGCATCTCGAAAGCGGACAACCTGGCAGACAGTCTGCAAATACGGGCACGCGTGGGCTACAACGTAGGCGGAACAGCACCTATTGGTATTCCTGCCACCATCCGTAGCATCGATGCCTTCCGGCTTACGCCCTCCTTCATGGCGGGAGTAGACCTGATGCTTCCACTCAGCAGTCGCTGGGGTGTGGCTGCGGGGCTGCGTTTCGAGAACAAGGCGATGGACGCCGACGTTACTACCAAGGGCTATCGCATGGAACTTGTGAAGGGCGACAGCAAGATAGAGGGCCTTTTCACGGGTCATGTACAGCAGAAAGTCACCCAGTGGATGCTCACAGTCCCACTTGAAGCAACCTTTGCATTTAACCGCAAGTTCTCGCTCAGGGCGGGCCCCTATGTTTCGATACTCACCAATAGCAAGTTCTCCGGCATCGCCTCAGGCGGTTATCTGCGCCAGGGCGACCCAACGGGAGCAAAAATCATCATCGGAGAGAAAGAAGGCGAATGGGCCACCTACGACTTTAGCGACGAAATGCGACACATGCAGTATGGCGTTTCAGCAGGTGCCGACTGGCAGGTGTTCCGCCAGATAGGCATTTCCGCAGAGCTGCACTGGGGACTTACAGGCGTCCTCCACTCCGACTTCAAGACCGTGGAGCAGACACTCTATCCCATCTATGGCACCATCAGTATCTTTTATAGGATTAAATAAAGGAAATGAGAACAATCAGACAATGGATGCTCGCCGCTGCTCTGCATCGACCAGAGCGTCCGCCGCATCCTGAAACAGAAGAAGCAAATGGGGCGGTAGTGCTGTCGGGCGACCCGACGGAGTGAAAAATCGCTCCGGCACGCTGTCGGGCGGCCCGCGAGCGTGAAAAATCGCTCTGGCACGCTGTCGGGCGACCCGCGAGCGTGAAAAATCGCTCCGGCACGCTGTCGGGCGACCCGACGGAGTGAAAAATCGCTCTGGCGCGCTGTCGGGCGGCCCGACGGAGTGAAAAGTAAGCAATCGGGGCTGTCGGGCGACCCGACGGAGCAAAAAACAAGCAATCATGGCTGGCTGACTGCCCAACGACAGGGAAACGGTTTCATGGGAACCCCAAGCAGAAATAAAATAAGGTAACAAAACTGATAGACATGAAAGAAAGAATGAGATATTGGGCGCTCGCCGCCATCCTTGCCATTATCTGTGGCGCATGTATCTACATTTGGCGCAGTGGCGACGACACCCCTTCGGACAGCAGCAGGAAGGAAGTGCGCATCGCCATCGCCTGGCGGGCCGACAGCGAAAACGAGTTCTGCACGAACATCGTGGAGGCCTTCCGCGAGGTGGGCGTCACGGTGACGGTGCTGCCGCAGGTGAAGGCCGACTACCTTGACTACAGTGGCGACGCGGTGGCTGCGACCTGTATCGATTCTTGTGGCATTGGCTATCTGTCGGAGGCCAGCGGCGCACTGGTACGCTCGCGGGGCTGCGACGGGTCGAACGCTGCCGAGGTGCTCAGCGGCGTGGACGGCGTCATCTTCACCGGCGGCGAGGACATCGCGCCCACGCTGCTGGCCACCCCGCAAGACTGGCATCACATCGAGGCCGAAATAGACTACAACGCTGCCCGCGACGTGTCGGACTATCTGACCATGACCTACTGCCTGGACCACGACATCCCCCTCATCGGCTTCTGCCGAGGGGCGCAGATGCTGGGCGTGGTCTCCGGGTCCACCATCATTCAGGACATCCCCACATGGTTTGCCCGGCAGGGCCTGTCCTACAACTACGAGCACCGAAGGGAGAAGGCCGAGGGAATGAACTACCGCGACTATGCGCCGCACGACGTGACGCTCAGTGAAGGGTCTTTGCTGGCCCGCTTCTTCGGCACGGCAACGCTCACCGGCTGTCCTTCCTGGCATCATCAGGCCCTGTTGAGTACCGACGGCACGCCGCTCCGCGTCACTGCCACAACCACCGTGTCGGGCGTCGACATGGTGGAGGGCATCGAGCGTACCGACAGGCGCTGCGCCGTCGGCGTGCAGTTCCACCCCGAGGCCGCCATCGCGAAGCACATAGGCAAGGCCGTCAACAACGAGAATGCCGACCAGTTTATGGCCTACGACGCAGCCATCCCCCTGTTCCGCGCCTTCATAGAAGTGTGTAAAAACGGTAATAACGATGACAACAACTGGTGATTTAATGTCGGAAGTGCAAGATTTTGATGGATTTTTAGTAATTTTGTAGCCAAAAATTATGATTTAGAAGATGAAACAAATGAAACTATGGATGCTCGCCGCCATCCTCATAATCAGCGGCGCAAGTGTGCTGACATCGTGCGGCAATGAAGACAACAGTATTGTAACCCCACAGCAGCCGCCCGCGAAAGAGTACTTCACGCTGTGGAACCAGTGCGAGGCGCTGACGGCCCTGCAGGACTTCGTGAAGGACGTGACCGATTCGGCGTCGGCGAACTTCATCCCGGCGGAGGACCGCATCGCCACGTTCGACATGGACGGCACGTTCGTGGGCGAACTCTACCCGTCGTACTTCGAGTACAACCTATTAGAATACCGTGCCTTAGACGATGCCAACTACGACGCGCCGAAGGACGTGATGGAGACGGCGCAGGAGATTCGCGACTTCGTGCGCAACGGCAAGAAACTGCCCGACCACTTCGACATGAAGCATGCCCTGGCCGCCGCCAAGGCATACAGCGGCATGACGCTGGCTGAGTTCGACGCCTACGTGAAGGCCTACGCCGCCCTGCCCGCCAATGGCTTCAGTGGCATGACCTACGGCGAGAGCTTTTATAAGCCGATGCTCGAGGTCTTCGACTATCTGAAAGACAACGGCTTCACGTACTACGTCGTCTCAGGCTCCGACCGTTTCATCTGCCGCGCTTTGACGGAGAGCATCGGCATCCCGTCGAACCGCGTCATTGGCATGGACGTGAAACTGCACTCCACCAGTCAGGGCGACGTGGAGGGCGTGAACTACACGATGGGCCGCGAGGAATACCTCGTTCGCACCGACGAACTCATCATCAAGAACCTGAAGACGAACAAGGTGCTGCAGATCTCGCAGGAGATCGGCAAGGTGCCCGTGCTCTCGTTTGGCAACAGCGGAGGCGATGCCGCCATGCACAACTACGCGCTTGGCAACCAGAAGTACAAGTCCGCCGCCTTCATGCTCATTGCCGATGACGACCAGCGCGACCATGCCAACCGCGAAAAGGCCCTCACGCTGGGCGAGCAGTGGCGCACGGCCGGCTACCACGTCATCTCCATGCGCGACAATTTCAAGACCATCTACGGCGAGGGTGTCACGAAGACCGACTTTTCGTTTCCCGTTGATACGCGAGTCCTCACCGAGTGGCAAGCCGGGCGCACCGTCAGTCAGGCGGATGTCGATGCCTTCGGCGGCATAGAAAAATGCTTCGCCGCTGAGCCCATCCCCGACGACGTGTGGGCACGGATGCAGGGTAAGACCTACAAGGAGAATCCCTACATTGGCCGCGACGACCTGCGCCACATCCGTGCTCTGCACTGGGACTACGACCAGCAGATGCACGTAGGCGAGATGATAGTCAACGCTCAGATTGCCGACCGAGTAGTCAGCATTCTGCGCCAGCTCTTTGATGCCAAGTACCCCATCCAGCGGATGCTCCTGCCTGATGTCTATAATGCCGATGACGAGACCCAGATGCGCGACAACAACTCGTCGAGCTTCTGCTATCGTGCCATTGCGGGCAGCACCAAGTTGTCGAAGCATGCCCGCGGTCTGGCCATCGACATCAACACGCTCTATAATCCTTACTACAAGGACCGCGCCGACGGCACCCGTTATATCCAACCCGCCACTGCCGAGGCCTATTGCGACCGCACGTGGGACTTCCCCTACAAAATCACCCACGACGACCTCTGCTTCCGCCTCTTCACCGCCGCCGGCTTCGAGTGGGGCGGCGACTGGACATCGTGCAAGGACTACCAACATTTTGAGTGGGTGGAGTAATCCGTCAATAGGTATCCAGTGTAATGGTTGATAACATTTTTGGAAATGCATCCTTCCTGACTGCCACTATATGACAGATATAATTCCACAATTATTGATTGCTTACTTCCGCATTTTCCTAAACAGATAATAAAGGCTGTAAAAACGTATTGTATACCAGGATGTTATACTTTTAGGATTCTTCCAGCCATAGTTGTTTCCTTGCAGACTTCAGACTTTCGCCGTACCTTTGCACCCGACAAAAGCGCTGAAGTCAACACACACAAACACAAGTATTAACCTATTAAAAAAAAGAAAGGAACAACATTATGTCACTGAAACTGAATCTTTACCGCAACACGATGACCACCTCTAAGGGCTATGGCATGATCTATGCCCGTGTGGAGAACGACAAGCCGATGACCATCGAGCAGCTGGCCCAGCACATGCACGACCACAACTCACCCTACGAGACGGGACTCATCATTGGCATCCTGACGAACATGGTGAAGTGCATCCGTGAGCTGGCACTCGAAGGCAAACCCGTGAAGCTTGATAACCTGGCCATCATCAAGTGTCAGGTGGAGTCGAAGGGCGCCGAGAGCTATCTGGCCTACGACCTGGGCAAGCACGTGAAGAATATCCGTCTGTCGACGATGGCTACGGGTGACTTTTCACGAGCCGAACTGAACAAGGCCGGCGCATTGGCCTACACCTCGCTGGCCGAGAGCCTGCGCAATGCCGAGCGTCCGCAGCCCGAGCCCGAGCCCGAGGACGACGATGACGACAACAACGGCTAAAAGAGGGAGGACTGAGCCATGAAGAAAGAGACGTGGAGGCTAATCATCCAGATTGCCATTAACGTGCTGACGGCTATTGCCACAGCCATCGGAGTCACCAGCTGCTTTACAGCTTAATACCGGAGAAGGGAAGCCCATGGGCTTCCCTTCTCCGGTATTATTGTTTTGTGGCACAGGGATGATTTTTACTGAGACGGAAAGTCACCGCAGATCATGGTCGGTCATCGCACAGACACAGGAGTCGGACCATACATTCTCAGCTGTCTCCACCATGTCGATGATGGTATAGACGGGTAGGATGATGCCAAGAATGGCGACGGGGGCCCCGGCGCCCGACATGAGTGAGAGCGTCAGGAAAAAGCAGCCCATGGGGACACCGGCATTGCCTATAGCGGAGACGACAGAGATGAGCAGCCACAGCAGAATGGTACCCAGCGTTAGCGGAGTGCCGCCATTCTGCATCACGAAGAGCGAGGTGACGAGGATGAAAGCTGCGCAGCCGTTCATGTTGATGGTGGTGCAGATGGGCAATACAAAGCGCGCTATCTCCCTGCGAACGCCAAGGCGCTGCTCTGCCGACTCCATCGTGACGGGTAGGGTAGCAGCGCTGCTCTTGGTGAAGAGTGCTGTCAGCACGGCGGGCATCATGCGGCTTAGCACGTGGATGGGATTCAGACCGCGCGCCAGAAGGAACAGCGGCAGGATGACGAAGAACTGGATGACGTTGCCGCCCAACACCACCAGCACGTAGCGGCCTATCGAGTCGGCTACAACGCCGGCGCTGACCTGTGCTGTCAGCTGTGCCGTGAAAGCCACGATGCCAAGAGGTAGCGTCCAGATAAGCCAACGGATGAGCAGGAACAACAACTCTTGCAGGCCCAACAGTCCCTTGACGACAATTGCCTTATTCTCTGATTCCGGCAGTTTTGACAATCCGATGCCGACGGCAAAGGCCAACAGCAACAGCGACAGCACATTGCCATCGAGCAGTGGACGGACGATGTTGTTGGGGATGATGTTGAGAATATGATCGTAGTAGGACAGCTGAGGCGTGTCAGCGATGGCCCCCTCCGTCTGGCTAAGTGCTTCGACAGACAGATTGCCTGGGGCGATGAGGACATAGATCAGGGCTCCCACGGCGGCGGCAGCAAACGTGGTGAGCAACGTGTAGAAGAGCGTGCGCCCGAAAATTCGACCTGACCCCTTGGAGCCGAAGGTGGCAAACGTAGTAATCACCGCCAGCATAATCGTCGGCACAGCCAACAATTGGAACAGCCGGGTATAGACCGTTGCCACAAAGTCCGACATGTCATTAAGCCACCCCAGTCCGAACAGTCCCAACACGGCACCCGCAAGGAGCGCACCAATCCATATTAGCATCTTCTTCATATCGGTATGCAAAGGTACGGACTTTTTTCTGAAAGTCCGTACCGTTTTTTTTAAAATAATGTTACTTATGCGTCTGACGCCAAGTGTGAGCGTAGTCGATGACAGCGCGGAGCTTATCCCAGTCGGTATCGCCAGGAACGGTGCAGTCGGCACCAAGGATGAAGTTGGGCGAGGCATTCTTCAGCACTTCGTCGACGGCAGCCTTGGCCTCCTCGACAGAGCCCTTGGCGATGACGCCCAGACGCTCAAGACCGCCAAAGATGGGACGACCGAAACGCTTCTGAGCCTCTTTCAAGTCGAGCGTAGAGCCATCGGAGAATTTCAGAGGCACATTGATGATGCTGGTGGGATAGTCGGCAAAGGCATAGAGTGCCTCTGCATTCTTGAACGGAGTGCCGTAGTCGCAGATGTGAAGGATGTTGATCTCGCCAATCTCATTGGCTACCTCTGACACGTGCTTGTCCCACTGACGTACGTACTTGTTCCAGATTTCAGGCGAGAGGGAGTTGCCGTCGCCACCCTGACTCGACACGTAGAAGCCGTCGGCACCACGCTTGCGGGCTGCACGTAGGTAGTTCTCAATAGAGAGTGACAGGTTCTTGATAGCTTGTCCGAAGGCCTTGGGATTCTCCTCGACGAGTTTCTTGAAGTTCTTACGGTTATCGAATCCCAGCGTCTGACCTGCCAGTGCCAGCGGAGAATACACGGTAGGCAGGATGAATGCCTCACCGCCAAACTCGCGAGCCAGGTCCTCGATGACGGCTACCTGGGGTTCAAAGAAGTCCTCGCCATAGACAGGCACCTTCTCCCAGTCTTTACCTGTCTGAATGTCTACCTTGGGCACGGCAATCTCGTAGAACACCTTGACGAAGTCCATGTTCGTGGCACGATAGAAGTCCTTATGATCCTGTACGGCCTTACGTCCCAGCTTGTTCTCGAAGTGTAGGAAGAAGGCGGCGGGTACATACGTGTTGGGCCGGCTCTGGTCGAGCACCTGGAGGATTCGTTCACGCTTGCTATTAGCTACTTGCGACTGTGCACTGACGGTCTGTACGCCTGCTGCTGCGAGGAGCGCAATGGCGATTGTTTTTACTTGAATCTTTTTCATAACTATAAACTTTAAACTATAAACTATAAACAATAATTACTCAAACTCTGCTCCGTAAGGGCCGTCGCCGATCTCTCCGCTATAGCCCCAGTTTTGTTCCAGGTTTGGATTCAGGATAATCTGATCCTGCGGCAAAGGCAAGTAGTAATTTTTCTTTGAGACATTCTGAACCTTGGTGGTCTTGGTGCCGGAAACCTCATCGTTGCTGGGGGTATGCTCCTTCACATATTTCACAAGGATATGCCAGCGCTTCAGGTCGAACCAACGGTGGCCTTCGAGCACGAACTCCAAGCGGCGCTCTTCACGCAGACGGTCGCGGAACTCCTGCTGAGACAATCCGCTCAATTCCAGGACTGAGCCGTCCGACGGGGTGTTCTGTACATTATCGTAGGGGCTCCAGTAGGCGCGCCGGCGCACCTGATTGATGGCATCGTAGGCCGCAGTTGTAGGACCGTTGAGCTCGTTCTCGGCCTCGGCCTTGATGAGCAACACCTCAGCATAGCGGATTATGGTGGTGTTGGTCGACTGTCCCGCGGCATTACCACTCGATGCCGGATTGGCATAGTTCAGTGAGTCGATGTATTTACGGAAGCGAGGTATGTCGAACACGAAGTCGGTACCTGTATTAGGATTGTACAACCGCTTGGCCCACGAACCGTCACGACGCTGGTCGCGGGGGTCGGTCTGCTCGTAATATTTATCGCTGGTAGCCAGTAGCACGGGTTCGGAATTGCTCCAGTTGGTGGCAAAGGTGCAATGGCCGGAGACATTGGCATTTACACTGCGGTCGTGCTCGATGGAGAAGATATGCTCAGGGCCGTTCTTCTTATCCACTGACCAGTTGTCGATGAACTTGTCGAGCAGTTTGTATTTGCCGGAGTTGATCACCTTGTCGGCATAGCCGATGGCCTTTTGATAGAAATCATTTCTGTTTGTCTTGCTTTGTTCGGTAATGGTCTGTGCCCACTCCAGATAAACCTTCGAGAGGAGTGCAGAGGCTGCCAGCGAGGAGGCCTTACTGTCGCGATTGGAATATCCGTCAGGTAGGCTCTCGGCTGCAGTGAAGTCCTCGACAATTTGTGTAAAAACCTCATCGATGGTATTACGTGGAGCACCTTCACCCTCACCATCGTGCAGCACGATGGGCACACCACCGAAGTAGCGCACGAGATTGAAGTACATCAAGGCACGCAGGAAACGGGCCTCGCCGATGTAGTTCTGCTTCGACTGCTCGTCAAGCCATGAGGCTGCGCTCACCTTGTCGATGATGACATTGGCGCGGTTGATAGCCGTGTAGTGCTCCTCCCAGGCATAACCCACGAAGAGGTTGGTGGGCTGGACGGCGAAGTTGGAGAGTTCACGGATATGGGCGGAGTTGGTCTGTGCACCGGCCTTTACGTAGTCGGTCTGTAGGTCGTTGATGTAGATGCTCTGGTTGTTGAACATTCCATAGAACCCGTCAACAGTAAACTCCTGATAGATGCCGTTGATGGCTGTCTCGATGTCTTCCTTGCTCTGATAGAAATTGTCTCTGTCGATAGAGCTGAGCGAAGTCTGTTCCAGATCGGCACAACTGCTGAGCAGCAGACCTGCCGAGAGGATATATGCTGATAAGTGTTTTCTCATAATCTTAAAGTGTTACGTTAAATCCTACTAATACTGTCTTCGAAGACGGATAGGTTCCGTTGTCGATACCCTGATACAGGGCACTGGTCTCGTCGCTGCCGCTGCGGTTGGCTTCAGGATCGTAGCCACTGTAGGGGCTAATGGTGAAGAAGTTCTGCAGTGACACATAAAGGCGTAGTTTTGCATCCTTCGTGATCTTCGGAACCGGCAGGGTATAACCCAGCTGGATGTTGCGAATCTTCAGATAGCTGGCATCCTCAACAAAGCGGTCGTCGGTATAGATAGACGTAGCGTTGCTAGCTTTCTGGATAGTGTTGCTGGGGTTGGAAGGTGTCCAACGGTCGGCCACCTCTGCCAGTGGGTTGTAATAGTAGCCGTTACCTCGGTCCAGACGGCAGGCCAGCTCGTTGAAGAGCTTGTTGCCATAGCTGCCACTGGCGCTGATGAAGAGATCCACGTTCTTATAGGCCACCTTGGTGTTGAAACCGTATGTGAACTTCGGTTGGATATTACCTAGTACCACGCGGTCCTGTTCGTTCACCACACCGTCGCCATTCACATCTTCAAACTTGGGATTGCCAGGCTCGACGGTCGAGATGGTCTGTGAGGGCAGCTGACTCAGATCCTCGTCCGACTGGATGATGCCTTTGAACTTGTAGCCGTAAAAGGAACCAAGGGGCTCGCCGACCTTGACGATGAGGGGGTTGGTATAGCCATGAGACGGGATGAAATATTCGGCATTGCCCAAACTGGTCACTTCGTTCTTGTTGTGGGCGATATTGGCGTTTACGTTCCAACGCAGCTCTTTCTTCTCGATGAGGACGCCACCCACTTCCAGTTCCACGCCCTTGTTGGTGACGGCCCCCACGTTACGCAGTACGGTATTGAAACCTGTCACCTGCTCTACGGGCACGTTGAGTAGCAGGTCGCTGGTCTTCTTGTAGTAACCGTCAAGAGTAACATTCAAACGGTTGTGAAAGAAACCCGTGCTCAGACCGACGTTATATGAAGCGGTAGTCTCCCACTTCAAGTCGGGGTTTGACTTGTTCGAGATAATGTAACTCGTGGCACGCTGTCCGTCGATGATGACAGTTTGTGGAGTGAGATTGGCAGCAAACTGATAGTCACCGATTTCCTGATTGCCTACCACACCCACCGAGGCACGCAACTGGACGAAGTCCACCTTCTTGCCCAGACGCAGCCACTTCTCGCGGTCGAGGTTCCAAGAGGCGCCCAGCGAGGGGAACCATCCCCAACGGTGATCTTTGGCAAAGCGACTACTACCGTCGGCGCGCAAGGTCAGCGAGGCATTATAACGAGAGTCGTAGCTGTAGTTCACACGTCCAATCCATGACTGTAGGGTAGAGATGTAGTGCCCGCTCGACGAGGGCAGTGTGGTGCTGGCAGCACCGAGATTGTCATACCCTGTGGCATCGTTGCTGAAGCCGTAGGCCGTGGTGGCTATCCTGCTGCGGTCGGTACGCTGGGCTGTATAACCCACGAGTGCCGTCAGCGAGTGTACCTTCCTGAAGACATTGCTATAGGTAGCAGTGTACTCTGTCTGCCAGACGTGTGTCTTCGTCTGTCCCACTGAGGCGTAGCCGTTGTATGGCAGCCCGTCGGAGGTATAAGACGGTGCATAGTAGCTCTGACGGGTGTTTGAGAGATCGGCACCTAGGCTGGCTTTCAGTTTCAACTGCGGAATAACGGTCCACTCTGCAAAGCCAGTGCCAATGACTCGGGTGTTCTCCGTCGCTGTATCATAGTTCAATAGATCGCTGATAGGATTTCCCACCTTACCGTTATAGATGTCCACACTCGTCGGCGTCGGCTCATAGTTGAAAGAGCCGTCTTCGTTGTAGACAGGGGTGTAGGGCGTGTGCGAGATGGCACCATACCATGAGTTGGCGGCAAACATCGAGCTTCGGTCAGACTGCCCCTTCATCTTGTTATAGGCACCATTCGCGTTGACACCCACCAACAGAGTCTTGAATATGTTGCGCTCGTAGTTGATACGGCCGGCGTAACGCTGCAGACCGGTATTGATGATGATGCCCTCCTGATTCTTATAGCTGCCGCTGATGCTGTAGCGTGAGATATCGTCACCACCCACAGCCGAGAGCTGGTGCTCCTGTGTAAAACCCGTCTGCAAGGCGGCATCCTGCCAGTCGTAGCTCTGTGTCGGTTCGTCCAGGCGATAGCCCACCTCACCGTTCTCGTACATCTCGTTCCAGATGTCGGCCCACTGCCAGGCATCCATGAACTTCAGCTTCTTGCTGATGGTGCTCCAACCGAAGGTGGCATTATAGCTGATGTTGTTCTTGCCATGCGATCCTTTCTTGGTGGTGATGATGATAACACCGTTGGCACCACGGGTACCATAGATAGCGGTGGCCGATACGTCTTTTAATACCTCAATCGACTCGATATCCGAGGGATTCAGGAATGCCAGCGGGTCGAGTGCGGCATCACTGCCGCGGGCACCGGTCTTGTTCGATGACACATCATTATACACAATGAAGCCGTCAATCACATAGAGCGGCTCGTTACCACCTGTGATAGAGTTGCCGCCACGGATGCGGATGATGCTGGCACCACCGGGCTGACCAGAGGTCTGCGTCACATTAAGACCAGCCACAGCACCCTGCAAGGCACTCTCAACAGAGTGATTCTGCTGACGAAGTATTTCATCGCCTACTGACGAGATGCTGCTGGTCAGCTCCAGGCGCTTCTGGGCGCCATAGCCTACAATGACTACTTCGTCCAGACGGCTGGCATTGTCGACCAAACTGATCTCTACAGGTTCCTCGAAATCGTAGACATCGACATCGAGCGGGCGATAGCCCACATATTCTACGCGAAGGGTCAGCGGAGCCTCGACTTTAGTCTGAAGGGAGAAGTTGCCGTTTACGTCAGTGACAACCCCCTGACTCTTTTCGCTCTTTACAATCACGGAGGCACCAATCAGTGGATCGCCGGTGCGAACGTCTCTGAGATGACCCGTAATCAGGTTTTGCGCTGAGGCCAACAAAGGCCCTATTGCAACGACTGTTGCAACAAATAATCTTTTTACCATCATGTCTAATTGTGTTTACCCTTTACTCTTTTGTCTTTTTACTTCTGGGCAGTAAGGACGGACTTTACTTTGTCAAACTGTGCCTGAGCCAGCTTGTTGTCCAGGTTCAGCAGTCCATGCTCGTGGTTGTATTTCGTGCCGAAAGTCAGTACCCATTGTAGGAACAGGTTCACAGCATCGTCAGCCTTGTCATAGCTTACGCCGATTTTCTCAACAGCCACTTCCTGCACCTTGTCGTTCTCCAACACACTGATGACCTCGTCGAGGGTAGCCTTGTCAGAAAGACTCCCTTCGAGATCCTTCTTTACATCAAGTCCGATGATGGTGATGCCGCTCTTCACATGGCGGCTTTGCAAGTCGAAGATGTTGGGCAGGGCGTTAAACGACACACCCAACGGGTCCTTGGAAAGGGCAGTGTTCAGAAACAAGTCGTCACCTGAGATGCGCTTTCCACGAAAACTGCTACTCTCTTCGCCAAAGTTGTGGGCGAACGATGAAGCTATCGATGAGGCATTGGCACCACTGTAAATAACAAGTTTTTCGTACTGCTTGCTTTTCTTGGCATCCTCATCGAAATCGTCGTTGAGAAAGAAAAGTTGCTTTAGCTTCTTCGAGTTCAGGTGCTTGCCTTCCAGCATTTTGGCAGCCTCACTACCGCTTGCTGTGACAGGCAGCACGGCGAACTCTCCGAAATAAACAATGTTATGGCTAAAGTCTTCTGAATTTGTATCTTGATTGTCGAATACGACATTCAAATCTATGTTACCCTGACTATTGTTGCCCTTGGCAATCTGAAATTCTACACCAGGCTGTGTTTTTGCATATTCTGTTATCCATTTCTCTACCAGCGGACGAGCGAATCGTGGTGTCTTCACGTAACGCACGCTGCTTGCGTTGGTAGAATGATTCTCAGCCCAAATAGCGCTGATGTTGATGCTCAATAAAACTACTATTGCTATCTTTTTCATATTGTTCCTTTTTTAATTCGTTTACACCAATTATATATATACTCCCTTTCATCATTATTGCCATCATCGGGCAACAACAGTATTCACGCATTCGCATTCGATTCATTGTTTTCATAACTTTTACTTTTTCTGTTTTTGTTCTTTAAACGTTATTATGTCTTTTCGACGCTGCAAAGGTACGGTGTTTTTCACATACTCACAATCGCCATTTCGTGGCATTCCGAATACCAAACAAAGGGTATTCCTATCTCATGGAAAGAAAAAACTGGTGTATTCGGACATCATCATCCAGTTCAGGATGGAAGGCGGTGACGAGTTGCCTGCCTTGACGGGCTGCAACAATATGGCCACCAACTTCAGCCAAAACCTCTACATCGGGAGACAATATGCTGTTGATATAAGGGGCTCGGATGAAGGTCATGGGTACATCATCGCCAATGCCCTTTACTGGAGCAACCGTATGGAAACTGCCCAACTGACGACCGTAGGCGTTACGCTGCGCACTGATATCCATCGTACCAAGGTGCATGGGCGAGAGAAGAATGAGTCCTGCACAGGTGCCGAAGATGGGAAGACCGTCCGTGATGGCCTGACGGATGGGGGTAAAGAGACCCAGGTCGTGAAGGAGTTTCCCCTGTGTGGTCGATTCGCCACCTGGAATGACCAGACCGTCTTTCGGCTCCTTCCAGTCGGCTAGTTGGCGCACTTCAAAAGTCTCTGCACCTAAACGATGGAGCATCTGCTCGTGTTCGGCAAATGCTCCCTGTAATGCTAAAACGGCGATTCTCATTTTACTTGCCTCTTTCGGCCATTAAGAGTTCTATCTCCTGTTCATTAATGCCCACCATTGCTTCGCCCAAATCCTCGGAGAGTTCTGCAAGCATCTTCGCGTCATTATAATTGGTGACGGCCTTCACGATGGCAGCTGCGCGTTTGGCAGGATTGCCGCTTTTGAAAATGCCACTACCCACAAACACGCCCTCGGCACCCAACTGCATCATCAGGGCGGCGTCGGCAGGCGTAGCCACACCCCCAGCAGCAAAGTTGACTACAGGCAATTTGCCGTTTTCGTGTACATACTTCACCAGTTCGTAAGGTGCCTGCAGCAACTTGGCGGCCTCGAACAGTTCGTCCTCACTCATGCTGACCAGCCGGCGAATCTCACTCTGCATCAATCGTATATGACTTACTGCCTGCACCACATCGCCGGTGCCGGGCTCACCCTTTGTGCGAATCATTGTGGCACCCTCTGCAATACGACGTAGGGCTTCGCCTAAGTTCTTGGCACCACACACGAAGGGTACGTCGAACTTCGTCTTGTCTATATGGTAGACGTTGTCGGCGGGAGAAAGCACCTCGCTCTCGTCGATATAGTCAATCTCGATGGCCTGTAATATCTGCGCCTCGGCGATATGTCCGATGCGGCACTTTGCCATCACGGGGATGCTGACAGCCTCTTGAATGCCACGAATCATCTTGGGGTCGCTCATACGCGAAACTCCGCCAGCCGCACGGATATCGGCAGGAATACGTTCCAATGCCATTACTGCACAGGCACCAGCTTCTTCGGCAATGCGAGCCTGCTCCGGGGTTGTCACGTCCATAATTACTCCGCCCTTCAGCATCTGGGCTAAGTTGCGGTTGAGCTTCGCTCTTTCTCCTCCTTGCAAGGCAGAAGGAACGAGCTCCGTCTGCTCTTGCTGCGTTCGTCGATTTAGTTCTTGTCTGTTGTGTTCCATTTCTTTTTACCTTTAATTATTTACGGATTACTGCGGAAGTCACTCGGTGTGAGTCCCGTGAGCTTCTTGAAATACTTGGTGAAATGTGCCTGACTTGTGAAACCCAACTGATAAGATATTTCCTGCACCGTGAGCGATGTGCTGGTCAGCAGTCGTCGGGCTTCGCTGATGATTCGCTCGTCGATGAATGCCTTGGGAGCCTGGCCGCTGATGCGTTTTGTGACCTGAGCCAGATAGCTCGTACTGACATTCAGGCGGTCGGCATAGAAACTTACCACGCTACTCTCCACGAAATGGGCCTCTACCATCTGACGGAACTCATCGAAGAGTTCGAAGCCGCGAGAAAGGAGTCTTTCCGTATGTGCCCTCTGGACATTCAGAAACTGACGTGCCTTGCGCTGAGCGTCTTCGGCATTGTCGCCCTCGTTCAAATAATAAGCTACGGCACTCGCATAGAGGTTGATGTCACCATGACTCTTGAAGCGAGCATCTGAAAGCACCACTGTACATGTGGGTAGCAGCAGTTGGTTAATAGCCAGTTCCACATCTGCAGGAATCAGAGCCTCGCCCTGGCTTGACTGCGACGAGGGAGCGTAGACGATGTGACGAGGACGATACTTGGTCAATGCCTCGGCAATAGCTCTGACAGCCTCCACCGTGCGAATCAGACCGACCTTCACCGTCTCAGGCTGAACATCATTCATCACGGCTTCCATCTGTCCCGCCACCACTTGTGCCGGCAGGTCGTGGAACTGCTGGATGCCGAGGGTTGTCTGCACGGTGACACTCGTAATGGCAGATACGGCATAACCGCCAAGTGCCGTGATGGTCTTGATGTCAGCCTGAATACCTGAGCCGCCCGTGGGGTCAGAACCAGTGATAGTTAATATGGGTTTCGTCTGTCGCATTATTTTTTGCAAAGGAACACATTTCTTTGGAAACGAAAGAATTTTGTATTGATATGGACAAACAAAACCAAGAAATGGACAAACTATTTCAACGAAGCCCCTTCCTTCTTGATTAACTATCCATTGACGATGTCCTGTACTACCAGGCCTGCCAGCATGAAGCCGAAGATGGCGGTGATGTGGGCCAGCGTGCCATTAATCTGTGCCTTTGATGAGCACCATTCGTGGTTTAGCAAGTTTGGATCACCTGGCCCGTTCTTGGCTTTGGGACACATGCAGTGCTCTGTACCGCAAGTGGCATTATGACCTTTGTTTTCGAGAAGTTCGTCGCTGTAGACGCACTGAAACTTACGTTTGGGATACTGTCCGTCTCGTTTGAAACGCTTGCGGAGGGCACGAGCCAAGGGATCTCCCTGAACTTTCCAGAACTCAGCTGTCTTGATGCGTGTTGGGTCGAGCTTCAATGCGGCTCCCATTGACGAGAAGAACTTGGCTTGTGTCTGTGTCGCCATGAGGATAAGCAGCGTCTTGTCTTTCAACGAATCGATGGCATCAATGATGTAGTCGTAGCCGTCGAGCTTGAAGCTTTCTGCTGTCTCTGCCGTAAATATTTGTTGCAGGGCGGTAATCTCTGCTTGGGGATTGATGCTCAGCAGACGCTCCTTCAGGGCATCAACCTTCACCTGGCCAACGGTCTTCGTCGTCGCCATCAATTGGCGGTTGATATTCGTGATACACACTCGGTCGGAGTCGACGATCGTCAGCTGACGGATACCACTTCGCACCAAACTCTCAGCGCACCACGAACCGACGCCGCCGACACCAAAGATAATCACCCGCTTCTCGCTGATGCGGTTCATTGCCTCATCCCCCAACAGAAGTTCTGCCCTGCGGAATATTGCTTGTTCTATAGCCATACTAAACAGTGGAATGGTTTTTGTTCCTTTTTCGGGGAGAGCTTCAGTAGACCATGTTCGTTGTCGGATAGTCATACCAGTCTGTGGAGGTTGTCCTGTCAGAGGCCCACTGGCCAAAGGAATGGCCTGAGGTCATGTAGGCGCCAAAGAGAGCGCCGTCCTTGGCATAGCCGATATGCATTCCATTCAGAGGATAGCGGAAAGAACCGGTTGGAACGACGAGTGCCCAGGGGAGGATGACAGCACTCGTTGGCTGCGTATACTCATGGAGCACAGAAGTCGTCCTGTATTTGAAGGCTGCGTGGTTCTCCATGAAAGCGCCGTTATACTCAACGATGATGAAAGGGTCTATTGTTGCGAGCGTGAAGTAGTTGATATTCAGGACTGTCGGTTTGAAGGTTATCACGTATGAGATGGTGCGTGGGCTCATCATGTCGCTCTCTTCCGACGTTCCTTTGGTAACGTTATACATATAACGCGGGAGATAGCCTTCGGAAGCGTATGCAACCACCCCTGTTGCCCAGTGGGCATCTTCGAAGACATTGATAACAGCAGAGTTGCCGATACCGCTGACCAGAAACTGATGACTGTCGATAAATGGCAGTGAAGACTTCTTGTAACCTGTATCGAACGACTCGTCATCAACGGTGGTGACGCTTTCTATCTGGTCGACCGTGAAACCGACGAGACGGATGGCAGCGGCTACCTGCGACAGCGAACCGACGGCAGCCAGCGTGACGTTGAGGGTTATCTGGCTCTCGGCTGTGCGCTCCTGCGAGATGCGCAGTACGACATCATTGTAATCGTAATCGCCAGGCTCGGGCATCTCGTCCTCGAAACAGTAGGAGAAGGCCTGATGATTGATGAGTCGCTCGTCTACTGTGGCACTGGTAGCCAGAGGATTAGAGAAATCCAGCGATGTCTCTCCGTCCGTAAACTTCTTTACGGTATAACGACCGTCACTGTCGACCAGTGCTGCGTAGAATGTTTTCAGTGTGCTGGGAGCCGTAAAGGCTACATACTCACGGGTGTCGCCCGACAACGGATAGTCGCCAAGTATCGTGGCTCCATTCCCGGAAACAGGATTGTCGCTGAGTATCTGCAGACGGTTCATCGCAGAATACGCTGATCCTAGTGTGATAGTGAGATAACGAGTCGTCGTGAGCTCCCAGGTGTGGGACGCGTCAATTGCGCTTACCGGTTGGGCCGTCTCGACAAGTTGTTTGTAATCTTCCTCATTGAACATGTCCTTATTGCACGACACCATCATCAGTCCCCACGCTAGGAGAACCCATCTGCCTTTCATCTTCGTCAAACACTTCATCTGATTAACCTTGTAATTTGGTCGCCAAAAATACAAAAAAAAATGCACAAAGGAGGGTTTTGAGAATGTGTTTTGATAATTTTAACGTAAAAAATGTTCTACTTATAAATATTTATATTAATTTTGCAGCATAAATTCGAATTCCTATAAAGTTACGTAACAAATGAAGAACCTTTTTTTGACAGGGGCTACTGCTATCGTCCTTGGCGGATATTTGGCAGGATGCACACATGACGATTACGGCTACTCGTCAATCGTTGAAAGCAAGAAACAGGCATACCAGGAGGTATTCGTGGATACCTATGGTAGTATTGACCCTAACCAGAACTGGGGCTTTACATTTAACACTGACAGTACTGGCAGCAGCGATGCAGCATTGACCCGTTCCATGATGCGCGCGCAGATGCCAACCGCACCAACTTTCCGTGACACTAATCCCATGGCGAGGCCTACCATGCCTGACGTCACCGATACTGTGCCCGCTGGTGCCAAGTATGCCAGAGACTACCAGAACTACCAAAGTGGTGACGTCATCTACATCAACACGGCGTATGCTACGCTTAACAACCCGCAGAACACTGAGAATCTGACCATCTATGTGGACGGGAACGTCACATACGACGGATCTACCAACCAGAACGGTAACGGTACAAAAATCTGTGTCACCCAGAATTCCACGCTTGTCTTGAAGCAGGTCAGCAACAATCTTAGCGTTTATCTGGCCCCCGGTGCTACCCTTGACCTGACGCAAGTCAGTGGCACTGCAACGTTCCAGAATTCCCATGCGGCTCTTTACATTAGCAGCAATGCTACTGTCAATGCCGGCAATCTGCTGTTTACCAACAGTACACAGATTCTGAACGCAGGAGGCACGATTACTGCCACGAACCTAACCTTAGACCAAAGCAACACGCTATGGAACGAAGGAACGATTACTGTTACCGACTCTCTGTCGTGCAGCAACACCAGCGACATGATCTACAATGCTGCCAACAAAACCATTACAGCTAAGAGACTCTTCCTTAAGAATAATTATAACCTCCTTTATAACAATGGTACCGTAGAGGCTACCGACTCTATTGCCTTGCAGAACTCGAGTGCCGAGATTGTCAACAACGGTACGCTGAAAAGTGCACTCCTCTCAATGCGGGCCGGCGGTAAGATGCACAATGTGGGCACTACCACCATTACAGGCAAGACCGACCTCACGAACAGCAACAGCCAGTGGACGAACGATGGCCAATACACCTCAGGCAGTTTCGACGTTGACAACTACTCAGCGCAGAACTACAACAACTGCTATCTAAAGGTAAATGGAAACTTCCATCTGAACCGCGGTGAGTTTGTGCTAAATGCCGGAGCATCGGTCGTGTGTGCGTCGTTCACGTGGGAGGATACATCGAACTTCTGGATGAACAGTAGTTCGCTACTCAGGGTAACGGGCAACTTGCATACTAACAACGCTAACAGCGACTATGGCTTCCGTGGCGTTGGTGAAAGCTATGCCGTCATACAGGCACAGGCCGTCACCATCGACTCCAACGAGCAGTTCCGTATGTCGTACTTCGGAAACCTCTACGTCGACGCCGGAAGTCACTTTGGCCAGTGGTATAAGGATGCTCCGGGAAACAATACCCAGCAGCCGGCATACTATTATGACAATACGGTGAAGTTCAGCTTCTCCGATCCCGCCGATACCAATGTCACGGCAACGCAAGCCCCAGTCACCATCCCCGCTTCCGGTTGCAGCCCGGGCTATGGCTCTCTGGACGAGACAACCATCCCTGTTGACCAGGGCGATACCTCGGATGACATGATTACCGTTGTCACAACGAAAGAATACTTCGAGACGACCGAACTCATTGAGCAGGGACGTGTGTTCTGCGAAGACCTAGGACAGATCAGCAGCAACGACTTGGACTTCAACGACGTGGTCTTCGACGCATACGTCTATCGTGTCACGCCAAGCACCCATACCGTTGTCAAGGAGGATGGCGTAGTCGTCACAAACACGACAGTGGATGGCACGCCGACCTATAAGACCGAGATTGTACTGTTAGCTGCCGGTGGTACACTACAGTTGTCGCTGGCAGGTGTCGAAGTGCACAACAAGCTGGGTGGCAATTCCTATACAACCATCATCAACACCATTGGAACGGGCGACAATGCTTACGGCAATACGTCGGCAACAAACGACCCCGTCGTGCTGGGAACCGACTTCGGTTACTCAAGTATCGTCTCTATCCCCATACGCGTGCTCTACGGCAACGGCGAGACGCTAGAGTTGACGGCTGCTCAGGGATGGGCACCCCATAAGATTCTGGTTCCTATAGGCACCAAGTGGTGTAAGGAGCGTGTGAACATTGCCAATGCCTATACGGACTTCAGGAGCTATGTGGGCACTTCACAGAAATTCTGGGAGGGAGAGAAAGTAGATTCTATGCTCTACTCTCACCCGAAAGACACCTACGCCGAGCGTTCCATGGCTCCCGTCACGGTACTCGTCGGCATAGAAGGTCCCACGACAACCTATCGCAACAAGGGAACGTCGACGACCACCGGTGGCTACCAGGGCGAGGATGTCCTTTCACGTCAGCTCCGTTAATGTTTAACTCCTAAAATGAGAACTACGATTATGAAGACAAAGAATATTTTCAGAATGTTTCTCGTGGCAGCTTTGTTGCTCATGGGAGTGAACAGTGTGAAGGCTGGTGAGCGAGAAGTAGAATTCCAAGGCAATTACAATTACCAATATGACAACTTCGTGGCTGCCAACACTGAGTTCAGTGATATGGCAGAAGGTTCTGTTTTCCGCATTTATGTGAGTAATATAAATGCTAATGGCTGGAAACTTTATATCTGCGGCGGCGTCAGCTCTTGGAATTCGATATCATGGGTCGATCCGGGCTTTGAGAACTGGAATAAAGTGGATATTTCATGGTACACTTGGTCTGACAATAGTCAGGGTTATTCTTTCAACAACGAGTATTTTGAGTTTGTATGTACGGCAACAACCGTCAGCGTTTTCCAGACACATGGTTTGTTTATTGATACTGATGGCATGTACACAATTGATCGCATCACATACACAACTGATGCTGCAACTGTAGAAAAGTTTGCAGTCAACCTGCCTTCTAACCTGACGGGGGGAACCGTTACAGCCAGTCCTAGCAGACAGGAAGAAGGCAAGACGGTGACGCTGACACTAACCCCTTCTGCCGGATATGAGGTGGGCACCGTTAGTGTTGTTGATGCAGCCAACAATTCTGTTACACTTGGTGGTAGTGGCAATACGCGTACTTTCACTATGCCAGGCAGAGCCGTCACAGTATCGGCCACTTTCAATGTCATTGATTACACAGTGACAGCTGGCGACGGTGTTTCTGTCAGTTCAACGACAGCGCATATTGGCGAGACTATCACAATCACTCCTGGCAATCCTCCTGCAGGCTATGAACTAGTAGGTGTCACAGTGAAAGATGCCAACAACCAATCCGTTCAGGTCAATAACAATCAGTTTGTGATGCCAGCCAGTAACGTGACTGTCAGTGCTGTTTTCAAAATTGTTGTTAGCAGTACAACGACTGTTACGTCTATATGGGGTCCCTCGTCAAAAGCCATCGACTGGTGGGATAATCGTATTGAGTATTCCACAGCTAACTTTGCCAATGCTAAGGTCGGCGATATTATTCGTATCAAAGGCAGTATGAATAGTGAGAACAACTACTTCAACGTCCAGCTTAACGATATGCAAGTTCCCAACTGGGGTAATACTGCTCTCACTGCCCAGTGGACATCGGCGGAAGACGGCTATATTGATGCCGTTATCAGCCAAGATATGCTTAACCAATTGAAGAATAACCAGACAAGGAACCTTACTGGTTATAATTTCACCGTCACAGACATTCAGTGGTTACATAACGATGGGGAAATTGTTGTTACTCCTACTCATACGCTAACCATTTCTGTTGACGGTACATCAACGACACAAAGTGTGGCAGAAGGAGCCAGCCTTTCTGATATCCTTCCTACTCCTTCGAAAGAAGGTTACACTTTCTCTGGATGGACTGGCATGCCGACAGATGGTAAGATGCCGCAAACCGACTTGACGGTGACAGCCGTGTTCACTGTCAACAGCTACACGCTGACATATATGGTCGACGGCGAGGTCTATGGCACACCTGAGACAGTGGCTTACGGTACGGCTATCACTCCGAAGGCCGAACCGACGAAGGAGGGCTTCACCTTCTCAGGTTGGCAGAATGTTCCTGCCACGATGCCTGCTCAGGACGTCGTCATCACAGGTTCATTTGACAAGGACAAGGTGTACACTTCTGTTGCCGTTGGCGCTTCAGGCTATGCCACCTTCTGTTCAACGAAGGCCCTGTACTTTACTGGCAACGAGGCTGTGAAGGCATACATCGCCAAGTTTAAGAACGGTAACAACGTCACACTGCAACAGGTGATCGGCAATATCGCTGCCGGCACAGGCCTTGTACTGAAAGGGAGTGCCAATGCCAGCGCTTCTGTCGAGGAGATGGAGTCGGGCACTGCCTACAGCAATAACCTGCTGGTAGGTGTCACCAGTGGCTCCGTGACAATCAATGCAGCCAATAAATACGTGTTGGTCGTGAAGAATGGTGTCGTGAAGTTTGCCGACACATACGGTCGTGAGGCTACCGTACCCGCAGGCAAGTCTTACTTGCAGGTTAGTGCCAGCGCCCGTGAACTGACTTTCGACTTCGAGGATGACACGACGCCAATCGAAGCAACCGCTAACGATAAGGAGGCAGATGGCGTCATCTACAACCTCCGTGGCGTACGCGTGGATAATCCCGGTAAGGGACTCTACATTGTTAATGGCAAAAAGGTATTTATCAAATAATCAATAACAGATATGAAGCAATTATATAATATAATAGGTGTAGCGACCGTTGGCCTGGGTCTTGCTTTCACAAGCTGTTCGCACGACTTCGACGACTACACACCGACCGATGAGGTGAACAACACCTATAACACCATGTTTATCGAGACATTCGGTCAGCCCGCCAGCAACCACAACTGGGGCTTTGACGCGTCGGTTAGCACGGCTCGTGGCATCACCCGCTCGTTTGCGACACCGGCCGTTCCCATACTGAACGCTCCCTACGACGGAACATGGGTGACAGACTACCTGACAACGGCCAAGGAGCCCAGCAACACTAATGTTGCCCATAACTACGACAATAGCTCTTATAGCCGCAAGGCGGGAACATACAGCGAACCCTATGCGACATGGTACACAGAGTTTGAGGCTGCTTTCCCGTCGGCCGATTATTCATATAACTGGAACGCACAGGTGGCTGCTGCCAAAGCTGCTGGATGGGAACATTTTGATGACCTGTTTGTATACAATGCCGATGAAAACTATGTCCTTAACTACAAGATTACCGACACATGGAACGGTGGCATCAGCGTAGCTGGCTCTGAAGGGCTCATCGACGGTAGCACGCATAGCGGTGCTGAGCGCACCATTGTCGTCACCGGCACATGGAACATCACCGAGGACCAGCGCATTGGCAGTCTCGGCAGAATTATTATTGCTGATGGCGGTACGGTGAACGTCGCCAGTGGTAAGACGCTGAACATGGTCAACCAGGCTCAGCTCGTTGTACTTCGCGGCGGAAAGCTGACAGGCGCGGGAAAAGTAGAGGTGAACAACGGTAATGCCGCGGGACGTGAGAACTACAACGGCGGCACTATCGACGTGGCTGTCTTCAACAACAACTTCGGAAAGTTCTATAACTACGGTGATTTCCTCGTCAATGAGTATCATGGCGGTGCTCAGGAGAGCAACTTCTATAACCACCATCTTGCCAACATCGACCATTTCGGCATCTATGACAGCAGCACGGCCAATGCTCGCATCTTCAATGCCTGTCAGTTCTATGTCCAGCACAATGCCCGCATCCGCAATTACGAGGGTGTCATGGGCTCAGCGCTTATCGTTGGCGGTCAGCTGATGTTCAGCGGCAGTGAGGACGGCACAAGTGATCCTACTACCGTTGGTCTAGCAGCCGGTGCTCTTGTGAAGTGTAATACCCTCTATAACAACGGCACTAGCTGGGCAGGACCTACATCTGACGGTTATGCTGTTCTGAGTATCGAGGATAAGATTGAGTTTTTGAACTGGCAGCAGGACCATCCTGATCAAGGCGGTTATTTTGCCAACAATCTCTATGTATATTCCCATACATGGGATAACGTCCCCGATGGCAACGGCTACCACCAGACAGATCCCAGCGATGAGTACAACTACTCGCTTTCCATTGCAGAATACAAGTTCAAGAATATCGTGGCCAATGCAACCGGCAATGGCAATGTGGCAGTTATCGACAAAGGCACAACAGAAATTATCCCTGCTGACACCGACTTCGAACTGGGTGTCAAGGGCTGTACGCCAGGATTCAGTGGCGACACCACGCCGCCTGTCGATGACGACACCTGGAGCGATTGGGTAAGAATTATTGTTGAGGACCTGAGTGTTCAGACCCGTACCGACTTCGACTTCAACGATGCCGTCTTCGACGTTCGCATCAACAGCGCAAAGACCAAAGCGCAGATTAAGTTGAAGGCAGCCGGTGGCACACTGCCGCTGACCATTGGATGGAGTGGTGCAGATGACACTAGCTATACCGACTACGAGGTTCACAACATGTACAACGTTGCAACGAACGTGATGGTCAACACCAATGCCAGAAACGGTGTCAACGGTAAACCAGACGTTGTGAAGACGCTGACTGGCACCTTCAACAGTGCCAACGACGTTAAGGTGATGGTTCAGAAGCGTGGCGTATGGATGGAAATCACCGCCCATACTGGCGAACCTGCCAGCAAGATTCAGGTGAAACCCACCTATGAATGGTGCAACGAGCGCAAGAATATCAGCGATATCTATAACGGAACAAGGTATGCAAAGAGTTTCAACGACTATGTCAGCGACCCGAGCGTAGCCTCCGATTGGTATGAGTAACGCGATAAGTAATCGTTTACGTATCTTTTTGTTTTTGTTTTGAACTTTTTCTTGGCGCTTTCGAAGAAAATCACTATCTTTGCACCGCAATTGTAAATTTAACACTTAAAGTATTATTAATAATTAGGCGAAATGAAAAAGTATTTGATGATGGGAATTGCTGCTTTGACAATGGGGGCAGCATTCACAAGTTGCTCGAACGATGATTTCGAGGAATGGACACAGGAAAAGGCTGACAAGGCCAAGTACGACCAGATTTTCCTGAGCTACATTGGTGGCAGTGTTGCCCCTACCCAAACTTGGGGTTTCAGTTCGACAATTAATGCTACCCGCGCACAGAATGCCAACGGCAATGAGTGGGCTGACGTTAAGAACAGCACTGGTTTTGGCGGCTGGCAGGTTCCCGACACGCTTACAACTGGTCAGAAGTTGCGCGTTCAGGCTTACTTCCAGGCAAACCCCAACTTGACATTTGAAGATCCGCAATGGAACAACTTCTTTGTTCAGCAGGTGTATAAAGGCCGCACATCTGCAGGAAGCAACTCAACAGAGCAAGTCATTGCTGCAGATGGTTCTACTTATAACAGCTCCAATATGAACCTGCTGACCGTCGGTGCTAACGACACGCTCCATATCAACAACTTCAACAATGGTGACTGTAGTGTCTATGCCAATGTGCTTGACAATGGCTCAGACATCGCGGCTGGCAACGTTAGCTATCACAGCGATAAAATTATGCTGATGGTCGACATCAACGATACTGGTGCCTTCGGTTATCACGAGACGGGTAGCAGCATGCACCACAACAACAAGGCTGCTTTGGTAGCTGCCTCTGTTATCGATGCATGGGCTGTCGCACACAAAGACAGTCTGGAAAGTGTTGGCAAATTCGGTGAAGATGTTACCGACAGCTGGAACCGTTCGTTCCTGGGCTTCGACTTGGCTATCAGAGAAGGTGCTGAGGCCTACGCTACTGACGGAAGCGGCAATGTTGTATATGCTGACTATAGCCAAGCTCCCACAGCTCCTGCCTATGCTTGGGACGGTGAGAATATCATTATGATTAAGAGCTATACTGAGGATCAGTGGGGCAACAAGATTTTCGGCGACTATCTCCCCGCATATCAGAATATCTTGAAAGGTACTGAAGCCATTGGTTGGCTTAACACAAACAAGAACTTCTACGTTTCAGAGGATGCTATTACGCTGACAGGTGAGGCAAATGCCAGTGAAAAGCCCATCAGCGAGGTCTATTCGGATAATGTTCTCGTGTTCAAGGATGTGAAAGTTCAGGGTGCATCAAACAACAAGGCTCACGTGCTGAACCTGAAGCGCATCAACGAGCTCGTTGCCCAGGGCTATCTGCCTGTTAACAACAAGAGCCTTACTGAATGGGTGAAGGTAGGCAAGAGCGATGGTTACTTCTCTGACTGGATTGTTACACTGACCGAGGCTAAGCGCGTTGAAGCTCCCTACGACCTCCGTATCATTGCTGAGGACCTGAGTGCCAACGATGCCAGCGACTTCGACTTCAACGACGTCGTGTTCGACGTGAAGTATGATGCCTCAAATGCTTACATCAAGCTGCAGGCTGCCGGTGGTACCCTGAAATTGCGTATCGACGGTAATGATGAGTGGGAGGTTCACAAGTTGTTCGGTGTAGACCAGAACTACATGGTTAACACCAACGCCAAGGCCAAGGGTCTGAAGGGCAATGCCCGCGACAAGCAGCCCGTAGAGTTCCGTCTTGGTCGTGGCATCAACAACGCTGAAGAAGCCAACTCTATCAAGATTGAGGTCTATAAGAACAACGTATGGCAGTTGCTTACCGCCGTACAGGGTGAGCCCGCTACGAAACTGGCTGTAACTGTCGACTACAACTGGCTTGACGAGCGTACCAGCATCAAGGATGAATACCCGACATTTGTTCAGTGGGCAACGACGAACGAACCGAACCTGTCGAAGTGGTGGTCAATCGTTTCAGAATAATGACACATCAAATACTCAAATAACAACATTTCTAAATGGAAGAGCGACTGCGCGATGCAGTCGCTCTTTTTTTTACGCCGTTTTTTTTGCTGTTACAACAAAAAAGCCGTACCTTTGCACACTGTTATGGTACTGAATTATATTTGGATAGCTTTTTTTCTCATCGCGTTTGTTATCGCATTGGTGAAGCTTATATTTTTTGGCGATTTCGACGTCTTTCCGGCCATGATGGACTCGACGTTCTCATCGTCGAAGACGGCCTTTGAAATATCGTTGGGCCTTACCGGCGTTCTTGCCCTCTGGCTCGGCATAATGAAGATTGGCGAGCGTGGTGGTGTCGTAAATGTGCTGGCTCGGCTGTTGTCGCCCGTGTTCACCAAACTCTTCCCGGAAATTCCCAAGGGGCATCCCGTCACAGGCAGTATCTTTATGAATATCGCTGCCAACATGCTGGGACTCGACAATGCAGCCACGCCGCTCGGTCTGAAAGCGATGGAGCAGATGCAAGAACTCAACACGAAAAAAGACACGGCGTCGAACACCATGATCATGTTCCTTGTGTTGAACACCAGCGGACTCACACTTATCCCCGTCAGCATTCTCGTCTACCGTGCACAGATGGGTGCCGCCCAGCCGACAGACGTTTTTATCCCCATACTCCTGGCCACATTCTTCTCGACACTGGCCGGCATCATTGTCACGTCGCTCTACCAGCGCATTAATCTGCTGAGCCGCACACTGTTACTGACCTTGGGTGGCGCCTGTGCTTTGGTGGCTGCCGTCATCTGGGGCTTTTCCCAGTTACCGCCCGACATGATGAACCGCGTGAGCACTACCGTAGCCAATATTCTGTTGATGAGTATTATTGTAGGTTTTATCCTGGCGGGTATGCGTAAAAAAGTCAACGTCTACGATGCTTTCATCGAAGGTGCAAAGGACGGCTTTTCCACTGCCGTGCGAATTATCCCCTATCTCATCGCCATCCTTGTTGGCATCGGCGTGTTCCGTGCCTCTGGAGCTATGGACATGCTTATCAGTGGCATCCAATGGGGCGTTGAGATGACGGGCATGAACAGTGATTTCGTGGGAGCCCTGCCCACGGCCCTGATGAAACCGCTCTCAGGCAGTGGCGCCCGTGGCATGATGGTCGATGCCATGACCACTTTCGGAGCCGACTCGTTCGTAGGGCGTCTCAGTTGTATCTTCCAAGGCAGCACTGACACCACTTTCTACATCCTCGCCGTCTACTTCGGTAGTGTCGGCATCCGTTATACGCGTCATGCCGTGGCCTGCGGTCTGCTGGCCGACCTTGCAGGTATCATCTCTGCCATTGCTATTTGCTATTTGTTCTTCGGATAAATTATGGCAAACTTAAAATCTCTTGCTAAAGACACTGCCATCTACGGTCTGTCAAGTATAGTAGGCAGATTCCTGAACTACCTGCTCGTACCACTCTACACACACTATATGCCCAAGGACTCGGGCGACTATGGTGTGAGTACCAACGTCTATGCCTACACGGCACTCATACTCGTGCTGTTGACGTTCGGTATGGAGACCACGCTGTTTCGCTTTGCTAACGATGACCGCAGCAAGCCCGACACGGTGTTCTCGACAGCGATGGCTGTCGTCGCCTCACTCACTGCCGTCTTCCTGCTGTTGCTCTTCGGCTTTATAACGTCCGTCAGCAGTGCCATAGGCTATGCCGCCCACCCCGACTACCTGCTGATGATGGGCGTGGTGGTAGCCCTCGACGCCCTGCAGGCCATTCCTTTCAGCTTCCTGCGTTTCCAGAAGCGGGCTATCCGCTTTGCCTCGCTGAAGTTGCTGTTCATCTTCCTGAACATCTTCCTAAACGTGTTCTGGTTTGTCATTCTTGGCAAGACGTCCGTCTTCTACGTCTTCTTCATCAATCTGCTTTGCACGGGCTTTATCACGCTGTTCTTCATCCCCGACCTGTTCCGCATCCATTGGCGGTTCGACAGTCAGCTGTTACGCCAGATGCTCAGCTACTCATGGCCCATCCTCATCCTCGGCATTGCCGGTATCTTGAATCAGGTAGCCGACAAGATTATCTTCCCATTGGTTTATCCTGACCAGGCTGAAGCCAACGTGCAGCTTGGTATCTATGGGTCGTGCGTGAAGATAGCCATGATTATGGCTATGATTACGCAGGCTTTCCGTTACGCCTATGAGCCTATTGTCTTTGCCAAGTCGAAGGATGCCGACAAGACGGAATACTATGCAGCGGCTATGAAGTATTTCCTCATCTTCACCCTGCTTGCCTTCCTCTGTGTCGTCGGCTGGATGCCTGTCTTGCAATATATCATCGGTGCCGACTACCGCGAGGGACTGGGCGTGGTGCCCGTTGTCATGGCAGCCGAGATTATGATGGGTGTCTACTTCAACCTGTCGTTCTGGTACAAGCTTATCGACAAGACCATCTATGGTGCCTGGTTTTCACTGGCCGGCTGCCTGGTGCTCTTCGCCGTCAACATCCTGTTCATCCCTGAGTACGGCTACTGGGCCTGCGCCTGGGGCGGCGTGGCAGGTTACGGCACGGCGATGATGCTGAGCTACGTTGTTGGCCAGATAAAAAACCCCATTCCCTATCCTATGAAGGACATCATCGTCTATGTTGCCATAACGGCTGTCCTTACCTTCATGATGTATCTCACGGCCAGTCTGCCTGCATGGGCACAGCTGTCGGGCAACACCCTGCTCATCATCTGTTTCCTGGTACTGATCATCAAGCGTGACCTGCCACTCAGTGGCCTTCCTGTGATAGGACGCTACTTCCGAAAGAAATAAGGCTGTTCAGGGTACGCTCGCACCGTGCGTTTATATTGTCAATGGACGTAAGATTATCAAGAAATAACATATCATAGCTATGAAATTAAAACGTATTATTCTCTCTCTTGCTTGTATGGCAGCCCTCGGAGCGAGGGCCGATGAAGGTATGTGGACACTCTACAACCTGCCCAACGCTGTCTACGAACAGATGCGGTTGGATGGTTATGAACTGCCGTATGAGCAGCTTTACAGTGCCGACGATGCCATTATGAAGGCCGTTGTCAACTTCTCAGGCTACTGCTCGGGCGTCGTCGTCTCACCCGATGGTCTCGTATTTACCAACCACCACTGCGGTTTCGAGGCTATCCGTTCGCACAGCACCGTCGAACACGACTATATGCTTAACGGCTTTTATGCCAAGTCGTATGAAGAGGAGCTGCCCAACAAGGATATGTTCGTCTCGTTCATGGTTGAACAGAAAGATGTCACCGAACAGATACTGACGCCAGCCTTTGAGGCGATGAGCCTGCTGGACCGCACTATCTATCTCGACAGCATCGAGAACGCTATGTCGAAGCAGGTGAAGGCTCAAGACTCCACCCTGCGCTTTGAACTGAAACCCTTCTACGAGGGCAACCGCTATTTTGCCACCACCTACCGCGACTTCCGCGACCTGCGCCTCGTGTTTACCATCCCCAAGTCGATGGGCAAGTTCGGTGGCGAGACCGACAACTGGATGTGGCCGCGCCAGACGTGCGACTTCTCTGTCTTCCGCATCTATGCCGATCCGAAGACGGGCGGACCTGCCGACTACTCGAAGGACAACGTGCCCTACCATCCCAAGTACTGGGCCCGCGTGTCGGATGCTGGCTATCAGGAAGGCTCGTTCTCGATGACCATGGGCTATCCTGGCTCAACCTCACGCTACCTGTCGAGCTACGGCATCAATGAGCGTTACGAGCAGAATGTTATCCGGGCCCAGGTGCGCGGCGTCAAGCAGGAGGTGATGAAGCGCCACATGGACGCTTCAGAGGCTGTCCGCATCAAGTATGACTCAAAATACGCGCAGTCCTCTAACTACTGGAAGAATTCCATCGGTATGAACAAGTGCATCGACTCGATAGGTCTCATCGCCCAGAAGCAGCAGTTCGAACAGCTGCTGCGCCAGTGGCAGGACTCCACAGGGCTCTATAAGGATCAGCTCGACTTTCAGCTATTGGAGCACTTCTATGCCAAACGTCTGGAAATTGCCAAGGCCCTGATTTACTTCAGCGAGACCTTCCGTCGCACTGATGAGCTTTCTACGCGTGCCATGTTTGTGCATAATGGTGCACAACCCGTCGGCCACGGCAAGCGCCAGCACATCAATATCAAGGACAATAGCGAGACGTGGGACTACGATACCGACCGCGAGATTCTCGGCACATTGCTCAGAAACTACCGCGAAAAGGTCAGCGACCAGAAATACCTCCCCGACTTCTATGCTACCATCGACCAGCAGTATGGCGGCGACTGCCAGCGCTATGCCGACGATCTCTATGCCAAGTCGAAGCTGATGAAGAAAGGCAAGCGATTCTATCCCCTTAAGAAATCGTTCCTGAAAGACTTAGGCGTACAATACGGACTCGACCTGACCACCGTCATGGGCGACCTGCGTAAAGAATATATGCAGATGAGCGACAGTATTGCCGATCTGGAACGCGTGCTCTGCGCGGCCAAGCTGCGCATGGAGGAGAACCTGCCCCACTACAGCGACGCCAACTTCACCATGCGCCTCAGTTACGGGCAGGTGAAAGAGTACCGTTTAGGCAACTGGCGGTCGGGCTTCCGCACGACAGCCCCCAGCATGGTGGCAAAGATGAAAAAGGGCGATTCCATCGAGGATTATAAGGTGCAGCCCGAGATGCTGACACTCATGCAAGAGGCCGGCGACATGCCCCTCTGCTTCCTCACCACCAACGACATCACCGGCGGTAATAGCGGTTCGCCGATGTTCGACGGCCGCAACCGTCTCATCGGCCTCGCCTTTGACGGCAACTGGGATTCGCTCTCCAGCGACATCTTCTACGACACCGAATTGGCCCGCTGCATAGGCGTCGACATCCGCTACGTCCTCTTCATGATGGACCGTTGGGGACATGCCGACCGCCTGCTTCAGGAAATCAGAAAATAGCGTCCGCTCACAAAAACGTCACGGCCTCTCGTAAATCTCTCACGGCCTCTCGTGAAAAAATATAGGCGTGTGGTGAAACCGTCACGGTCGCGCGCGTATATATTGTGAAACAGAAATACAACCCTCACCTCCCACACCTCCCACACCCGACGTAGGTGTGAGAGGTGCGGGAGGTGAGGGTTCATTTTTGCTTGTAACAACTATATATCACGCACGCGCGAAACAAAACTTTTTGCCCCTTTTTCTTGGAACTTTCAGATTTATTTGCTATCTTTGCTGCGTCATCTCAAACAGTACGGAATATGAGCCAGCAGACAATGACAGAACTGATAGCCGAATACTTCAAGACACAACCCGTCCTGAAGGCATGGCTCTTTGGCTCCTATGCGCGCGGCGAGGAGCGCGAAGACAGCGACGTAGACTTAATTGTGAAATTCGATCGTAGTCTCCCCATAGGTCTGTTTGCGTTTGTACGTATGCACCGCGAACTGGAAGAAAGACTGGGACGCAAAGTCGACCTCGTAGAAGAAGGCACCCTTCGTCCTGCTGCGCAGATTACTGCAAACCGCGACTTAAAAGTGATTTATGAGAGAAGCAATTAGAGACATTGATCGTCTTCGCCATATTGACGAGTGCATAGAGCACATTAATGACTATCTCAATGGGAAGTCGTTCGAAGACATGAAAGCAAACATAATGTGTTTTCATGCCGTCGTCTATAACATCATGATATTAGGTGAAGCGGCCAATCTTCTGACCAAAGAATTCCGCGACAACCATCTGGAGGTGCCTTGGCGTGATATCGTAGATATGCGAAATGTATTAGTACATGGCTATATCACGACAAATGCAACGTTAATTTGGGAAACCTACACCAATGACTTACCGTTGCTAAAGCAACAGATTTCTCAATATATTGAGGAATTAAATAGTGTAACATAACCCTAAAAAAACCGTGATGCCTATGGGCTGAGATTGTTTCAGAAGTCCACAGCTCGCATCACCCAAATATCTCCGAAGTCCTATAGTGCGGCTTCGGAGATTTTTTTGTGTATTTTCTTGGAACTTTCAGATTTATTTGCTATCTTTGCTGCGTCTTCATACCGAAGCCCCGCATGACGTGGGACATTTGGGTGGAGACCTATATATAGGAAAAGCGTTATCTGCACTTTGTGCTTGACGCATCGGAATCTGGCAGTTCCAAACTGAATGTCAAGAACAACGCAACAATGACGCCTATGGGTATGTAGTATCCGACATTGTCGTATATATACATATCGGCGTGGGCTTCGGCGTTGCTCGTTCAACATTCAAGGCGATGCCAGAGCCTCGATGCGTGGGACGAGTAACAGGTAGATTCCCACGCTCTTTTTATATATTAGCCATATAACTCTAATCTATCAGGAAGGGAACACTGATAATAAATAATATAGATTATGGATAAGGTCAATTTTGTTAGAAAGGGGGATTTAATAGAAATTCACCTTGGCGAGAAAATTGTTAAGGTTGCTGGTCATCTTGATTCTGATTGTTTTCGAATTTTCACAGAAAGTTTCGAAACATCATCTCTGACAGACCAAGAGCGTGAAATCGTACGAAAAGAACTACAGCATCGGAACGATATTATAATTGATTGAGTTATAAATGATACGTTACTCATATAAAAAAACATTGTGGAAACAAAAATATTAGGAGCAATTATGAAAAAGCAATTATTCCTTATCATATTTATTATACTGCCTATGGTGGCAAACGCTGACGCCGTGGAAATTGACGGCATCTATTACACTCTAATAGCCAAGAACGATAATTATGCCGAGGTTACTAAAGATCCTAATTCATACACAGGAAACATTGCAATCCCCGAGTCTGTCAGCTATAATAACGTAGAGTACAGCGTGACATCAATTGGTAGTAATGCTTTCCGTGGTTGCAGCGGCCTGACCTCCGTCACCATCGGCAACAGCGTGACAACAATTGGTGGTTATGCTTTCTCTGGCTGCAGCGGCCTGACCTTCGTCAATATCCCCAACAGCGTGACATCAATTGGCGCTTATGCTTTCTATGATTGCAGCGGCCTGACATCATTGACTATTGGAAGTAATGTAAAAACAATTGATGCTGAAGCCTTTAGCAATTGTCAAAATCTCGCAGACGTTACTTGTTTGGCAGAGAATGTTCCAAATGCGAAAAGCAGTATATTTAATGGCTCATATATTGAATACGCAACCTTGCATGTACCTGCAGCCTCCGTTAATGCGTACAAAACTACAGCTCCTTGGAGCAGCTTTAAGAATATTGTTGCCATCGATGGTGGAGAGATTCCCGAGACGCCAAAGTGTGCTACACCGACAATATCATGTAAGGATGGGCAATTGAGGTTTGATTGTGAGACAGAAGGAGTTGATTATGTGTCGGAGATAACGAATACAGACATTAAGAAACATTATGATGCGACAGTTCCCCTGACAGCGACCTATACAGTCAGTGTCTATGCCACCAAAACTGGCTATGACAACTCTGACGTTGCCACTGCCACACTCAGTTGGAATGGAATTTCGCCAATTATGACTGGCGAAACGGCCAAGTACCGCCTGACATTTATTGTAGACAACAAAGAACTGTCTGTACAAAACATAGCTTACGGCAGCCAGATAACAGCGCCAACAAAGGACAACGAAGGGAATACCGTCACCTGGTACACTTACCCCGCAACGATGCCGGCACACGATTTGGTAGTTTACGGTATGTCCGTGAAAGAGCCGGAGCCCGAGGTGTTCGCCTGGCTGACGGTGAATGACAGCCGTAGCGGATACACAAAGATCAAGGTGAAGCAGGGCGCCGAGCAGACGCTGAACTTTACGGCTGAAGAGGGATGGAAGATTAGCAACATCTTCATGGACGGCCGCTATGTGACATCAAGACTTGCTGAAGACGGTACTTTCGTGACGCCAGTCATCACGGGCGACACCTCAATCATCATCGTCTACGAAGAGGGGGCACCGTCAGATGCAAGGGCCGCCACCCGTTCGCAGGCAGACATCAAGGTGGTTAGCGACGGCATTATCATCAGCAATACCGAACCGCAGAGCCGCTGCATCATCTACGGCAGCGATGGTCAGCAGGTGGTGAACACCGTCATCAACGACGGCACACGGAAGATTGCCCTACAGCAGGGCCAGGTGTATATCCTGACCATCAACGGCCGGACGCTGAAGTTCGCGCTGTGAGAACACCATCAACGAGGCAGGCTTGCTGTGCAAATTATTCAGAAATAATCAGGAATTGCTTTGGCGATTCCTGATTATTTCTTATCTTTGCAACCACACACCGAGTGCGATGATAAAAAGAATAACAACGGAAGCCGCAGCGCTTATCCTTCTGCTGCTGCTCTGGAGTGCTGACGCGAGCGCCCAGCAGTATCACTACAAGCTGAACTTCAGCTTGTCGGCAGAAGACTTTGCCGACACGATTACCATCAGCGTAGACCAGGGACGTGTGTATGTGCCCGTCACCATCGGGGAGCACACCTACCGATTCATGCTCGACACGGGAGCAGGCATGGGCGGTGTCTATACTGACACACGCATCAATGGGATGAAGCCCATAGGGCATATCACCTCGCACGATGCCAACGGACGGAGCCATACAACACAGGTCGTTAGTCTGCCACCTTTACAACTTGGCAACCTTACTGTAAGGGACTACCACGTCAATGTGATTGACCGGCCGCCAGGTGCAAAAAATGCCGATGGAATCGTTGGTTTTGATATCTTCAACAAGGGCCTGCTTGGAAAGATTGACGTGCGGCAGAAGCACCTCATCCTCACTGACCGCAAGACGCTGTTTCGCAATGAGCCAGGCTATGCATCTCGCTACCGTCTGAACCGCCATGTACCGCATGTCACCATTAGTCCGTTTGAAGGCTTCAACGAGAATGTAAGGTTCGATACTGGCGACCGTGAGTTTTACAGTATCTCACACAAGGCTTTTGAGCACGCTTCTCAGTCGGTAGACCGACGGCTGCTGGATACCCAGATTGAAGGGCGCACCTTTGGCTGTTTACGTATCAGTCATTATGGTGCAGAGACCAATGATGAAGTAGTGGCTTTATGCCTCAGCGGGCTGCAGTGGGGCAACTTCCGTTTCAGTAAAGTTCGCGCGCTGACCACGCAAGGAAATTCCACGATAGGAGCTGCCCTGCTGGCTTACGGCTCAGTCATCATTAACCCGTTTCGCCGTCGCCTCATTTTCCAGCCGTTCGATGGTGGCAACGGAGCGGTAGTCGGCAACAATCTGCCCGACATATACTATATACCCGACCACGGCAGGGCCGCAGTAGGGCTTGTATGGGAGTACAGCGAAGCCTATCAACGGGGATTCCGCCAAGGTGACATCATTGAGAGAATCAACAACACACCCATCAACGACTTTCGCCAGTTTCTGGCCTATCCTTTCATCATTGGCCAAAGCTATACCTACACTGTGCGCGACAAATGGGGACACACCAAGCAGGTGAGACTGACCAAGTAAAGCCTAGTGCTCTACATCCCACTGAACAGGCACGTTCTTAAACGTAATCAGTGCCTCGTGACCCTCGTAGTCGGCATGGCAGAATAGTTTCAGCGTCTGGAACACGGTAGCACTCTTGCGCACATCCACGAACTCAGCACCGTCGTTCAGCGTCACCTTCACAAATTCGCCCTCTTCAACATCAAAAGAATGATAGATGTTGGTCTTCATCTTGTAGATGTTGCCATCGGTATCTGTAGCCTGGGTAGAGAGGTTGCTCTTCTTACCACCAAACGATACAGAAGACTTATTGAGCTTCATGTTCACCTTCATCACCACTTCCACATAGCCATAGTTGTTGCTTGTGGAGACACCATAGACACCCACCAGCTGAATGTCGAGCCACTGTGAGGCCGGATTGTACATCATGCCGCCACCAGGCAGTTCAACGGCCTGGCCTGAAGCCACATCAAGCTTGTCGTTGGTATTCTCCAACGCCTTGTTCACCTTGTCAAGTCCCTTACTGATTTTTCCAAACAGCCCTTGGGCACTCATTGTCTGCGGCATAGCCAGCAGTGCGGCAGCCGCGAGACACACGTAAAGAATTCTTTTTCTCATTGTCTTGTTATTATTGTTAAGAGTTAAACATTTAGTCAACAACACCACGCACCATGAAAGCTGCCGACCAGCTCTGAGACGAGCCGGCACTGACCTGCGGTCCCGACCCTAAGACCGTGCCGCTGGCACCCAAAGTCAGACAGTCTAAATAGTTGCGGTAGTTATAGATGCTGGCAGTGCCCGCCCAATAGCTGCCCGTGTTGCTGTCACCGGCAAAGGGCAGGAAAATACTATTGCCGTTGGGGCCGGTCAGCAGCAGTCCGCTGCGCTCCTTATAGGTGATGAGCTTCACCGTGCAGTTGTCTTTCAGCTCCTGGAACTCCTTTTGTGTGGGCAGACGGCCCATTCCCGCTGCAAGAGCAGCATCATACTGCGGATTACCACAGATATCGAAACCAATGTCGTTGCGAGCCTGCCGCAGTTGCCCCAGCTTGCCAGTACCACCGTTAGCAAACTTGTCGCTATGCTCATAGTCGCTGCCGTCATAGTTCATACTGACATGGTTCATGGCCCATCCACAATAACCCCCAATCTCCTCGGGGCTGGTGGCACCGACATTCCAAGCCGCCCATTTCACACTGAGCCCCAAATCAATGACTGCACCTGCCGTAGGCTCATCGGCAACTGGAGCCTTGATGGTCAGCAGCAACGGCTCGCCGCGGCTTTCAGTAGTCTGCCCCAGATTGTCGGGCACATTGGCAACGGCAGCCACATAAAGGTTACCGGGAGCCAAATCAGTCAGTGTGGCCGTGAACTCGCCATTTGCCCCTAGAGTGGCCTCCACATAAGAGGCCGGTGTGGGTTTGTTCTCCAGGTCAATATGCGGACCATAGTAGAAACCGGCCTTGTCGGTAGCTGTGCCATAGACCTTGCCGTGCAAGGTAACGGTACCATCAGCCTGCTGAGCCTCGAAAGTAGCCACCTTGATAACCTGTACGGCAGGCGAAGCTACCAAGTCGCGGCCCATGATGCTGATAACCGGACGGGCCGTGTACTGCCCTCCCTCCAGTCCGTTGACATCAACAGAAAAAGGAGCACGGTCGGCACTGTAGGTGGCCGATGAATAGACAGCCGGCACCGGCTTGTTCAGCACATCAAACAACTGGAAACCCAATGTGAGCGGCAGCAGACAAGGACGCGAGGCGGTGGCTATGCACCAGGCGGCACTATTGTCGCCACTGTTGCCCAATGCATAGACATTGCTGAACTCGGGCAGAAAGTAGATGTCATGCCCCAACTGCGGCGGGTCTTCCGGGCCAATGGGCTCCGTCTGCATCTTATCTTTGTCAGCTTCATCATCATCTTTGCCAGCTTTATCATCATCTTTGCCAGCTTTATCATCGTCTTTGCCAGCATTCACATCGTAGTCTTCAAACAGGTTAAGACTGGCCTGAGCCTGCAGACTCCAGGGCAGTGTCGTACGCACATAGCTGTCTTTCATGGCCTCATACAGCGAGCCGTCGGCAGCACCATTGGCATCGTAGACGAAGTTGGCCGTCTCGCGAATACCAATCTTACCCGTCAAGCCGAAACTGGCGCCTGTTCCGTTGAGCGAGAAGTCCATCACGGGTTTCAAACCGACTTCTGCCGAGCCTTCCAGATTCAACTGGGCCACATCAATGCCAGGGTCATCCTTACTGCCATGAGGAAACTTCCATTTCCCTTTGTGATAGACAAAGGAAATAGAGTCTGTGCGGGTGTTGTGAGCATGAAAATCGACACTGGCCTTGCCGCTGATGCCCGCATAGCCGAAGACGGAGAACTTAGGCTCCAGCCAGAACAGTCCAAATGTATAAGGAACAGGAATCTTTCCACAGGTGACCGTCTTGCCCAACTGTTTCTCCCATTCCTTCTCAGCACTTACCTCGCCGTGGAAATCCATGGAGGCAGTAAACTTATTGTTCAGTTCAATCTTTGCATAAAGGGGTGAGAACAACGTTTTTCGAACAGCCAGCCTCAACGTGGCCACATCGCGCCCGCCAAATTTCAGTTTGGCTTCGTCCTCGCCGAATTCCGACTCCCAGTCAAAATCCCACAGGTCGTACTTCTTGTCCTTCTCCAACTTGCCAGGCAACTGTCGGACGGCAGCAATCGAGTCTCCCGCCGTGTCAGCTGACTCATTGACAGCTTCCAGACGCTCGTAGGCCACCAGCTGGTCGAACACCTCGTCAATAGAGGCCCGCTTGCAGCTATAGCTAAAGCCGTCAGCCACATTGCCGACACTCTGCACCGTAGCCATAATGCCATTGGGGAAGGCATCGCAGTCGGCAGTAGCCACCACAATATGCCCCACCCTCGGCCGCATTGACTCAGGCGCTGCTGCACTGAGCGTAAAACCCGTGATGCTGCCGTTGCTGATGTAGCGCGCATGTTCAACCGTCAGGGGGAACACCTTTTCATTGACAATGGTCTGTGGAGTGAGGAAGGCCACACTGTCGATACTGGCAATCGGAATCAAGTAGACACTGTCTTTGGTATATACCCGCTGCATGACAATCTCGTCGTACGTCCTGCCCTGCTCGTCCTCATAGGAAAAAGTGATGCTATCGACCTCCTGACGGAAGAAAGCCTCAAAGCGGCCATCGTTCAAATAAATGTAGAAAGCCTCGCCCAGTGTTTGTGCATAGCCCGCCCATGAGACGGCCAGCAGCATCAGAGAAAAAAGAAACTTTTTCATGGCCTGACGAATTTAGCAGTTTTACCATTCACACTTATCAGGCAGACACCTTGAGGAAGGGCTGTCAGAGGGATGACAGCACGGTCGGATTCAATGGTCACCTCCACCGGTATGCGCACACCATTGGTTGTATAGACAGCCACACGGTCGGCCATTGCTATGCCATTGAAGACAAGCCGCCCGTTTTGCTGTTCACAGTCGGCTTCGGCAGCTATGTTCTCAACGGCCGTTCCTTCGCCTTTGAACGAATACCTCACCACATCGCCCAACGCGTATTCAAGGTTAAGAACGGGCGAAGTTACCAACAGTTTGTTGCCAACAAAGGAGATACGTGGCTTGACGTATAGTTCCACGTCAGTGGATGTCCCGTCAGCATGGTGCAGTACTAATGTCTGCGTCTGTGCGTTGGCGGTCTGTACTATCCACAGTGCTACCACAGTGAGAAAAATGTTCTTCATACTTATCTATAGTTCTACTTCTTTTTCGGTCGGCGTCGTGCCCAACCTTCTTCCGAGCGCTCGGCTTTGCCGCTTTGCTCTGCAAAGAAGTCGGGCTCCTCGCCTTTCAGCTCGCGTGGCGCCTTTCCCATCAGACTGCGCCAGTCGTCATTTTCCCGATGAAATGGGCGTTTTTTGCGTTCGCCAGCGTTTGGTGAATTTTTAGTGAAATTATTTAAGTGCTCTTTCTTGTTGTTTGGCACGGTTTTTGCTGTCGAATCTTCCTCGTTGCAACGAACCTGACGCCCTTTGAAACGGATGCCCGTCAGTTGGGTCATCACCTTACGGGCGTCTTTCTCAGGTACTTCAAAATAAGAGATGGTGTCCAGCAGGTCGATATGGCCTACCTCCTGGCGACCACCGACGTAGCGGTTCAGCGTCTGCATCAGCACGCCAGGGAAGAAACCGTCTTTCTTTCCTAAGTTGATAAAGAGACGCTTGTAGCCCTTTTCCGCCTTGTTGTGCATCTTCTGACGGTCGGTCTTCGCCTTGTAATCTCTCTCATCTCCCCTCTTTCCTCTCTCCTCTTTATTCACCTTCTCTATCTCAGGCGCATCGGCATAGTAAGCCAGGAACTTGCCAAACTCCAGGGACACGATTTTCTTAATGATCTCCTCCTTGTCAATGTATTCAAAGTAGCGGCTGATGTCTTTCATAAACGGTCCAATCTCCTCATCGTCCACGTCGGTCTTCACAATCTGGTCCATCACCTTGTAGAGCTGCTTCTTGCAGATTTCCTCTGCCGACGGAATTTCAGCCTCCACGAACTTCTTGCCAATCTCCCGCTCAATATTGCGAATCTTGTGCTTCTCCTTTGAGTGGACTATTGAGATACTGGTTCCTTTCTTGCCGGCACGGCCCGTACGGCCTGAGCGGTGCGTATAGTTCTCTATGTCGTCGGGCAGTCCGAAGTTAATCACATGAGTCAAGTCATCAACATCGAGTCCGCGGGCCGCCACATCGGTGGCCACCAGCAGCTGCACCGTGTGCTGGCGGAACTTCTGCATGGTCAGGTCGCGTTGCTGCTGCGACAGGTCGCCATGCAGAGCCTCAGCATTATAGCCGTCGCGTATCAGCTTGTCGGCCACCTCCTGCGTCTCCAGCTTCGTGCGGCAGAATATGATTGCGAAAATCTTGGGGTAATAGTCTACAATGCGCTTCAAGGCCAGATACTTGTCCTTGGCCTGCACCATATAGTAGACATGGTTCACATTCTCGGCGCCCTCATTGCGACTGCCAACAACAATGGTCTCATAGTTATTCAAGTAGCGGCGAGCCACCCGCTCCACCTCGCGGCTCATGGTGGCTGAGAACATCAGCGTAGCGTGCTCCACAGGCAGCGACTCAAAGATTTCGTTGATGGCATCAGAGAAACCCATGTTCAGCATTTCGTCGGCCTCGTCGAGCACAATGTTTGCCACCAGCTCCAGATGGGCAAAGCCGCGGTTCTTCAAGTCCAGCAGTCGGCCCGGCGTGGCCACAATGACTTGCACACCCTTCTTCAGAGCCCGCATCTGCGGCTCAATGGCCGCTCCGCCATAGACCGCCTCCACATGGATGCCGTCCATATAGCGACTGAAGTCGCGCAAATCGTCGGCAATCTGCAAGCAGAGCTCTCGCGTCGGCGAGAGAACCAGCGCCTGCGTGTTATGGTTGCGGGTGTCGATACGCATCAGCAACGGGATGCCGAACGCCGCCGTCTTGCCCGTACCCGTCTGGGCCAGCGCAATGATGTCGCGCCGCTTTTCCAGCAGGTAGGGGATTACTTCCTCTTGCACAGGCATGGGCTGCACAAATCCCATCTCTTCTATGGCGTGCCGGATCTCTCCGCTGACGCCCAGTTCTTCAAAACTTTTCATCTTGCTTGCAAAGATACGAAAAGTTAAGCGCAATACAAAATAATCGCGAATTATTTTGTTTTTAACTCACTTATTCGTATCTTTGTCGTCGATATAAGACTAACTACTAATTTATGAAGAAAATTTTCGCTTTTTTGCTGATGATGTTGTCATTGGCAGTTACTGCTCAGGAGAGCAATGTGGCCACATTCCGCACGTGGGCTATGACACCACCCATGGGGTGGAACTCATGGGACTGCTACTACTCGTCGGTGACGGAGAAGGAGGTGTTGCAGAACGCCCAGTATCTGGTAGACAACGACCTGGTGAAGTATGGCTGGCAGTATGTTGTCATCGATATCCGCTGGTACTGCAACCACCCGTCGCTGGGCGGCGGTAATTACAATCAGCGGGGCGATCAAGACTATGTGCTCGACGAGTACGGACGCTATCTGCCCTCACCCTCGCGCTTTCCTTCCTGTATGAAAGACGGAAAGAATATCGGTTTCAAAGCCTTGGCCGACAAGCTCCACCAAATGGGACTGAAACTGGGCATACACATCATGCGCGGCGTGCCGAAGTCGGTCGTCGGCAGCAGCTATAAGCTGAAAGGCAGTGAGCAGACACCGTGGGCTCAGGTGTACAATGGCACGACCTCGCCCTGCACGTGGTTGAAGGACAACCTGTTGGTAAAGAACAACGAGTACGGACAGCTTTATTACAATAGCATCATGGATCTGTATGCTGAATGGGGCGTAGACTTCCTGAAGATTGACGATTTGAGCCGTCCGTTCTATACCGACGAGATCCACATGATACGCCGTGCTATCGACCAGACGGGGCGTCCCATCGTACTCTCTCTCTCGCCCGGCAAGACCCAGTATCAGTATGCCGACGAGTGTCAGGAGAATGCTAACATGTGGCGTATGATGGATGATCTGTGGGACAACTGGAGTGCCGTCGATGCCGTGTTCAACGAAGCTCATGCCTGGGAGGCGGTCACCCGTCCCGGCAACTATGCGGACTGCGACATGCTTCCTTTGGGACGGATTGCCATGACCATTGCCGACCAAGGATATACGGGGGCAGACCAGGGCCGGTGGACTCGCCTGACGCAGAATGAGCAGCTGACGATGATGACCCTCTGGGGCATCTGCCACTCACCACTGTTCTTTGGCGGCGAGATGACCCGTAATGACGAGTTCACGCTGTCGCTGCTCACCAACGAGGAGTATCACCAGATGCACAAGTATGGCGAAAATGCCCATCAGGTGATGAATGACGAGGATCTGGGCCGTGTGGCGTGGACCAGCACAGACCCTACCACTGGCAACCGCTACCTGGCCCTGTTTCAGCGCGACAACACGCGCTGGGTGGTGGGCGCCAAGGCGCTCTACCGCTCTGAGACCGTGGCCTATACAACCGACGGTCATGCTGTTGACGTAGATATTGCCTGGCCTGATGGTCAGAAGACGCTGGTGCTCGTCGTCGACGACGGTGGCGACAACTACAACTACGACCACGGCGACTGGATTAACCCTACGCTTGTGCTGCGCGACGGCACCGAGGTGGCGCTGACGGGTCAGATGAAGACCCGTGACTACACTAAGAGCTACTTCAACCGCATACGTGAGAATCAGAACGTGGACAACGGTGGCCAAATGAAGGTGATGGGTGTCAGCTACGACCGTGGATTCTCGACCGATGCCAATGCTGCCATCTTCTTCCAGATACCCGAGGATATGGACGTGGTGCGCTTCCGCGCCATGGCCGCTGCCGACGACTCTGGCATCGGCCAGACGAACTCCACCACAAGCATCCGCTTCATGGTGTTCGATCAGAACCCGCTCACCGACGAGCAGGATGACGCCGCTGCCCGCTCAGGGCTTATATCGCGTACGGGCACGAAGTCGAAGCTGCTGGAGGCTGACATCACCGGTGCCCGCCAGCTGAAGATTGTGGTGAGCAACTATGGCGACGGCTTCAGCTACGACCGCGCCGACCTCATCAACCCCGTGCTTATCGACGCCGAAGGCCGTGAGACATCGCTTACTACCCTACAGCAGACATCGTATACGTCGGAGTGGGGCACGCTGCACATCAATCAGAATGTGGAAGGTGGCACACTGCGCGTTGATGGACAGCCCTACACCACTGGACTGGGACTGAACGCCCAGTGCACGCTTGTCTACGACCTGCCCGAAGGCCATAGCTACAAGACCTTCCGCACCCTCTGCGGCTACGACTCCAGCTGCGACAGTGACAACCCCTCGGCGACGGGCACTACGATGGAGTTTCTGGTCTACGCCATAGGCCAGCAGTCAGACTACGACTTCGACCTGACGCTGCTTGGCTATGCCGCCGATGAAGCAGTTCCCCTCTACGATATTTGGGCCAAGAAAGACCTGACGCCGGTCATGGGTAGCCTGACGACCAGTGTCCCCAGTCACGGCGTAAAGCTTTTCCGTTTAGGCGACAACCAGGCCAGTGGCCTACAGGAGATTCCTGCAGACGGCAACTCTGTCAGGAGTCGTTCCGTCAATGCTGTGCCGCTTGTCTACGACCTGCAAGGACGCCCAATGGGTAAAAAGACCAAGGGACTTTACGTGCAGGAAGGCAAAAAAATACTTAGGAGCTACTGATGTTCCGCTAGGTTGACGTATTTCAGGTCAATCTTGGTGTAGTGGCGGTTCTTGTCGCAGTGTTCCATCAGTCCGAGTGGTCTGGTCAGTGGCTTGCCCTCTTGCATATACACGGTGCCACTGGGGGCACTCGGTATGCTGGCGGCCTCACGCAGGTACTCGTCGCAGTAGTTCAGACTGCCAAACTCCGGCCACTCACTGATGATGAGGTCCATGGCGACGGCATCGCAGGCCAGTTCGTCCTGTGAGACGATTAGCGAACAGGCCCAGTTGCCATTGAAGGGCTCCTTCATCCACTTCGGGTTGGGAGCTCCGTTCACGTCGCGCGAACCGTATGTGCCGTCAATGAGGTAGAGCAGTGCCTTCTGGCCCATATTCTTGTGGGCTATCCAGTCTACGAAAGTCTTATACTGCGGCTTGCCGTTACGTTTGTCCTGGCTCACGTTGTTGTGGGCGTTCTGTCGCCAAAGCAGGTTGATGTCCGTTGCGCCGTACCAGTTCTTGGCGGTCAGCGTCACACCCGGTCCGCTGTGTGTCTTCAGCAGGGCCGAGTTGATGAGGTAGTCGGCATCGACGATGCACTTGGCCAGTCCGCGGGCCATCTTGCCGTTGTTTTGCGAATAGACAATCTGCTCGGGATAATACTCGCACTTCTCGCGTCCGTCGCCACCTATGTTGTCGATGAAGCGTACCTGTGGGAACTCACGGTGTACCTTGTTATATATTGAGTCGGTGATGGCACGGCTGGGTTCGCAGAGCACGATGTCCTGCTCGCGGATGCCGCCGTCGTGTACCATCGAGCGCACCAGAGCCAGCGTCACGAAGGGTGACGAATTCAGTTCGATGGTGTCATGGTGTGTGAGGGCGTTGTTCATGTTAAGCTTCACGGCTATCATCTCCCCTTTCTTATAGCCTCGGTTGCCACGTTTATGGGTTTTGTTGAAGTGGCGGAACAGTGCCTGCCAGGCTTTCTTGGCCGTTGCCTCACCCGTCAGCTGTATGACCGCCTCAGGTATCATGGCGTCGGCCTTGGCCTGAGAGTTCCAGCGGTCTTCCACCCAGAGACCGGTCTTGCCGTCCCAGTGGGCCACACTGGGCGAATGAATCCATGCCACGCGACCGGGATGGATGCCTCGGCCCACACCTATGGGCTCATTAGGACCTACAAAGAGTTGTGGTCGGGGACGCTTGCCAAACTCGCCGAACCATAGCCGGTCGCGGTTTACAGCGTCGTCGAGCAGTTGGATGGTTGTAGACGGTCCGAGGTCAGGGGCTTTCCATGCACGGAGTTGCCACACCACCTTGCCCTGCTTGTCTACTTCGATAGCCTGCACAGGGGCGTTCGCGCTGTCCATCGGTTCCTTGCCCCATTCGTTGTACCAGTTGTTCACGATGTGGTTGCCGTTCTTCAGTCGCACAGTCTTCTGCGGCTGAGTCACGCCGTAGTCAGTGGTGTTCATCTGCCATACAGTCTTCCCTTGGCGGTTGATTTCTTGAATGAGCCCTTTACGCCCCGTAATGAGCAGGTTGCCCGTCTTCGCAATTTCCTGAACAGACCACGGCAGGAAACCCTTCCAACAGTCCACCTCTTTGCCGTCTGAGGTGTATTCGTGAATACACCCAAGCGCCATGTTGGCCACCAGCAGTGTGCCGCGGCTCGACAGTCGGGCATTACGGAACTGACCGTGAACAGAGCCCCGTTCGTTCGTGGGCAGTTCAAACTCACACACTATCTGGCACTCGGGAATCTTCATGACTACCGCCTTGGCGGGCTTCCCGTTCTGCACGAATACCACGTGCTGGCGACCGATGGGCTGCACGGTGTGAATCTCCGTATCCTCGGGAGCCTCGTAGCACCAGACGGTCTCATTCTGCTGCGTCACCTCGGCCACACCATACTGATGGGCTACGAGGATGTGGCCGTCAGTCATTAGCACAGCATCGCTTATCTCACCGCGCTTCAACTCGTCCTGATAACTCCAGCAGATCTGTCCGTCCTTGACGATGAACATGCGCCGCTGCTTACTCTGTCCAGCATAGAAGAAATTGTGGCGACCGAGGCTCTCGTCCGTCACCGTATCCTGTGCCTCTGCAAAGACCATGCTTTGCATCATCAATAGTGATAGTAGTATTCGTTTCATTGTTTAATGATGACTTTATCTTTATTCGTTAGATGTGGTATGTCAACACTATAGGTCACACCTGCCGGCAGCGTGAACTCGTATTCATAATGTCCGTCGCCCATCAGTCGCCAGGCAGAGGTGATGTCGCCTTGTGGGGTATGCACCTTGGTACGCACCCATGTGATGCGAGGCTGATACTGCAAGGTGGGATGGTCAGCGGGTCGGCGGTCTGGGCTATGCACTGGCCGTCAACCGTCAGTCGTGCCATGAGTGCCAAAGGCGGATTGTCGGCATAAACCTTGCGGCTGATGCCGCCTGCCCACCAGCCACGGCTCAGCTGCACGCGGATGGTATTCTTTCCCTTTCGGAGCAGCGGCGTCACGTCCATGGTCTGTCTTTAGCCTGAACAAAAATTGGCAGGAATGCAAAGACGAATGCAAGGAAGGAACAAATGGTTCTGCGCATAATTTCCAGATTGAATTAATCTACCTTAAATGCAACAACGGTTTGGAAAGGTAACGATGCAGGAGCGGTGATCTCCAGCGCATCGGCAGTCTGACGCCACTTGATTTTTCCATTGTAACCAAGAAGCGTGACCTTGCGCACCTTCTTTAACTTCTTCTTGCCCATCGACTGGATGGTAACCTTCTGGCCAGCCTCAGGCGACTTCATCGGGAAAGCATAGAGTGCTCCCGTCTTGCCCACCGTGAAGCGCAGGTCTTGGGCGGTGAAGGGGAAACGCGCGTGCTGTTCTTTCAGGGCGTGGCCGGGCAACTTGCGAATCTTGCCGTTCTTGTCGAGCGGGCCTTCGCCATAGGTTGTCCAAGCACGGCTGCCGTAGACGGCCTCGCCGTTGACCTGCATCCAGCGGCCCACCTCTTCCAGCATCTGTTCGCAGGCGGGCTCTATCGAACCATCGGGCTTCATGGGAATATTTAGTGCCGCACAGCCGTCGCGACTGATGCTTTCGATGATATAGCGGATGACCGAGCCCGCGTCATAGACGAAGCCGGGGGCATAGAACCAGTCGCCCACAGGCCCTTCACGCATCCAGGCCTGACTGGTGTTGATGCTGTCGGGCCAGCCAAACTCAGCGGTGTTCACCGTTCCGTTGGTGGGATGGCGGAACTTCACGATGCTGAACGTGTTGACCTCACCGCGACGTTTCAGCGTGCGGTTGTAGAAGTCGGCCATCACCAGCGGCATGGCATTGCACTTATAGAAGGTTCCCGTGCCGTTGCCACAGAACGGACCTTCCATCGTACCGTCGGTATAGATGAAATCAGGGTTGTAGTTGGCCGTGACGTCCATCATACGCAACGCCCATTGTGTCGCATACCACTTGGCGTAGTCCAGATGATTCCAGATGATTCCGTCTCTAGGCGGTGACCACGGCGTATGCGCCTTGGCATTGACATCCTCATACTCGCGCAGGTCAATGCCGTAGAGCAGGCGCGGATCCATGCCTTCCCACCATTTGCCCTTGCCGTCCTTCAACGTCAGATGACCGTCGTAGGGCACACCAGCCTTCGGTCCTTTCGAGTCGGCACCGAATGCCGTCTGCCACCACCACCAGGTGTACTCATGATGGAAGGTGACACCATAGCGCATACCGTATTTATGGCAGGCATCCGCCCACTCGCGCAACAGGTCGCGTTTCGGACCTACGTTCACCGAGTTCCACGGCTGGTACTGCGAGTTCCACAGGTCGTAGTTGTCGTGGTGAACACCCTGGATGAGCAGGAAACGTGCACCGGCTTTCTGATAGAGACGGGTCAGTCGCTCAGGGTCTAACTTGTCAGGTTTCCAGTCGCGCAGCACCTCTTTATAGCCTACCTCCGACGGGTGACCATAGCGCTTCAAGTGATTCTTATAGGCCTGATGGCCCTCCTTATACAGGTTGCGGGCATACCAGTCGCCACTCTCACCGGCAGCCTGCGGTCCGAAGTGTACCCAGATGCCGAACTTGGCCTCGCGCAGCCACTCAGGCGTACCGGGGTAGTTCTGTTCTATGCTTTCCCACGATGGTTTGAACGGTCCGATGCAGATGGGAATGTCGAGTTGTATCTCACGGAACGTGTTGGCATCGGCCAAGGGTACACTGCCATTAGGTTTTGGACTATCCACTTCGGGGATGGTGGGTATGGCAGGCAGGTCACGTCCTGCTTTCAGAGTCTGTGCACTGGCCGACATAGCAATTGTTAGCACTGCTATAGTTGTAAATAGTCTGTTCATGATCTCATTGTTTTAGTAATTTGGGTACAAAAATAGGCAAAAAAAACGATATCAATGCAAAAAAGACAAAAAAGCGTGTTCACCTTTTGCATTTTGCCTGACTTTTCGTAACTTTGCCATCAGTATGAAGATCTGTGTGTTTTGTTCTGCCAATGAGCAGATTGACCCCGACTTCTTCCATGTAGCGGAGGACTTGGGGCGTTGGGCGGCCAGTAAAGGGCATGTGATTGTCTATGGTGGCGTGAACCAAGGACTTATGGAAACTGTAGGTAAGGCGGCTCACGAAGCTGGTGGACGTACTATCGGCGTGATACCCACCATCGTGGAGAAGACGGGAAGGACAAGCGACTATGTCGACGTGGAAATTCCCTGCGACAACCTGACGGACCGCAAGCAGCTGATGATGGACCAGAGCGACGTGTTCGTGGCGCTGCCCGGCGGCATCGGCACGCTCGACGAGGTCTTTACTGTTGCCGCCTCGGCTACCATCGGCTATCATCAGAAACCAGTTGTGCTCTATAATGCAAAAGGCTTCTGGAACCCGCTCATCGCCACGCTCGACGACCTGCAACAGCGTGGCATGGTTCGTGGTGACTGGCGACAGTATATAAAAACGGCTGACTCCTTGGAAGAAATCAGCCGTTTGATATAATACTATTTTATGAAAGTAGGCTGTCGGCCAACTGCTCTAGCAGAGCCTCGTCGGCAGTCTTCATGCGAGAGCGGATGGTGAGCATCGGCTCCACGATTTCACAGTCTTTCAATCCCTCTATCATCGAGCGCATCACTTTGCTTGCCGTGGGTGCCCAGCTGCCGTTCTCGATGATGCCGAAGCGACGCTTCTGATAGTTCTTGATCTGCAGGTGATAGAGGAAGTCGTGCATCACGGGGAACACGCTTGCGTCGTAACTCGATGCAGCCACAACCACGGTAGGATAACGGAAAGCATCCTCGATGACCTCGGCCATATCGCTGCGGCTCAGATCGCTCACCACAACTTTCTTAGCACCCTTTTCGCGCAGTATCTCACCCAGACGCTCTGCAGCAGCTGCCGTTCCACCATGGATACTGGCGTAGGCTATCAGGATGCCTTCGCTCTCTGGCTCGTACTTGCTCCATGTGTCGTATAGCTTGATGGCAGCAGCCAACTGTTCACCCTTGAGCACAGGACCGTGCAGCGGACAGATGGCCTGAACGTCGAGTGCAGCCAACTTCTTCATCACCGTCTGTACCTGCGTGCCATACTTGCCGCATATATTAAAATAGTAGCGACGAGCCTCGCATGCCCAATCGTCGGTTTCCTTTTCCAATGCGCCGAATTTGCCGAATCCATCGGCAGAGAAGACCACTTTTTCAAGACTGTCGTAGCTCATGATGACCTCTGGCCAGTGTATCATCGGAGCTCCGATGAAGGTTAGTTCATGGCTACCCAGCGAGAGCTTATCACCCTCCTTGACAATCACCACACGCCCTTCGAAGTTTAAACCCTCGAAGAAGTTGGGCAGCATTTTCGCAGCCTGGGCACTACATACGAGCTGCAGACAAGGATAGGTTTCCAGCATCCAGGCAATCAGTGCAGCGTGGTCTGGCTCCATGTGGTGAGCCACCAGATAGTCTGGCTGGCGACCACCAAGTGCAGCCTTCAGATTCGCCTTCCACTCCTCGCCCTTGCGACGGTCGGCAGTATCCAATACTGCAATCTTCTCGTCGTCGATGAGATAGGAATTATAACTCATGCCATCAGGCACCACATACTGACTCTCAAACAGATCAATGTCAAGATCGTCGACACCGATGTACTTAATAGTATCACTTATCATATTCATATTTTTAATTATTCTCTTCCATTTCCTTCAAACTGGCTTCCAACTCCCGTTTCTTCTCATCGGCAAATGTCTGGTCGACGCTGTTTTTTATGCTTTTGCAGACATTGGCAGAGAACGACTGGGCACAGGCGATAATCTGATCCCACAACGCCTCGCTGACACCACTCTCGATCATCTCGCGGGTGACACCATACTTGATCAGTCCGTACACGAAACCTGCATTGAAATTATCGCCTGCTCCAATGGTGCTTACAGTCTGGGTCTTGATTACCTCATACTGTTTCCTTATGTTTCCCTCTGCCCGAAGTTCGACAGGATGTGCACCACGCGTATAGATGAAGTTCTTGGTATAGAACGATATCTCTGAGCGATAGACAGCATCGCAGTCCTTCTTGCCGTACATAATCTCAAAGTCCTCGTCAGAGCCGCGCACGATGTCGGCCAGTTCGAAGTTCTCCAGCAGATTAGGCGTCAGCTTGACCACCTCGTGGCGGTGAGAAGAACGGTAGTTGACATCGTAGTAGAGAATGGCACCGTTGTCCTTGGCATAGTCAAGGAAGCCCTTTACCTGCGTGCGTACCACGGGATTGATGGCGAAGAAGGAGCCATAGATCACCACGTCATCGGGGTGTACCTCAGGGTAAGTGAAGTCGAGCCGGTCGTGGGGATGGTCTTTATAGAAGATGTAGTCGGCATTATTCTCATCGTCGAGGAAAGCCAGTGAGATGGGCGATTTCGAATCGGGAAAGACGCTGACTGCCGATGCGTCGACATGATTGTCGACAAGAAACTTCTTGACATAGTCACCGACACGGTCGTTTCCCGTCTCACTGATAAACGATGCTGGCACTCCGGCTCGCCCGAGTGAGATGATGGCGTTGAAAGCCGACCCGCCAGGCACCGCTTGCAGAGGCTGGTCACCACGGAAGATGATGTCGAGCACCGTCTCGCCTATTCCTATTACTTTGCGCATGGTGTTGATATTTATGTTTCAGGGCGCAAAGATACTAATTTTTTATCATTTTCCGCCATTTTATGAAGCCAAAAATTGCTATGACGACATAAAGGGCGTAAAGCGAGGCTTTAAAAGGAATGTCTTTATAGAAATAGAGCACAGATGTCACTACATCGACGGCTATCCAGATGAACCACTGTTCCAGATACTTATGGGCCAACGCCCAGATGCCGACGATGCTCAGGGCTGTGGTGAACGAATCGGCCAGTGGCACATTGGAGTTGGTAAACGACACCAGCAGCCAGTAAATGGCGGCCCAAACGGCAGCAATGGTCAGGAGCCAGGGGAGGATGAGGCGTTGTGGGAAATGGCGGATAGGCAGACTCTGCTTCGTTGCCGAGCCATGTACCCATCGCCACCAACCGTAGACTGTCATCGTCAGATAATAGAACTCCATGCCGCAGTCGGCATAGAGTCCTTTTTGGTAGTAGAGAACGATGCCAAGGGCCTGCATCGCAAAGCCTACCGCCCACATCCAGACACTGGCTCTATATTCAAGAAGGATATAGGCCAGGCCTAGGACGGTGGTCGTGATATCGAGCCAATGAGTCGTTAGAAATTCTGTCATCGTCTAGAATCGTAACGTCACGTTACCCATCATCGTAAAGCCCGCCATGGGCATATAGCCAATCTGGTAGTAACGGTTCTCGTTGTGGTGACTGTCGCTGAGGATGGCCGAATAGACCCATCCGCCTGCAGCATAGCGCTTGTCGAAGACGTTGTTTAGGTTAAGGCCGAAGACGGCCTCGCGCAGCACCTTCTTGATGGGCAGCGTGTAACTCAGGGTGACATTCGATGTGGAGTATCCTGGCAACGAACGGTCTTTACACTCCGTATTGTCCAGGTATTGACGACTGACGTAGTTGGTGTGCCACACGGCCTGCAGGCCGCGGTAGTGGAAGTTGACGAAGCCGTTAAGCAGTACGGCAGGCGAGAAAGCCAGTGTTGAGTTGTCGTAGTGGATGGCCTGATAGTCGCCCCAGTCCACCTGTACCTGTTCGTCGAAGTCCTTGATTTTGTTCTGGCTCAGGGCTGCATTACCCTCGATGGTGAGCCACGGTGTGGGGTCGATACCAGCCTGCAGTTCTATGCCCATGCGGTAAGAGTCCTTGATGTTCGTGGTCAGGTTCTCGCCGATGTCGCTCACGGCTCCCGTCTGTACGAACTGGTCGGTGTAGTCCATATAATAAAGGTTCACGCCTGCGCGAAGGAGGTCGTTGGTGAAGGTGTAGCCCACCTCATAGTCGAGGACTGACTCAGCCGAGGGGGCAGGATAGGAACCGTTGTCCGTAAAGTTGTTGCGCTCGGGCTCGCGGTGGCTCATGGCTACCGAGGCATAGGCACGATGGCCGCCAGCATGCCACGACAGACCGGCCTTGGGGTTCAGGAAGTCGTACTTCTTGTCGATGTCGAGGCGCTGGTTGTAGTAGCGGCTTCCCTCCTCGTAGAACTTGTCGTTGATGCCGTCGGTCTTGTAGCCCACGTGGCGGTACTGGACGTCGGCGAAGGCGTCCCACTGGTCGGTGAGCTTGTAGGCTGCCTTCACGAAGACGTTGCCGTCGAACTTCTCTGCACCAGAACCGTAGTATTTGTATGTCGAACCAATAAGACTGCTCAAGCCCTTGTCGGCGGCATAGGTGATATAGCCAAAATGGTCACCCCAGAACTTCTGTACCGACACGCCACCGATGACGTCCCATTTCTCGTCTCGATAGTTGATGTTGCCCACCAATCCGGCAACGTCCTGCCGTAAGCCCTTCTTGCGTACGAAGTCGGTCTTCTTTAAACCATTGTAGGCGAGGCCAAACTTCTTCAGCTTGTTCTGCGGGCGGAATTCCTCATAGTAACCATAACCGTGCGTATAATGCAATGTGGCTGAAGCCGTCCAATGTTCACTAAGCTCACCACTGACCGTCAACAGATTGTGGTTCTGCCAAAAGTTGTCCGTCGTCCTATCCCAGTATGAACCGTCGGCCATCTTGTAACGCTCGGTGACGTAGCTGCCGCTGGCGTCCTTGGCAAAGTTGCCGTCGGCATCGTAGGCTAATGTCTCGTAGAGCGTGTTGTACTTGCCGAGGCCGGCTTCCCACATATCCTTGTAGGTCTTGATGCCTGTCGTTGCGCCGTAGGTGCCGTCCATCAGACTCATGTCGTTGTCGCCGGCGGTGACGCCGTTCCAGGCCTGGCCCGTACACTCGAAGTTTCCTATGTTTTTATAGGCTATGCGCAGCCCCTCCTTCATCCACGTCAGACCGCCATAGTAGCTGCCCGAGCGGCCGCTGGTGCCGTGAATGAAGCCGTCGGTCGTGGTCTGATGATAGGCGCCGTCAATAACGAGCCGTCCTACGCCGAAGTTGAAGGCGCCCGTCGAGAAGTTGCCGCCCCAGTTCCAGGTATTGTACGTGCCGTAGCTGGCCGACAGCTCCAGACTGGGCGTCAGCAGGGGCGTGGCCGACTGCAGGGCCACCGTGCCGCCGAAAGCGCCGTCGCCGTTGGTCGACGTGCCGACGCCGCGCTGTATCTGCACCGAACCGAGCAGCGAGCCGTAGCTGTTCATGTTGGCCCAGAAGACGCACTGGTCCTCGGGCGAGTTGAGGGGCACACCGTCGAGCGTCACGTTGATACGCGAGTCGCCGGCACCACGGATGCGCATATAGGTGGTTCCCGTTCCCACGCCGTTCTCGCTCCATGCCAGGACGCCGGGCGTCTGAGCAAAGAGGAAAGGCAGCTCGCGTCCCGTCTTGGAGAAGTCGCCAAGTTCCTTTTTCTTAATGTTACTCACGGCGTAAGGTGCATTCTTCTGTGCCCTTACGCCCTTGACCACCACTTCCGACAGCTTCTCGACTTTGGTCGAGTCGTAATGCCATTGCTGTTGTGCGCCCACTGCTGTAGCCAGAGTCACGCCCATGACTGTCAAAACAATCTTTTTCATACTGTTTTTTTACCTTTAATTAAAAACTAATATAAAGGGGGAACAATAATACTTTCTATCCCTACGTCGGCATTATCCGAATCAGGTTTGAGGGTATCATCTCAGCCCACGACAGTGGGCACCCCTTGAAAATCGGGTGCAAAGATACAGCAAATTCTGCAAACAACCAAAAAAGGAACGAGAAATCTTCTATAGCAGCGTTCGGAGGTATGCCGACAACTCGTCGGCCATCTTCTTGTGCTGCTCGTAGCTGGGGTGCCAGTCGGCGCCATAGCCCAGACTTCCCTGAGGTGTCATGTCGAAACGGTAGACCGCGGCGTCACCCGCCTGACGAGCCTCGTCGGCAACCTCGTCAAGCAGCTGGCGGCAGATACCGAGTTCCTTCTTCTGCAGCATTGTGCCCGTGAGGAACACGATCTTTGCCTTCGGATTATGCTGACGCACCATGCGCAGCAGTTTTTGGTAGCCCTGCTTCAGGAGTCTGGTGTCATAGTTATTCGTCGACAGGTCGTTGGTCCCTAAGTTGATGCAGACGATGTCGGGCTGGAAACGTGAGAAATCCCAGCGCTCGTTCATGGCACCGCCCTCACGGCGGAAGGCCGACTTCTCGGCATAGAGTGTGTATTCGTACTGCATGTCGATGCGGTTGTCTGGCGTTCCTGTACGCGGCCCGTTGTAGTTACGATAGACGCCGATACCGCTGCGCGCCACGATATAAGCCACAGCGTCGAGCTGGCGGGCAGCTATCTGTGCATAGCTCAGGTAGTGGTTCTGTGTCTCATAGCTATACCGATCGGTTGGCAACATCGCCTCGTTGCCGTAGCCGCAGGTGATAGAATTGCCGATGAATTCGATTTTTTTCGACGGCAGGGTTGGTGGCTCCACTAGCCGGCCGTCGGTGACGAAGCCGTGGAACTCGGGCTTCAGGTCCCACCCTTCGATGATATACATCAGGCGGGCGGTATGACGTCCCTGCGGCAGGGCGGTGCAAAGGGTGACAACGGAGTCGCGCCGTCCGGTAAACGCCACCTTGAACGGTTCGGCCTCGTCTATCTGGGCCATCCAGTAGCCGCTCTTCGGCTTGCAGAGCATCCGCAGTGAGGTGCCCTCGAAGGCCACGTTGACCTGCGTGCCAGGGTAGTTGAACTGTGGCCGTTCAGGGTTCAGGAAGCTGATGCGTCCGACATACTGGATATGAGGGTCGGATGGACTGTAGACATGGCCGCGCAGGGGCAGTGTGGTGTCGGCATTGGCAACGAGCATAGCCGCTGCCATGAGGGCTGTTGTCAGTATTCTTTTCATTTCACAGGAATAGTAAGCGTTTCGGTGAGTTGACGCCGTGAGTCGCTGACCGTCAGCACAAGGTTGCCTGCTTGACGGGCTGCCTGGACGATGACCACCAGCTGACCATTGAAGAGTCGCATCGTAGGCTCGACAAATGACTCCAGACTGGTGGCGTCGCCGTTGCACACGGCGCGGAAGGTGCCAGCACCGCTGACTTCGAATGTGAGTTGGTCCTGGACGTCGGGGACGAAGTTGCCGTCTTTGTCAACGAGCGAGACGGTGACAAACGCCAGGTCGTTGCCGTCGGCGTTCAAAACCGCCTGGTCGTGCTGTGTCCAGGTGTCGAGCTGCAGGCGGGCTGGCTTACCGGCAGTCTTAACTGTCTGCTCACCACAGTTTTTGCCCATTTCATCGTAAACAATCACCTTTATTTCTCCTGGCTCGTACTTCACGTCGTTCCAGCGCAGACGGTAGCGGTCGAGACGCCCCTCCTTCACATTTTCACCTTTTAACTCTTTCACCTTTTTAATTCTACCCTGACTCTTTCCGTTGACGAAGAGTTCAGCATCAGGATAGTCGGTATAGCAGTAGACGGGTGTCACCTTTCCGATGCGATTCCCCTTCTGTTTCTTCGTGGTTCCCCACGACCAATGAGGTAGCAGGTGGATGGTGTGCTGCTCACCGTTCCATTTTGAGCGATATAGCCAGTAGCGGTCCTTGGGCAGACCGGCCAGGTCGCAGATGCCAAAATAGCTGCTGCGCGAGGGCCAGTATTCGTCGTAGGGTGTTGGCTCGCCCAGATAGTCGTAGCCCGTCCAGACAAACTCGCCGATGACCCACGGATAGTCGTCCTGCCAGCGCCAGTCGTCGTCGGGCAGGTTCGACCATGAGCAGTATTCCACATCGTAGCTCGAGCACTGTCCGTCGGCCGTCTTGATGGCATTGGGATCGTAGCCCTTAGCCCATGAGGCATATTGTGAGTTGTCGGTCACCTTGACAGGAAACTTATACACGCCTCGCGACGAGACGGTCGAGGCGGTCTCGGAGCCCAGCAGGAAGCCCTGCGGCAGTTTGTTGTAAGCGGTTTGATACTTATGTACGCGGTAGTTCATGCCCGGCACCTCCATCGCCTGGGCAAAGCCGCTGCTAATGGCGTTGTCGATGCGGTCCATACCCTGTGTTACAGGACGAGAAGGGTCAAGATGGTGGCACAGTCCCTGAAGACGGTTGATGATGTCGACCCCCTTCTTGTCGCCCTGCTCAGGTATCTCGTTGCCTATCGACCACATGACGATGCCTGGATGGTTGCGGTTGGCCAGCACGAGATTTGTTATATCGCGGTCGCTCCACTCCTTGAAGAAGCGGGCATAGCCGTTCTTGCACTTCGGATAGATCCACATGTCGAACGACTCGGCCATCACCATCATGCCCAACGAGTCGCAGACCTGCATCTGCATCTGACTTGGCATGTTGTGGGCCGTGCGGATAGCGTCGCAGCCCATGGTCTTCATCGTCTTAATCTGGCGGATAAGGGCGGCCTTGTTGACGGCAGCGCCAAGAGGGCCGAGGTCATGATGCAGGCAGACGCCCTTCAACTTACGTGAGACGCCATTCAACTGGAAACCGCCGTCCTTGGATACGGAAACGGTGCGGATTCCTACTTTTTCCTCGATTTCATCGATGGTTTTCCCGTTCTCCATCAGTTGCACACGCAGGCGGTAGAGGTTGGGTTGCTCGGGCGACCAGAGTTGCGCCTTGACTATCTCCATCGTCGTACAGGCGACCCCGTCCTTGTTCAAGTCGTTATGGGCGGCGGCAACGGTTTGTCCTTTCGCATCGAGCAGACTAACCTCAATGGCATTGCCGCCGACGCCTACGGCCGTCACTTCCACCTCGGCCTTCTCGCCATCGATGCTCAGCGTACGGAAATAAGTGCCCCAGCGGTCGAGGTGTTGTCGGCCTGTCAGCACTAATGTCACGGGACGGTAGATGCCTGCACCGGGATACCAGCGCGAACTCTCCTCCACATTCTTCAAGTCGACCTCCAGCAAGTTCTCGCCCGGCTTGACGTAGGGGGTGATGTCAATCCTAAAAGTATTGTAGCCGTAAGCCCAGTAGCCCGCCTTCTGTCCGTTCACGTAGACAGTGGGCTCGGCCATAGCACCGTCGAACACCAGTTCGGCGTATCCGGAAAATCCCGATGGAATCGTGATTTTCCGTTTGTAGTGACCCTCGCCTATCCACGGCAACGAACCAGAGCGTCCCGACTTCTCGGTGGCCTCCTTCTCGCCGTTCTGTTCGATACGCACCACCTGCAGGTCCCACTTCTTGTCGAACGGACCGCTGATGGCCCAGTCGTGTGGAATCGTTACCTGCTGCCACGACTGCTTGTCTTGCGAAAACTGCCAGTTGTCACTCAGCATCAGTTCTTGTCTATGGGCGGAAATTGGCAAAACCGCCAATAGTGCCAATGTAGTTAGTAAGTTGGTTTTCATTGCTAATTTTCGGTTTTTGTTGGCAAAGATAGAAAAAAATTATGAATTATGAATTATGAATTATGAATTATTTTGTATCTTTGCAGCAAAATTTCATGATGGACGAGGATTTTGACATCCGAGAAGAGCGCTACAGCGGAGGCGAGAAGGACTTCGAGAATGCGCTGCGACCGCTGAGCTTCCGCGACTTCAGCGGCCAACAGAAGATTGTAGAGAATCTGGAGGTGTTTGTCGAAGCGGCCAAATACCGCGGTGAACCGCTGGATCACACGCTGCTACATGGTCCGCCGGGACTTGGCAAGACGACGTTGTCGAATATCATTGCCAACGAGTTGGGCGTGGGATTCAAGATTACCAGTGGCCCCGTGCTCGACAAGCCTGGCGACCTGGCGGGTATCCTGACGTCGCTGGAGAAGAACGACGTACTGTTCATCGACGAGATCCACCGCCTGTCGCCCGTCGTTGAGGAGTACCTCTACTCGGCTATGGAGGACTATCGTATCGACATCATGATCGACAAAGGCCCTTCGGCACGCAGCATCCAGATTGACCTGAATCCTTTTACACTCGTCGGAGCCACCACGCGCAGCGGATTGCTGACTGCGCCCCTCCGCGCCCGCTTCGGTATCAACATGCATCTGGAATACTACGAGCCCGAGGTGCTGCAGCGTATCATCGAGCGCAGCAGTAACATACTGGGAGTGCCCATCACCGAGGATGCCGCCTTGGAGATTGCCGGCCGTAGCCGCGGTACGCCCCGTATTGCCAACGCCCTCCTGCGGCGCGTACGTGACTTCGCGCAGGTGAAGGGCGACGGCCGCATCGACAGCAAGATTACGAAGGTGGCTCTGACAGCGCTGAACATCGACCAGTATGGCCTCGACGAGATTGACAACAAGATACTGTTGACCATTATCGACAAGTTCCGTGGCGGACCTGTCGGTCTGACCACCATCGCCACCGCCATTGGCGAGGATGCCGGCACCGTGGAAGAGGTCTACGAGCCGTTTCTCATTATGGAGGGTTTTATCAAGCGCACCCCACGCGGAAGAATGGTGACGGAACTGGCATATCGCCACTTCGACCGCAACCCTTATTCCGGTAACATCATGGAGCCCAATCTTTTCGATTAACCCCGACAGATATGAAAAAAGGATTATTTGTAGGCACTTTCGACCCCTTTACCATCGGTCACGACAGCATCGTACGCCGGGCTCTGCCATTGTTCGACAAACTGATTGTAGGCGTGGTTGGCGACAATGTGAATAAACCTGCTATGAGTCCTGCCGCCGACCGCATAAAAGCCATTGCCGACCTTTACCAGGGACAGGCAGCCATTGAGGTAAAACCTTTTTTCGGACTGGCGATGGACTTTGCCCGCAGCGAGGGAGCAAGCTACATCGTCAAGGGCGTGCGCTCGGTCAGCGACTTCGAGTACGAGCAGTGGCAGGCTGATTTTAACCGCCGCCTAGGAGGCATCGAGACCATACTGCTTTATACAGAGCCTGAGCTGGCCAGTGTCTCAAGCACTGCCGTCCGCGAACTAAGCCACTTTGGTGTCGATGTCAGCGAGTTTCTGCCAAAACCCAACGAAAAGTGAAGAGCGAAAAGTGAAGAATTATGATTACCTATAACACCGAGAATGTCAAGATGCCTGCCATCCGCCGCCGCGACACAACGGCGTGGATACGCCGTGTTGCCGCTACCTACGGCAAGAAGGTGGGCGAGGTGGGCTATCTCTTCTGCGACGACGACCACATTATTGCCGTCAACCGCGAGTACCTGGGACACGACTATTACACCGATATCATCACCTTCGACTATTGCGAAGGCAACACCATCAGCGGCGACCTCGTCATCTCGCTCGACACCGTGCGCACCAATGCCCGGAAATATGGCAAGGACTACGATGAAGAACTCCACCGCGTCATCATCCACGGCATACTCCACCTCTGCGGTCTCAACGACAAGGGGCCTGGCGAGCGCAAACTAATGGAAGCTGCCGAAGACCGTGCCCTGGCACTGCGATAAGCATATTGGTGAAGCCTTTTAATAAGTCATTATGTAAAGTAGCAGCCTCATATACAACAATCTCGGCTCAGTCCAAAAAAAAGGCGACAAGTGAAAACTCTCACTTGTCGCTTTTGGTCGGCATCGCTGACGAAATATCGAACATAAAGTTCATCGAGGACTTCGACAAAATTGTGAACTTTATGCTTGCAATGTCTCGCGCATAGTAAAACCAAAATCGCCATAAGTAGGGGGAAACCCTCTGCCTATGGGGGTTGGGTTTATGTATCCTCTTCGTTCTTTTTCATTCCTACTAAATGGTAGGGATAAAACAGTTCTTTCAATTAATTCTGCCAGCCTACTGAATATTTTTATCGCTACTATACCAACTTTTTCTAACTAACGTACTATTTATATTAAAACAATAATGACAATGAGAAGAGAATATCGAGACTTACGTGATGATACCAAGCTGCGTATCTCACAGAGCTTGCGAGGTCGCTCGTTCAGCGAGACCCACAAACAAGCAATATCAGACGCTATGAAAGCGTACTGGTCAACAATCCCTTACAAGGACGAGGAAAATAACGAGAGTAATAACCAAAACGATGAAGCGAGTATGTAAGAGACCTATTCAACTTGATGCAGTGAACCTTTGCTACGAGGTAGTGCATCCCTACTACTACGAACAACTCAGCGTCCTCGACTTTGGCGAGTGCCTTGATATGGACGAGTTCAGACTATACAGAACAGAGGGCAGATACTTTGAAAACGTCTATGCCATTCGATTGGATAACGGCACACGTGATATTGAGTGGGGCTACTTGAAATTCAACCTTGCACGAGGTGACGAGCAGAGCAACACACACACCAACGGCAATCGTAAGGTTTGGTTCAGTCTCAACAATGAAACACTCTACTCAAAGGACACCTATTTTCTGACCTACATAGAGCAGAGGCTGGGGCTGGAGTTCCATAACGTGACGAGTCTTGACCTCGCACTTGACACACCTTTCTGCGTTAGTCCACTCGTAAAAGCGTACCTCCATAACAAAGACGTGACCACCATCTTGAACGGCAAACGCATCATTGACAGAGACGAGGACAGACCAGAAATCACATACACAAACAGCGGAAGCCTCAACAAACAAGACAAGTATAAGACGGTGAACATCAAGCAACGTAACGCCATCAAGGACAAGAGTAAGGGCATAACGGTACAAACCTACGACAAAACGGCAGAAATCAGCAATGCTTCTGACAAGCAGTACATACTCGACTACTACGGCAATCCCAAGAGGCTCTACCGTACTGAGGTACATCTAAATGCAGAGGACATCAAGAACTATGTTGAGCGTATAGGCATCCAATACACACCTCTCATTCTATTCGATGAGGCTGTTCTCGAAGGTTTGTTCTTTCATTACCTTGGGAGCGTTATACGTTTTCAAAGCCGCAAGATGGATGCCAGTTGGGAGCATCTGTTAGGACGCTCGTAGGATTATAACAACCACCCCTACGAGATATGTCACAAATCACATATACCTTAATATATATAGGGGATAGCGTGTCAAATTAAAAATGTATCAGTATAATCTATAAATCAACTATACTGATACATTCTTTTTGTATCATCTTAACTTAAAAGATTAATAACAACACCCAAGTCATAATAAGGAGACTCTTTTTCCTTAATATTTGTAAAATTCAACACATTATTAATCTTTTCTTCACCAAAAAAGCGTATCTTTGTAGCGCAGTTCCGAAAGGGGCTGTGACATATTGAGAAAGCGCATTTCGCTTTATTCCGTTGATGTGAACTTGGACACTTCACAAAACTTGTAATCGGAGTAATGGGAAGAACGCTCTTCTTGGTACGTAGTTGTAACCATACAATATACGACCAAGTGGGGTTATTATTCTCCTTATTCAATTACAAGGGGAGTCCAAGCCCTACATCAATGAATGAGGATGGATGAGGCTCCACTTTTTATATATGCCTACAGTGTCATTTATTAACCGCACTCACTGAGCCGAAGGTGCAGAAGTTTTGGGATGGCTCAGTCATGCCAACATCGTACAAACAAGTGGGTCACTTCTGAGGTAGCCTTGGGAGTTCTTTTCCTTGCATGTGGTAGTGCCATCTACTTGTTATTCAGAAGTAAGGCTCTCAACATCTACCAATGGTGCTCTGTATTGGGGTTATCCAGCATGATTGACTCGCTCCGTAACAGTGTTCAAGGTTGGAACATATCGGACTTCGTGAAGTTCAGTCTCCCTGATGGTTTGTACTGTGCCGCCTATATCCTTATCATTGATGCCATTTGGCATTATGATAATGGCATTGTCAAGAACATCGTAATATCACTTGTTCCTTTTGCAACTATCAGCAGCGAGGTGTTACAATACTTTGGATTAGTCAAGGGAACATTCGACATATACGACTTAACTTGTTATGCACTTCCACCACTTGTTTATTTGGCAATAAAAACTACAAATAACAATATGTTCAACTTATTAAAACAACAATGCGTATGAAAAAGTATTTCATGACAATGGCTGTGATAGCACTCTTTGCTATTGGATTTGCTTCATCTGACGAAAGCTATTCAGATGAATTTGACAAAATTGAAGGACTACTTCCTGAGAATGGCTCATCCGCTTTTGTAGTTTATGACCAATCATCTTATGGAACGAAAAACAGAATGTTGCAACTTATTGTCTTTTATGAAAAAGATGATACTCGTGACATCCGTATTGAAGGTGTTGAAAGTAACGGAACGCCTTTCTCTCTCGAAGGAAAATGGGCTAAAGGTACACATAAGGAAACTTTCCAAGCAAAGGATTACGAATATTTTTGGTTTTGGGTGGGCAACGACAATTTCTATGTTGACAAAGATATGAATATATATTATGACGGTACTGGCTCTGTCTTTGGTAATGGCAAACAAGTAGCAGCTGCATTTAATGCAGGTGTAATTGGCAAACTCAGAAAGTGTGCGAATGAAGAAGATGCAAAAAATGAACTTGAAAAAATTAGACACGATGTAAAGAAAACCGACAAGAGAGAAGAAAACATTTCTTTGTTGGAAGGAGAAGAGAAAGAAATGGCTACTGCAGGATATAACAATGGACAATTATATGGCATGGCTGGAGCGTCCAATGATGGCTTTGCTGGTATGCATATTATATCAGAAAACATAGAAGAAATAGGAGACGAATTCCAAAAAATGGTTGTAGAAATGGCATCCTCTGAATATGATAAAGCTTATAATGCTCCTACAAATGCAAATCAAGAACAATTAAAGAAAATCTATGTCAAATACTTTATTAGAGGTTTTAATGAAACCATGAAAAAAATGGGAGTATAATCGTAATAGGCGTAAATAAACTGTTGGGATAATTTTCGCCTCAGTCTTTTATGATTTCCGTATAATATTGAAAGTAATAATAATTAATAAAAACAATAGAATATGAGCATCAAGAAAAAAATTGGTTTAATAGTCATTGCACTGATATTGATAATAATAGCAATGATAGTTTTAAATCCTTCTCTTATAGATAGGTTTATGGAAGGATTTAGGGCTGGATATAGCGGATGAAATTGAAACTTGACAACAACACAAGAACTGAGGTGGCCAACATCGGCTACCTCAGTTTGTTTTCGAGTTCGGCTATCTCCTTATCGTACTTCGCCTGCTCTGCCTCGTACTCCTTCTGACGTTGTGAGCGTTGGAGTTTGAGACGTTCAAGATGCCTACGGTTGTTATCCTCGACAAGTTTAACACACTTGTCACAGTAGCCGTCCAACAAGTCACTGAAAGCCTTGATTTTCTTCTCGTCAGTCCAGAGTTTTTTGTCAACACACTCCAACCCTTCAAGTATCTCTCGGTACTGTTTGTAATACTCCAAGGCTTTAAGACGTTCACCTTTTTTACCCTCGTTTATCTCTCTCATGTAACGTTGAGCACACTTGTAACGAGCATCCACATTCTCTTTACGTTCGAGGTATTCAACTTGTTCTTTACTAAAGCTCTTGTACATGTTCTTCATCATTACGAGCTTGTCATCCTTAGTTAATCTTTTAGACATTGTTTTAGAAAATTTAATAATTAAATAGTAGTATAAAATTCAAAGAACTCTTTGTAAACAAGGTGTTTACATGTGCAAGAGTATAGAAAAAATATTTAAGTTCCAAATTTCCGTAACACTATTTAACAAGTCAAGTCCATATTTCCGTAGAAACATGGACTTCTTAATCAGAAAAGCCTCAACATGTTCAGTTTGAGACTACATCAAGACCCAATCAGTCGTTACACATTACATGGTATCACTTGAACTTGTTGCCAAAATCTTTTCCAATTCCTTTCTGCTGTTGAACTGATAAACTTGTTCACCAATACGGATAAAGCCTTCTACATCGTTCATTGGTTCAAACAAACTTTTCAATGACACCCCCAAAGCATTTGCCATCTTCTGCATCGTGTCAAGTCGAGCGTTTCCACCCAAAGCACGAGTTAGGGCTGCAGGGTCAATACCCATCTTTGCAGCAAGTTCTTTCAGTTGAATCTTCTGTTCCTTACAGATTCGCCTCACGTTCTGTGATAGTAAATTTTCCATATTTTTCCACTGTTTTGGGTGCAAATTTAGCGAAAATTGTCGAAATCTGCAAGAAAATTAAAGAAAATTGAAAAATAAATCAAAAAATATTTGGGAATCTCAGATATTTTATATATCTTTGCATTGTAAATAATTGATATTAAAATCAAGCAAGGAAGAGAAAAAGAACAAAAACATCAAAATTAAAAAAGTAGAAAAATGAAAAAGGTAGCAATTTTCGCCAGAGTGAGCACGAGCATCCAAGACTACGAACGTCAAGTAAACGAACTGACCGCCCTCGCAGTGCGCAATGAGTGGACGGTTGAGGCTACCTTTTGTGAGAAGGTGAGCGGAGCAAAGAAGAACTCAGAGCGTAAAGAACTGAGCCGTATGGTCGAGTACGTTCAAGCCCACAATATCAATAAGGTGGCAGTGACAGAACTTAGTCGTCTTGGACGTGACACGTTGCAAGTCCTCGAAGTCATTGAACAGTTCAACAAGTTAGGTATCAGCCTCTACATTCAGAACTACGGCATAGAGACGTTGACAGAGAGCGGAGAGGTGAACCCAATGAGCCAGTTTCTCATCACCATTTTGGCAGAAGTGGCACGTATGGAGCGTAAGACAATCCGTGAGCGTGTCGAGAGCGGCTATAAGAACTATAGAGCCAATGGCGGCAGGGTCGGACGTAAGGAGGGCTACAAGAAGTCAGACGAGGCAATGCGTGAGCAGTATGCCGAGGAAATACGGCTATTGCGTAAGGGCATCAGCCTACGCAACATCAGCAAGATAACAGGCACGAGCGTCAACACGATACGCAAGTGCCAGAGCCTCAACTGATGAGGCTCTTGAAAATAAGTGCCGAGTGAGGCACACGGTAAAAGTTAAGTATTAAATGTTCACAGATGAAGAACTGAAAGACTATGCAGAACAACTGAATCAATTAGGAATTACAGACGAAAAGCAGCAAAAGAAAGTGTTAGAGTTCTTCTACACATTAGGAAAAATAACGTACAATTTTGGGATAGGATATGACGAAGAAGAGAGTTAAAGCACAGAAAGTAACGAAGTTCTCAGAGTTGGAGAACAAGGTCGCTGCCCTTTGGACGAGGGTGTCAACAGAGAGGCAAGAGGAACATAATTGCAGCCTTGAAACGCAGGAGCGCATTTGCAGAGAGTACGCAGCAAATCACGGCATAACCATCAAGAAGCAATACGGAGGCACACACGAGAGCGCAAAGACAGAAGGACAACTATATCGTAAGATGATTGCAGAAGTGGCAACGGACAGAGACATAAACGTTATTCTTGTTTACTCATTTGACCGTTTCAGTCGTGCTGGTCACGAGGCAATAATGACCAAAGCCTACTTGAAGTCAAAGGGTGTATATGTAATCAGTGCAACCCAGCCTACAGACCCAGATAGTTGTGCAGGCGAGTTTATGGAAAACATCTTGTTCTTGTTCAATCAGTTCGAGAACAGCCTCAGACGTGACAAGGCAGTAACAGGTATGACCGCTTGTTTACAACGTGGCGAGTGGTACGGTAAAGCACCATTGGGTTACGACCATAAGAAGATAGGTAAGACCCACGTCTTGACCGTGAATGACGATGGGCGCATCTTGAAGAAAGCCTTTTTGTGGAAAGCCAATGAGGGTATGGGTGACGTTGAGATAGTTGAGCGTTTGGCAGCAGAGGGGCTGAGGGTTGACCGCAAGCACCTCAACAAGATACTACACAACCCCTTCTATTGCGGCAAGATAACTCACAATCTTTTGGGGGATGAAGTAGTCGATGGCAAGCAAGAGAAACTCATTGATGAGGCTACCTTCAACAAGATACAAGGCATCACACACGCAGGCTATGAGCATCAAGAGGAAACTGAGCCGTTCCCACTGAAGCGACATATACGTTGCTCAGATTGTGGCGGCTACTTGACAGGTTACACGGTCAAGAGTAGGGGTAGAGATTACTACAAGTGCAACAAGAAGGGCTGCAAGAGCAACCATAGCACCGAGAGACTGCACCAGTTATATTGCGCCTTGCTGAACACGTATAGCATCCCCAAGCAACTTGTTCCAATCTTGACGAAGGTGTTGCATAAGGTGTTTAGGGAGTACAACCAAGAGCGAAGCGACACAAGAGCGCTCCTATTGAAGAACAAGAGCGAGACAGAGAAGAAACTTACTGCCTTGAAGGTGCGTTTCGGTATGGGCGAGATAGACCGAGACATCTACAACGCTACGTCTGAGCATCTGAATGACCAACTGACGAAGATAGACAAAGCACTCCAAGAAGCCGAACGAGACCTATCGAACGAGAAGAAATATATAGCAGACGTTATCGCAATGTCTTGTAAATTAGGCAGTTTGTGGCAAGAGGGCGACTTTCGTACACGTCAGAAACTCCAAAATCTCGTATATCCTGACGGTATTTTGTATGACAAACATTTGGGTAGTTATCGAACAGAAAACGAGAATGAGGTGTTCCGAATATTCCGCAGTATCTCAACAAGTTACAAGGTTGAAAAAGAAAAAGCGGCAAGTGAAAAGTCTCACTTGTCGCCTTGGGTCGGGATGAGGCGCCAACATGTATTGAGACTGAAATTTATCATTTTTGTTATACTTTTACATAAATGCCTGAATTACAAGAGAAATAGAAATTAATCAATATAAGCATAATGATAATTTGATATAAATCAATTTATAATATCACGCCAAAAACACGCCAAAAATTAAGTGTTAAAATCATAATTCTTTCCTCATTTTTTTATACTTTTGCACCGCAAACGCCAAAAGCATGCGGTGGAGTGGCTCTCTGCCAATTACGGCGCAAAGATAATGATATTGTACTAAACGACCAAATATATGGTCGCTTTTTACGGAAATTTAAAAATGTTAGGTCAAAATGGCTCAGATAGAATTAAGATTGTCGAGTAAGGTACAGAAGGAAACAAAAATGTGTGAGGTGCTTATACGTTTCTTTCAGGGAACGAAGTTCAACACACGGGCAAAGAGTGGTATCTTCATTTCTCCTGAATACTTTGAATACTATATCGACAGGGCAAAGACGGAGAAGAATGATGTCAAGGTGCCTGCTAATCTCGCTACTGTCACTCAGGAGAAGGCAGATAAGAACAACTATGTCCTCAGGCAGAGCGGACTGATAGTTATCAAGCAGCGTTTGGAAACGCCTGATGTAAAATACCATCGTGAGCAGGCTAACCGGCTTGATGAACTCAAGAAGACTATCATCGAAACCTATGAAAGCAATAGGGACGAAAATGTCACAAGCGAATGGCTTCAACTTGTCTGCGATAAGTTCGTTAACCCAGACAAGTTTATCGTTAGAGCAAAGGAACAGAAGTCTTTCTATGTGCTTGCTGAGGAGTATATTGCCAAGCGAAAGATCTCCTATGCCCATGCCAAGGTGTTTCGTGTCCTGATGCGTGAGGTGGCAAGGTTCGAGGGCTATCTTCGTGCAAAGGAGCCCGGTTACCAGAACTTCGTTTTCGACATCAACACCGTCACACGAAAGGACATCGAAAACTTCATCGAATATCTTCGTCATGAATACAGCCTGTCTCAGGAGAATCCTGATTTATATAAGCAGTTGCTGACGGAATATCCCGCCAGCGTCACGAAAGGCAACTGCAAGTTGGAGGATCGTGGTGAGAACACTGTCATCAAAGCCGCCAAGCGATTAAAGTCACTGTTCCTGTGGTTCTATGAGGAAGAGTATACCAGGAACAGACCGTTCGACGGCATCAATATCGGTACGGAGAAGGTGGGTACACCTTATTATATAACTATAGAGGAGAGAAATACCATAGCAGAGACAGATCTTGCTGCAGCTTATGATGCTATGTCGGAGGAAGACAGAAAGGGTATCAGCAAGATTCATCTTCCTGAATATGGCGTACAGAGGGACATCTTCATATTCCAATGTTTCGTTGGTTGTCGTGTGGGCGACCTCCTGAATCTCACGCCTGGCAATATCGTTGATGGAATCCTGACTTATACCCCACACAAGACAAAGGACAATGGCGACCAGGCTGTTCAGGCTCGTGTGCCACTCCACCCTAAAGCCATGGAACTGGTGAAGAAGTATGAAGGCGTCAGCAAACAGGGTATGCTCTTCCCATTCATCAGTGCTCAGAAATATAACGACTCCATTAAGAAGGTCTTTAAAATGGCTGGTATAACCAGGAATGTTATCATCCGCAATGCCCGCACTGGAGAAAATGAACTGGTTCCCATTGATACCGTGGCATCGAGCCACCTTGCGCGACGCACATTCATCGGCAATGCTTATTTCAAAGTCAGCGATCCAAATCTGATTGGCAAGATGAGTGGCCACGTTGACGGAAGTAGGGCGTTCAAGCGATACCGTAACATCGAGGATGAAACCCTGAAGAGCGTTATTGACTTAATTGGCTAAATTTGCCCCAAAGGAATATAAAGTAGGATTATAATAAGGTAGGATTATAATAAAAAAAACGCGCAAAAGTATATCATTTTAGACAAATTATTTGGATATTTGACAAAAAAGATATAATTTTGCAGCCAAAACAGAGAATTTATGACAGCGACAGAGGCGATATTGAACTATGCAACCATGCAAGGAAGGACTTTCCATCGGAAAGACCTTCTGCTTGATGTCGCTCGTCGGAAAGAGGATATCAGGGTAGAGGCCATTGATTTGCAGATCAATCGTCTTATTGCTTCTGGGATGCTGCGTCGAGTAGGACATGGGGAATATGAACTAACCGACAACAGCTTGCCGGAGTTCGTCTATCGGCCATCAGAAGCTGAGAAAGAAATCTATGGCAAACTCAAACGGCAATTTCCATTTCTCGATTTCTGCATCTGGAGTCCGAATGTTCTGGCTTCATTCATGCTTCATGTTCCAAATATAGGCTATACCTTTATTGATGTCGAGAAGGACGGTATGGAGTCAGTCTTTAACGCCTTACAGGGAATGGAGCTAAACAGGAACATCCTCCTTTCGCCGTCACTCATGGACTGCGACCGTTATCTGACGGGCACGGATGCTATTGTCGTCCGTCAGCTGATAGGTCAGTCGCCGTTGACGGAAGTGGATGGTTGCACCGTACCACGTATCGAGAAAATCATGGTTGATGCCATTGGCGACAATGAACTCTTTTTCGCCAGTGGCTCAGAGATATATAATATATTTGAATACGCGCGTGAAAGGAACCATGTCAACATGAGCAAACTATTGAGATACGCCTCTCGCCGTAACCGTAAAACAAAAGTAGAACAAATCATAAACAGCATAGACAATGATAAATCCAAGAAGCAGATCCCTTGAATGGATAACGGAGGTAGCTCAGAAGATGGGTGTTCGCGATAAGGCATTAATGGAGAAAACCATCCGGGCTTTCTCGTTGTTAGAGGCTCTGGCCCGTTCTGGCTGTCCTTTCCTTTTCAAAGGCGGTAGTTCATTGATGCTTCACCTGAATACCAGCAAACGTCTGTCCATAGATATAGATATTATCTGCCCACCAGGCACCGTCATCGAGGATTACCTCGGCAAATATGCTGAGGAATACGGATTTGGTAAAGTGGAACTGGTTGAGCGAATCTCGCGCACCGATGTTCCCAAAAAGCATGCCAAATTCTACTATGAGGTGAGCTATCCCGGCAATGGCGGTCAAGATAAGATCTTGCTCGACGTTCTCTTTGAGGAAACGCACTACTCCAAAGTTGTTTCTCTACCCATCCAAAGCCCGCTACTACTTACCGAAGAACCTCTGGTTATGGTAAACCTCCCAAGTCACGAAGATTTGCTTGGCGATAAATTGACAGCTTTTGCTCCTCACACTACAGGCATTCCATTCTTCAAAGGTGAGAAGAAGTGTACGATGGAGATTATCAAACAACTCTTTGATGTGGCATCATTGTTTGACATCACTGACAACCTCTCTGTCACGAGGAGCACCTTCACGAAGTTTGCTGCCGTTGAATTAGAGTATCGTCACCTGCCGACAGACAATATCCAGCAGGTTCTTGATGACATCTACCATACCGCTCTATGCATTAGCATGCGTGGCGTGGAGAGTCCTGACGAATTCAAGCTGTTACAAGATGGCATCATCCGTATTGGAAACTTCATTCACAGCGAGAAATATACCCTCGACTCTGCCATCATCAATGCTGCTAAAGCCGCTTATCTCAGCAAGCTTTTGGAATACGACATAAATGAGGTGCATCATTATGACCCTGACAAATTGGGCGATTTGGCGGCACAAACCATTCAGCAGCCGCTTCCCACAAAGCTAAACAAACTAAAGAAGACCCATCCAGAGGCCTTCTTCTATTGGAATGCAATACAGTCTGTTCTATAAGCGGTATTCCTAAGTTCCTTATTTCTTGTTCTGATCCTTAGGGGTAACTGTAATCTTGATGATACGTTCTTCCTCAGGCAGTTCCAGTTGCTGCATGAGGAACTTCTTGTATTGTTCTGATGTGAATTGCATTTGATAAATTGGTTGTATTGGGGTCATTTTACTTTGTATTTCCTCAATGAGATCTGCGGCAGATTGCGCTTTTTTAACAACGCAGAACTCTTCAAAGAAATTGTATTTTAGCAGGTTGGATATGACGACCAGTTTGCCCGTATCTAAATCTGCTCTTTTCAATAATCGGCTCACTTCGGGTTGCTTTACTCCTAATTGATGGGCAAACTCGGATTGGGTCATTTTTGATTCTTTCAACTGCCTTTCGATAGACGAACCTATGTGAACAGTTGGCCATCGACGGCCCTCTTCACCTGAATGGCCGTCTTCCCGTCCACAGAATTCTTCAAAGAAATTGTAGTCCAGCTTTTCGCATATAACTTGAAGCTTGGAAGTGTCCATCGTTTCTTTTTTCAGGATTCTGCTTGCATTTGACTGAGGCATTTGCATCCTTCTGGCAAATTCTGCCTTTGATATGTGCATTGTTTCCATTCGGCTCTCGATAAGGGAACCGATATTGATATCTACGGGGAAATTGCCACTTATAACCATAATATAGTTAAATAAACTTAATTTGAATACCAAAAACTTGTCAGTTATGGTATATTTGATTAACTTTGCACTCGAATTTGAGAATCATTCTCAGGATTAAGCGCTGAATTTCGGTGCAAATATAATAAAATAATTCGAATATAACAAATTTAATAATAAAAAATATATGAGAACTGATAATTTAATTGAAAAGTCTACAATGACTTCAGGAGTGGCAGATAACAATTCTGCTTTATTCGCTGATTTGTATGCAAATCGGCTGGTGTCTCAAATTAAGAATTCTGGTGATCGCATCGATTTGACCTTTACGGGTGAAGGTGCTTTGGCATTTGCAAGAGCACTTGTGAAGTACGTTGATGAAAGGGAACCAAGAGTCGTGCAACAGGAGGAAGAGGATTCCCTCATGCCTAAGCAGGAGGTGATGTCAAAGCTTGGTGTAACTCATGCGACGCTCTGGAATTGGGCGAACAAGAACTACCTCGTACCAGTAAAGGTCGGTCGGAAAGTGTTTTATCACAAGGCTGACATTGACAATCTTTGTGAAAGCAAGAAGTAAGAGTAATGCCCTCATTGTGAGGGCTATACTCTCAATGACATTATATAAAATCATAATTTAAGTATATTATATAAGATGAGTAAAGTTGTATTGTTTTCGAATATCAAGGGTGGTGTTGGTAAGACCACGTTGTGCGCCCATTTCTCTGAGTACCTGAACGAAAAAGGCATGTCGGTGAGTGCTGCGGATGCAGATATCCAGGCATCGTTGACCAGACATCGTGAGCGCGAGATAGAAGCAAACCCGGAACATGCTGTATCATGGGAGATCGTAAAGCTCAATACGCTTGATGCCGGTAAGTTGAAAGCCGACATGAAGAAGCTCCGTCAAAAAGACGGCATCGTGGTGATTGACTGTCCGGGTAATCTCAACGACAACAACCTCGCCATCATCTACTCACAGGCCGACCTTATCGTGGTTCCAATGGCCTACGATGTTGACACTATCGACGCGACGGGTATCTTTGTTTCCGTCATCGGCAAGATGACATCTGCCCGTCTGGTGTTCCTGCCCAACCGCATCAACACTACGGAAGGCAAGGCGCATGAGAAGGAGATGCGCGAAGAGACCATTTCCATTCTTGGCAAACTCGGTACTGTCACGCCGAGAATCAAGCAGAGCGTGGTCATCAAGCGATACTCCACCCTCTATCCGCTCGACAAATTCCAGTACGCTGCCGTTGAGCATGCTTTCGACCGAATTATAGAAGAAATCAATAAGTTGTAAGAGTTATGACAAAGAAAGAGAATAAACCAGTCAACCCATTCTTTTCAAAGAGTGGTGGGGACATTAGTTTGGCAGAGAGTGTAATGTCAGTTGTCGCTGATAGTCCGGCACACGCAGAGCCTCTTGAAGGCACTGTGAATAGTGGTAACGAAGGAAACTACAGCAAGACCAGGGAGTGGAAGAAGTTCATGACGCTGCTCGACGACTATACAGGCGTGAAGGGACAGGGTGCTGCCGTCTGGATTCCCACCGAGGTGAAGAAGCAGATAGAACTCATCCGCGCCAATGCAAAGGCGAACATCCCCATCCGTGCCATTGCCGCAGCGATGATTATGGCCTTTATAGCCGAGCACCGCAGGGAGTTGCAGGGTCTATAGCCTCTCAGCCTCGTTATATACTTATATTATACGATTATATAATACAATTATTGAACATGATTGATAAGAAATACATTGATTTGATCCTCGACACGGTGGACCTTCAGGAGGTGGTCTCAGACTATGGGATTGCGTTGAAGGTGAAAGGTCATCGTGCCTGGGGATGCTGCCCGTTCCACAATGAGAAAACCGCTTCGTTCTGCGTCGATACCGCCAAGAACCTCTGGTTCTGCCACGGTGCTTGCCATGAGGGCGGCAACGTGATTACCTTTGTCATGAAGATGGAGAACCTGCCCTTTCCTCTTGCCGTCAAGAAGCTGCTGAAGGAAAAGAAGAACATCTCGCTGACTGACAATGAACTCCAGTCCACGCCGGAAGAAGAGGAGAAATACAAGAAGAAGGAGTCCATGCGCATCATCAACGCGAAGTTGTGCGCTTTCTTCTTCGAGGAGATTCAGAAGGACACGCCCGTCGCCAAGTTGGCGAGGGAATACATGCTTGGCCGTTGGAATGAGGAATACTGCCATGAGCAGCAGATGGGCTTCGCACCTGACGACTGGACATCGGTGGTCGATTTCGCAACCAAGGCAGGACTGAGCCTTGACCTGATGCAGGAGATGGGCATCCTGAAGATGAGCGAGAAGACCGACAAGCTGTACTGCGTCTATAAGAACCGCCTCATGATTCCTATCCGCGACCGCTATTCCAATATCGAGGGTTTCACGGCAAGAGCTTTGGATGACAAGGCAGAGCGCAAGTACATCAACTCATCTGACAGCATCCTCTACAGCAAGTCGGAGTCCATCTTTGGCATCGATGCAGCCGTCAAAGCCGCACGACAGGAAGAAAAGCTCTATCTGGTGGAGGGTGGCCCCGATGTGGTCAAGCTCCAGTCTCTCGGCATTCATAATACGATAGCTTCGTTAGGTGCAGGATGGACGAAGGAACAGTTCCAGTTGCTGAAGGACTACCGCTTGAAGAGTTGTACGCTCTGCTTCATTCCCGATTCTGACCTGCCGAAAGAAGGCGAGACCTTGGGCGCTGGATTCAAGAACGTGTTGAGAAACGGTGCCATCGCCATACAGCAGGGCTTTACGGTCAGCGTGAAGGAGATTCCCAACGACATTCATGCAGAACACGCGAAGAAACTCGACCCGGATGAGTTCATCAACGACAGATCTGACCTCTCAGGACTACAGGAAAAGGAGTTCATCGTCTGGTTCTTCTCCAAGAAACTGAATAAGGAGGGTACGACAGAAGAGAAACAGAAGGTGGTGGAGGAAGTCTGCGACTTGCTCCTTCATATCAAGAATGAGGATGTGAAGGAACAGTACATCACCCAACTCTCCAAGATTGACGGCTCCAAAGCCTTGTGGCATCAGGCTCTCAACTCTGCCAAGGTTCGTGAACAGCAGCGTCGTTCCGAGAAGAACAAGGAAAGCGGTATCGACATGCTCCGTTCCTTTGGCTTCACGGTGCAGCATGGTTGCTACTATGGCTGTGACAAGCATGGCGACGAGGTGCAGCTGTCAAACTTCACCTTGAAACCGTTGTACCATATCAAAGATGACATTCAGCCTGTGCGACTGTTTGAAATCAACAATACAGACCCGTCAACTCCCCCTGAAATAATAGAGTTGGATATGGAAGCGATAACTTCGGCAAAGACATTCAGAAAGAAGCTGCTGGGTATCGGCAATTACACTTGGCTGGCTGGCGAGGAAGCCTTGATCCAGCTGCAGAGATACCTGGCACAGGTGACAGAGACAGCGGTTGAAATCAAGCAACTGGGCTGGCAGAAACAGGGCTTCTACTGCTTTTGTAATGGCGCATACGAGGATGGAGAGTGGCATGAGGTCGATGGCTATGGTATTGTAAGGCTGAACTCTGGCAACTACTATCTTCCTGCCATGTCGAGCATCTACAGGAATAGTGTGGAGTTGTTTGCCAACGAGAGAAAGTTCCGCCACAAGCCTCATACCAACATTTCACTCCACGACTATTTCCAGAAGATGGTGCAGGTTCATGGCGACAATGCGATGGTGGGCCTTTGCTTCTATATGGCGACGCTTTTCCGCGACATTGTCAGAACCAAGGCACGCTGTTTTCCCATCCTTGACCTCTTCGGGCCAAAGGGTTCCGGTAAGACCGAGCTGGGTCATTCGCTCATGTCATTCTTCATCAGCGAGAACGACCCTCAGAGCATCGTTTCCGACTCTCTTCCTGCACTGTCTGACGCAGTGTCGAGCTATAGCAATGCACTCGTCCAGATAGACGAGTATTCCAACAACATCGACATCAAGAGGATTGAGTGGTTGAAAGGCTTGTGGGCTGGTATCGGTAGGAGCAAGATGAATCTCGACAAGAAAGAGCGTGAACAGGCCAGGGTGGATAGTGGGGTGATCATCACTGGTCAGGAGATGCCCACTGCTGACATTGCACTATTCACCCGCCTGATCTATCTGACCTATGACCGACAGCATCACACCCAGGAAGAGCGCGAACGCTGGAAAGACCTGGTTCACTACCGACTGATGGGTGCCACGCATATCACTTTGGAAATCCTGTCACACCGCGACAAGTTCGAAGCCTGTTTCGATGAAGCATGGAAGAAGGCCGAGGTTGACCTGTCCTATCGTCTGAAGGGCTATGATGTCATGGACCGTATCGAGCGCAACTGGTATGTTCCATTGTCTGCCTACCTCGCTTTGGAGGACGTTATAAAGCTTCCATTCCATTACGAAGCGCTCTTGGACTTCTGTGTGAAGTGCGTGATTCGTCAGAACGACCTGTGCTCCAAGACCGATGAGGTGTCCGGCTTCTGGCGTATCATCAGCAGCGCCCAGCAGAAGGGAACCATCATGAACGGCCAGCACTATGTCATCAAGGGGAAGAAGAGCATCAAGACCAATGCGCAGAAGGAGGCGATTGAGTTTGGCGATGTCAGGCAGATCCTCATGATCCGAAAGGACATCATGCTCACCACCTACCGCGAACTCGGAAAGAAGATGGACGAGAAGCTGCTGTCAACAGAGTCCATGCTCCACTACCTCCAGATTTCGACTGAGTATCTTGGCGTGTCCTATGCCCCAGAGCGGTTCAAGAAGTTCAACTCCAACGGTCAGCCCATGCAAGAGCCTATCATGGAAGGGTGCAACATCAAAGGCTACAGAACCATCTACGAGCAAGACCGTCCTCTGTGCTTCGACTATAAGATGGTGAGCGAGAAGTTCGGCATCAACCTTGACTCGTGTGTGGACTCTGGCGATGAGAAGCCTGCCGATCCTGTAGAGGCAGAAATTCCTTTTGGGAAACCGACGGACGACTTACCTTTCTGACGTTTGCAAATTTGAAGAGGTACGAATATGGATGTAGCAAATGTAGCAAAATGTACATTGCAGATAATCAGACACTTATCTTCATTTTCAGATGTAACAAGATGGTGTCAATCTGTAGCAACGGAAAAGGCAGTTGTCTGTTCTTGTAGTAGTATGGTAGCAATTCTGAGCAATCTATCTATTCCCTTTATTACTGATAGAAATAAGGAGATGCTGAAAACCAGCAAGTTGCATCCCGCAGCCTTTGCTGCATCGGTTTGCTACAATTGCTACAGCACCATTTACGGGCAGGCTTACAGCCTTTATCGCTCTCGTCCATTTGCTTGCGGCAGGGATTCAATGATGAATCCACAACATATTAGGGGTCATAATGTCAATGCTGCCATATCACCCCAATATGCCGAAGGCTCGTCAGCCCTTGGGACCCGACCAGGAGTGACCCTCTCCTGGACCTCCGCTCAGGGGCCTGCCCCTAAGTACCCCACAATCATGAACATCAATTGATTTCGACTATGGACATATCATTGAAACAATATCAGTCATTGAACATATCGGCATCCGCTTCTTTCTCTACCGCTCAGGGCAGGGAGAACGAACGGCGTGACTGGACAGAGGAAACCTATCAGGCCAAGAACAAACAGCCGGGCAACCGCTACGACTGGTCGAGAAGACATCTCAATTTTGAGGTAATGAGTGGTAAGAAGATAACTACGAGGAACGGTAAGACAGTCTATATTCCACCAAGGATTGTCCGTCTGGGCACTCAACGGAAGTCGCTGAAGAAAAGATACGAGCAGCGACTGAAGGAACTGAACTTCAAACCTTGGAGGGAGGACGCGCCGAACCAGCCGAACACCTGCGTCGATTTCGTACTTAGCGGTGACCACGACCGTATGACGGAGATTGCTTTCGGCAAGCCGATGGACTTCGACTGGCAGGAGGACAACAGCTGGGTCAGTCTTGCCGACGATCCCAATCACCCTGGCATGAAGATGATCGAGACGATGGCCATGGACTATTACGACTTCCTCTGCCGTAAGTTCGGCGAGGAGAATGTCATCGGCCTCGAATGCCACCTCGACGAGACCACCCCGCATTTCCATGCGCTGGTGATTCCCGTTGCCGAGCGGGTGAAGCGTGGCAGAGTTGGCGGCTATGAGCTCGACCCGGACATGGAGAGCGACGGCAAGGAACGTCCTGAGCACATCACCACCCGACAGTATGAACGGCTGAAGGAGGAAGAACAATCCTTCTACCGACCTGCAACACCAAAGAAGGTGCTCACCGTCAGCTATTCCCACTATTTCGGCGAGACGAAGTATGAAGAATCGCAGTCGTTCAGGAAGTGGCACGACATGCTGCACGATGAAGTCAATATCAAGTGGGGTCTGGAGCGTGGTGAAGATACCTCGCTGATGACGGTGGAAGAACGGAAGGAGCATCGGAAGAAGAACAAACGACAATTGGAGCGCGAGAGGCTGCTGGCTCTGGAAAAGGCAGAAGAGGCCGAGAAAAAGGCTCAGGAGTCAGAGAAGAAGGCTCTGGAAACTGAAAAGAAAGCCGATCAGGCAGCTTGGGCGCTCAACAATTTTGAGTCATCACTGGCCGAGAAGCGGGAGACGTCGTCAAAACTGAATGATTCGATAGACAATGCCCGCCAGGAACTGAACAGAATCAACAAGGAGAAGGAATCAGCGAAGAACGAGAAGACCGCATTGGAGCAGAAAGCCAGAGAACTGGCCGATGCCGTTGGCGACCCGTCGGAGTCGGTGACGATCAAGGGCTTCTGCGATACGGTCTTTACCTATAACCCGAAAAGCAGCGGTGCCATTATTGAGAACCTGAAAGCGAAAGGCAAGACGAAGATGACGATGATGGACGTGATTATGGCGGCATTTCAGGAGGTGGATAAGGTCAAGAGCCAGAAGAAATCAATCTTCACTAATGCCGATGAGTTCAGAAGACAGCAGAACAATGAAATCAAGAGCATCATGACCGACATGCAGACTATTCTCCGCAGCTTCGACAGTGCCCACATAGAGGAACTGACACGCAGGAGTCGGGCGATAGTCAAGCAGGAACTGCGCCAGAATGCCATCGCCATCCGCAAGATTCAGCAGTACGACGAAATGCAGCGAAAGGGCATTACTGTAGACTCATTCGAAAAGATTAGAAAAAAGGCAGATGATTACGATAAGATTCATGGTGTATTGGAATCAATCTGGCCCTCTATGTGGAACGCTATTAAGGTTATTACCAATCCGAGACTTGACGAGTATGTAATGAACGACGAAGAGAAAGAATCCATCAGAAGGGCACTAAGTAAGAATCCTAAAAACAGCTTGGCTAATTCCGAATGGATGCTACGCGCTGTTAAATCCGTCCGTGAAATAACGAACGATACGAAAGCGGAGATCTATGAGGTTGCTGCCGAACCTGGAGTTAACTATATCAAAAGACTCGGACTCGACATGGTCGAAGGTGTGGCTGATGATGTGGATAAGGTGGCTGCTACAACTGCCTGCCTGTTTTTTGGTTTCCTCGATGGTGCTACCACCATCTCAGAATCCTATGGCGGTGGTGGCGGTAATAACGAACTACCCAAGAAGAAGGACAACGAGGATGACCTCTCCTTCGCCCGAAGATGTCATCAGATGGCCAAGGCTATGCATGCACCGAGGTACAGGCTTAGGAGAGGGTAAACAGATGGGATATTGGAAAGTCGTAGTTCTTTATGAGTTCGTCTGTCCATGATTTCAAAGAAACAATGGATGGGACAAAAAAGCTTTTATTTGGCGGTGAAATGCAAAAAAACTTATTTCACCGCTGAATAAACGTTATTTTCACATATTGAGTTTGTCGTTAGAGTGTCTGAAGTGACAGAACAAAAGCGACATGGCATCCTTGGCGCGGTGTATCAGCCAGTTCGAGCATACCGCCTTGCTGAATCACCATTCTGCGACTTAGAGACAAGCCGATTCCGCTACCGCTTCGTTTGGTGGTGAAGAATGGT
>JAFUTI010000007.1 GCA_017471465.1 Prevotella sp. | reverse complement strand
GATGGCCTTGATGCTCGGGTCGTCGAGTGCCCAGCGTATGTCGCTCACGCGCTCGGCCACGGTTCCGGCATAGCGTCCGTCCACCACCTTGCCCACATTCGGGCCAACCACGGGTTCCAGCCCCCACGACCGCAGCACGTCGGCGGTCTTCTCCACGTTCTCCATCGGCGTGAAGTAAGAGGGCGAAATCAGTGCCACCTTGTCGCCCGCCATCAGATAGTCGGGCTTCACGCAAGAAAGGGCCACGTCTTCCTCCACAGGCGGATTCACCACCGGCTCGTCGTCGTTGGAGCAGGACGTGAGCGTGCCGCAAACGAGGGTGGCGGCCATCACCCAAATCAGTTTCTTCTTCATTTCTTTACCTTATTATGTTGTTGTACTATTCTGTTCTGCTGAGACTAAACGGATGGAGCAGCGAGAGCAGAAGAGCTCGCTCATTCTGCCGAGTCGTGACAGACGTCGACAGTCTGTCAACGGACACCGCCGAGGCTCTTGCGGGGGTCTCGGCGGAGGATATTTCTTCGTAGCATCAGATACTTACTTCTTGTTTTCAATAAGATCTAAGCCCTGTTTTCGGTAGAAGGGGAACTTCGTGTCAAGGAGCAGTCTCATCAATCCAGAACCTTTGGGTCAACGATTGCAATACTGCCCTGTGTTGCCTCGTAGTACTTCCAGAACTCCTTGGCTTTTTCTTCCTTTTCCTGCTTGCTCATAATGATTATATTTCCGTTATGCGCTGCAAAGATAGGTATTTTCCGCGAAACCACAAAGGATTCCGAGTATTTTTATCCGTTTGTCTCAGTATGTCAAAGAGCACGTTGAGATGCCAAACACAGCTAAATATAACATAAAGTGTAATGCCTGTTTCATATCGCCTATAATAAAAATTGCCAGCAAAATTACATCTTTTTTTTCGAAAAATGCTCAAGTTGTCAGAGTTTAACGTATCAGAAAAAAGATTGAAAACAACCTACACACCTACACTTTTCATCTTAACCTTCTGATTAATTGCGCGTTACAAAGTGTAGGTTGCCTTTTTGAACCTACACTAACCTACACTAACCTACCCTACCGAAAAATTCTGACAAACAGCCGCGAAATTTTCATAAACAGCCGCAAAATTTTCATAAACAGCCGCGAAATTTTCATAAACAGCCGTGAGATTTTTAAATACCGGCGCGAAATTTTCACGAATAGCCGCAAAAATTTTTAGTGTAGGTTCGTTCTTCAAAGTGTAGGCTACATACACTTTCTAACCTATTAAACTACAGGCATTTACCTTCAAAAGTGTAGGTGTGTAGGTTATTTTGAAACAATTTCCAGGAACTCGTTTTCGGAGACGATGCGGATGCCCAGCTTCTCGGCCTTCTGAAGCTTCGACGGGCCCATGTTGTCGCCTGCCAGAACGAATGAGGTCTTACCGCTGATTGAGCCGACGTTCTTACCGCCGTTTTGCTCGATGATGAGTTTGTACTCATCGCGGCTGTGGTGTGAAAAGACACCGCTGATGACTATCGACAGTCCAGCCAGCTTGTCAGAGGCAGCCGCCGTCTGCTCTGCCGAGAGGGCAAACTGCAGACCATAGCTGCGCAGGCGTTCCACAATCTGGCGGTTCTGTTCGTTGTGGAAATAGGCGATGATGCTCCGCGCCATCACCTCGCCGATGCCCTCCACCTCCTGCAGCTCAAGGATCGAGGCGGCCATCAGGGCATCCATCGACTTGAAATGACGGGCCAGCAGGCGGGCCGACGTCTCGCCGATGAAGCGGATACCGAGGGCAAAGACCACACGTTCGAAGGGCACGTCCTTCGACTTACTGATAGCATTGACAATGTTCTGTGCCGACTTCGTTCGTGAACCGTCGCCACTGATCTGCTGCACGTCGATGGTGTATAGGTCTGCTATGTTATGGACGAGTCCCTGACGGTAGTAGTCCTCGATAATCTCCGGCCCCAGTCCGATGATGTTCATGGCCTTGCGAGCCACGAAATGTTCAATACGCCCTTTGATTTGTGGCGGACATCCGGCATCATTGGGACAATACCACGCTGCTTCCCCCTCATAGCGCACCAGGGGTGTGCCGCACTCAGGGCAGCGGCGGATGAACTGCACGGGCTGGGCAATGATGGGACGCTGGTCGATGTCGACGCCCACGATCTTTGGGATAATCTCACCACCCTTCTCCACATAGACGAAGTCGCCGATGTGCAGGTCAAAACTCTTGATGAAGTCCTCGTTGTTCAGCGTAGCCCGACGGACGGTAGTGCCTGCCAGCTGTACAGGCGTCATATTGGCCACGGGCGTCACGGCTCCAGTACGACCTACCTGGTAAGTCACCTCTAAGAGCTCGGTACAGGCCCGCTCAGCCTTGAACTTATAGGCAATGGCCCAGCGCGGCGACTTGGCGGTAAATCCCAGCGACCGCTGCTGACGCAGCGAGTTCACCTTCAGCACGATGCCGTCGGTAGCCACAGGCAGGTTCTTGCGCTCGGTGTCCCAGTAGTTGATGAAATCTAAAATTTCATCCACTGTGCGCACTTTCTTCATACCCTCGCTGATTTTGAAGCCCCACTGGCGGGCTGCCTCCAGATTCTCGTAATGGCCCTCGGCAGGCAATTCCTCGCCCAACAGATAATAGAGGTACGCGTCGAGCTGACGTGAGGCCACCACCCGCGAGTCGAGACTCTTCAGCGTGCCGCTGGCGGCATTGCGCGGATTGGCAAACAGCGGTTCCTCGGCAGCCTCACGCTCACGGTTCAGCCGTTCGAACGAGGTCCACGGCATGAGGATTTCGCCGCGTATCTCGAATTCGTGAGGGAGTCGAGATGCGAGGTGCGAGACGACCAAGGGTATCGCCCTGATGGTGCGTACGTTCTGCGTCACGTCGTCGCCGTGCACACCGTCGCCGCGGGTCACGGCCTGCGTCAGCCGCCCGTCGACGTAGGTCAGGGAGATGCTGAGACCGTCGTACTTCATCTCGCAGCACACCTCAAAATCCTCACCGGCCAGTCCTTTCTTCACGGAGTCGTACCAGTCGCGCACATCCTGCTCGCTGTAGGTGTTGGCCAGCGACAGCATGGGGTATCTGTGGGCCACCTGACGGAACTCCGTCTGCAGGTCGCTGCCCACGCGCTGCGTCGGCGAGTTGGGGTCGGCCATCTCTGGGTGGCGCGCCTCCAGGTCTTGTAGCTCGTGCATCAGCTGGTCGAAGTCGTAGTCGCTGATGGTGGGCTGGTTCTGTACGTAGTAGCGGTAGTTATGTTCGTGCAACTCGCGCCGCAACTGCTCTATTCGCTGTTTCTCATCCATGACTTATCTGATAATCACTTTCTTGCCGTTCAGGAGATAGAGCCCCTTCCTTGGCGTATCCACACGGCGGCCCTGCAGGTCGTAATACGTATTGTCGATAACAGCAGGCACCTCCTTCACAGCTCCGACAGACGTGACATCGTCGATGCTCACACCACCGTAGAAGTAGAGGCGGAAGTTGTCGAAGATGACCCAATAGCCGCTCTGCATACCCTGACATTTTATCCACAGCTTCAGCTGACCACCGTTATTGGCAACGGTCGTAAGTACCCTGTTCTCATAGAGTCCCCGCTCGAAATAGGCACTGGCAGCCTCCATATTGTCGGGCACATACTTGCCGTCCATCGTCTTCTCATCGCCGATACCCACCTGGCTCGGCTGAGCGTCGCTGACGATATGGGCCATACGTACAGACTTGTTGCCGGCAATGACAAGGGCGTTCACGCTGACACCGGCAGCCGACGTGTAAGGACCGGGACGCTGGAAACCCTGTACGCAGAAGGCGTATGTTCCTGACGGCAGGTTTTTCAGAGTCTGATAGAAATCGATGTCCTTCTGATAGAACTCTGCACACTGGTAGTTGACCCTTGCCGCTTGCGACCAGCCATCGGTATTGCTGTCGACGGTGGGGTTCTCCAACATGTAAGTCAGGTCGAAAGGCTTACTCATGTCGGCAGCACTCACACCACGCAGGAAGACCGTAGCGGCATCCTGCAACTCACCGACCATTGCCGAGAGTTCTGCGACGTCGCCGGCTGTCGTCAGGCGGCTCTCGAAGCTACTGATAACGCTCTGTACGCTGGCATCGACACCGGCGCCTGAACTGCGCTCCACATGAGGAACGTCGACCAGCGCCTTCAGCTGTGCCAGCTGGTCGTTCACCGACTTCTTAATCTGGTTAACAGCATAATGTGCCATCTCGTCCATCTGGGCGGCTGTCATCATAAGCCAGCGCTGGGCGGTAGCGCTATTGGCGATATTGAAAGTTGCTGCCGTAGTAGCGCCGTTGGCTTCTGCCTGCAGGCATTTGGGCGTCCAGCTGGACTCTGGGTGAATCATCCAGTAGCCACGCTGACCGTCGATGTCGACACGGCCACGCATCAGGTGCCAGTTCTCACTACTGGCAGGTGCTGTCTTCGACACGGTCTTGATAGCACCATCAGCAAAGGTGATGTACTGTCCAGTAGCAGCATTACGGAACTGGTAATACTGGTTGCCGGGAGTGAAGGTGACGTACCATGCAGCATTGTCATTCTGGGTTGCCTCGGCGATGGTCATCTCCTGCCACTTCAGCGTACCCGTAGCCGTAGCCACCAGACAAGAGGTGTAGAGGCCGCGGTTCTCTGACTCGTTTTTGATGTAGTACTTCACGTCGTCTTCCTGGTCAAGTGCATAATAAGGGTCGGCAAAGGTGCTATAGGTGTGCTGCAGGCCGTCCTCACCCAGCGCCTGTCCTATCATGGCGTTGGCATAATAGAGTGCCAAAGTACCGTTGTCCTCGTTTGCTCCATTGATGCCGTAGGGCCACATGTGCTGTGTGTCGCCCTTGAGTCGCGAGCCGGTGGTGTTGTCCCAGAAGTCGAGGAAGGCCGACACACGGTCGCCTAACCACTCGCCAGTGCCGTTGCCAGAGCGCAGGATGTCGCCACTCCACTGTGTGGAATAAGGGATGACACCCAGTCCGTGCTGCATCTCATGCATGATAGTGCCGGTACGCTGGTAGCTGGCATTGGCACCCATATTGATCCAAGGGTCGTCCCTGTAGGCGCAGTCGGCAGTAGGTGTGCCGGCACTATAGCCCATAGAGAAATGCTTCTTGATACTGGTCAGTTTGCTGAAAATGTCGCAAGCCTTTGTCACTGCTTCGTTGATACGAGTGTTGGCAGCCTCATCGCCACCATTATTATACCAGCAGGTGACGGAACCCTTGGGAATCGTGTAGAACTTGATGATGTCGCCATAGCCCGTCACGCCGTCCTGATTGGTAGCGTAGGCACGCATATAGTACTTGGTGGCAGGCTTCAGGTCGTCGAAGTAATAGACGGTGCCGCTACTACTGAGTTGCTTATTGCTGACGACGTCATTAACAGTCGGCTCAGGCGTCTCGCTAAGACAGAAGCCACGCTTCTGGATGGCCGGGCCACCATTGACGTTTACCGTCTTGATACGTCCGAAAGCCATCGTGGCGCCACGGGCATAGCGGCTGTCGGTTACTACTGTGGGAGTCTGAGCCACGGCCTGTTGCATCATGACGACGGCTATCGCCAGCATCAGGGAACGGAAAGTAATTGTATTCATAAGCATCGGTTCTTTTACATTTGTTCGCAAAGTTACGAAAAAAAATCAATGCTATCAAACATTTAACAGAAATATACCGAAAAACAAAGAAAAAAATGTTTTTCTTAATGATAGTGAGTGCTATTTCATAAATATTTCATACCTTTGCAGCCATGAAGTTCAAGCCGCTACGCCATCCGCTACGAATGTTCCGCATCCTACGGTTCATTTGGAAAGCCCGCAAGCCAAGTACGGTTCACGACATGCCGGCAGTAGTCGACACGTTCTGGCTGAAAAGCGGCTACGAAGCACTGACATTCTTCGGTACCATCATCACACACTCCCAAAAGGAGGCAGACTACATGAACCGTCACTTCGACAAGCTGAAGAACCACGAGATGATACACCTGAAACAGGCTATCACGACGGGCGACTCCTGGTGGCAGTTTTACAGACTCTACCTGAAATTCTGGCTGCAAGGACGGCGGATCCGAAAGCGCTTCAAGAACGCGGGCTACTGGCTGAATCCATTCGAGATGGAGGCCTACGAGCACATGAACGACCTCGGCTATCTGGAGCAGTGCAGGAACGGAGCCACCGAATGGCAACGGTTTGCGGACATGTCGATTGACGAGCGCATCAGATATAAGCGAAACAGACTCAGATGAAGAAAGGACTCATACTCGAAGGCGGTGCCATGCGCGGCCTGTTCACCTGCGGCATCATCGATGTGATGATGGAGAACGACGTGTGGCCCGACGGTCTCGTCGGCGTATCGGCAGGGGCGGCCTTTGGCTGTAACATGAAGTCGCGACAGCCGGGACGTGCCATCCGCTACAACAAGCGCTTTGCCAACGACGCACGCTACAGTGGCATCAGGTCGCTGCTGACGACAGGCGACTATTTCAACGCAGCGTTCGCCTACCACGTCGTACCGACACAATACGACCTTTTCGACGACGAGGCCTTCAACAGGAACCCCATGGAGTTTGTCTGTGTCTGCACGGATGTAGAGACGGGGAAGCCCGTATACAAACGGCTTGACCAATGTAGCGACACGGCCTACGACTGGATTCGCGCCTCTGCCTCGATGCCACTCTGCTCACGCGTCGTCAATATCGAGGGGTATAAGCTGCTCGACGGCGGCGTCAGCGACAGTATCCCCTTGGAATGGGCCGAGAACAATGGCTACGAACGCAACGTGGTCATACTGACACAGCCTATGGGCTACCGCAAGCACCATTCACGACTGATGCCCCTGATGCGCATCGGACTGCACAGGTTTCCACAAATGGTGGAGGCAATGGACAAGCGCTATCTGATGTACAACCGGCAGTTGGACTATGTTGCCGAGGCCGAACGGCAGGGACGCTGCCTAGTCATACGGCCCGACGGCAAACTGCCCATTGGCCACGTCTGCCACAATCCGCAACAAATGGAGCGCGTCTACCAGACAGGGCGTCAGGCAGGGCTGCAATATATCAACGAAATCAAGAAATACTTATGCGAATAGACATTATCACCGTTCTGCCCGAAATGCTGGAGGGCTTCATCAACGAGTCAATACTGGCCCGCGCCCAGAAAAAGGGACTGGCGGAAATTCACTTGCACAACCTTCGCGACTATACCCTCGACAAGTGGCGCCGCATTGACGACTACCCTTACGGTGGCTCGGCTGGCATGGTCATGCAGTGTGAACCCATAGACCGCTGTATCAGTGCCCTGAAAGCTGAGCGCGACTACGACGAGGTCATCTTCACCTCGCCCGACGGCGAACGCTTCGACCAGCACATTGCCAACGAGCTGTCGCTGAAGGGCAACCTCATTATATTAGCCGGCCACTACAAAGGAATAGACCAGCGCATCCGCGACCACCTCATCACCCGCGAAATATCCATTGGCGACTTCGTACTGACGGGCGGCGAACTGGTGGCGGCCATGATTGCCGACGCCGTCGTCCGTGTGGTGCCCGGCGTCATCGGCGACGAGCAGTCAGCCCTCTCCGACTGTTTCCAGGACGACCTGCTGGCCGCCCCCATCTACACCCGTCCAGCTGACTATAAAGGATGGAAAGTGCCCGAGATACTGCTCTCGGGCAATGAGGCAAAAATACGCAGCTGGGAACTGGAACAGGCCATAGAGCGCACCCGAAAGTTGCGCCCCGACTTGTTAGAAGAAAAATAGGTCACTCATCGGGCAGGAAGAGCGGATCTTCCGGCATCACCATCGTAGGCTCCTGTTCGGCGGCCTTGAGGATCTTTGCTGAAGCGTACTTCTTATCAACCACCAGACGGAACATATACTCACGGAACCAGCGGTCGGTCATGATAAGACAGCCTTTCTGTCCCCAGTCGGCGCCCCAGGAATTCTCCACTTTCCACTTCAAGGCTTTACCACTGGAATCGAGGTCGACAGCACAGAGCGTCATGGCATGGGTCGAGCCACTGTCGAAAGTAGAAATGCGCTGAGCCTTGTCCATGCCAAATGTCGTGCCAAAGAGTGAACCATAGTCGAAATTCTCGGTATCGGCATAGCCACGCTTACGGTCGAGCTGCTTGCCGACATCGTAGCTGCTGTAAAGCTTACGTCCGTCCTTCAGCGAGGCAATGGCCAACTGCTCGATGTCGTCCATCGGCAGGTTTACGTAGCGCCAGTTGTGACCGTCGTAGGTGTGACGGTCGTACTCCACCTCGTATGTCTTATAATAAGGACGGCGCGGGTCGTTCATCACCATGAGGAACGTGCCGTTGACAGGACCGCCGACAACCTCCTGATAGAACGACTGAGGCGTGTACCCTTTTACCTTTCCGACAGACTGTCCCGTAACAGTCTTGAAGGCGTATGAAAACTTCTGGGGCGGCTGGCCGACAGTCATCTCAAGCATACGGTAGACCTGTGCCAGCATACGCACCTTGGCCTTGTTAAGCGACGACTGGCTCTTACCCTTGGCCACCATCTCGCGCAACTGCAAGCCGAACTCGCGCAACTTCGAATTGATAAGCTGCCGCACCTTCGACGTATTGTCCGACGAGAACGACTCGGGCATCACCTCCTTGGGCACCAGGCCGTACTTCTCAGCGAGGTCGGCAACACCGCAGAAAGTGCCGCCGTCGTTCAGCGGGTAATGGAAGAAGAACTGCACCCGCTGGTCGTCAATAGGTTTTGAACCCGTATCAATAACACCCTGCAACATGAGGTTGGCCTTCTCAAGCTGGTCATAGAAGAAGAGGTAGGCCTGCGACAACTCCAACTGAATAGAGTCGCCATGCTCACGGGTATAATTAGAACGCAGCACATTGAAACCACTGAACATCCAACAGCGTCCCGACTGCTTCTGATTGGTAATCGACTGCGGTTTCGTCTCAACACTGAAATGAGTATCAAACTCAGCAGCGTTCCGGCGGCTCTTTGCCAGATCGTCGATGGCGTTGGCCGCCACGGCATTGGCAACAGCATCGCTGACGGGCATCTGATGATTCTCCTTGACGATGTCTTTCAACATGTCGGCAGAGAGTCCCCCACCCTTTGTCTGAGCCTGAAGCGTCATAGCACCAGCCACACACACAGTAAAAACAAGAATTTTTTTCATCATACTATCACAAATTATTATTTGCAAAGATACAACATTCCTACAATAATAACCTATTTCCACCATATTATTTATAGAGTTTTAATAATTGACATATATCACGTTTGCGCACACAGAAACAAAAAAACAGACTTTCGTATGCTGTTGTCCGTTTATTGTCAGTACCTTTGCAATCGCTAAAGTTTTCAGTTGAATAACATTTAAAAAAAAGAAAGAATTATGAAAAAGATTATGATGACCATGGCTGCCGCACTGATGGCAGTAAGCATGAACGCTCAGAACATGTATGTTGGTGGTTCGTTAGGTTTCACTACCACTTCATATGATGGCAAGACCACAAACAGCACACTGAAGTTCATACCTGAGTTCGGTGTCTCCTTCAACAACTTGATGGGCGTAGGTATGGAGATTGGCTACAGCTCTTCTACCAAAGAGGCCACGGAGCCCAAACTGACAAACAGCACCTTTACGTTTGCTCCCTACTTCCGTCTTACTCCCCTCCACTGGGGCAAGGTCAGTGTTTTTGCCGATGGCAAGTTCGCCCTCAGCATGAACAATAACGAGCAGGCAGGTCCTAACGATAACGCTGTGGACAACAAGACCAACACCTTCGGCATCTACGTGCAGCCTGGCTTTGCCTACAACCTGAACGACAAGTTCACCCTCGTTTCCAAGTTCGGCAACCTGCTGGGTTACAGAAGCAGCAAGCCCGATGCTGATGGAGCCAAGGCCACGAACACCTTCTCGTTCATGGACCTGAGCAACAATGTACAGTTCGGCTTCTACTACAACTTCTAATAAAAGAACCGAAAAAAAAAGCCACATCTCTTGCAGGTGTGGCTTTTTTTGTTACTTCTTGTAATACTTAAGCGCCTCAGGCATCCAGCCTTGAATCTGCTTGATACGGGTAGCATCGCTGGGGTGATCACTCATAAACTCAGCGGTCTGATTGTTTGACGCGGCAGCCATCCGCTGCCAAAAGGTGACAGCCACCTGAGGGTCGTAGCCTGCCATAGCAGCAAAGATAAGCCCCATGTGGTCGGCCTCACTCTCGTGGTTGCGAGAGTATTTCAGGTTGCCGAAGTTAAAGTTCAATGCAGCAACAGCCTGCACGATACTCTGCGTATTCTGTCCCATACCTAAAGCACCGGCAATGGCCGTACCAATCTGCATGCCATACTGCTGGCGCATCTGGGTGCTCAGCTGTTCTGCAGAGTGCTTGGCCACAGCATGGGCTATCTCATGTCCAAGGACGATGGCCAGCGATGATTCGTCCTGCGTAATAGGAAGAAGTCCCTCATAGACGACAATCTTGCCGCCAGGCATGCACCAGGCATTGACCTGCTGATCTTGAACGAGGTTAAACTCCCATGCGAAGTTGTTAACCTCAGAGGCCAGACCGTTGTTACGCAGGTAGTTGGTGACGGCAGTGGCCAACTTCTGACCTACCCGTTGCACCATTGCAGTGTTCTTGGTGTTCGTCGACTTCTTAGCCGTCTTCATAAACTCCTGATACTGCTGATTGGCCAATGAGAGCACTTCACCGTCACTGACCATCAGCGTCTGCTGGCGCCCTGTGATGGGCACTGTTGAGGTGGTTCCGCAGCTGACCATCAGCGCGGCAACCATCGATACAAGAAAAAATCTGATATTTCTCATCTTTTCGTTAATTATAATCTCTTTCAAAGTGCAAAAATACGATTTTTTTCTTAAATACAAAAAAAATAGCCGCAGAATTACAAAAATCCTGCGGCACTTCTTTTAATAACTAACTTCTTACTTCCTCTCTTATTCGTTGACGACCAACCCACGGTTTTTCAGCGTGGTGTTGAGCAGGAGCAGGTACTTGTGGTACTGCTTCTCGTCGAGCACATAGTGCATCCACTTGATATCACGCTCTACAGCCTTGCTGACCATCTCCTTACGATCCTTGTCATCAGCGTGAGCAGCAAGCTGCATCTCAGCGTTGAAAGTCGTGTGGATATTCTCCACAGCCTCCATCTGGTCAAGTGTCAGTCCTAAGGCTACGCCCAGTTTGCGCATATTGACGCTCATGTCGTAAGCCTCGAGGTTCGTCACGTTCTTTGTTTCCTCATTCTCTGCAAATGTCATAGTCATACTAAGCATTGCAATCGTCATCAAAAACAATCTTTTCATTTTTTTTACCCTTTCTTTCTTTACTCAGAGTCTTCGGATTTCATTAATTATTATTTGTTATCCTTTTATTGTTATCCTTTTTACTATTGTCCTCAGACTCCTACCTTAATTAATTTGTGTTTTGTTATCCTTTGTCGCAACCCTTTGTTTGGTTTTGACGATGCAAAGGTACGGCAATTTTACATTCCCAACAAATATTTCAACGAATTGTGTGCGCAAACAGCCATTTCGTTGACAAAGGTCAAATAATCGGCGGTTATTTGAATTTTTAATGTTTTTACCTTAAACGTGCTGTCTTTTCATAGCTTTTTCGTACCTTTGCAACCGCATTTTAGTTGTATATAATAATAAGGTATAAATATGGATCATAAGTTTTTGGCTGTACACTATCAGCTCTATTCTCTGGAGAACGGCTCGAAGACGCTCATCGAGCAGACCTCGGAAGACCATCCTTTCCAGTTTATCAGTGGTTTCGGCGTCTCACTGCCGGCATTGGAGCAGCATGTGCTCAACTTGGGCAAAGGCACGCACTTTGATTTTACGTTAAAGCCTGAAGAGGCTTTTGGCGAATACATTCCTGAAGGAATCCACAAGTTAGAGTGCAGTATGTTCGAGATAAACGGGAAGTTCGACACCCAGAATGTCTATCCCGGGGCTATCATCACGCTGACCGACAGCGACCAAAACCGCTTTATGGCGAGAGTTGACAAGGTGGAGCCCGATGGCGTCACTGTAGACACGAATCATCCCATGGCCGGCAAGACACTGAACTTCGTGGGTGAGATGATTGAAAACCGTCCTGCTACCGACGAAGAGGTGAACGCTCTTATCAAGCACATGACCGGAGGATGCGGTGGCTGTGGAGGTCACTGTGGCGAAGGTTGCGGCGAGGGTTGCGGCGAGGGAGGCTGCGGAGGCTGCCATGAGTAACACCTTCGGTCACAAATTCACGCTGACCACCTTCGGCGAGAGTCATGGAGCAGCTATTGGCGGTGTTGTAGACGGCATGCCTGCCGGCATCGACATTGACCTGGCATTTATCCAAAATGAACTGAACCGCCGTCGCCCAGGGCAAAGCAAGATTACAACCTCGCGGCAGGAACCTGATAAGGTGGAGCTGTTGAGCGGTGTCTTCGAGGGTAAGTCGACAGGCTGCCCTATCGGCTTCATCGTACGCAATGAGAACCAGCACTCGCAGGACTACGAGAACATGCGGACAGTTTTCCGTCCGTCGCATGCTGACTATACCTATCAAAGCAAATACGGCATACGCGACCATCGTGGCGGAGGCCGCTCGTCGGCTCGCATCACCATCAGCCGCGTCGTGGCCGGTGCTTTGGCTAAGCTGGCACTACGACAAAAGGGTATCAAGATTCAGGCCTACACGTCGCAAGTGGGCAACATCTGCCTTGACCGCGACTACCACCACTACGACTTGAATCTGACTGAGACGAATGTCGTCCGTTGTCCCGACCAGGAGAAAGCAGCCGAAATGGAACAGCTCATCAGCGAAGTAAAAGCCGAAGGCGATACCATCGGCGGTGTCATCACCTGTGTCGTCAAAGGTTGTCCCGCAGGACTGGGAGAGCCGGAATTCGGTAAACTGCACGCAGAACTGGGTAGCGCTATGCTGAGCATCAACGCCGTAAAAGGTTTTGAATATGGCGACGGCTTTGACTTTGCCACCCGACGCGGCAGCGAAGTCAACGACCGCTTCATTACCAAAGAGCAAATCGTCAGAACGGTCACAAATCATAGTGGCGGCATACAAGGTGGCATCACCAACGGCGAAGACATTTACTTCCGCGTAGCGTTCAAACCGGTTGCCACCCTACTCCGTCCACAGGAGACGATCGACATGGAGGGTAACACGACCACTCTGACTGCCCGCGGACGCCATGACCCATGTGTGCTGCCCAGGGCAGTACCTGTGGTCGAGGCTATGACAGCTATCGTCATTTTTGACCATTTTCTAATATCTGGGATAGCTGTTTAACATATTTTTATACTAAAAATACAAAAAATATTTCAGAAACTATTTGAAAGTTCAAAAAATAAGACTATCTTTGCAAACGCTAAATGGGGCTTGTGAAAGTCTTATTAGCATTAGTTAAGTCTAGTTTAGTTTTTGTGTTGGTTGAGGGCTGCCTATTGGCAGCCCTCATTTTGTTGACAAAAGAAAAGCGGTCTGAACAGAGACCGCTTTCCACTTTTTTCTGTTATCGGCATATTATCCGGGAAGTCACTCTGCCGTCAGCAGTTGTCTCCCGCAAGACATAAATGCCCTTGGCCGGGACAGATACGCGTTCACCAGACGTTGTGAAGTACTCCACTTGCCTGCCATCAATGTTCAAGCTATTGATAGCATCAGGCACCGGTTCCGTCACCGTCAGCAGATAGCTGGCTGAACCCGCCAGATAATCGGCATTACCAGCGAACGTGGCACTGATGGTCGTCGTGCCGACGCCAACGACTGACACAGCCCCTTGCTGGCTGACTGTTGCCACAGCCGCATTGCTGCTACCCCATGTTACAGCGACATTATGAGGATTCTGCAATGTCGGAGCGGTGAACGTCTCCCCTAGAATGGCACTTACACTTGGTGTATTGAATGACAATTCCGCCGATACCGGTTCCGGTGTCGGTTCTGGTGTATCAGACCCGCCAGTATGATATTCCAAGACGACGATTACCTGCTGCTGTTCACCAGAATTGGTGAAGGTGAGCTCATTCTGCACATTATCCAGCACAAACTCAGCCTTACTGGGTGAACTTGCCGTTGCCGTCAGACTGAGCAGCTGACCGTCGGCCTCGGTGTAGGTCTTTCCTGCCACTTCCTTCCAGTAACAAGTACGGCTACTTGCATTATTGGTCGTCGTACTCCAGAAAGTCACCTTAGTCGCCTTGTAACCTTCCGGCATCTTAATCCCGACCTGTGCACCATTAGAGAGCTTGATACCCGTACGCTGTACGCCGTCGAAGTCGTAGGTCATCTTCTCACCCTTGGAGAAGTACTTATCGGTCACTGTGGTGTAGTGCATAGAGAAACCCAGGTTGTTGGAGGGACTCTCCTCGTTGCCCACCAGTTCGGTACAACTGCTGTCACCACCTGTACGGGTGCAATTACCCCAGGCGATGCACACCTTCTTGGTCTCGCTCTGCGGCCCCGGGCCAGGTGTGGGATCGGGATCACGCTCCGTGCCGCCGAGCACCTTCAGAATACCCTTCGTATAGAGTTCTGTGGTGTCCCACGTCTGGCCCTCACCCGGCGTCTCTGGCAGGATCTTGGCAAAGGTGCCGGTAACGGTACCCGTGAAAGCCTGAATCTGGTCGCCATTATAATAGGTCTTCTCTGTCATAGCCTCGTTCAGCTGCAACACGGCAGCATTTCCTAACTTCAAGCCTCCGTTGAAGGTCAGGCCTTTGTCTGTTGCCAGTGTGTCGCCGACTTGCAGCGTCCCGTTCACGGTCGTAGCAGCGTCCAGGGTGCCCTTGCCGGCCAGCGTGGCGGCGGCTTTCACAGTAACGGCACCTGTGCCCGTATGCTTGCCGTTGACAATGAGCGTGCCGGCGTTTACATCTGTCTTGCCGGCATAGACGTTTGCCCCCGTCAGGCGCCAGTCGCCGGTGCCCTCCTTCACGATGTTCGTGGTGCCGGGATGGCTGCCGGCCTGGTCGTTGTTGTTGATGACGCCATTAAACTCCTCGTCGGTATTGGCTCCGCCTACAACCCACGTGCCGCTGCCCTTGGCCTTCACATTGAAGCCGGCCAGGACGGAACCAGCCTCGCCCGACAGTCCGCCGAGGTAATAGGTTGACTCGTTCTTGGCACCGTTGATGGCAGCACCGCTCTTCAGGTAGATGGTGGCATTCTTGATGCCCACGTTGTTGCGGATGGCAAACTGGCGGTTGGTGCCGTTGTTGCCAAAGGGCTTGATGACGAGCTGGCCGGTGAAGCCGTCCCAGTTGCCCTCGATGTACTCGCGCAGATAGGTGACACCCCACTCCAGGGTGCCGGTGCCAGTGACCGTACACTTGTTAGTGTTCCACAGGTCGAAATAGGTAGACGAGGTGGTACCTGCCACTACCTCGATGGGGAAGTTGTAGGTGACATTGGCTTCGTTCTTGCCCACAGCAGTGAATGCGCCGCCTTGCAGCACCAGTTTCGAGGCCTTGCCCAGGCCTTTGTCTGAGACGTCCTTCGAGCTAAGCTTCACCTCGCCGCCCTTCAGCACCAGGTTGCCGTCGAAGTTGAAGAAGTTGGCATTGTTGACCAGCATCTGTCCTGCACCGTCGACGGTCAGGTTGCCCTGCCCCTCGAACGAGCCGTTCATGGTAACCACGGTGCCGCTCTTGCTGATGTTCAGCTCGGTGTCGTTGTAGAGGCTGGCCGAGCGGTTGGTGGCCGTAGTGGGGCCGGTGTACTTATATACGCCGCCGTCCATCACCCAGTTCTGCGCAAACTCCTGGCTCTTGCCCAGTCCGCTGGCCACGTCGCCGTTCTTCAGGCTGGAGAACTCGTAGACGCCATGGTGCAGCACGGTGGCTCCCGTGTAGTGCTGGTCGGAGGCCACGACGAGAGTGCCCTGTCCGGTCTTGTTGAGCGAGGCCGTGCCGCCGATGTATCCAGTGCCGTTAAGGGTGACGTTGGCGTCGGAGCGCACCACCACGGCCGTGTATTCCTTGCCCTCGCTGAGGGTACAGGTCTCGTCGGTCGTGGGGTTGATAAGCCACTCGCCGGCTCCGGTGCCCTGGAAATTCTCGGCATCGATGATGTCAATCTGCTCAGGCCGCGTCTTGGCGGTCAGCTCTGCGGTGTAGTCCGACTTCTGCTCGCCCTGATAGGCGCAGACGCGAACCACGTATGAGGTGGCTGGCGTCAGTGCCTCGTCGGCATAGGTGAACGTGCTCACGTTGGCAGCCGTGCGACCTATCTCTGTGAACGCGCCGTCTTTCTTCATCTCCACGATAAAGCCCTCCTCGTTGTCGGTGAAGTCCGACCACTCGAGCGTGATGCTATTGGTGGTAGAGGCCGTCATGGTGAGCAGCATGGGAGCGCGCAGGAAGAACTGGCGGTCGCTCTTGGTGATGGCGTTGAAGTAGTTCTCGATGTTGGCATAGCCGTTGGTGGCCAGCGTCATGGCGTCGTTCTTGGTCTTGTCGGTGCCGTTGGCCTCCTCCCAGGCGTCGGGCATGCCGTCGCCGTCGGTGTCTTGAGGTTTGGTACCCTTGAAGGTCGTCCAGGTGTCAGGGGTTCCGTAGGGCAGATCCTTCTCACTGGTGATGAGGTTACCCTTCTTGCCGAACGACAGCACCTCGTTGACCATATAAGCATCGGTCAGGTCGCGGTAAGGCAGCGAGGCACCCACCTCGGGCAGCAGTTTTTCTATCAGATCCTTGCCCGACCAGGTTTCCAGTTCGGGATAGTCGTAGGGCGTACTCTGACGGTCGCTGCCGCCGTCGCCCGTGAAGAGTTCGGGATTGAAAATGCCGTCCTTGTTGCGGTCCTGCCAGTTGTCAGCACCATAGAAATGGAAATTACTGTTGCCACCAGAGAAGCCATTGGCCGACGTGCCGGTGGAATTGCCGTTGATAAAGAGGTTGCCCACGGCATTGGCATAGGAATCGCCACTGGACTCGCCACCCATCTCGTAGGCATAGGCGCTCCAGTTGTAGACGATGTTGTTCACATACTGGTGCTTGCCCTTCACCTTGAAGTTACGGGTTTTGTTATCGCAGAGCAGCACGCGATACATCGTGATGTTGTCGGCCTGAATCAGACCGCCAGCCGAGTGCTGCATAAGTCCCTGACCCACAATACTGTTCTGCAGGGTAACGTCATGAGGAGCCGTACCCTTGTTGTCCCAGTTGATGGAGAAGTTCTCGTCCTGTCCCCAAGCAAACGAGCAGTGGTCGAAGATGATGTTGCCGCCATTGGCCAAACCGGCACAGTCGGCATCCTTCGTACCCACCGAACCCATTCGGAAACGCATGTAGCGCATGATGACATTGGTGGCACCCGAGCACGACATGCCGTCGCCATAGACGGTGATGCCCTCACCGGGAGCCGTCTGTCCGGCAATGGTCAGATTGCTTTTGAACACCAGTCGCGAGTTGATGCGAATGACACCGCCCACGTCGAACACGACGATGCGATTAGACTGACTGACGGCATCGCGCAGGGAGCCGGTGCCGGAGTCATTCAGATTAGTGACATGGTACACCGTACCCGTTCTGCCGCCTGTAGCGAAGCGACCCCACCCTTGTGCGCCAGGGAATGCCAGTTGCTGGGCACTCAGCGACAGCGCGCACACCAGCAGCGTCAGAGTCAATAGTAGTTTCGTTTTCATTTGTCTGTTTCAGTTATGATTAGTTATTCTATAGCACCAATAATCTCCTGTACCGATTGACAGCCGTGACGGTCGAGCCAATCGGACAGTCCGTCGCGCACCTTGATGGTGACCGAAGGGTCAATGAAATTCGCCGTACCAATCTCAATGGCCGTCGCACCGCACATCATAAACTCGACAGCATCCTCGGCCGTCATGATGCCGCCAAGTCCCACAACGGGTATCTTCACGGCCTTTGCCACCTGATAGACCATACGCAGCGCCACAGGCTTCACGGCGGGGCCGCTGAGCCCACCTGTACCGATGCTCAGCACACGGCGACGTTTCTCTATGTCTACAGCCATACCCATCAGCGTATTGATGAGCGACACGGCGTCGGCGCCCTCGTACTCCACGGCACGGGCAATCTCTGCAATGTCAGTCACGTTGGGCGACAGCTTCACAATCAAGGTCTTGTGGTAGCGCTCACGCACGGCACGGACCACAGAAGCTGCCCCTTTTGTTGTCACGCCGAAAGCCATGCCACCGTCCTTGACGTTAGGGCATGAGATGTTCAGTTCGATGGCAGGGATGTGTTCCAGCTCGTCAATGCGGGCAGCACATTCGGCATAGTCCTCTGGCGACGAACCACTGACATTCACGATGTAGGTGCCACCTGTAGGCAGCAGCTGCGGATAGATATGCTCGCAGAAATAGCCGACACCCTTGTTCTGAAGGCCGACACAGTTCAGCATACCTGAAGGTGTCTCGGCCATACGAGGATAGTCGTTACCCTCACGAGGGTGAAGCGTAGTGCCTTTCACGATAATGGCACCTAGGCCGCCGAGTGAAACAAAATCCTGAAACTCAAGCCCATAGCCGAAAGTACCCGAGGCGGTCATCACCGGGTTCTTAAGCTGCAAGCGTCCTATATTCACGTTTAAAGTTGCCATAACAGTCGTTTGATGTTAAATACCGGGCCTTCCTTACATACACACAGATTGCCCTCTACAGTCTTTTCCACACAGCACAGACAGGCCCCAAGGCCACACGCCATCATATTCTCCAGCGACACCTCACACTCTGTGTCCACCTGATAGGCGTAGCGGGCCACAGCCTTCATCATCGGCGTAGGGCCACACGACTGAATCAACAGGAACTGTCGCTGCTGGAGCACGGAGTGTTGCGTCACGAAACCACGCTCGCCGGCACTACCGTCCTCGGTAGTCAGAAGCACCTCACCATACTTGCGGAATTCATCCAACAGTAGCAGGTCCTTGGCAGTACGGGCTCCCAGCAGGAACACCGGCTGCAGGCCATGCTCACGGAGCCATGCTCCCTGATAGAGCAGTGGAGCCACGCCCACACCGCCGCCTACCAGCAGAATTTCGCCCTGACCGGCAGGCGTCATAAAACCGTTGCCAAGAGGCCCTATGATATTCAGCGTGTCACCAGTCTGAAGCGTTGCCATCCAGCGCGTGCCTTCGCCCACCGTGGCTACCAACAGCCATAGCTCGTTACGATCGCGATCGACGAAATTAATGGAGATGGGGCGTCGGAGGAAAGTGTGCTGACCACCGTCGACACGTACCTCGACGAACTGTCCGGGGAACATTGACGGCAACGGCTCATCCTGCGTCAGACGCAGTAGCACATAGCGCTCATGTAGACATATAACGGCGGATACGCGTAGATTGAGCTCATATTTTTTTATCGTATTCATACACCTTATTAATAAATAGGGTGCAAAGATACTCATTTTCTGCGAAACGGCAAAGCGTTTTTAAAAAAAACAGGTAATCACTTCTTGGCAGGAACAAAACTCTCCCAAGTCTGATCATCGTAAAAGACGCGAATTTCAGTGACGCGGCGCGGCTGTTTGTCAATATTTTTAACCTCTTCGCGAAGAGTATTCTGGTGTGTGTTTTTTACACTATTGAAAACCGGTGCCACCGACGGGCGAGTATCTGCTGCTAAAGATTGACCTTCAGAGAGGAAAGATGAATTTTCTGAAAAGTCAAGCATTGTCTCGCTGGCCTCTCGCGGGCTACCGATAGGGGATGCAGCAACGGAATTGGAGTCATCATACATGGATCCGCGACCAAACATAAGCCAATCAGTACTGATGTCAGGAATTTTCTTCTTAATGGCCTCAACAACATTCAGGGTCGGTTTGGTACGACCATTGAAGATGCTGCTCAGTGAGGCAGGCGACATTTCGATGAACTGTGCGAACACTTGTTGGGTCATGTGTTGCGACTCCATAATCTGGCGAATTCTGTCTTTCATATTGCTTCGATAGGGTGTTAGGGGCTATTCGACCCATTTTTGTTTCGATTTACAAAGGTAAAACAAATAAATGGGATGTGCAAATTTTTGAACAACAATTTTTGGTTTCTACATTTTAATTTATAAATTTATATTTGGTTTTGTATTGTAAATAAAGTGATGATATTTTAGTTTTGATTTTGATATTTAAACTCGTTGCGATTTACATTGTTAAGTATTCAAGCAGCATTGTCAACCAACTAACTGGCATTAAATATGATACTTGTGATATTGAGCGCTCTATAAGTATCTTAAAGGACCTTTCTACTGATATACATGTATTCTAGTACCCTAAACAACTTCATGAAAACATTGCAATTATCTGAATTTTAGCAATTTATCAATACAACTAAATGTTTGCATAATTATTGATTTGTATTTTTATTGTCGTTGCTTTTGATTTTGAAATCACAATTATCAAATCCACAGTTTTCTTTTATTGTCTAAATTCTTAGGTTTTGAATTTAAATTATTCAAAGAATAAAATAATTTTGTTTTCCATACTTCACAGTTTTAAACGTTAAAAAACGTGAACACTGAATCAACAAGCAAAAAAAAACGGAAAAATCAGCGTTTCTGCGTTATTCCCAACGAAGTACCGGAGCGGCAGAAAATACGCGAGTTTTGAGCGGTCAAGAAACGCCCCCCACCCTTTACACATCGGCTTTTCGGTATAAAAAAAAGCGTCCACCCAGGACGCAAAAACAGCAGATTCCAGAAGCAGAAATCAGTGCAAAATGTAAAAAATTAACTCTTTCATCAGTTCACCTGGAGGGGTATTTGGGTTGTCCAAACCCTTACTTTTAGCATCAATTTCTCTCATTTTGGAAATTATATGCATCACTTTCATTCCTGAGAAATTTCTCATGCCTGTCATATAGTCTTTGGCCAACCACGGTGTCCTCAATTCCAGCCAGTCCGCTACCCCCTCCTGACTCTTGTTATTTGGCGCATAATAGGCGATCATCAGGTTTTGGAAGTAATTAAAAAGCATCGGGAGAAAAGAGTAGATACTTCCTGCCTTGGGATTATTGTCAAAATATTTGATAATTTGATTTGCCTTGAACACATTGCGGTTGACAATGGCGTCACGTAGCTCGTATGCATTGAAATCCTTGCTCACCCCTATCTGGTCTTCCACCACCTGAGGCGTCACCCTCCTATCCCCTTCCGACAACGAGATACGCACCTTGTCGAGCTCGCTGGTCAGCCGGCTCAGGTCGGCACCTATCGAGTCGGCAATCATCTGCGTGGCCTTCGGGTCAATACCCACTTGGTACTGCCTGAGGTAGTTTTCGATGAACGGCGGCAGATCGCGGTCACGCAACTTCTTACTCTCAAAGAGGACGCCAGCTGCCTTGATAGCCTTTACGTACTCCCGTTTACGGCCGTCAATACTCCCGTTTTTGTGACAAAGGACGAGGACGGTCGATTTCATGGGAGTTTTGAAGTACTTCTCCAGCTGGTCGGTCTGCTTCAGGTTCTGCGCCTCTTTCACGATGATAACCTGCCGCTCGGCCATCATCGGATAGCGGCGGGCAGCGTCGGCCACCTGAGCGGCAGTGACGTCAGAGCCGAACATAACGGTCTGATTGAAATCGCGTTCCTCGGGCTGCAGGGCGTGCTCGGCAATATAGTCGCATATCTTGTCGATGTAGTACGGTTCATCGCCCATGAGGTAGTATACAGGCTCATAGCGACCTGCCTGCAGGTCGGCCATGATGCCGTCGAAAGTTACATTTTTTGCCTCTGCCATCGTTTGTCTCGATATTATTTTGTACTTTTGCCTGCAAAATTACAAAAATGATTCGATTAAACCTACCAGAATACGAAATAAATGTTAGGGAACATAACGAAAAGCAGCTTATTTTCGACTTCCTGCGCCGTAAGTATGTCGCCCTGACACCCGAGGAGTGGGTACGCCAGCATTTCACGCATTTCCTCGTCGAGCACAAAGGCTACCCCAAGGGACTGCTGGCCAACGAGCTGGAGTTGCACGTTGGCGACAAGCGGCTACGCTGCGACACGGTGCTTTACGACCAATCCCTGCGCCCACGGATGATTATCGAGTACAAGGCACCACACATAAAAATACAGCAGAAGACGTTCGACCAGATCGTGGTCTATAATCTCCTGCTGCATACTGATTTTCTTATCGTCAGCAACGGTCTGAAGCACTATTGCTGCCAGATGGACTATGAGCACCACTCATACCGCTTCCTGACGGACATCCCCGACTACGCGCTAGTAAGTAGCGGCCAATAGTCTGTGGCTATGCCGTCAAGCCATGTCGTTGGCATCGGCGGCCTTCTTCGACGAGGCGGTCGACGTCTTGCGAATGGCGCGCTTGCGCGTGGTCTTCTTCTCACTGTTGTCAGCGGGTTTCTCTACCTTGACGCCTGCCAGTTCAGGATCGATCATGATACGTCCGCAGTATTCGCAGACGATGATTTTCTTGTGCATCTTGATGTCGAGCTGACGCTGGGGCGGAATCTTGTTGAAACAGCCGCCGCACGCGTCGCGCTGCACGTAGACGATGCCCAGACCGTTGCGGGCATTCTTGCGGATACGCTTGAACGAGGCGAGCAGGCGCGGCTCAATCTTGGCCTCCAGCTCCTTGACCTTCTCCTTCAGTTTCTCCTCTTCAGCGCGCGTCTCCTCCATAATCTCATCGAGCTCGCTCTTCTTCAGTTCGAGATCACCACAACGCTCCTCAACTACCTGCTTGTTCTGCTCCAACTCCTGGTTCTTCTCAGCGATGCGGGCCTGAGCCTCGCGGATTTTCTTGTTGCAGAGTTCTATCTCCAGCGACTGGAACTCAATCTCCTTCGACAGCGTGTCGTACTCGCGGTTGTTCTTCACCTCGTCCAGCTGAGCCTTATAGCGGGCCACGCTAACCTCAGCCTCGGCAATCTCACCCTTCTTCTGGGTGACAGCCTTCTGGAACTCGTCGATATCAGTCTGAATGCGCTGTATACGCGTGTTCAGGCCCTCAATCTCGTCTTCCAGGTCATTCACCTCCTGAGGCAGTTCACCGCGGAGTGTACGTTTCTCGTCGATGGCCGACAGGGCCGTCTGCATCTGGTAAAGGGTCTTCAACTTCTCCTCTACCGACAAGTCTGTAGGATCTTTCTTTGCCATAATTCTTTTACTATTTCGTTATTACGTTATGATGCTATCACGCTTAAATATATAATATCGGATTCGTATTTGTCTCTGCTATCTCCGTCCTCACCTCAGGACACCGGGTCTCAATGATATCGCGGAAAATCTCTGTCGTGTACTGCTCACTCTGATAGTGGCCGATGACGCATATCTGCACCCGCTGCTCATAGCCGAAGTACTGATGATAGTGCATTTCGCCCGTGATGAACGCATCCACACCCGCCGCCACAGCGTCGTCGAGCAGGAAGTCGCCCGCGCCGCCGCAGATGGCCACACGGCTGACAGGCCGACGCAGCAGTTCATTGGTCATCGCACACTCTACCCCAAAGGTCTGCTTCACCTTCAGCACGAAGTCGTCGGCTGCCATCGCTTCGGTCAGCGTGCCTATGACGCCGCTGCCGCACTCTACGTCCCCCACCCGCTTCGGGTTCAGGAACGTCACGTCTGTCAGCCCCAGTTTCTCGGCAATCTTGAAGTTCACGCCACCGCGGGCATTGTCCATGTTCGTATGCATCGAGATGACGCACACATCGTGACGGATAGCCTTCCTGACCGTGCGCTGCACGTCCGTCAGGTCGCTGATGGTCTTCAGTCCCCGGAACAGCAGCGGATGATGGCTCACAATGAGATTGCAGCCCTTCTGGACTGCCTCGTCAACGACTTTTTCGGTGACGTCCAGACACAATAATGCCCCTGAAACCTCCGCCTCTGTCAATCCAACTTGCAAGCCAGCATTGTCCCAGCTTTCCTGCAAGGGCAGGGGCGCGAACTGTTCAAGGGCGCTAAGCACTTCCTTAACTTTCACGCTTCTTTCTACGTTTTAGGCTGCAAAGATACGCTTTTTTCACCAAACCGCCAACTTTTTCGCTACTTTTTTGTCCAAAGTGCATTAAAACAAAACATTTCAAGGCAGCACTACAAGACCGAAGATTCCCGTTAATTGAAGCACGGAGCGCAGTCGCTGCGGTCCGTGCCTGTATCCCGGGTATCATAAGAAAACTTACTTCGCTCCCATGATGGCCTTGCTCATCTCCTTCAGGTACTTCTCGGTGAGTCCGTTGATGTATTTCTGCGTCTTCTGCGCCGCCTTGGTCAACACGCCCACCTCCTTGTACATTTCCGTGAATCCTTGGTTCTGCTCGGTGTAGAATTTCAGGATCTCTTTGTGTATTTCGCCAATGGCCTTGTTTTTCTCTACTATTTCAGTTGGGGGTACGTCGAGACCCTTCAGGTATTTGATGAAGTCCTGAAACTTCGCGTCCAGCTCCTTGTTGAGCTTGGTAATCTGTGCGAATATACGCTCTGACCCCGTGAGCGACTTCATCTTGAAGTGTGGTTCGAGCGATGCGTAGGTGGCTTTGATGGCATCCATATTGGCTTTAAAGGCCATTCCCTTCGCCTCTATCTGCATCATCTGCTCGAGTTTCGGCTCCCATCTTGAAGACTGGCGGGGCGTGACGGGCTCGCTGTAGCCGGGTATCGTGTCAATCGCCACATCATCAGCTACCACATCGTCTATTCCGCGGCTTTGCCGTTCGTTCAGCAGACTCTTGCCCGACTGTCGGCCCACGCGGCGCTCGTAGTCCTGGTCTTCGTCGTAGTAGCCGTTGTGGACGGTGATGCGGTAGGTCTCGCCCGGCACGAAGTCGAGGTTGATCCAGGCTGAGCAGAGCTCGCCGTCGGGGAAGATGCAGCGCAGGCGGCCCACGACGGGGTGGTCCAGCTCCGTCTGCCATTCGAAGCGCTTGTTGATGACGGCCACGCAGGCTACGTAGTCGTCGTCGCCAATGTTTTCGAGTTCTTCGGCGGTGTTGGCAATATAGATGTTGTATAGCGAGTCCTTGATGTCGGCATCCACGCGGCCCTCAATCTTGAACGTCTTCTTCGAGGTCTCTAAGTTCTTTACATAGACATCGGGGCGCAGCGAGGTGATCATGTAGACGGTGCCCACCGTCTTCTGCTTGTCTTCAGAGAGTTCCCAGGTTACAGCGTAGGCATCGCGCAACTGGGGGTTCTCGGGGTTCTTGGTGCACATCATCCACATCTCCTGACGCTTATTGGAGCGAATGCGCACATTGTTGCTCTTACCGTCGTTGTCGATGACCATGAGGTAGATGTTCTCGTTGCTGCCTGGCTGTATGTGCTGGAACTGATAGGACAGCGGCTCTTCCTTCTGGAAGTTTATGCTGACAGCGTTCAGCACGTCGTCATTCTTCACGTCGTTGGTAGGACAAGAAAAGGGAACAATCTTCGTGCTCGACTCCATGATGCCGGTGTTCGGGTTACGGTTGACAGAGAATATCTGTCCCTCGTTCATGCCAAACTTCTGGATAATGGCGTTCAGCGTGGCGATGACGTTCGCTGGCTTCTTCTGGGGTGCTGCCGTCGGGTCGGCACTCATGGTTGTAATGGCGCTGCATGCGATGAGCAGCATGATAATGATTCGTTTCATATTGTTGTTTTTTTATTGTTGCGCTGTTTGTTCTAAATGATGTTTTGCTATTTCGAGTTCCAGTTCCACCCACTTCAGGTAAGCCTCGTCGGCCTGCTTTTTCAGGAGTGCTATTTCCTCGGGGGTGTACTTGTAGTTCTCGGGGCGGGTGATGGGGATGTCGCGTTCCGTCAGCGTCATGGGCTTGGCATCCTGAGTTACGGCCTGCGCCAACTCCGGCTTTGCCTCCTCCTCAGCTTTCACTTCAGGCGTTACAGATTCTGTAGCCGTCGTTTCCTGTGCCAGGAGCGCCACGTCGTGCTTGACAACATTGGTTCGCGCCTTCGCTTTCTTAGCCTTGGTCGGAGCAGCAGCAGGCTGCGCTGCCTCCCTTTCCACTTCCGCAATCATGGGTTTCTCTGCCCGATGCGTGTCGGGTGTAACCACTCCCCTCTCCTTTGCGAGAGGGGCTGGGGGTGAGGCTTTTGGCGGCATGATATTGACGATGATAAATGCGGCGACGCAGGCTGCAGCCACCCAAGGCCAAAGCCTTCTTGTCTTGGCCACCGGCTTCTCTTGTGCCATCCGCTTCATCAGCCGGGCGTTCAGGTCGGCGGGCATCTGCGGCAGCTCGGCCTCGTCCTGTCTGAGTGCTTCGCGCAGGGCGTTGTCCTGCTGGCGTAGGCTGTTGAGTTGTTCCTCCTTCATGACTGTAACATTTTTATGATTCTACAAAGTTTCTTTCTCGTTCGGCTCAGGCGCGAGGCCACCGTTGTGGGTATCGACTCCGTGATGTCGGCAATCTCCTTCAGACTCCGTTCCTCGTAGTAGAACATCGTCACCAGCGCCCGTTCCTCGGGCGGCAGGTGCTTCAGGGCTGCACGTATCAGTTGCACCGTCTCGGCATTGGCGTGCCCCAGCGTCTCGTCCACCTCAGCGTCCGATAGCTTGTCGGCCTCATGGCCACGGTCCTCGAAGTAAATGACCTGCATGCGCTTGCGGCGCAGGAAGCTGATGGCCTCGTTGTAAGCTATGCGCAATATCCATGTGCGGAGCGATGCCCGTCTGGCGTCGTGCTGCCCGATATTAGTAAAGACCTTCATGAAGACATCCTGATACACCTCCTCGGCATTCTCAGTGACGGCGACGAGCCGCACCACCTGCGCGAAGACCTCGCGGCCGTAGCGGTCGATGGTCTCTTGTTGTGCCTTGGGACTCTGCCTGCGCAGTCCCGCTATCAGGTCTGTCTCGTTCACGGTTTATTCAGTCTTTATCTATATATACGCAGAAAGTAGTAGAAACATTGCAGTCGTGGCGAAAAAAAATTCGGGATGTTACTTCGTCTCGGCAAAAAAAAGAATGTTTTCTTTTGTTTTGCTCTCGACTTTTCGTAACTTTGCACAGTCATTGAAAAGCGAGTACAACTATGGCAAAGAAAGGCTGTCAGTTCGCTGCTCAGTCTCGTAGGCAAGCTTTTTGGAAGTCATTGAATGTGTATGCAGCAAATTAGCAAATAGCAAACGAACGAACAAGAATACATCATGAAACGAATTGTCGTCATCACCCTACCCCTCTGCCTGCTCCTCCTGTTGGGATTCACACGGCAGAAGACCATACAGTATGAACAGCCGGCACCGCTGAAAGACCGCCCGGAGCAGATACTCGTGCGCAAAAGCTATACCACGTCGTACAACCGTGAGACAAAGAATCCCAACTGGGTGGCGTGGCACCTGACAAAGAGCCATACCTACGGCAAGAACAAGCGCTCGGCGGAGGTGTTCACGGAGGATGCCGAGGTAACGCCCCGCGCCACCGATAACGACTACTACAACTCACGTTACGACCGCGGCCACATGTGCCCAGCCGGCGACAACAAGTGGGACGCCACGGCGATGGCGGAGTCGTTTCTCTTTACAAACATCTGTCCGCAGAACCACGCCCTGAACAAATACGAATGGAACACGCTAGAGATACTGTGCCGTGAGTGGGCACGTAAGTACGGTGCCCTCGATATCGTCTGCGGCCCCGTCTACGACACTACCTCCCCCACCCGCACCATCGGCCGTGGCCATGTCTGGGTGCCTGACGCTTTCTTCAAGGTTGTTATGTGTCGCACGGGAGATCCCAAAGCCATCGGATTCCTCTTCCGTAACGACGGTAAGAAGGTGACACTGAGCAGCGTCGTCCACACTGTCGACGACATTGAGCACATAACAGGCATCGACTTCTATCCTGCGCTCGACGACAAGGTCGAGAACCGGATAGAAGCCGATGCAAACCTGAAGGAATGGTAGGCCTGCGCCTACTTCACTTCCTTTATAATCTTAGCACCCTCATCCACAGCCTGCATATTCAGGGGAATAAGGTCGTGATGACGCTCGGGAAGGGTCTTCTTCAGTGCCTTCTCCACACCCTTGGTGCTGACCACGGGAGCCACTTTCAGCAGACCGCCCAGCACAATCATGTTGAAGACCTTGCCGTTCTTCATCTCGGCAGCCTTGTCCATGGCATCGATACGATAGACAGTGATGTCCTTACGCGTCGGCGGGTTGATGATGCCGAAGCCGTCGTAGATAAGCACGCCGCCGGGTTTGATTTTCGGTTCGAACTTCTCCAGCGAAGGCTGGTTGAGGACGATGGCGATGTCGTACTTCGAGAGGATGGGCGACGAGATACGCTCATCGCTGACGATGACCGTCACGTTGGCCGTGCCGCCGCGCTGCTCAGGACCGTAGGCAGGCATCCAGGTCACCTCTTTATCCTCCATCAGTCCACTGTAGGCCAGAATCTTACCCATCGAGAGCACGCCCTGACCACCGAAACCGCTGATAATTATTTCTTTCTTCATAATTCATTTTCTTTCGACTACGAATTTTACGAATTTCACATATTTTCCATGCTGTGCCATATCGTATAATTCGTGTAATTCGTAGTTTCTATTTATTTGTTGTATCCTTGAGGTCTCCTTTGGGATAGAAGGGGAACATGTTTTCCTTCATCCATTCATTAGCCTTGGCGGGCGTGAGTTTCCAGCCACTATTACAGGTGGAGACGAACTCGACGAGCGAGCTGCCCTTGCCAGCCATTGATGCCTCGAAAGCCTTGCGCAACGCCTTCTTAGCCTTGTTGATACTTGCTACGCTCTCCACCGACTGGCGCGTGACGTAGCACGTTCCCTCCAGTTGGGCGGCGATGTCGGCCATCTTCAGAGGATAGCCGTGCAACTGAGGATCGCGGCCGTAGGGACAGGTAGAGGTCTTCTGACCGATCAGCGTCGTGGGGGCCATCTGACCACCCGTCATGCCATAGATGGCATTATTGACGAAGATGATGACGATATTCTCGCCACGGTTCAGGGCGTGGATGGTCTCACAGGTGCCAATACAAGCCAGGTCGCCGTCACCCTGATAGGTGAATACCAGACGGTCGGGCCAGCAGCGCTTGATACCTGTTGCCAATGCTGGAGCACGTCCATGGGCAGCCTCCTGCCAATCGATATCTATATAATTGTACGCGAATACGGCACAGCCTACAGGCGATACACCTACGGCCTTGTCTTCCATACCCATCTCTTCAATAACCTCGGCAATGAGCTTATGCACCACACCATGCGAACAGCCCGGACAATAGTGCATATTATTGTCGTTCATCAGCGTCGGCTTCTTGCAGACAATATTCTCGGGTTGAACTATTTCGTTTCTATTCATAATTCTCTAGTATTTCTAGTAATTCTAGTTTTTCTAGTTAATCTAGAATAATTTTTCTTTTAAAGCCTCTACAATTTCTTCCGGCTCAGGAACGATACCGCCCAGGCGACCGAACTGTTCGACGGGCACGGCACCGTTGACGGCCAGGCGCACGTCCTGCACCATCTGGCCGGCATTAATCTCTACCACGAGGATGCCCTTCTTCGTCTTGGCCAACTGGGCAATCTCCTTCGTCGGGAACGGCCACAAAGTGATTGGACGGAACAGACCGACCTTCAGACCCTCCTCACGGGCAATCTCGATGGCCTTCTCGGCAATACGGGCGGCAGAGCCGAAGGCGACAATAGCGTAGTCGGCATCGTCCATCTGCTGCTGCTCGTAGCGCACCTCCTGATCCTGTATCTTGCGGTATTTCTCCTGCAAGGCGATATTCCGGGCCTCCATAGCCTCAGGCTTCAGTTCCAGCGAAGTGATGACCACACGCTCTCGGCTCCTTGGTTTTCCCGTCGAGGCCCAAGGGCACTCGCGGATGACTTCCTCATCGGTACGGCGGGGTTTTTGCGGGGGCAGCACCACCTTCTCCATCATCTGGCCGATGACACCGTCGGAGAGAATCATAGCCGGATTACGGTACTTAAACGCCAACTCAAAGGCCAGGTCAACGAAGTCGGCCATCTCCTGCACGGAGTTCGGAGCAAGCACAATGACGTTGTAGTCGCCATTACCACCGCCGCGCGTGGCCTGGAAGTAGTCGCCCTGCGACGGCTGGATCGTTCCTAGACCGGGGCCTCCACGCTGTACGTTGACAAACACGCCTGGCACCTCAGCACCAGCCATATAGGTGATACCTTCCTGCATCAGGGCGATACCGGGAGATGACGACGAGGTCATGGCACGCTTGCCAGCTCCGGCAGCACCATAGACCATGTAAATCGACGCCAACTCGCTCTCGGCCTGAACCACCTGCATACCGGTGGTTTCCCAGGGCTTTAGCTCGGCCAACGTCTCGATGACTTCACTCTGCGGAGTAATGGGATAGCCGAAATAGCCGTCGCATCCGCAACGAATGGCAGCGTGAGCTATCGCCTCGTTACCCTTCATCAACACAACCTCTCTTTTCTCTTCAGCCATAACTTATTCCTCCACTTTTTTACGATACACGGTGATACATCCGTCGGGGCATACGATGCCACACGAGGCGCAGCCCACGCAGGCAGCCTCATTGGCAGCCTCCACGTAAGGATAGCCGTGCAGATTTACTTTTCCTGCCATTGCAATCACCTTCTGCGGACAGGCAATGATGCACAACTGACATCCCTTGCACCGCTCAGTATCGACTACAATAGCGCCTTTTAATTTTGCCATTGTTCTTATGTTAATGCATTAATTCTCGTAATCGGTGTGCAAAGGTACGAATTAGTAAGCAAAACACCAAAAAAATTTGCGAAAATGTCGTTTTTTACACCTACTTAATTACTTCATGCCAAGCAGCATGACCAACAAGGGTATGCTGACCATCGCGAGCAATGTCGTGATAAACGTCACCTCGGTCATCATCGTCGTGTCTTTCTCGTACTTCAGACAGAGGATGGTGCCGTAGGTAGCCACAGGCATGGCAATGACCAGCGTATTGATGTTCACGACAAAGGGGTCAAACCCCAAGGCGCCCATCAGGAAGTGGACACCTACCGGCAGCAGCGCCAGTCGTAGCACTGTCGTTGCATAGACCGTACGGTTACCAAGCATCGTGCGCATCGACAGGTTCGACATCGACGAGCCGATGATGAGCAGGGCAGCAGGTACGGTGATAGCTCCCAACATCGACAGCGGCTGACTGATAACGACAGGGACATTGTCAATCTCCAGCGCCACAATGCCCATCGTCAGGTAGGCCGCCAACATCGGCGTGGAGTAGAGCACTTTCTTCTGGAAATGCTTGCCCTCGACCTCGCTCTTACCGGTAATAAGCACCGTCCCGATGGTGAAGACGGCAAACGTGTTCACCACGTTCAGCACAGCAGCATAGAACACTACCTCATGACCGAAGATAGAGGCCACGACAGGATAGCCCATAAAGCCCACATTGCCGAACATCAGGGCAAAACCGATGGTCCCCTCGTCGTCACGTCGTTTCGTCAGAAAGCGGGGCAGGAAGAAGCCTGCCAGTGCCAGCAGCACGTATGTCAGCGTGCTGATGAGCAGCAAGGGAAGGATAAACCGGCGGTCAGGCAGTTCGCCCGTCATCGCTGACGAAAGAATCAGTGCCGGACACGTAATGTTGATGACCACACTCGACAACTGCCGGTCGAAGTCACCGCCAAGATAGCCCAGCTTGCCTGCCACAAAACCCACGATGACCAAGGCAAACAGCGTCATCATCACTTCTATCATAGGGAAAAGGCGGTTAGGGGTTGTACATGTCTTTGCAGTAGAAGGCCATGATATCGTCAAGCATGCGCTTGGCCTCGACAGCCGGACTGTCAGGGTCAAGTGCTATGGCTTGTATGTAGCAGTTGATGGCCTCATGCCACAAGCTCTGTTTGCGGTAGTCATTTCCTTGCTGATACCACTCTTCAGCAGTCATTATCTGTAGTATTCTTTTTTGCCAGCAGCCAGTGTATTCTTCATCAGCGAACAGATGGTCATGGGACCTACGCCGCCGGGAACGGGGGTGATGTAGGAGCACTTCGGTGCCACCTCGTCGAACTTCACATCGCCATTAAGCCGGAAGCCGCTCTTACGCGAGGCATCGGGCACACGGGTAGTTCCCACGTCGACGATGACGGCACCCTCCTTCACCATGTCGGCCGTCACGAAGTCGGGCTGGCCGATGGCGGCAATGATGATGTCGGCCTCGCGGCACTCCTCCTTCAGCGTCTTCGAACGCGAGTGGCAGACGGTGACCGTCGAGTCGCCATACTGTTTCTGCATCATGAGCTGTGCCATGGGCTTGCCGACGATGTTACTTCTTCCGAGAATAACACACTTCTTACCGCTGGTCTCAATATTGTAGCGTTTGAGCAGGGTGATGATGCCGAGGGGCGTTGCCGATATGAAGCAAGGCAGGCCGATGGCCATACGGCCCACGTTGATGGGGTGGAAGCCGTCGACATCCTTGCGGTAGTCGATAGCCTCGATGATTTTCTGCTCGTCGATATGCTTCGGCAGTGGCAGCTGCACGATAAAGCCGTCAACGTCGTCGTCACGGTTCAGTTTGTCGACACAGGCAAGGAGTTCCGCCTCGGTCACGTCGTCCTCATAACGGATGAGGGTCGACTTGAAACCACAGGCCTCGCAGGCGAGCACCTTGTTCTTTACGTAAGTCTCTGAGCCGCCATCGTGACCTACCAACACTGCGGCCAGATGGGGCTGCTTGCCGCCACGGGCCACTATTTCCTTCACTTCATCAGCAATCTCAGCCTTGATGGCTGCCGCTGTCGCTTTTCCGTCTATCAGTTGCATATCTTAATTACATCTTTGGCATTTTACCTTTCATTGCCGCCGCCATCTGGGCCATCTTCGACGAGCCCATACCGCTCACCATACGCATCATCTTACGCGTCTGGTCAAACTGCTTCATCAGGCGGTTCACGTCTTCTATCTTCGTGCCGGAACCTCGGGCGATGCGCAACTTGCGACTCTGATTGATGATGTCGGGATTGGCACGCTCCTTCGGTGTCATCGACTGGATGATAGCCTCTATCTGCTTGAAGGCATTGTCGTCGATGTCGACATCCTTGATGGCCTTGCCAACGCCAGGAATCATCGAAGCCAGGTCCTTGATATTGCCCATCTTCTTGATCTGCTGGATCTGTCCCATGAAGTCATCGAAGTCGAACTTATTCTTACGGATCTTCTTCTCCAGACGCTTGGCCTCCTCCTCATCGAACTGCTGCTGGGCACGTTCCACCAGCGAGACGACGTCGCCCATACCAAGGATGCGGTCGGCCATACGCTCAGGATGGAACACGTCAATAGCTTCCATCTTCTCGCCCGTACCCACAAACTTGATGGGTTTGGTGACGACGGTACGAATCGAGAGGGCAGCACCACCGCGGGTGTCACCGTCGAGCTTCGTCAGCACCACGCCGTCGAAGTCGAGGCGGTCGTTGAACTCCTTGGCCGTGTTCACAGCGTCCTGACCTGTCATAGAGTCGACAACGAAGAGTGTCTCATCAGGATGGATGGCATTCTTCAGCGTCTCTATCTCATTCATCATCTCCTCGTCCACAGCCAAACGGCCGGCGGTATCGACGATGACGACATTATACGACTCCTGCTTAGCCTTGCGGATAGCGTTCTGGGCTATCTCAACCACGTTCTTGTTGCCCTCCTCGGTGTAAACATCACAGCCCACAGACTCGCCGACAACCTTCAGCTGTTCGATGGCTGCCGGACGGTAGACGTCGCAGGCCACAAGAAGCGGATTCTTGTGCTGACGTGTCTTCAACATGTTGGCAAGCTTGCCTGTGAACGTCGTCTTACCCGAGCCCTGCAGACCCGACATCAGGATGATGGCCGGACGGCTGTCCAACTTCAGTTCAGCTGCCTTGCCGCCCATCAGCTCTGTCAGCTCGTCATGCACAATCTTCACCATCAGCTGGCTGGGCTTCACGGCGGTCAGCACGTTCATACCTATCGCCTTCTGCTTCACGGTGTCAGTAAAGTTTTTGGCAACCTTGTAGTTGACGTCGGCATCGAGCAGCGCGCGGCGCACGTCTTTCAGCGTTTCAGCTACGTTAATCTCGGTGATTTTCCCCTCACCCTTCAGTATCTTGAACGACCGTTCCAGCCGTTCGCTTAAGTTCTCAAACATAATCCTTTATTAAATTAGGCTGCAAAGGTAATGAAAATCTAACAAAATGAAGAATTTATTAGGTTTTATTTTAACTTTTCTTTCCGATTGTTTGGCGACTTCTTAAAAATGTTGTATATTTGCAGTCAAATTACAGTGATGGACGAAACGAACATCAACAGTCAAAAGGTTATCGGCAGACGCAGATTCGGCTTCCTGCGCCGTCTGCGGGAAAAGTTGGTTGCCAACTGGTGCCTGAGACGTTCTCGGCTGGTATATGCTATCGCCACCCGATGCAAAAGCGGCAATGTTCGCATCAACATCGCCATGAGGTGTCGCGACAACAGCAGTCAGGACTGGGGTCACGCGTGGGTCACCTGCAACGGGAAACTCCTATGGGAGCGCAGGTCAGCCATTACAAAAAAGCCCATGACGAAGATTGCCGACACGGGAAAGTTCATTTACTGGGTATTAAACTGAAAAGCTATGGCTAACCTATATCTAACCCACAAATGCAAGCGCGGCTGTCCTTTCTGTTTCGCACGAAAGGTACTGAAGGCGGCTGACGACGTCAACGAGATACTGACGCTGGAGGAGATAGAGCAATTCCTTGACCATTTCAAGTGCGAGATCAGGGACGTTGGGTTGCTGGGCGGCGAGCCGTTCCAATATCCGCGACTCATTGACGTCATCGAACTATTGAAGTCACGCCACGTACACGCCAAGATTTTCACCAGTGCCACCGACCCGCTGCCGGAAGGTCTGGAGGAGTTCGACAACTCCTGCGGTCATATCAACTTCGTAGTGAACGTCGGTGACCGCAGCACCTATAACGACCGGCAGTTTGCAAATCTTGAGCATTTCTTTAACAAGTTCCATTTGGCCTCGGCACTGTCGTACACCATCTTCGACCTGGAGAAAGACAACCCCGAGTTCCTCTTCGATATGATTGACCGCTACCAGCTGGTGCGCAACATCAGAACAGGCATTGCGCTGCCTATCTACAAAGGTGGTAACCAGTATATCGACCTGGATGAATACAAAAGGGCAGGCGAATACTTCTGCAAATGTTCAGAACAGGCTGCCAAGCGCCACATCACGATGTCGATGGACTGTGGGTTCCAGGCTTGTATGTTCGATGACAAGCAGATAGGCCGTCTCACACGCCTCGGCGCCGGTATCGGCTTTATGTGCGGTGCTGCGCTCGACATCGGCCCCGGTCTGCAGGCCTGGAACTGCTTCCCCCTGTTCCAGTTGGGACGCGTCAATGCCCTCGACGCCAAGAACATGGCTGAGCTCAAGGACATGCTCAACGCAAAGCTTGAGGAGACACTGGGAAGCCAGCCCGGCGTGCGCCGCGAGTGTGCCGTCTGCGACCTGTTCCGCCGCCAGCTGTGCGAAGGCGGCTGTAAAAGTTTCAAATCCGTCAATTCATAATACCACAATATGGAAATCAGCAAGAACGTCACCTGGAAGCCGTTAGGCGAGAAGATTGTCGCCGTCAAAGTCGACAGTGGGGAGTATTACACGATGAACGAAGTGTCTTCCCTCATCTGGCGAGGTATCAACGACGGGAAGACCGTCGACGAGATTGCGGGCCTGATCAGTCAGGAATACGACAACGACGACACCGACTCTATCAAGAAAGACATAGAAGAACAAATAAGTGAGTGGAAACAAGAGTTATTAATCCTTTAATCAAGTAGCGTATGGAAAGAAAAGCCTACATGAAGCCTGCCACCAACAAGCATGCTTCCATGGATGTGGTGCAAGGTTCCGGCCTGTACTACACCTCGCTGTACTATTCTTTGTACACCGTAACGCTGTACTACACCTATTATTATTATCGCTAAGCGACAATAATGGGGAAGAACTTCTCTGTAAGCATCAAGGTAGCAGGTGTCAGTATCCGGTTCACATCAGATCAGGATATTGACATCTGCCACCTAAGGATGCTTTTCAAACATCACGTCATCGAAACGCCCGATGACAACAGTCCCTGCCACGAAGTCATCATCGTAGGAACGACCGAACGCATCGTTCCTTGCGATGCCCACCTGGTATGGAAGGGATACTACCATGCCGTCGGACACAGGGGCGACCACGGCAGCGACGTCAGGAAATACGTCTCTGCCGACGGTTCTACTGAGTACTTTGAGTCAAGAGGCGGTGAGTGTATTGTCAACGACTTGGCTACCGGCAAGACCACCTGCTACATGGTGCTCAAGCACAAGCGGCTGTCGTCGGCCAGCATCCGCTCCAACATCGATGCCATCGTGATGCTGCTCACCCATGTCATCATGGCCTACCACCGCCGCTACACGCTGCACGCCTCAGCCGTTGTCTGGCGCGGGCGGGCAATCGTCTTCACAGGACGTAGCGGCCAGGGCAAGAGTACACTCTGCACCGACCTGGTGGCACAGGGGGCCGGCTTTCTTGGCGACGACATCGTGTTTCTCTATATGGACGGCGGACAGCCACGGGTAGCCTCGCTGCTGTTCGATGCCAAGCTCTTTGAGAGCAGCAAGACCGACAAAGACTTTGTCGACATCCTGAAGCGATACAACTGCGAGAAGATTGACAGTGCACCGCTACAGGCCATTGCCGAGATTGAACAGACCAAGAACGGCCCTTCAGCCGTCAAGGTCAACCCTAACGAAGAACGCCTGCTTGACGTCCTTTTAACCTCTGCCAACAACATCGCCCTGCAATACGACCACAACGACTGGCTGTCGCTGTGCACCAGCATCATGCAGGACTACCGGCTCCACACTTTCTGCTTCGGCGACAGGAAGTTGCTGGACAAGCAGGTACTCAACAGTTTCTTCGATACACAAGCATGACAGCATGAAAAACGGTCGGTCCTTCAGGCAGCGCATCAGAAACAGATGGGTGAAGCTCAAGGCGAAACTCATGCTGCCGATGAGACGTGCCGACTTGGCCGGTGCACTCACCATTGAACTGACCAACCACTGCACGCTGGCCTGCACATGCTGTCCCAACGGCCGTGACAGCAGTCACTGTCGCCCTAAGCACACTCTTGCCAAGGACAGCTTCGGGCCGTTGCTCCGCCAGATTGACATTCCCTTCAGCCACGTCTTCCTCCACCTTCATGGCGAGCCGCTGCTCAACAAAGACTTGCCACTGATGGTAGACCTGCTCGTCAAGAGAGGCGTCAGCAAGTTCACCGTCTTCAGCAATGCCTACCGCTCGCGGCTCGACGTACTGGAAAAGATGCTCGACAAGCTTGGTAACAGCGAACTGGAGCTGTGCTTTTCGGCCGAGGTCTACGACAAACAGGCATACGAGCGGCTGCGCTTTCCTGGCAGCTATGAGACTGTATGGAAATCACTGGAAGAGGCAGACCGGCTGATGGCGGCGCACCAGCGGCACTACTCGCTCATCTGCATCATCGACAGTCAGGCGGTAGCAACCCTTAACAAGTCTGTGCCCGAGATATTCCGGCACCTGCCACAGTTGAAGGACATACACTTCAGCAGCGCCTTCCCATGGCCACACCTGCCCGAGACGGGCGATATCGCCGGCCATCTGAGCCGTCGGCGGGCTGTGTGCAGTCAAATCTGGCAGTTGCCCGTCATTCTGGCTTCCGGTGAGGTCAGCATGTGCAGCAGCGACTACCGTGGCGAGTGCATCGTCGGCTCACTGTGGGAGCACACCTACAGCCAACTGATGAACAACAGGAAGGCCCGACTCTTCCGCCGCCACATAGCCACCCGCCGCGCCTACCGCAATACCATCTGCGAGGCATGTCTGATTGACCGCCTGACCATCTTCTCCAGAACAGTACGACGGAAATTCATCCTTGAGGCTAAGGCGAACACTCTGGAGACCTACTTTGCCAACTACAACAAATACTTCACGATCGATGAGCAAACGACACGGTAAACTACACGACGAACTGGAAGTGCTGAGCTTGGTGTGGCACAACGCCAAGGGGCAGCACCTTCGGCTGACGACTGCCATGCTCCTGGAGGTCGTCATCGGCCTGTTTCCGCCGTCGGCCATCTACCTGCTCCAAAGAGCCGTCGGGCTGAAAGTCACCAATATCGAGGCTCTGCTCACCCGCGAGAACATCATCCTGCTGCTGGCTATCTTCCTAGTGTATATCGTTCTGACCAAACTGTCGCGCATCCTCACGGCCTACGCAATGGCAGAAGTGGAGTACGGACTGCGGACGGCCTTCGTCGCATCACTTAGAAGAAAATCCTACAGTGAGATCAACAACCACATGGGGCTACAGTCATCGAACGGTCTGACACAAGAGACGTCGATGGCCAGCAGCCTCATACCGATGGTCTACCGCTCCTTTATCCGCGCCACCTGTACTATCCTGGCTTTCTGCGCCCTGTTGGTGCTGCTTTCGCCACAGTTCTTCTTCGTCGTACTGTTCCTGTCGGCAGCAGTCCTGCTGTCGGTAACGTTCCTGCGTAGCCGCCTCAAGCATATCCACCAAGAACTCTTCAACCGCATCAGCACACTCTATCAGCTGTTTGCTGAGTGGGTCAACGGCTATCGCATCTTCCGTGTCTACGGCACGCTGGATTTCGCCGTCAATCGTATGCAGGAGGTCTTTCAGACTATTCGCAGCACCTCGCGGCGGCTCGCCCTGATAGCCAACTGCCAGTCCGTTGTCGGCGAGATGCTTACCTACGGTGTGGCGGCAGCCATCATCCTACTGATGCCTGCCAGCGACGGCGTCATCGACCTGGGGATTCTCATCTCCTACCCCACTGCCGTACTGTTCATCCGCGGCGAGGCCATGATGGTCATCGGCGGCTACCAGCAGCTGGCCAACACCGAGAGCAGCATCCGACGACTGTTCAAGGTCATCAAGGGTGATGACAGCAAAGAGCCATTACCCCGACAGGTAGGCCGTGTGACATGCATCACCTTCGACAACGTGTCGTATGCCTACAACACCGACGGTGCCGACCACAAGATACTAAGCAATGCCAACCTCGCGCTCGACAAGGGACGACTGCACGTCATCACAGGTCCCAGCGGCACCGGCAAGACGACGACGCTGAACCTGCTGCTCGGACTGTTGCACCAGCAACAGGGACATATCTGCATCGCCGAGGACAACGACGCCGAGGACGGCCCCAGTGGCATCGCCCTCGTCGAGCAGGAGCCTTTCTTCTTCGACGGCTCCCTATACGACAATCTCAGCATGGGTCGACAGACGGTCGACAAGGCCGACGTCATGCACTATCTGGAAGTGCTCCACCTGTCGCACCTCTTTCCTACTGAGGAAAGTTTGACCAACCCCATGGAGCTGCTGGCCCGCAAACTGTCGTCAGGCGAGAAGCAGCGGCTGGCCTTCATCCGTGCCCTCATCGGCCACCCAGCGGTGCTCATCGTCGACGAGATTACCAGCAATATCGACGCCGACACGTCGCTGCTCATCACACAGCAACTGAAAGAGGCTGCCCGGCAGATACTGGTCGTTGCCGTCAGCCACGACCCGATACTCATCAGCGAGGCCGACGTTGTACACACGTTGCACGACAAGGACTTCATTACCACCTCACAGACAAAGAAAACCTAAAAATACAGAAGACTATGCCAAATTTAATGCTCACAAACTACTGCAATTACCATTGCCCCTACTGCTTCGGCATGGATATGATGGCTCCTAAGAAACAGCGTTCGACGATGACCAGAGAGACATTTACCGGTATCATCGACTGGCTGGAGCGCGAGCCCTTCGACCGCGTCATACACCTCATGGGCGGCGAACCGACGCTGCATCCCGATATCGAATGGATCGTCGACTACCTGCTGGAACGCGACCTCCACATCACCATCTTCAGCAACATGGCTACGAAACAGGCGGTATCACTGGCCGAGAAGATATCCTTCCTGCCTATCTACTGGGTGGCCAATGTCAACAACCCGGCAAAATGGACACCGGCACAGCGCGACAACATCGAACACGCCCTGAAAGCGGCAGGCAAACGGGCATCACTGACATTCAACATCATCCCTGAAGAGCCCAACGAGCTATGGGCCCTCGACCTGATAGAGCGCTTCGACCTGGACCGTAATATTAAGGTGGGATTCGTGCTGCCTACCCTCACCTCGTCGAACATGGCACTGAAGGACACCGAATACGGCATCGTGGCACAGCGCGTCGTCGACCTGGTAAAAGCCGGTGAGTATATGGACGTCAGCATCAAGTATGAATGTGGCGTGCCTTATTGCAGCTTTACCGACGAGCAGTTGGGATACCTGTGGCGTCACAACTCCAAGATTTCCTCGGGCTGCCAGTCGCGTCTTGACATCACGCCCGAAGGCGAGGTGATGTACTGTCTGCCACTGGCGACGGCCGGCCTGCGCCACTATACGGAGTTCAAGAGCTACCCCGAGTGCCGCACGTGGTTCGAGAACCGTTTCCGCCCCTATCGTATGCTTGGCAACCGCATTGAGTGTGCCGACTGTATGCTCAACAATCCGATTGCCTGTAACGGTGCCTGCCTGGCTAAGAACATGATTGGTGCCAACAACGTACAGATTGTCGACAAATGAATATTCCCGTGTCCTTGCGACGGCGCAACACCTGGCTGCTACTTGCCGCCGGTCTGATGTTCTGGCTGCTCAACGCGCTGACGTGTATGTTCTCCGACGACTATCCCGTCTCGTTCGGATTCCGCGACTACGGCATTGACCTGACAAAGCCTGTCAGGACTTTTTCTGACGTGGTGGTGTCGCAGTACTACCATTACCTAACACAGCACGGACGCGTATTGACAATAGGCACCGACCAGCTGCTGATGACACTGCGCTGCAAGCCCGTCTTCGACGTGCTCAACACGCTGTTCTTCGTTGCCTTTCTTTATCTGATACAGGTCTTCTCACGTCAGCGCGGCTGGGCTACGGTCCTGCTGGCACTGGCATTGATGTTCGGACTGTTCAGGGCCTTCGGCGAGGTGTTCCTCTGGCAGACGGGCAGCATCAACTACCTGTGGGGCATCGTCCTGAACCTCGTCCTACTCTATGCCCTCTATCGCCACTGCGACAGCAACCGCCTGTGGCCGTCGCTCTGGCTGACGCTCTTCGCCTTCGTGGTCGGCACGTGGCAGGAGAGTTTCTCTATTGGCATCGGCGCCGCACTGGTCATCGGACTGTCCTACAGTCTGTACCGCCGGCAGCAGCAGCACATCGTCCCCTGGCTGGCTACCATCGCCTATCTGGCAGGCATCCTGTTCTATGTCGCCTCACCAGGCACGCAGGAACGGGCCACCATCGCCGGTCTCGACCTGATGTCGGCTGTCGTGGGACTGGGCGGCGGCATCCTCTATGTTCTGGCTGGCCAGCGCATCTTCTGGATACTCGTCGTGACATTGTTTGTCCGCTTCCGCAAGAACCGCGAGGGTCTGAAAGACTTTGTCCGCGACAACTGGTTCTTCCTGACGGCCATTCTCTTCCAGATGCTGTTCCTGATGTTTGTCGGCAAGACGGCCGAACCGCGGGCGTTCTTTGGCATCGAGTCGTTCTCGCTCATCCTGCTGTTCAAGGCACTGCCCCCGCTTTCCGACCGTATCGGCATCGTGGCAGGCGCCGTCTTCCTGACCCTCTACGCGTTGGTCGTCCATCTCACGTGGAACAACTACCGCGCCATGCAGGACTTCTATACCGAACTCGACCGCAGCGACGGACTCGTTTTCTTCGACATCCCCCAATACACCCGCACAGACAGGCACTACCTCGGCTCATCACTGCTCATCAACCACCAGCGGTCGCTCTTCGACGCCGAAGCTGCCTACTACGGCAAAGACTCTATCATGGTGCTGCCCAAGCGTCTGTATCAGGAGCTGTATCTCACGTCATCGTTCATCTGTCCTGAAAACCGTACGGCCCCGTGGCAGTACACCACTCCCGAGCTGAACTTCATCGTTGTGCCCCTGAAACGTGACGGACGTCTCCCACAATCGAAATATGGCTGCGAGATTGTTACGTTCCCTTCAGGCCGCTATGCCCTGATGAATAAACCCAAACGATACCTCAAGAGACATGCAGACCGAGAATAAGCCCACCGAAACCGACAGACAGGCCGACGACCTGGCTCGCACGCTGCTCGTCCTGAACAACTACGACTGGCTGAAGGACGAGGCCAAAGCCGTTGGCGTAGAGATTATCCCCATCAAGGGCATCGACCTCTTACAGACAGTCTATGCCGAACATCTCGACCGCTTCGTGCGCGACATCGACCTGCTCTGCACCAGCGAGGCCGACTGCCGCCGACTGGTGGAACGGCTCTGCCAGGAGGAATACCGACTGGAGTTCCCGTTCTCGATGCGCCCCGAGGTGTTAGCAGCCAAGCAGAAGGTGTCGCTGCTGTCATGCAGCATGACGAAGGTGAATGTCGATATCCACACAGCCTTCGTCACCAAGAAGTTCTTTGCTAAGACTATCGGAGCCTTCAATGCCGATGCCCTCACACGCTGTCGCGAAGGTCACATGGAGGCGACCGACCGCTGGCTCTTCCTGGCTCAACACGCCGCCTTCCACCTCTTCAGCGACGGTAAGTGGACGCGCGACCTCATGGTGCTCCTCCTTCCCCTAGACGGCACACAGCACATTACACTCACCGAAAAGGCAACTTTATATGGTTTCAGACGCGTCATGGCAGCAGCCCTGTGTCATGTCTGTAAAGGACTGCCAAAACAAGGACAGGCTGCACTTGCGGCCTTGAAGCCTACAGCCTCTGAGCAACGTTTCCTTTCATTTGTCCGTCATTTCGACCGTCCCTTTTCACGCCATGCTTTCGACCGTCTTATCGCTGCCTACTGGGAGTTTGTCTTTATTGACCGTCGCATAGCTCGCCTCTCAGCATGGCTGAGACTGATATTCCCCGATAAAGGTATGCTGTCAAACATCTATAAGATTAAGAGGCCGTTGTCTGTTCTGATGTTCTACCCTCTCAATATTCTCATAGTTGGCCTCACCAGCCTCGTATTCTTGTCTGTTTATTGTTCCGTAACAACCCTTTCTCGCAAATCAATATGAGAAACAGCCTGTCCGTTGCCGTTATCAATACTCTGTCGTATCTCCCCCTACGCATGCTTTACTTGGTAGCCGACGGGCTTTTATATCCGCTGACTCGTTATCTCATACGCTATCGGCGAACGGTGGTGGAGAATAATCTGGCGCTAGCCTTTCCCGAAAAGAGCGACGAAGAGCGACTGAAAATGGAAAAGGCCTTCTACCATCATCTCTGCGACTTATTGGTGGAAATCATCCGTATGCGTCGTATGAGTATCGACGAGCTACAGAGGCGATTCCAATGGAAGAATCTCGACACGGTCGTGCAAGTATGTGTAAGCGAAAAGAAGACCGTTCTGTGCTACTTTGCCCACTATGGACAATGGGAATGGGCGATTGGAAGTATGACACCTGATCAAGCGGTACGTCCGCTGTATATCTACAGCAAATTACATAACGACAGTCTGAACCGCTGGATGCAGGACTGTCGTTCAAGATTCGGTAACACCCCCGTTGGTATGCAGGATACTTCCAAAACCATTGGAGAGCTGCAACAGAAACAGACTGCAAGTATAGTTATCGCTATTGCCGACCAACTGCCAAAAGAGCAATATGTCCGCCATTTCCATCGCTTTATGGGCATCAAGACCAAGGTTCTTACAGGCACCGAGCAACTCATTAGGAAATACGACATGAACGTGTTCTATTGTCGTGTAGAACGCATCAAACGAGGTTACTACACCTGTACTGCCGAACGGATGACAGCCGCTGAAGCATCCTCTAGCCATGACTGGCCTTATACCGATGCCTATTTCGACCGGCTTCAACAACAAGTGTACCAACGGCCAGAACTGTGGCTATGGTCACACAACAGATGGCGCCGATAAATAATACCAAGCCCCTGGTATCACTTCACCAGAACTTTTTGCCCGTTGACGATATAGATGTCTTGACTCTTCATGGCAGAGGAATATACTCTAGTGCCTTGAAGGGTGAAGACACCTTTAGCATGGGGGGCTGATTCCGCTACTGTCTGAATAGCATCCGGTTGTTCTGACGCATCGGTACAGGTGAGAGCGATGTGGTCAAAAAAGAGGTGGGGAGCACTGGCCGAACCCACATTGGCAGCGTTGTAACCAATGGAGATTTTCCCATGTGTTTCTTCAGTTAGGCGAAAAGTGGTCGTGGCTGTCTGCCAAGCTCCGGCAGCAACGTTGACAGCAGAAGTATAAGGAATGCCATCGTCAGTGATAAACCCCGTAAGACTACTGGCATATTCTTTACCAGTGTTGGTGTTATAGACAGGAACAGTGAGAGTATAAGATCCTGACGGAAGTGTTACATCCTGATAGTAGTTGCAGTTAGGGGCCGACCATACGCCAAAGATGCCCAGGCAACGGCCAGTATTTCCTCCATCGGGATTCTTTGTCGGTGCCCCTTTTTGATTTCCCCTGAAAACGTTAGACGAACCATAGGCGAAGACACCCCCACCCTGTGCGGAGTTAGCATAGCCCCTTTCGTCGGTAACGCCGCTCTCGCCTGCCGTCCACCCTGTGACGGGCTGCATACTATAGACGGCACCAGCCGACATATCCTTGCCATAGCCGTAAATGTCGGTCGTCACGACAGGTCCCTCACTGAAGTCGGCGTTTCTGATATATGTGGCGGTGACATCCTTCTGGGTGGGCTTCTGAACGCGCACGGTCTTGACCTTCCCGTTCTCTAACCAGACGCGAATGGTCTCATCTTTCTTTATGACGCAGTCGTTGAGTACCACATTCAGGATGGAGATACTAACGGTGGCATCGGCTGTAGCAGTGATGTAGGCAGACGTGGCATCGATGAGCTGAGCCGTGACATGGCTACCTGACACGAGGACGGACAAGGGCTGTGCCACGGAGTGGTTCTCAGCGAGGCTGAACGTCACTGTTGCCTTGCTGTTATCGATAGTAGTAGGCTCATAGAAAACTGGAGCTGCACCTTGGAACTGGAAGTCCTTCAACTGGGCGTTTTCCTCACCCTTAAAGTTGCTGACAAGGAAGTAGCTACGACCGGCGTCAGGGGCAACGACCCCGTTCCACCCTTTTGGCAGTTTATCCTTCAGCGGCTGTAAGAGAGCTGCCATCTCTTGGGTCTGCTCAGCATTGATTTTGCTATAATAAACCAGGTTGCGCGCATCAACCACATCGCCATTATTCACGGAACGAGAGGCGTTGCCATACATAGGGTAGAGCTTCGAAGTGTAGATGGAGTTATTGGCCCCACGGTCACCAAAAGCCATCTTCTTGCCATTAGCGGCAGAGACCACTCCCAGGCTATTGTCGATGTTCACCCAGTCGCTCTCAAAGGTGGTGAACGTTGTACCGTCCAGCTGTTTATGGGAAATCTCGCCATCCTTATTATAATACAAGGTACGCTTGAGTTTCATCAATTCATCGGTAGATATGGCCAGCAGACCGCCTTTCTCGGCAGTGATGGTAGCAGCGGCATTGGCAGTCACATAGTCAAGATAGATGAGCGCATTCTGTGGCGTTGAGTAGAGCACGAAGCGGTTGTTGAGTGTATTACCATTGGTGTTCAGTTCGCCGTTCATCACGTAGCTGTTGCCTTCAAACTGATAGACACCATTCACTACCGGAGTGGCATCTGTACTCTTCCCTCTTACCTCATACCAACCAGTCAGGTTGCCTGTGTTGTTAGCTCGATAAGGTACTACTATCTTATTCTTGTCGGAACTGTTGGCGGCAAAGTAGCCTGTATATGACTTCAGACCCGTACTCCATGAGAAACAGGTGAAGCGGTCGTCCGTGGCTGCCCTTACAACATTCTGGCAGGGAATCAGTCGGGCTTTCCCGTATCTCGTATTGAAATCGTTCCATGCTGTTGGTGTCAGACCATCTGTCGACAGCATATCGTGCATCAGGTAGGTCATCATCACACGGTGAGCCTCAACACCCATACGACGGGCACCCACGTCGGGACGCAGCAGCCATGAGCCGTCGACCGTAGTTTTCTGGCGTGCCTTGATATACTTATAGGCCATATTCTCGAGCATCAGGGCATTGGCATCTCGTTGGAAGCATGCCTGTGTAGAATAGGAAGTAATCTGGTCGTAGAGGAAGAGGCTCCAGTCATTGCCGTTAGGCATAGCCAGCTCACCATCGGCCAAGGCTAACCAGTTCAGAATCTGATCCTGCACCGCCTGGTTGTTGTGCATCAAGGCATTGGTCTTCCACTTCTCTTCACCGTTCACCCCTAGCTGGAACATCTTGAGGGCCAGTGCTGCCTCACCCAATTCCTGCATCACGACATTCTGGTAGGAAGTGTGGAAGAGATTGTGGTTCTGGAGCGAATAGTCATCATAAAGATTCTGTCCTTTGTAGAGGTCAGCAACGGTCTTCTGGTTGTACCATTCGTCGACGACCGTGTTGTTAGTGGCATCGCTGCTATGAGAGTAAGAGTTGATGGCAAACTCACGCAGACGTTCAAACCATCTGGGAGCCAGAGGATCATTGGGGAAGAGGCCCAGTGTCGCAGCCAGGACATCGGCTTCCCAGCCATTCTCTTCGGCCTTGGTGTCGCCAGCATAGCCAGTGGGTATCGTTCGGTTCAGTTCATAGTTGCACTCCGCTTTCAGCAGTTTCTCGATATAGCCCTTCTGGGTGGCACTGAGTTGGTTCCATTGGAAGAACGCAGAATAGGCCACCGACATGGCCCAGAGGGAAGACTCCCACACGGCATCCGACGTAGAGGTGGAGCCCCAATAGGCGTTGTTGGTTGTCTGGCGCAGTTTGTTGGCCTTATGGGTAGCGTATGCCCAAGCCAACGACTTCTGGGCCATTATCTCCAAGTCGCTCCAAGACACGTCAGTAGGTAGCGTGACTTTCTCCTTGCCGTATTTCACCAGGAAGGCACAAATCATCGACAAGTCGGCATTGGTGCGCACACCTGCTTCGTTGCTCTGGCCTGAACTTTCACCGTTGAAGTAACCATACGTACCGTCCACGCTATGGAAATCGTTTTTCATATACTTCGAGAAGTCGGCAAGCATCTGCAGAAGGTCAGCCTTCATGGCTGCCTCTTCTACAAAGTCAGAGGTGATGACGCCCTCTGTGAAGGACGAGACGGCATCCTCCGTGGGATCTTCCGGCTCAGTGTAGTCATCGGGCAAACGGTAGAGTCTCACGTTGTCGGCCTCAAACGATGGGTTCTTCACATACTGCGATGTCACGTCTTCTTGGGCCAACGCAACAAAAGCAGAGGTAAGGAATGATAAGGAAAGAAGTAGTTTTTTCATATTGAGTTAGTAGTTTGTTGTGCATCCATACAGACATCATGAGGTTCTGAAGGAACCAAGGGAACACGCTGGAAAGGGAAGCAGACGCCAATAATACGAGGTGCGAGGTGCGAGGAACGAGGTGCGAGGTGCGAGGAAAGGAATCGGTCGTAATAGCCTTTTCCACGCCCCAGCCGGTGGCCGGCAGCATCGAAGGCCATGCCCGGCACCAAAGCGACGTCAATCATTTCATAGTCGGTGAAAGCAGCGCCAACGGGTTCCAGAATGTGGAAGGCACCTTCCGCAAGGTCGGCTGGCGAAGTGTATCGCCGCAGTTCCATCGTCTCGTCATCCAGCACCTTTGGCAGTAGGACGGTCTTGCCCTCTGCCACAAGCCATGAAATCAGTGGAAGGATATCGACCTCATCTGACAGAGGCCAATAGGCCATCACTATCCTACTCTCTCGTAACCGCAGCTTAAGCCGCTCGGCAGTCTCTTTCGACCACTGAGTCAACTGCGATGCATGCTGCTCTTTGGCAGCACGCATCTGCTGACGAAGCACGGTCTTGGTAGGGACGCCATGAGCTGAGAACTCACAGCCACAATATTGTTGGTTGTAAAAACCATACTCCTTCAACAACTGGTTGCGACGTTCCTGGAGTCCGCCTTTACGCCAGTTCTGTGCCCAGAACACGGTTCCTGGCACAGTCATCTCTGCCTGACGACCTGCACGCTCTATCTGCTCCAGACTCTTCCAACGACTGGATGCCAGCGTCGTAGTAAAATACTTGATACCCAACTCTTGGGCCTTGCGGGCTACTGCCGTCAGCCGCAACGTAAAACACTGCTCACAACGACGCCCACGCTCAGGCTCGCTCTCCAAGCCACAGACACCGTCCAACCATCCATCGTGATTATAGTCACCGTCAATCCATCGGATGCCCAGTCGTTCAGCGTGGCGTTTGCTCTCCTCTTTGCGGATGACGTACTCCTCACGGGGCCAGATGTTAGGGTTATAATAGAAGATGACCGGACGTACACCGTTTGCCATCAGCCATTCTACGATAGCCGATGAACAAGGGGCGCAGCAGGCGTGCAACAGCACTTCACTACAGTCCTCGGGCTTTCCAAATACGCTCTTTTGCGGCATTGATCTCCTGGAATTTCTTCTCAGCAGCACGTCGCACATCCTCACCAAGGGCAGCCACCTTGTCGGGATGGTGCTCCAGCGCAAGACGGCGATACGCCCGCTTCACCTCGTCATCAGAAGCATTGGGGCTGACGCCCAGCACCTTGTAGGCATCCTCCAGTGTGTCGCCCTCCAGATGGAGCATGGAGTCGACCTCGTTGGCCGACAAGCCCATCCACGAGGCGCACTGTTTCAGAGCGGTCACCTCCGTAGGGTCTACATGCCCATCGGCCCGGGCAATCATGACGAGGAAGTTCAGCAGCTGCAGACGCTGCGAGTAGTCCATCTGCTGATGTATCTGATTACAGCAGTCGCTGACGGTGCGTTTAAAGTTCTCCCACCCCTGTCGCTGCTGCTCGTCAAAGAGCTTCTTCAGTATGTCATTACCCTGACTGACGGCAGCCTCGCCAAAGTTCTGGCGCAACATCTGGCGGACAAGTTCCATTTCAGAGTGCATGGCCTTGCCGTCGGCCTTAATGATATAAGACGCAAGAACCAAGAGAGCAAACAAGAAACTGTTGCGGTCGCCTTGGGCCTGCCGCTGACGGTAGGCCTGACGGTAGGCTTGCTCATAGTCTTGAAAACTGCTGCGTTCAGAGTCGTAGCCAAAGGTGCCGGCATTACCGGGGTTGTTGACGGCGTCGAGACCTGACTCAAAGAGCGAGCCCAGCAAATAACCGGCCAGAGCACCTAACGGTCCTGCGGCCATCCACCCGATGATACCACCTATCCACTTACCTGCTGCCATAAGCTTACTTCTTTATTTCGATGTCGCGGCGCACGTTGTTGCGTATCTTCGTCAGATAGCCCTTCATACCATCGGCATCCTTATTGTCGATAATCTCCAACAGTTCCTTCAGCTCCGTACGTATCTGGCTGACCTGATCGTGGGTATAGGGGTTGAACAGGATTTCCTGCAGCAGGTAGTCGTCCTCGTTGAGCACGCCCTTGGCAATCTTCATGTGGCGTTTGAAGGTTGTACCCGGTGCGTCCTGATGCTTCATAACGGCAGCGAAGACGAAGGTTGACACAAAGGGAATACTTAGCGAGTAGGCCACCGTCTTGTCGTGCTCCTCGAAAGTGTACTCATAGATATTGAGTCCAAGTTTCTGGTAGAGGTCCTTGAAGAAGATGCGACCCATATAGTCGCCCTCGCTGATGATGATAGCGTTCTCCTCAGAGAGCTGCTGTAGGTTGGCAAACGTCGGACCGAACATGGGGTGCGTCGAGACGTAGCGCATGCCCGTCTGCTCGTAGAACTCTTTCATGTCGGTCTTCACACTGGCGATGTCACTGATGATACACTCCTTGGGTAGATAGGGGATAACCTCCTGGAACACGGGGATGGTATACTTCAGTGTGACGGCATTGATAAGCAGTTCGGGCTGGAAGGCACGAATCTCCTCCAAGTCCGTAAAGCGCTGACAGTTGTAGGTAAACCGCATCCGACGTGGGTCGCGCTCAAAGACGGCCACCTCGTGATCGAACGAAAGCAGGTCGATGAAGAAACTACCCATCTTGCCTGCGCCCATGACTAATATTCGCATACCTTACTTATTGATGATTTCTATTTGCTGACGGACACTCTCCTCATGGATATTCTCAAAGACTTTGGCCACGAACTCCGGGCCCATACCGCAAAGTGAGCCTTGTACGCCACGCTTCGAGAGAATCTCGTTGTAGCGCGAGGCCTGAAGTACGGTCATATTGTGCTCCTTCTTATAGTGACCAATCTCGCGACAGACACGCATACGCTTAGCCAGAATGTCCATAATCTGATTGTCAAGCTCGTCAATCTGCTTACGCAGACTTGTCAGTCCCTCAGTGGTCGTATGCTCGTCGCGGATGATGAGCAGAGAGAGGATATAGTCCAGGACCTCAGGAGTCACCTGCTGCTTGGCATCGCTCCACGCCTTATCAGGCTCACAGTGGCTCTCGACAATCAGTCCGTCGAAGCCTAAGTCCATAGCCTGCTGACAGAGTGGTGCTATCAACTCGCGACGACCGCCGATGTGCGAAGGATCGCAGATGATAGGCAGTTCGGGGATGCGACGGTGGAGCTCGATAGGAATCTGCCACATCGGGGCGTTACGATAGATTTTCTGCTCATAGCTGGAGAAGCCGCGATGGATGGCTCCCAGACGCTTGATACCAGCCTGATTGATGCGTTCCAAGGCTCCTATCCACAACTCGATGTCGGGATTCACGGGATTTTTCACAAAGACGGGCACGTCAACACCCTTCAGTGAGTCGGCAAGTGCCTGCATGGCAAAGGGGTTGGCCGTCGTGCGGGCACCAATCCACAGAATGTCTATGTCGTACTTCAGGGCCAACTCTATATGCTCTGGGGTAGCTACCTCAGTAGAGACGAGCATCTTGGTCTCGTCTTTCACCTGCTTCAGCCACACCAATGCCGGTTCGCCGTGCCCCTCGAAGCCACCGGGCTTCGTGCGGGGCTTCCACACGCCGGCACGGAAGTTGTGGCAGCCTTTCATGGCCAGCTGTCGGGCTGTTTCCATCACTTGCTCCTCGGTCTCGGCCGAACAAGGGCCGGCAATCACGAAGGGACGTTCGTTGTCACTCGGTAAATTCAATGGTGCTAATTCCAGTTCCATATCTTATTCTTTTTATTCGTTATTTTGCTATGACATTATTTCGTTATGACGATTTTCTTTATGCGCTTCAGCGCCTCTTTGATTTTCTCTTCCTTGGCGCACAGTGAGATACGGATGTAGCGCTCGCCGTTAGAGCCGAAGATGAAGCCTGGCGTGATAAAGACACGAGCCTCGTGGAGCACGCGCTCCGTCAAGTCTTCAACATTGGCAATGGCATCAGGGATGCGTCCCCAAAGGAACATACCCACCTGATTCGGGTCATAGCGACAGCCCAGCACGTCCATAATCTGCTCTGCATACTTGCGACGACGCGCATAAGTATTAATATTGAACTCACGATGCCACTCGTCGCTGTTGTGATAAGCCTCAGCAGCCGCCAACTGGATGCCACGGAACGTACCACTCTCGATATTCGACTGCACCTTCAGTATCCACTGGATAAACTGGGCGTTCGAGGCACAGAGACCGACACGCCAGCCCGGCATGTTATGGCTCTTCGACATGGAGTTGAACTCTATGCAACAATCCTTAGCCCCTGGCACCTGAAGAATCGAGAGGTGTTCCTCGCTGAGAATGAAGCTATAAGGATTATCGTTCACTACAACGATGCCATGTTCACGGGCAAACGTCACCAGCCGTTCGTAGGTCTCACGACGCGCACGGCCACCGGTAGGCATGTTGGGATAGTTGGTCCACATCAGTTTTACACGTGAGAGGTCCATCGCCTCCAGCGCAGCGAAATCGGGCTGCCAGCCATCGGCCTCGCTCAGGTCGTAGTTGACAATCTTCGCACCGAGAATCTTCGACAACGACGTGTAGGTGGGATAGCCGGGATTGGGCACCAACACCTCATCGCCAGGATTGACGAAAGCCAGGGTCACGTGCAGAATACCCTCTTTGGAACCTATCAGCGGCAGGACCTCCGTCTTGGCATCGAGGTCGACGCCGTACCAACGTTTGTAGAAGTCGGTCATGGCCTGTCGCAACTCAGGGGTTCCCTGTGTAGGCTGATAGCCGTGAGCATCGGACTGTCGGGCCACCTCGCAGAGACGTTCTATCGTCTGCTCCGACGGCGGCATGTCAGGACTGCCTATGGCCAGGCTGACAATGTCCTTGCCCTCAGCATTGAGCTGGGCCACTTCCTTCAGTTTTCTGCTGAAATAGTATTCCTGTACTAAACTTAATCTTTCTGCCGGCTTAATTTGTCTGCTTTCCATCTTTGTATTCTCCTAATATCTTTAAGTCTCTTGTCAATGGGATAATGGCATCTATCGACTGACGGTAGCGCGTCAGGTCGTCGTACATCACGTCAACATAGAACAGATACTCCCACTCATGACCGATAATCGGCAATGACTGGATCTTCGTCAGGTTAATCTTATAAAACGACAAGATAGCCAGCACATGGCTCAACGAACCCTCCTCATGTGGTAGTGAGAAAACGATACTTGCCTTGTCGGCCTGGGTCAGCGGACGCAGCAGGTCGGCCTTATTGGGATTGCTCACCACAAGGAATCGTGTAAAATTGTGCTTGTTATCCTCAATATGGTCTTCCAGCACCTTCAAGCCGTAGAGACGTGCGGCCTCCGCATGACAGATGGCAGCCCAGCCACGTTTCCGCTCCTCACTGATCATCTTGGCGGAACCTGCGGTGTCCTCAGCCTCGACATTCTTCAGCTGCGGGTGCTGACTGAGGAACTGCCGACACTGCATCAGTGCGACAGGGTGAGAGTGTACCTCTTGTATGGTGTCCCAGTCATCCTCTGGCAGACAGCAGATGCAGTGAGAGATATGCAGTTTGTGTTCGCCTACTATCGTAGTGCCCGAACCACGGAGGAGTTCGTAGTTATGCAGCAGACTGCCGGCAATCGTGTTCTCTATCGCCAGCATGCCGATGGCCGTCGGGTCTTGCTTAATGGTAGCAAAGACCTCCTCGAATGTCGAGCAGCAGATAAGCTGTATCTGCTCCCCCTCGAAGTAGAGGTGGGCAGCAATATCGTGGAACGACCCTATGAGTCCCTGAATGGCTATTCTCTTCATTTCCTGTTCTTACTTAATAAAAATCCCGCTTTCACTGTCTTGTGAAGCGGGACCTTATAATTCATATTTGGAATCTATACGCGACTCACCGCTTCACAATCACTTGCAAAGTAAAAGTAAAAGCCGTAGAAGTATGCGTTGTGATTCATCATTTTGTCTCTCGTTTTCGTTTATCGGCTGCAAAAATATAACTTTTTCTTCATTCCTGCAAATAATTTGCAAGAAATTTTCCTGTTTTTGTGTATTTTAGTTACAGCCCTAACGGATTGACGGCCGAATAGGCTTGTTTGACCCGCTGTTCGATGCCCTCAGCAGAGTATTCGCCGCTGACGTCGGCCAACTGCTGCGGGTCCAGTTCCAGCACCGTCTGCATATCCTGTTCAGCGCCCGCCTTGTCGCCAGCGTCAAACTTCAGCTGTCCACGCTCACGGAAGGCCTCAATACAGAAGGGGTTCACCTCGACCACCTTGTCATACGTATGAATGGCTTCTTCCGAGTTGCCCTTAGCCGCTTCAATACGCGCTTTCAGCAATAGCACATCCTCATGGTCACCCACATGCTCCAGCAGCCAGTCAGCATCGGCATCGGCACTAGTCGTATCGCCCATCGCCAGCAGCGTCTGGGCACGCAGCAGGTAAACCTCGGCATAGTCATCTTTCAGGGTAAGAGCCTTGGTGAGCATAGCAATAGCACCTACCAGATTCTGCTGTCCCTTCATAGCCTGGGCAGTGAGGAAGCAGGGGTCCGGATTTTCAGGCTCCAACACCATCGCTTGTTGACAGGCTGCCGCCATCGTCGCATAATCCTCCTGCATATATGCAACCTGAGCCATACGCAATTGAATCTGGGCATTTTCCGGCTCGGCATCACCCAGCACCCGCAGTTCTTTCATAGCAGCATCGAGCTCACCCTGACGCAGAAATACCTGCGACAGGTAGTCATGAACCTCAAGGTCATCCTGCAACTTCAAGGCCTCATTGAAGCAGCGCACGGCATAGTCGGACTGTCCTATCTTCATGGCCTTCACGCCGTCATACTTCAGCAGGTCAAACTTCTTTTGCTGCTGCTCCTGTCTCTCTTCTTCTTCCGACAGCTGTTTGCCGCCGAACAAAACGCTTAAGAATCCCATAGATATTAACTATTTAGTGCTTGTTGCCTGGCGGTAGGTCTCCACAGGATTGGAGTAGATACCAAGGAAGATGTCGCGTAGCACGTCGGGCTCAGCGATATCAAACTCCTGCAGCTTCTGCATGTGAGCCAAGAAGGCATCGCGCTCCTCGGCAGTATAGTACTCTGAATAATGCTGCTGACCATAGCGCAGGTCATGGGCTATATAGTTGTTGGGGCGCAACCGGTAGGCGGTGTTGATGCGCTGGTCGATCAGATGGGCCACAGCACGATGGTAGTCGCCGGTGGTCAGTTCGTCGAACGGACGCAGGTCGTTCTCAGTAAGCTGTTGGCAGACAGAGAAATGGACGCGCCCCTTGGGCTGCGCAATACCAGTGAGGATGCTGTTAAGGTCTTCACCGGGCTTCTTGACATAACGGCTAAAGCGCGACTCATAGAGTTCGAGAGCCTTGAGAACGTCGCACGACTCCCATTCGTAGCTGACTGACACAGGAACGATATTCAATTCTGCCAGCGCCTTGATCTTGTCTTCTGGCTCACTCATGCAGAACATCTTGACGAGTCCCTGGTCTGTCTGGTCAAGACCATCCTTCGTACGACCGTTGCGCTGAGCAATCCAAAGGCTTTGGTTCTTCTGTGTCAGTACATAGCGGATGTAGTCGCTGAGGTGTTTCGACGAGAGGTAGAAGTCGCGCATCGTGCCACCACGCTCAACACGAAACATCTTGTTACACTTGCCGATGTCGATGACCAGCGGCGACGACATCAGATTGGCACCGAAGGTTATCTCACTGGTCTCGTGGCCGTTCTTATACAGAATATACTGCAGAAGGCAGGCGTCGAGCATAATGTCGCGATGGTTCGACACGAAGAGATACTTCTTCTGAGGGTCAAGCTGTTCCACGCCATCATAAGTAAACTCTGTCGTAGAACGAGTAATGACCTGCTCGTTGACACAGCGCATCACTTCAAGCTGGAAATCACGGATGGTGCGGAATGAGAGCATCATCTTCCGGACATCAGCCGGGTTGTGCCCAGGGTAGACGTATGTACAAAGGAGACCAAAGAAGTTGCTGTCGACAATGCGCTGCATAGCAGCAGGTATCTCCTCGTCGTAGTACGGACGGATATCGTCAAAATTTGTCATAATCAGTTGTTTTTATAATTGACGTAGCCAAGCGAGAAAGGCGTCAAACCAATGAGAGGCCTCCTCGGATGTTTTGCTCCAGGTGGTACCGAAACCATGACCACCGGTGCGGTATTGGATATATTGATGTGGCACATGGTGTGCTGTCAGCGCAGAGTCCATGAGTTCGGAATTGCGGTAGTCGACGATAGGGTCGTCAACGCAGTTCATCAGGAACACCGGAGGCATATCACTCGTGACATGATGCTCCAGTGAGAGGCTGTCACGCATACGGCGCGAATGTTTCTTCCACTCTCCCAACAGTCCGCGGCGCGAACGCTTATGGACAGATTCATGGGTCATCGTGACCACAGGATAGCACGGGGCAATGAAATCGGGACGCAGTTCACCGCGGCCGAAGACAGCTGCCGAAAGCGACAGATGACCACCGGCGGAAAAGCCCATGACACCGATGCGCGAATAGCCTTTCTGACGCACCTGACGCATGGCCTCCTGCAGATCGTTGAGCGGCATTGGGTGGTGATGGCCGGGGATTAGCAGCCTCGAGTGAGTGATGAAAGGCACAATGCCCCCCGTACGGTAGCGTAGCACGTAGGCCGCGATGCCATTGGCAGCCAACGAACGGGCCACACTGTCGCCTTCGACCTCATCGTCGAGCCAGAAATAACTACCTCCGGGACAGACGATGATAGCGACCGCCTCCCCCACCCCTCCTTTAGGAGGGGGAGCTGTGGGCAGAAACTCCTTCAAGTTGATTGCAGAAGCGCTAACAGCCACCAGGCATGCCCAAACCATCAACAGACGAGCTCTCATCGTGCGTCCAGAACGGCTTTCACCCTTTCCGGGGCGAGTTGACGGTACTTGTGACGGATGTCGGCGTCGAAGTCGACCTCGAAATACTCTTCGTCATAGAATGACAGTTTGGAGTTGGTGTCGGGAGCACATTCTATATAGACCATATTGGCAGGATCGATACCCTTTGCTTCACAAATCTGGTCGGCCAACTTACGTCCGGCGTAGGTGATGCTGGTGCCTGGGTTCTCCTGGTACAACTCCGTGACAACGACGTATGTCTTGCCGTCATGCTCACGTATCTTCAGTCCGCAACTGGAGGGTTCGTCCCAGGTGCCGCGGAACTCAAAGATCTCATCGTAATATTCTTTAGGTACTTTCATTTTTTCCTTATTTTATTTCGTCATAACGTCATAACGTCATAACACCTTAATCAGACATTGACATTGCGTTTTGAACGGTCCACCTTATGGCCGAAACTCTGGTTCATGAGCTTGCGGTCTCGGGGACGATACGTGCCCTCGTTCATCTCGCGCAGGGCGACATTACAGAACAGGTTAAACATCTTCTGTTCCTGCGTCTCGTTCTTATAGAACGACTGCCAGGCGTAGTCGTAGACGTTCTGAAGTTGCTCTGGTGTCATGTGCTTAGGCTGGAAGACCACCTGTCCGGCATTGTAGTGGTTCCAGTCGAAGTCAAAGATACGACCCTGGCGCAGCAGGTCGTCATAAATCTTCGTATGGGGGAACGGCGTCAGCACGGTAAACTCTGCCAGGTCGAGGTCTATCTCGCCGAGGAAGTCGATGAGCCGTTTGCAGTCATCTTCCGTCTGGTTGTCAAGTCCCAGCAGGATGGTGCCCTCGACACCGATGCCGTGGTCGTGGTAGCGCTTCACACGTTCCTTGATATAGTCAGAGGTGTCGTAAACAGCCTGATAGACATACCAGGCGCCGGCATCGTAGGCCAGCTGCAACACCTCTTCATCGTCCTCGATGGTGTGGCTGATCCACTTCTTCTTCAGCGGAGCAATAGCACGGAAGAGTTCTTTCTCCCACTCCTTGTTCTGGGCCAGCGAGTTGTCAACGATGAACAGACGGTTGTTCTCGATAGCAGCCATGTCTTCGACGACCTTCTCGACAGGGCGAGGACGGAACTTACGACCACCCAGATAGCTGACGGCACAGGGATAACAACTGAAACGACAGCCACGGGAGGCATGGAACAGGTCGACCATCTGCACACCCTTGTGGTTATAGAGCTCGCGCTTATACAGGTCGCGACGACAGGGACCGACACTCTCGATGGGGGGCATCTGGCCAAGGTAGTTGTACACCTTCTTCAGCTTACCGCGCACGAAGTCCTGCATCACCTCGTCCATACGTCCCTCACTCTCGCCAAGGAAGAGCGAGTCGACATGGTTTACCATCTCCTCGGCATGTAGCATCGACGAGATGCCGCCAGCGAAGACCTGCTTGCCACGCTTGTGATACTCTTCGGCAATCTCCCAACCTCGCTTCACCTGTGTGGAGAGCATCATCGACAAAGCCACGATGTCGCACTCCTCGTTGAAGTCGATAGGCTCCACATTCTCGTCAGTAAACGACACGTCAACATAGTCGGGCAGCGTGCCTGCAAAGGCTACCGGTCCGTGAGGCGGCAGGTTAAAGGTTGTCTGCCCGGGGAGTTTCTTCCACTTCGGGTAGATGAGTTTCATCTTAATTCTTTCCATACGTACTATTATATAAGTTATTGATTTTTTCTACCATCGTGTTTTGTCCTACCAACGCCTCAACGGTATTAACAGCCGTCAACGGTACGCCGCAGATACCGTGCAGATTGACGTTCTGCCCCGTCAGCAACAGGTTACGCACCTTCGTCCAGATAGGCAACTGCGAGAGCATGATGTTCTGACAGTCCTTCCTCACGCCATAGAGAGCACCCTCGGGCTGACCGTAATAGTCGCGAATGGTCAGCGGACTCGACGACCACACTTTCTCCACAGCGTTGCTGAATCCGGGATGCACCTGTTCCATACGTCGGAGTATGCGGTCGACATGCTGCTGCTTCCATGCCTCGTAGGCGGCTCCACGCCGTCCTACAGTGGTGTCTTCCCACTCGCTGACAGCACTGAAGGGCATCAGGCAGTTGACAATCATCTTCGTGGCCCACGGGCCTTGGTTGTGCTCTGGCGGGGTCATATACATAAATCCGTGTGGCCACGCCTCGTCACAGACATCGTAGTCGCCATGCTGCCACACGCGCCCATAGCCGTCCTGGAAGTAACAGGTGTGGTTGATGTAGGGGAATGACTCGTCGCGGAACTTAATATATAGCGAGAAAGCCGAGTAGCTATTGGGGATACTGGCAACACGCTGACGGTAAGACTTCGGGAACGCCCGCTCGCCGGCAATGCTGACAAGGCGCTGCGGATGAATAGCCGAGATGTAGTAGTCGGCACTGTAGCTGTCGCCCTTACTGGTGACAACCGACGTGCACCATCGCTCTTCGTCAACGTTCAGAGCGGTGACACAAGCGTTGGTCACAACAGTTCCACCACCTTCACCGATGATGTCCGTCAGGGCATCGGCCAGCTGCTGGCTGCCACCCACGAAACGGTCCTGTCCGCTTATGTAGAGCACGTTGATCAGCGCATGGATATAGGCAGGGGTATGACCCGCCACGCCACCGTACATAGGGTTCATATAGGCCAGCACATCGCGCAATCTTTCGTCCTTGATATAGTAGGCAATAAAGTCAGTTGCCGACCACAGGAATTGTTCACTGTGCGCAAAAAGGTCGTCCTTACCCGTACGGAGGTAGAAGAAATCCACCTCATCGGCCAACTGGTAGAGTGCCTCGACATACCGGCGTACACCTTCAGCCTCATCGGGGAACTTCTGCACAAAATAGCTGGTAAAGGCTTCACGTCCTTCGGGCACGCGATAAGTACCCTCTCCCAAGTAGACGATACTGTCCATACAGTCGGCATCACAGGGGCGCAGTTCCAGACGGCTGTCGATGCCCAGATAATGACATATCTTGTCGATGCTGCCGCCGCGGCGCAGTCCGCCGAGCAAGTGCATTCCGGTATCAAAGGAGACACCATCCCGCTTGAACGTCTGCAGGCCACCGCCGGCAATGGCGTTTTTCTCCAATACCGTCACACGGAATCCCTCCTTCGTCAGCAGAGCCCCAGTAAAGAGCCCTCCCAGACCGCCTCCTATGATGATAACCGTTTGCTTATTCATTGTTTGCCTTGATGATTTCGTTGAAGATACGTTCCGAGGTCAGCAACTCAGAACAGGTGACCACCGTGCCGACGAGCACCCCGAGGATGCCGTGGGAATTGATGTTCTGCCCCGTGAGCAGCAGATTAGGAATTTTCGTGCGGTGATGTACCCGGGCTGCCGGTCCGAGGTTGATGTCCTTGGCTATGCCGTACATAGAGCCACCCTCCGTACCGGTATAGTCGCGATAGGTGAGCGGTGTTGATGTCTCGTAACCGGCAATACCGTCACGTAAAGCGGGAAAGTCACAGCTGACGGCATCGATGAGCCGTTCAGCACGCTCACACTTCATCTGCTCGTAATCCTCGCCACGATGTCCGACACGCGTGCCTTGCCAGCGTGCCACCTCGTCCCACTGCATATAACTCAGGATAACGCCCCCCTCAGCCCACTGCTGATGCTCCTCACTGCAAAAATGCATATAGAGATAACCTTTCGGCCACTCCGCCATCGTGTAGCGTTCGCAGTCCCAAGGCGTCGGCTGATGATAACCGTAGAAATTATGATTCATATAGGGCACCGTCCGGGCTTTGAAGCGCAGGTAGACACTGAAACCGCCACAAGTCTCGGGCAGTGTCTGTACCCGCCGGCGATAGGCAGGACGCAGCAACGGCGATGAGCACAACTCCACCAGACGTGCTGGATGGATGCCGGCAATGACGATGTCGGCAGGATAGTAGGTCTCGTCGGCCGTTATCACGCCGACAGCCTTCGTATCGTCACAGTCGATATGGGTCACCTGTTTGCGACAAAGCACCTTACCACCATGATTTCCAATAGAGCGTACCAGCGAGGTCGCAATCTTGTCGCTGCCACCAATAACGCGGAAGGCGCTCTGGTTATAGAAGTCAGTGATAAAGGCATGGGTAGAGAAGGGTGTCTTATTGCGCTCAGCAGCATAGAGTGGAAGACTCCCAACAAGGACATCGCGTAGAAGGGGGTCGGCGATGACTTCCTCAAGGACATCGTTCATGCTTCGCAACTGGTACTCGGTGTTCAACGGAGAGGCGTCGCTGTCGGCAACCCTCAGCGAATGGAGTGACGAGGCCTGCGCCACCTGTTCCACAAGGTCGAAATAACGGTTCAGCCCGTCACGTTCATGGGGAAAGTCCTTGGCCAGTGTCTCAATGAACGGCTCACGGCCGTTAGCAATACAGTATCGTTGTCCTTGTAGTGAGATAACGTCATAGCCCATGGGATTAAGGCGACTCAGAGTGATGTCATCCATCACGCCGAGATAGCGCAACAGACGTCCCAGGACCTGTCCGTCATCAGCCGAACCGATGAAGTGCATGCCTGTCTCGAACTTCACACCTTGACGACTGAAGCACTGGAGACAGCCACCAGGCTGAACACCTTGCTCCAAGACGGTTACATCGTAGCCTGAGCGACTCAGTATCAAACCGCACGACAGGCCTCCAAGGCCGCTACCTATGATGACTACACGTTTCAATTTCTTTTTTTTTCGTTATGACGTTTCAATATGATAATATTCAGCCAGCCGACGGTAGGGCGCCCAGTAGTCGTCGGTCTCTATGCGCCGGCACAACTCAGCATAGTGCTGCTGATAGTAGTGGCGCATCTGACGGGTACGCTCCAGCAGGTTGCCGGAGAAGCGCTCGTCGTCCTGGGGAATGCGCAGTCCCAACTCAACATCGATTCGTCCTTCGCGGAGCATGAAGTCGCGCTTGGGCAACACATGACCCACACCATGAAGGAATACAGGCAGGATGTCTGCCTGCAACTGTTCGGCCAGATAGAAGGCGCCCTTATGGAAACGCAGGATGCTACAGTCCTCAGAACGGGTGCCCTCAGGGAAGACGCAGATACTATAGCCACGCTCATAGAGCGAGCGCAGCTGCTCCACGTGGTTCTCTATGCCATTGCTGACGGGATAGAACTCGGCACAGTGGATGACCATACCATAGAAAGGGTTGCGCCACACCCAGTCATTGGTGAGGAACACGATCTTAGGCGTGAGCATCATCAGACACATCAGGTCAAGATGCGACTGGTGGTTGCTGACAACGACGGCAGGCCGTTCAAACGTCTCACCCACCCTGTTCTCCAAATAGAACTTGACGCCTGGCACGCGCCGGACGACAAAGTCGGACATACGTTGCAGCAGACGGTGATACTTCAGGCGGCGCTCCTCCGTATCCCTGCCGATATGGAAATAGAGCCACGTATATGGCAACATAAACAGGTAGATGGTGCCCAGGAAGAAAGTCATGGCCCATAGTGAACGGATGATGCGCTTCAGCGTTATCGGTAGCGGCCGGGTCATCTCGTACCTCGCACCTCGTAGCTCGCACCTTGTATCTCGCGTCAGCCAGCGGAACACCAATGGCGGCAGGTAGTAGGCCATGAGCACGACGGTGCCCATGCCGATAATGGTGACCTCGGCCAATGAGCGCAGTGCGGGATGCCGGGCGAGGATGAGCGTACCAATGCCGATAAACATGATGACGGCCGACAGGATGACGCTGCGGCGATAGCTCTGCAGGCGCTGCCGGCCCGTAGTGTACTCATAGACCAGCCCCTCCGTAATAAAGATGGTATAGTCATCGCCCTGACCGAAGATGAATGTTGCCAGGATAATGTTGACAATATTAAACTGGATACCCAACAGATACATCAGCCCTAGAATCCACAGCCAGCTGACAGCCAGCGGCAGGAACGACAGCAGGGCCAGCTCAATGCGGCGGAACGACAGCCACAGAAAGACGAAGACGACAAAACCACAGACGAAGCTGACGTAGTTGAACGAGTCCTGCAGGATTTCCACCAGCTGGGCTCCTACATTCTTGGCATTTATCAGATGCTGTCCTCCCAGGAACTGGCTGACAGGCTCGAAATAGTGGGTAGGTTGCGGCTGCAGACCGTTGTCCCATAGCTTTAGGAAGGGATTAAACGCGTCGGCAGCAAAACCTTGCCTCGAAGCCTCTGTGCGCAGGGTGTCGGCCAGGCCGCCATGACGCTGACGGAAACGGTCCCACTGTTGCAGACGCTGCTGCTGTACACGCGCGGAGGGTATCATATCAGCCATTTCTGTCGGCATGTCTTCTGACAGACCTGCCAACAATTCCATATCTTGTCGCTGGCTGTCGGTCATATAGTTGATATGACGCAGGTCGCTGTCGAAAGAGGTCTGAAAGCTGAAATAGCCGAGGACGAGGGTAAGGATGAGAAGGAGAGGGAGGAGGAGTTTTCGAGGTGCGAGGTGCGAGATACGAGGTGCGAGATTACCTTGCCACAGATTATTCCGCAGCAGAGTATTCTCGTACCTCGTACCTCGTACCTCGCACCTCGATTTCCTCGCGCCTCGCGCCTCGCGCTTCAAGAATACCGGCATCACCACCAGCACAAACAGGATGGTACCGACGAGCATCAGTGCGCCGAAGAGTCCTAAGTCGCGGAGTGCTGCGGCGTCGAGCCACAACAGACAGAGGAAAGCACTGACGGTGGTGATGTTGCCGATAAGCAATGGCGGCACCATATCCCGCAGGGTCTGCTCGCGGTCACCCGTCTCACGCAGGTGGTCCAGGTAGTGCAGCGGATAGTTCACTGCTATGCCGATGATGACGGAGCCGATGCCGAGGACGATGATGGAGATGCTGTCGCTCAGCAGCGACATACCGGCAATGGCAAAAAGCCAACCGAAACCTAAGGATGCAACTATCCACCACAGGTCTTGCAGACGACGGTAATGCCACACCAGCAACGCCAAGATGAGCACCACCGATATGCTGACTGCCAACAGCGAGTCGCGCTTGATTTGCGTGGCATTGCCGACAGCTATCAACGGACCGCCGACAGCAGAGATGCTGACCGCAGGAAACTCGTCCGTCGTGCTGGCCATAGCCTCGTCAAGCATCGCTGACAGTTCGGCATTACGAGCCGACTCGCTGACACCGTAGGGCGACGACAAGAAAGCCAGACCGTGACGACGGTCACGGGTGAACACATAGCCGTCGTCAACAAGGAACCGGCTATTCTGTCCCAGCTTCTGCAAGCGTCCTAAGATTGGCGTAAACAGCTGCAACGGGTCTTGAGCCAGTGTCTGGACAGCCATACCGCCCGTTGGCAACAAGAGCAACTGTTTGCTGGTTGCCAGCCGTTCGGCAGCATAGTCGGGCTGCGCCAGCAGAGAGTCCATGCGCTGATAGTCAGCGTCCGTCAGGAAAAAAGGTGCATTACTGCTGACAAAGGCCATCATGTCTAACAGCTGGCTTTCGTCGACCACCACCTGCAGGTCGTCAATGGTATGAGCCGTGTCCACGGCCTCAAAATGAGTCTCGAAAGCGTCCATTGCCAGCTTTACAGAGTCTGGTGAGCCCGTAAAACAGACGACGATACGACTCTGTCCCGACAGTTGGTCGACAGCCTGCTGATAGTCTTTCTGCTCCTCGCTCTGGGGCAGGAATCGAGCTATATCCTCTTCATAGTCAATATGCAAAGCCAAGGTCAGCATCACCGCCACCGTCAACGCCAGTCCGACTGCCGTCAACCAACGGTGAGCAGAGAGAAATTGATATATGCCGAAAAACACCTTGACCATTTTAACTCTTAACTCTTAACTCTTAACTTTTAACTCTTAACTCTTAACTTCCTAAAGAGCGCCCTCGGCCATCCATAGACGACAGCCACAAGACAGAAGGCCGTATTCAGTAGCGAGATTCGCCCAAAATCAGCTAATGGCCGGAAGTGCGACACGCGCTCGCCTTCGGGCGGATAGTACACGTGAACTGGTATGGGTATTAATGTCACCCCGGCCCATGCCGCAAAGACCAACAACTCAAGCTCGGCCTCATAGCGCGATGTGATGAGATGGACACCCGATAACCGCCGCAGAGGATAGAGCCGGTAGCCTGTCTGTGTGTCCGGCAGGCTGACGCCCGTCTGCACCTTGAACCAAAAGTTGGAGAACCGGTTGGCAAAGGTGTTGCCGCCGGGCATGTTCTCGGCCTGTAAGTTGCGGGCACCGACGATGAGCGCATCAGGATGCTCCGTCATGGCCTCCACAAACTGTGGAATGTCCTCAGGCAAATGCTGTCCGTCGCTGTCGATGGTGATGGCATATTCATAGCCGCGGTTGATGGCATGCTTGAAGCCCATGAGCAGGGCATGGCCCTTGCCACGGTTCTCAGCATAATCGACCGTCTGCAGCGACACGTCTGTCAAGGCAGCCAGACGCTCACGGGTGTCGTCGGTACAGCCATCGATGACCACCACGATATGCTCCGTCACGGCAGCCACGCGACGCACGACATCGACAATGGTGCCGGCATTGTTGTACGTCGGGATCACTACGCAGACCTTACGGTCGTTCATCAACTGCCTGACCTCCTCCATCGCCTCACTTGTAAATGACAGAGAACTTCGTCAACAGGGCACCATCGGTCCCGATGGTACCTTTGGCCTTACATTCTGTCCCGTTGTCGTCAACAGACTGGAAGTTGATTTCTACGTCAGGGACCTCAACGGGCGAGATGGGTGCCACAAACTTCAAGTTGACGATCTGCGACAACGACAGACGACGTCCGCAGCGGTCGGCCAGCAGTTCGCCTATCATCTGGACGATACAGACTCCCGGCGTAATGGGATTTCCTGGGAAATGGGCCCGGTATATCGCATGGTCGGCATTCAGCCTTATCTTGACATTGTCATGCGTTCCACCCGTAACGGTGAACATATTATCTCTGAGAATCATCTATCTTCTTCAAACTGTATGTTATGTTATATCTCGTATTTGTCAGCGTCAACGTCCCGTCGGCATCCTGCGTCACCGTGCGACGCCCCTTGCGCTCACCGGCAGCAGTAGCCCCGAACAGCACCCGCAGGTCGCCGCGTACCACGCGCCGGATATACCAGCGGTCCATCTGTGGCATGACGTTTTGAAGGCGCACACGCCGACGGTCGGCCGAAAGTGTAAAATCCAGGGCATGAATACCGAACTCATTGACGATGGCACCGCGGCTGTCACCCACAGAGTCGGTCTTGATGATGCAAACACCGGTCAGCTCAACGCCCCGGGCCCTGATCAGCACACTGTATTGCTGGCGTCCGGCAAGCGGCAACAGGAAGGTGCCGGCCTCTGCAACAACAGTCATCAGCAGCAGACTACTGAGCAGCAAACATCTTCGCATCAATCTTGCCATTGGCTTTCACGTCCTTCAGGGTTATCACCGTCTTGTCACCCGACTGCTCCGTCATCTCCACCTGAGTCACCATCTGACGGGCAGCACTGAAGTGCAGACGTATCTCCTTGAACATCTTCTTGATCTCCTTGCGACGAGGCGTCAACAACGCCTGCCACTCGTCGACGGCCTCATACATCGTGCAGTCAAAATCCTTATCAGAGTTCAGGCTCTTACCTGTCACCGAGTTCATCATCATTTCGGCAATACTCTGGAACAGGCGGCTCTGGCGGATGTCTATCGTCTGCTTGTTACGGTCGGAACTGATGTACACTTTCTCGCCATTGATGACAAACGTGTACTGATAAGGCTGCTGGTACTCCCAGCGCAGCCGCCCGCCGTCGGCCATGAAGAGCATACGCCCTGAGGACGTCATCTTGTCGTTCAGGAAACGCAACGTCTTCACCTGCGTAAACCGACATTCAAGCGTCGTGATGCCGGCCGCCGTGCGGTTGACACGCTCTATCATCTGCCGCTGCCTGGCTGCATCGGCTTTCTTCAGGCTCTGCGCCTGTGCCGTCAGCATGAGCGTCAGACACAGCAGCACCCCTGCTATTTTCTTCATAAACAGTCTTTTTCTTAATTAAGAGGGTGCAAAGGTAATGCTTTTTTACGAAACGGCAAAATTGTGAGCTATAAAAATGCTAAACGGCTCCACACGTAATCATCGGCGTAGCAGTCGAAGACGAGAGATTATGCGAAAACACCAATTATCCGCTTATCCTACACCCACTACTGATTATCAGCGGGTTAGCTCGAAATTATCCGCTCATTATCCGCCAATTATCCTACACCACATCCGTCCGATGGCGTACATACCACCCTCGCTGGCCTCGCTGCGAGCCGTTGCGGAAGCCGCAGCGCTTCAGCGTGACGGTGAGCAGCTTGATGTTCGGCACATCGCTGGCTTTCAGGTGTTTGGCAAGCTCACCCTGGATGTCGACGGCCTTCATGAAGTGGTCAACTTTCTTCTCGGCGGGTGCGAAATAGGCCAGCAACACCTCCTCGGCCGACGTCTGCTGCTGATAGGGCCGGTTGTGCATCTGGATCTCGGCCTCCTCATGGGGGAAGAAGCGGAAGGGGTGGCCGTCGGTCAGCTCGTGCATCGCCTGGGCGTAGAGCCGCGGATAGTCGATGGGCGTCTCGGTATCGATGACGCCGGTCAGCTCGACACAGAGGTAGCGGCGGGTGCCGTCGCCGCCGGGCAGCGGCTGTGTGTCGTTGGTGGTGGCGATGAAGGAGCAGAGGCGCGACGTCATCGTGTACTGGTCGGAGCGCATCTGCCTGACCTGCACGTCGCGCTCGGTCAGCAGCCGTTTGATCTTGGCCTGCTCGCGGTCGGTCTTGGCGTTGTACTCGTCGATGTTGACCAGCGCCATTCGTCCCAGCACGCGCTCCACCTGTTCGGCATTGTCCATCTTGATGTCGTCCATATAGTACTCGCGCAACGACCTGGGCAACAGCAGTTTGCAGAAGGTCGACTTATGGGTGCCCTGACGTCCGATGAGCATCGGGACGACGGCATTGCCGAAGTCGCGGCTGCGGCCCATCCACTGGGCCACCATCGCCAGGAACCAGCGGTGGAAGTACTTCTCCCAGTCGCGGTAGTCGGTGGGCACACGCCGTGCCAGCTCGCCGATATAGTCGTGCTTCGGGTCGTAGTACTGCGTGGTGGCGAAGAGGAACTCGTGTATGGGGTTATAGGTATCCACCAGCGACGACTGCACGTAGGTCTCGATGTCTATCGACCACCCGTAGCCGCCCTCCATCATCTCCTCGAAGGCAATGCGCTTCAACTCGCGTTTCGTCAGCGGTTTCCAGGGCCAGTTCTGCCCGTTCCTCGGCCGGAACTCTTCCAGACGCTTCACCTCGTTGTAGCGCAGTTCGTAGCGGCGCTCGAAGAAGTCCTTGATGAAACGGGCTATGCGCTCCTTGTCGTTCATCTGCGAGACGGGCTTGCCGTCGAGCGGCTTCTTGTAGACGGAACGGAAGATGCGACGCTTCAGCTCGTCGCTCACGGGGATGGTCACCCAGCGGGTCATCGTCTCGCGGACACACGCCTCCTCAGGTAGTCCTGCCTTATGGCAATAATGGGCCAGGGCCTGCACCATCTCCTCGGCGCTGCCGCTCTCCTCGCAGGCCTTGTCGAGACAGGCGTAGTACTCCATCTTCACCCTACCCTCCTCGGCTTTCGACGAACTGGTGTCGGCATCGCCCTCACGGGTCAGGCGGACGTCCTTGTAGTTGCCGGCCACCTGACGGATGACGGTGACGGGCTGTGCATCGGGATTGTAGACGGCCTGCGGGTCACTGCTCATACGGCAGCCCGCCAACAGGCCGCGGTTGTCGTCCGCCACCTCGCAGTCGGCCAGCACCTGATACAGGCGGGCAGCCATCTGGTGGCCTTCGTTCAGCAACCGCACGTACTCGTCCGTCGTCTTCGGCCCGGCCCCGTCGCCGTAGCGGCACTCCACCACCACCTTCAGCGTCTTCTGCGAACTGCCGGCGAAGGCCAGCAGCGTGTAAGGCAGCTGTGCCACATGACGCCTCAGCGACCCGATGCGGTCGAGCCCCTCAGGGCACCTGATGCTGAGCAGCGTCAGACAGGTCATCTGGCGCACATCGTCGAAGCCACCCTTACCGAAGGTGGCACCGAAGAGCAGGTAGGGCAAGCTGCCGGCGTCAATCGGCCCGCCGGTGCCGTTGATGGTGGCCCTCGCCGCGTTGTTGGCAATCTTCCTGACACGCTCCTCGTTGTCGCCGGAGCGCAGTTTCTCATAGACGGAGCCGATGTCCGTAGTGACGGGCTTGCCGAAGCGTCCGTCGGTGGTCTTCACTTTTGTAATAAGCCTTTTGTCTGTCTTTTCCATAGCGTTTCCTGTATTTTAATAGTTGTCTGTCTTGTGTCTGCCGGCTTGAGAATTTTGTCTGCCGGCTTGAGAATTTTTTCCCCCGGCTTGAGAATTTTTTCCCCCGGCTTGAGAATTTTTTCGACCTGTACGGTTGAAAACTAATCGTTGAAGCAATATTGCCCCGCATCCTACGTTATTACTGTAAATCATAACAAGTTAATATCGTGGGAAAGTCAAAATTAGAATTCTATGCCAAGATAACGACCTCTGATGGT
>JAFUTI010000006.1 GCA_017471465.1 Prevotella sp. | reverse complement strand
TACCTCAAGTCGCTTTATGGGGTAAGGGGATTTTGTGTCTGCGACATTTCTGTTGTGCAAGAAATATGTACAATAAAATGAATTTTGTCGCTTTGCAAGCAAAATCCCACTAAACCCTATAGGTTGCGGATTTGAGGTATATAAAATTACCTCAAACTATAAAGGCGATTCGGAATAATGCTTTTTACCAAAGCAGAAGTCTCTCAGGAATAATTGAGATACCAGCATCGTGCACCGAGATAGAAAACCAGGCATTTCGAGAGACTGGAATATCCGGTGTCATTTTCAATGGCTCTGTTCATATAGGCCAATGGGCATTTTCTGGATGTTCAAACCTTATAGATATAAATGTGACAGGAGAACAAACAAAAGTTGATCAATATGGTTTTGCTAGCTGTGGGGCAAAAAGAATTACCATTGGAACGGGAGTTGAATTTGGAGAAGCAGCAGCGGCTTTATGTGACAATCTTAAAGAGGTAATTTTTGAAGATGGTGTAAAGTCAATAGGAAGCTGGGCTTTCCACAATCTTTCGACTCTTGAAAAAATCTTTTTTGAAGGCTCGGTTGGAACAATAGGAGAAGCTGCGTTGTCAAATTTGCAGAATTTATCCGAAATTCACATTGTAGACATAGGCAAATGGTGTCAAATCACTTTTTCGGATTATAATGGAACACCAGGAAATCCTTTATACACACCAAATTCGAATTATAAAGACAGACATTTGTACTACAATGGTGAAGAACTTGTAAATATTGAAATACCAAATGGTGTTGAGCGCATTGGAGATTATTGTTTTTATAATTGTAATAAATTAGAAACGGTAAAATTACCCGAAACATTAATAACAATCGGTAATAGGTCGTTTTCAGGCTGTGATGCATTGAAAGAAATACTGCTGGCTTCAGGTTTGGAAAGTATTGGCTCATATGCTTTTTATCAATGTCAGTCGTTGTCAAACATTGATATACCGAATACTGTTAAAGGTATATCTTCTTGTGCTTTTTACAATAACAAACTGGAGAAAATTGTTGTACATTGGAAAGAGCCTATAAACATAAGCAGTAATGTATTTTATGGTGTCCCCAACAATTGTTATTTGTATATTCCTATAGGTGCAGCAACAAAGTATTCCAATGCAGGATGGAGTTGCATACCTAACATAAAGGCCGTAGGCATATTGTCCCTTAAGGTTAATTCTGGTGGCACGGCCAGCTGCGAAGCCTATGTTGCATCAGTTTCCAACAACACTGAAAACATTTTATTTAACCCATACCAGTCTTTCTCCATTAAATTGGAGCCAGACTTTAATTATAAGATACTAAAGATAAAACTTAATGGTAAGGATGTAATATCGGAATTGGAAAACAACTATCTTCTTATAGACGAACCAGAAGAAGATTTATCTCTTTCTGTGACCTTTGCTGAAGAGCATATAGAAATGGGTGATGCTAATGGAGACGATGCCATCGATGAAAAGGATGCAATAGACACCGCTAGTCATATTTTGAAAAAAACTCCTTCCTCATTTTATGATTATGCTGTTGATATGAATGACGACGGTGTTATCGATATTACCGATGTTCTTCTTATCATTCAACAAGTTAAAGAATCAAAGGCGAAATAAAAAAGAACCAGAATTGTCGAATATAAAAAGAAAATAAAAGATGAAAAAAATAGGCCTGCTCACATTATCATTGTTTTTTGTGTTGGGTTCATGGGGAACAAAATATGGAACTTTTGCGATAACTACTGAAGAAGGTGTTTTCATGACATTTTTTATTACTTATGAAGACGCGTATTATAAGGCGGTTGCTGTTGGAGCAAAGGGTTCATCTTCTAGTACTGAGCCTACATCAAATGCGATTCCTACTTCTACAGAAGGAACTATCACCATACCTTCTGAGGTTGAATATAATGGCTTAACATATAAAGTTACGAAAATTGGTAAGAATGCTTTCAAAGACTGCGTCTCAATCACCAAAGTAATAATACCAGAGGGGGTTTCATCTATTGATAATCAAGCATTTTCCGGGTGTCAGAGCCTAAATGCAGTAAATTTCCCTGAAACGATTAGCTTATTTGGCGTTAGTTCTTTTGAAGGATGCGAAAGTCTCACGACCATACACATTCCATCCAAAACTTATAAAATATCAAATAGCGCATTTAAAGGATGTACCCAAATAACAGAAGTTTCAATTCCTGCAAGTGTATCGAATATAGAAGATGATGCTTTTACGGGTTGCAGCCTAACACGGTTGGTTCTAGAGGATGGCACCAAAGACTTGACATTAGGATATAATGCCTCATTGACCTCTGGCGCAAGTTATAAAGGTCTATTCTACTTATCATCAACTCCGGTTTTATCAGAAATCTATATTGGAAGGAACATTGTCTGTACAGTACCCAAACCTTTCAAGGGATTAACTAGTCTTAAAACAGTAAGGTATGGCAATGGCGTAAAAACAATAGAAGAGGGCGAATTTTATCAATGTACAAACCTTAGCACAGTTGAATTAGGTAGTGGCTTGACGAGTATCGGCAAGGAGGCGTTCTATGAATGTACGTCATTAGGAGCAATAGATTTACATGATAGCCAGGTTTCGATAGGAGAATATGCATTTTATAAATGCTCCAATTTGAAGACAGCCCAATTGGGCAATTCTCTGTATCTAATTAAACAATATGCCTTTTACCAGTGTTCTTCATTGGAATCTATTGATATTCCTAATAGCGCTATTTCTATTGGGGATTATGCTTTTGGCGAATGTATCTAAAAGGGTACGAACAACCAGGAATATCTAATACTAACTATTTGTAAAACACTCATTTTCAGTTACTTTTGATTTTTAACACTTGATGGTTGGAATTTGGTAGTTACCGAATTTCAGTATATTTTTGCAACGTATTTCTACCGCGAGGAATTTACGGGGCTTCTGATTCGTCACTTTGCGGACTCGGTTGACAAAGGGTTACGATGAGGTGCAAGGAGTGACAAAACGGAGCGGACGGATTCCGAGAGAGCAACGATGCGGACGGAGTTGACATAGGTTGACGAATGTGAAGCATGATTGACTTAACGAAAGGGAAAAAGAGAATGATTGTTGAACCATCAAAAGTGTTGAAAATGAAGGAAGTCAGAAAGTGCAAGTACTGCGGAAAGGAGTTCGTTCCAAGGAGTGGAATGCAGAAGTATTGCTGCGAGGAGTGCCAGACCAAGGCGAAGGAGGCACGGAAAAAGAGGCAGCAGGATTTTATGAATGCTGTGGAGCCAGTGATTGACCTACAATGTCAGGAGTACCTGACGTTTGCCAAGGCTGCGATACTTATGGGGTGTTCACGGCAGTATATCTATAAGCTGGTAAACGAGGGGAAGCTGGCGGCATCGAGAATCAGCAGCAGGATGGCGTTTATCCGAAAGGCTGACATTGAGAAGATGTTGGCAGGAAACCCATATCATCGGGTGTTACCAACAAGCAGACCAAAGAAAGTCAACGAGCCTATGGCGAAATCTGTCAAGACCAAGAATAGTATGAACCTTTCCATGTATGAGGATGTGCAGCAGGAGAACGAAGTACTTGACTACATTTCCGGCGAAGAGGTTATGAGTATCTATAAGGTCAAGAAAAGTTGGCTGTATACTTCTGCCAAACGGAATCAGGTGCCTGTATGTCGGATAGCTGGGAAGAACTACTACAGCCGTAAGCACATGGATGCTTTGTTTGGGAAGTCTGTCGAAGTGGAGTCTATCAGCGAGTGGCTGACGATGAAGGAAGCAGAGAAACTATTCGGTATGAGTGCGGCCTCAGTTCGTTCCAACGCTTATCGTCACCATATTCCAACCAAGCGGGAATACGGCCAGACCTTTTACTCCAGAAGTCACTTTGAGGAACTGAGACGTACAGACCTTGTGAACGATGACAGATACTACACATCCAAGGATGCCGCTGAAAAGTATGGCATGAGTACGGCTAATGTCGCTATCATTGCCAAGAAAAACGGCATCACGACGGTCAAAGTTGGTGTAAAGAACTTAATTCCCAAGGCTGACTTCGATGGGATTATGGCGGAAAGACTGGCTCAATATGGCAGCTACTCACTTGTATGAATAATCAGGCACAACCAATTATGATGGGCAACATGGCTAGAAGGATCTGCATCTCGCGTATGAACAACCAATATTATCTATGCATTATTGGTACATTACGCGTAATATCTGCCTCCATACAAGGATAATGGGGTAATTTCGCAGCCGTGAAGATACGCTTCACCAAAGGATATTCACTAAAATATAATAATGTATATGAGTAACATTTGTAAGACCGTGACTCTCCGCACACGGAAAATCAAAGGCGGAGAACAACTTTCGTACTACCTGGACTACTATCCAGGCTATCGTGATGAATCGACGATGAAGGTCATGCGCCATGAGTCACTGGGTATCTACATCTATGCCAAGCCGAAGAACCAGCGCGAGCGGGACTACAATGACCGCATGCGTGAGAAGGCCGAAGCCTTGCGCTGCCGACGTTTTGAGAGCATAGTCAACGAGCGCTACGACTTCTTCGACAAGGAGAAGATGAAGGGTGACTTCCTCGTCTACTTCAAGGAGAAGGCCGAGAAAAAGAACACCAAGTGGGAGAACGTCTACATGCACTTCGAGAAGTTCACCAAGGGCAAGTGCCGTTTCGACGAAATCAACGTCGACCTCTGCAACAAGTTCCGTGAGTACCTGCTGACCGCCCACCAGCTGAAGCATACGAAACTGACGCTGCACATCAATAGTGTGGCAGGCTATTGGTCAACCTTCCGTGCAGTGCTCCATACTGCCTATCGTGAGCACAAGATCATGGAGAACCCAAACGGATTCCTGGAGCGCATCGACACCATCCCCACGGAAAAGGAGCACCTGTCACGTCAGGAGCTTGTCAACCTCGCCAATACGCCCTGCTCCTCTGAGGTGCTGAAGAAGGCCTTCCTCTTTTCTTGTTTGACGGGATTGAGAAAGAGTGACATCAAGCAGCTGACTTGGGACAAGATCCAACCCTACGGTGACGGCGGCATGTACATCACGCTCCGTATGCAGAAGACGAAGGAGCTGGTGAACAATCCCATCAGCAACGAAGCCCTGGAACTGATAGGCTTCAATGACGGCGATGAGAACCGCAAACCGACCGACAAGGTTTTTGTCGGCTTCAACGACAGTCTCACCCAGGCTCCGTTGAAGAACTGGTTGCAGGAGGCGGGCATCACCAAGCACATAACCTACCACTGTAGCCGCCATACCCTGGGCTCGCTGCAAGTCGAGGCAGGCACCAGTGTCTATACCGTCCAGCATATCCTTGGTCACAAGAACGTCTCGACGACACAGATCTATGCCGCGATGGCTGACGAGAGCAAGCGCGAGTCAGTAGACAAGATTACGCTGAAATCCGCAAAAATCGCCCAGATGAAGATTGGATAATGGCAAAAAAGTGTAATAAACGAAGGAAATGTTAAAAAGAGAAGGCTCCGGAAATGTTAAAAATTTAATTTTTATTTTTTTCGGGGTCATTTCTCAGATATTTTTCTTTCCTTTGCAGCCCGAAAGCCATCAACAACGGTGGACAACCATTAAAAAGTAACAATATAATATGTACACAAAGATTAGTTTATCGGGATTCGAGCGGTTCTTTACCGCCATCTGTATCGCCATCAGTGCGATAAACCTCTTTATCTCATTTATCGTGGCCGGATATTGGTACGGCGAAAGTACTGTCATACCTTACACCGTCCTCGTCGCCTGCAATTTTATCTTGCTGGAGGTCGTCCTCTATTCTGTTATCGCTGGGATGTCGGGGATTGGGAGTCTGCTTGACAAGAAGAGCAAGAAGAAGCGAAAGAGCATTCAGGAGAACAGCGTTGCTCCCGCTACGATTGCACCAAAAGTAATCGAACCGGCCATAGCAATTCCTGCTCCTGTCATAGTCACAGAGGCCATTCCTATTCCTGTAGAATCAGTTAAGGAAGAACCCGTTCCTGAAAACACGGTTGAGGAAAGCAATGCTTCTGAGCCCACATCACCAGCACTTCAACCTTCAGTAGAGAGGGATGATAAGATTATGGAAATCATCAGCCGCAGTGCCAAGGAGAATGAGGAGCGACGTACGCAATTCATCGAGATGCGCAAGGAGATTATGGAGGAGTATGTATATTGGGCAGTTGCACCACTGTTGGATGAATCCGACCTGCTGGCCTTCTGGCTGGAGTATAAACAATGGATAGAAAGTCCGACCTACCAACCCAGGAAAAGGATGTGGAAATGGAAGGTAAAGGTAACGAGCCGTGACATGCGACACTTGACTTGGAACATCGCCAAGCGTATGGGTATGGATAAAGGGTATAGTACCAAAACGTGCGGTCGTTTTATCAAGACGATGTTCCCCGAACTCTGTCTCAAGAGAGACGGATCACAATGTACCGAAGATTATCTTGCAAATAATCTGTTGGAGGAGAGGGAGACTGATTTCATCAAGATCGACAAGCCCGAACCTCATTCCATTGCCTTCCACATCAGAGACTAGCAGATGAAGCAGGCAAGCTGACAAACAGCTAAAGTCCTTCAATCTTTCAGCACTGTACCGACTAATCCGAGTCTGTACGGTGCTGTTTTTATGCCTTCATGGTTGGGAGAACAAGTCTCACTTTTCCCTGCATTTCTTTTATCAGCAACCACATACTACCACCTAATACCATGCAGAACGACCGCTATCTACATTATACCATTATTATCTGTGCATGGAGCGTAATTTATTCCATAACGCAAGCATAATGTAGTTCCTTTGCCGACGAGACACAAAAGTCTCATTGTCTATAATGGCAAACAAAACATTAACATTCAACGACCTACCGCAGGTCGTTGCCGAGCTTCGAGATGAAGTCGTCGGCATGAAGGTGGCACTGCAGGACCTTCAGAAAGGACAAACCAAGCAGAGAATGGAACGTGTGCGTCGTACGATGAACGTGGAGGAGGCGGCTGATTATCTCCGCATGCCCCTGAACACCCTCTACATGAAGTTGCAGAAGGGCGAAGTGCCAGGATCTAAGCCGGGCAAGCGCTGGGTACTCTTCAATGATGAGCTGGACAAGTGGCTGGAGGTAAAGCGCAAGAATGCCGTGCCGATGACCACCGAGGAAGAGAACGATGCCATCCTTGCATCCCATCGTCGTAAACCTAAAACGTGTGAGTGGTAACATGTCGGACGTAATCATGTACACATTGTATAGGATGTATCAGTTGTACAGAATGAGGCCAATGGCGACAATGTACACACAGGACGCTACTGTCGTGGCATCCACCAAGGCTTTGTACACATATGTTGCATTGTACCCAGAGACCACAATGTTGACAAAGGCGACATTGTACCCATTGACTACATTGTCCACAAAGGAAACAATGTCTCCAATGGCGCCAGCGTACACAAAACGTACAGAATATACAAAGTGTACTATGATTACAAAGATTACACAGAAAACAATTAAAACTATGTTTAAGATGAATAGAATTATTCTTTTTACCAACATCAAGGGCGGAGTCGGAAAGACCTCCACCTGTGCGCTCTTTGCGCAGTATCTTTACGAGTGTGGTTATCCTGTGATGGCTTTGGATGCAGACATACAGGCATCCCTGTCCCGTCACAGGGAGAGGGAACTGGCTGCAAACCCTGACGTGGCAGTACCTTGGGACGTGAGTACCATTGACACGACTGACCGCCAGAGCCTGCAGTCCTCTATTGAGGAGGCAAAGAAGTTCGAGGGCATCGTCCTTATCGACATGCCGGGAACGCTCAATGCCTCCAACCTCGATCTGCTGTATCAGGCTGCGGATTTGGCTGTGGTTCCTGTCTCCTACGACTTCGACACCATCGATGCCACGGGAATCTTCATCAAGGTCATCAAGCGAGTCAAGGATATACGGCTGGTATTCCTGCCCAACCGCATCAATACGACGGAGAACCGTGCAGACGAGATGAAGCAGCGTGAAGAGACGGTAAAAATTCTTGGCAGAATCGGAAAGGTTACGCCGAGAATCAAGCAGAGCGTCGTCATCAAGCGATACTCGACCGTTTCCCCTCTTGATAAGTATCAGAAGGCCGCCGTCGAACATGCCTTCGATGCCATTGTAGAACAAATAAATGTGTAAACAGGTATGGGTCAGCAAGCGTATCCCAGTGGTCTGACAGACCTTGAAAGTAGTGTCAAGGACATCACTCAAAAGGCGAAGCCAACAGAGCAGCCGAAGCCTCAGATGCTACAGGCACCAGAAGAGGCCAGTGTCATCAAAAAAGCCTGGCAGCACTTTACGTTCATCTGTGCCGTGGAGATTGTGGTTAAGATAAAGGCCATCGCACACATCGAGGGCTTCTCCATTCGCGAGGTCGTAGAAAAGTTCCTCCGTGACGGAATCGCCCGTTACGAACAGAAGCATGGTGCAGTTACTAACCGTAAGAAGAGCGTCGATGAAGTTCTGTAACAAAGAGCGAGAGCGTACGATATTCCCGGCACTATGGAGACCTCTCCGAGTACCTGAAACGTCGGTCAGAACCGAAACTTGCCCTAAGATATGCCAGTTGGAGTTTCGTGCTACCAAAATCGCTAAGGCTCTTTTGGCAGACGAACCGAACTGGCAATGCTCGCAGGCTCTCATTGGGGAGGCGTTCGCTGGCTCACACCCTTTTAAAAAGGAAGTAAAATATGAATGATAATAACTATAGATCAAAGGTGTTCCAAGGCTCGCTGCTCGTAGAGGAGGCGAGACCGGAAAAGGGCTTCTTCATCAAGTCGAAGGAGCGGTGTTTTTCATTGAAGGATAACAAGTGGCACAGTAAGTTCTCTTGGGACCCCGTGGTGGTCAGCGACCTGTGGGTGGATGAGACAGACGGGAAGTGCCAGATGCACTTCAGTGTACTGATGGCTGACACCACCAGATTTCAAGTGGACCAGCCCATCAGCCGCCAACGATTCAACCTGTTTGTCGGCTACAAGCTGGATGCCCATCGCGTGGACCTGATTGAGAAGGTGCTGCACGGGAACAGATCAGGGCTGTGCATCAGGAAGTGGCCTGCGGATAAGATGCTGCACCTAAAATTGACAACCAAGCTCTTTAACACGTTGGCGTCAGATTCAAAAAAATGCGGACAAAGTATGAGCCGTTATTGTACTGAACTCATGCGCGGCAAGCATCCTCGTGCGGCCTTCAGCGAGGAAGAACTGGAACTGCTGCGGAACCTGAAGAAAGAGCGGGCAGATGTGCAGCTGATGTTCAATGCCATGATTGCTGAATTGGCTAGTCTTCCGGATGCGGAACGAATGAGGGTGGTCATTAACGATAAGAGCTATGACTGGTGGCGCGAGCATCTTATCACGGCGCTGGAGTTCTTCGACCTGATGAGGGACAGGGTTATTTCTAATGCAGATTAGCGTATGGTGATTAAGATGGAGACGATAGGCGGGGCGCATGCCGCCAACGCCATCAGTTACGTGCTTGACAAGGAGAAGGCAAGGAAGGAGAACAAGCCCGTCTTTCTTGCCGCCAATAACATCGAACTGAACCCGCTGACGGGCAAGCCGTACTCGCCCGTGGAGGTGTTGATGGATATGCAACTGAAGCTGGCCACATCCATGCATAAAGTGGAAAATCCGTTCTGGCGCATCGAACTGTGTCCGCCGAGGGAAGAGTGCAGCGACTGGACCATGGAGCAGTGGGACAGGTTTTGCAGGGACTGTGTGAAGGTGCTCGACTCGACTGACTATAAGCAGGAGGTGGTGAGGGACAAGGACGGCTATCCTGTCATTGACAAGTGGACGGGCAAACCAAAGACAAAGGTGAGCGGCAAGCGCACGATGCTGGCCAAAAGCCAGTATATCGCCACCGTCCACTTCGACACAGGCAAGCCGCATGTACACATTGTGGCCAACCGCCTGACGATGGACGGGCAGATGCAGGACACGCACAAGTGCAAGGAGCGTGCGAAGATGGCTGCGGACATCATCGCCGAACGGTACGGATGGGTGAAAGCCGAGGAACGGACGAACCACCGGATGGAGCGGATTCACGATGCTGCCATGAAGGTGTTGAAGAGTATGAACCAGTGGGACATCGAGACGTACTTTGCCGAAATGCGTAGGAACGGCTTCGAGGTGGAGCCGACCTACGACAGTCAGGGTGTGTGCCGTGGTTACTCCATCGGCGAAAAACTATACGACCTCGACGGCAACTATTCCAGCACCGTCATGTACAAGGCATCGGCTAAGAAGTTCGGTCATGGACGAGACCTGACGGTGTCGAAGCTCTATGGCACTTGGCAGAAGTTGCATCCTGAGATGGAAACTTTGCGGACTGAAAGCTACGGATGGCAGCAGTCGAGCCAGCCGAGTACGGCAATGTCTCCAAGGGCTGCGGTTTCATCACAGACTGATGATGACGAGGAATATCTGAGGCTATTGAAGGTCAAGGAGGAGGCACTGAGGATGTCTGGTAGCAACCAGCAAGAAACAAGCTTTGTAACATCAGCGCCTCATAAGCAGACAGAAGCAGAACAGGAGCGCAACAGCGCCGTCTTCTATGCCGTCAAGTCCATCAGGGAACTCGTCAATACGCCTTTCCGAACAGAGTTCTATCCGTACGATCTGGAGAATCTTCTTCCAGAGGGTCTTGTCGCAAAGGCTATTGATATGGGACGGGAGCCTGGCTCGTCGTTTAGCCAGGGCAATCTAAAGAAAGCTGCTGATGTCCTCATGGAGATGGTCGAGTGCAGTGCCGAGCGTGCTACTGTGGCGATGGAGGGTCTGCTTGGTGTTATCCAGGAAATCGCCCTGCCGGAAACCCAGCCTTCACTTGGTGGTGGTTCATCAAACAATGACCTGCCCAAAAAGAAAGACGATGAATGGATGTGGTGGAAGAACAACGGTTTCGTGCGGAATCAGCGCAGTAGAAGTAGAAAAAGATAACCACATAAATTTTTATATTATGCCAAGAAATTATCGAAATCAGTTTCCCTCTGGCAACAGCCAGCAGCAGGGAGACAACAGTGGGGCACGGCAAGGAAGCCCCCGAAAGCAGGACAAGCCGGATGTCAACCTGCAAGTGATTAACAAATGTCCAGCCGACAAAGGGCACATGGTGCTCTATGATCCGAAGGAATACGAGCGTCGCGTGAAGGCCGTTCTGGAGGGTCAGATGCTAGTAAACCTCGTCAGCAACACTTTGGAAATGCTTGGTCAGCAGCAAAATCTGCTGAAAGGCATTTCCCTTGATGCGATGCGAAACAACAGCAACAAGCTCGTCAATCAGGACATGAGCATTGAGCCGTTGGAAGAGTCGAACAGGAAAGCCGAGAACACTCTTCGTGAGGTGGCCGGCAACATCTATGGTTCCGACCTCATGAAGCGTTACGTCGAGGAGATGACGAAGAAAGACCGCGAGAAGTGGCAACTGTCGGAAGTTGACAAGGCGATGATGACGGGTGGCGACAAGGCTTGCGCGTACATCGAGAAGAAGGCCGACGGCCATCTCTCCCGACTGGCCTCGCGCATGGAGTGGTTCCCCGTCAAGTACCATCTGTTGGACAAAGTGGCGCTGGTAGTCTTTACTGTTCTCGGCTATTACACGGGGAAACACCATTTGGATGACGATCTGGTCTTCCTCTGGTTGCTGGCAGGCATGCCCGTCCTTATCGTATCGGTGATTTGGGGCATCAATGAACTGATGGCTTGGATGAACGGGAAATAACAGGAAATCGAGAAAACGTTAATCTGACTGTCTGATTGGTACAAGAGACATCTGCCTCTTTTTGGGGCAGATGTCTACTTGAATAAGTCCTTCAGCGTGACTACATTTTGGAATATGCAGCGATGATGATTTATTTGGGAAACTGTATAGTGAACCGGGTTAGATGGTCTTCAGGGTCTGTGAGTAGGCTAAAGGTGCAATGATGCGAAGTAAGGATGTCACGGATAAGCAGAAGTCCGAGACCTTGTCCCTGGGGCTTAGTGGAAAAGAAAGGCGTGAAAAGGTGAGTTGCCACGGATGACGGGATGCCATGACCATTGTCAGTTATAACAAGTTTTGAAGGGATAGAAGTTGTGACTGTAACTTGGCCATCCTTCATTCCTGATGTGCTGTTTCCTACTTTAAGCCTTTCGCCTATACTATCTACAGCATTCTTGACGATGTTGATAAGCACCTGCTGGAAAAGGACGGTATCAAGATGGACGGGAATAGCTTCGTCGGTAAGATGGAAGTCAATTTGAACGTGTGCCTGAGTACACAGATTCTCGAGGAAGGGGCGGCAGGTATCCACCTCTTCACTGAGGTCGCATAGCTGCAATTGCGGTTGTGGGATTTTTACTACTTCTGCGAAGCGAGTGACGAAGGCAGAGAGGGCTGTAAGTCTTTCTGCTTCATCGCCATGAAGACTGCCGATGATGCCCGCCACGCTATTGTTCACCTCATGGGCAATCATGCGGATGACACGCTCGTATGCTGCTTTCTCAGCAAGACGTACCTCAGAGGTCAGCGATTCGATGAGAAAGAACGGATGTTGGAAACCACGGTCAGGAAAGGACTGATGACTGATACGGAAGAGTTGTGGTTCACCGGGTAAACGAACAGTAGTTGTCTCGCCAAGAGGAAGTGCGTGGATGGCTTCTTTGACACTGGGCGACAGCATTTCACGGGCAGCGGTATTCATGGAAGTGATGTTGCCGTCCAAGTCACACTGTATGACACCCATTGGCGAGGCTTCAATGAGGAGGTTGAGGAAAGTGTATTGCTCTTCAAGTTTGAGATGCTCGCTGCGTAAACGACCCAACAAGTCATTGAAAGTGCGGACAATGATATCTGTCTCATGCTGTCCAGAAGGAGCAAGACGTGTCGTAAGATCCAGTTCACGTACCAGTTCAATGCCGCCTATCAGCGTATCGTAAGGACGGATGGTCTTGCGATAGAAATACCAAAGGTAAAACAGTAGCACGACGATGAAGCCCTCGGTCACGTAGAACAGCGTTGGATGGCTTTGGAACGTACCGAAGAGAGCCGCCCCAGCTAATAGGACGATGCCAATGGCGAGCAGAGCGAAATAATGTTTCAGCCTCATAACCCGTGCTTTTCGATTTTGCGGTAGAGCGCGCCACGACTAATGCCAAGTTCCTTGGCCACAAGGGAGAGATTGCCATTATGTTTGGCAATACAGGCAGCAATAGCAGAACGTTCCATGGAAGACAAAGAGCGCTTCGCATCTGTAAAAGAAGTGTCTTCAAGTTGCCTGGTGTTAACAGAAAAGTCTTCCACTCCAAGCTGACCAGCCTCCGGATTCTTCATCAGCAAGGCCCTTTCTACCAGATTCTTCAGTTCTCGGATATTGCCTAGGAACGGCAACGTCTGAAGATAGCCGATAGCCTCAGTCGAGACGGTGACAAGCGGAAGACGGTTTGCCTCACAAGCCATCCGAAGAAAGTGATTAACCAATAGCGGTATATCCTCACGACGGTCTCGTAGAGGTGGCAGATGGAGGTTGATGATGTTGATGCGGTAGAACAGATCCTCACGGAAAGTCTTTTCTTCGACCATCGCGCGAAGGTCGGCATTGGTGGCGCAGACCACACGGACATCCGTTCGGCGTGTCTGACTATCGCCCAACACCTCGTAGGTCTGGTCCTGCAGCACCCGCAATAGTTTCACTTGGCTGGCCAACGACAGTTCGCCAATCTCGTCGAGGAAGATGGTGCCGCCCGAAGCCATTTCAAATCGGCCGATACGGTCGGCCTTGGCATCGGTAAACGAGCCCTTCTTGTGGCCAAACATCTCACTCTCGAACAGTGACGTGGAGATGCCGCCGAGGTTCACCTTTACAAACGGCCCGTTGGAGCGCTGGCTTTGTCGGTGGATGGCTTCGGCGATGAGTTCCTTGCCGGTACCGCTTTCTCCAGTAATCAATACGGGTGCATTGGTAGGAGCGACGCGAGCCACAGTGGCAAGGATACCGGATAGGGAAGTGCCAACGATGGGCGACGTTTGGATGGCTTGGGCCACATGACTGTTGCTATTTATCTTAATCGCCGTCTCTATCCGCTCCAACAGCACGCCGTTGTCCCACGGCTTGGTGATGAAGTCGAAGGCTCCTGCACGCATGCCCTGCACGGCCAAATCGATAGTACCCCATGCCGTCATAAGTATACACGGAACGTCAGGACGAAACACCTTTACCTGTCTGAGTAACGTCATTCCTTCCTCTCCGTCAGTAGCGCGCGAATAGTTCATATCCATCAGCACCAGCTCTACGGCGGGTGTATTGCGGACAATCTGTATCGCCTCCTTCGGCCCTTCGGCCAATGCTACCTCATACTCGTTTCGCTCTAAGATAAGCTTTAGAGAGAGGCGTATCGTCTTATCATCATCTGCTACAAGAATCATGTGGATATATTTATATTCTCTATTTTATCATAAAAAGGGTACCATGTATGCTGGTAGCATGATGGTTTCCTGATCCTTTGCAAAGTCCTTGGTATACACCATATATCGCCACAATATCCTAGACGAGTATATACGACAGAATTCATCAAGCGAAGCATGCGACTTACTGCTTGACGACTTCACCTCTATAGGACAAATCTTTGCTCCGCGAGACAATAGGAAGTCTGTCTCATAGTAGTGCTTCTCGTCGCGTGGCCAAGTGTGGTAGAAGAGTTCATTCCCAGCAGCCAACAGCATCTGGGCAACAAGGTTTTCATATACATAGCCCAGATTGGCAGGTAGTTTGTCTGCCAAAAGCTTCTCATAAATGATATTCTCCGTAAAGCTCTTGTCCCAGAAAGCCTGCGTTATGAACAGCCCAGTGTCGCACACAAACATCTTGAATTGGTCTTTGTTCTTCGTTAGCCCCATACCCGCCTGTGGGTCGTTCACGTGGTAGCACATGTTTACCGTCTTGCTGTCTTCAAGGTCTTTCAGCAGTTCCGTCATTTTCTCTTCGTCCACCTTTCCTACGGCTGCGTATGGCACATATCGTATAGCGTTTCGGCTTAACTGACCAGGTATGGAGCGAAACATGACTGACGCACGTCCTGAAGGGTCTATCTTCAGGAAGTCATCCTCATACAGTTTGAGGATGCGCCGCTTCACTTGGTCCACCTTGCTGAAGTTATTGGTGTCAAGATAGGCATTAACAGCCTGCGGCATACCACCCACAAGCATATATAGCCGTAGGTTGCGTGCCATTTCCCTATGGGCCGGTCCAAGGGCGTGCTGCTGCTCCCAAAACTTGCGTAACAGCGGAACCGTTGCTTCGTCGCCCAACGCCCATCGGAACTCCTCAAAATCCATCGGATTCATCTGTATCCTGTCCTCTTCGCTTGGTATAGTGATGCCATCGGTGTTTTTCTTGATGCTGATTAGCGAACCCGTTTCAATGTAGTCGTAACGTCCGTCTTCAACCAGATATTTGATAGCTTGACGTGCCATAGGACACTTCTGTACCTCATCAAAGATGATGACAGATTTCCGTGGCTTCAGTGTTACATGATATGCCGTCTGGAGGTACAGGAACAGATAGTCCAGATCCATCAGGTCGTTGAACAAATCCTTGATGGCCTTCGATGCTTTGTTGAAGTCTATAAGCAAATATGATTCATATTCGTTCTTGGCAAAGGTCTCTACGATGGTCGATTTCCCGACACGTCTTGCGCCTTCAACAAGCAATGCACTCTTGCCGTCTGATTCCTGCTTCCAGTTCAGCAATTGAGCGTAAATCTTTCTTCTAAACAGTCTTTCTTCCATATAACCCTTTGTTTATGGCTGTCAAAACTGCGATTAAGCGAAGACAATGATGTTAGCATCGATTGCCGAGCGTGAGCAGTTTCGCAGCATTTATGCTGCAAAGGTAGTAAAAAATTCCAATCCCCACAAACTATTTTCAAGAAAATACACCAATCCCCACTATTTTTTCATCATTAAAATTACCCAATCCCCACAAATTGTTGCTTTCTTGTTCATTTGTTCCTATTTTCCAGTTCTTTCAATATTTCATCCTCTACATGGTTATGAGAGAGTTCACGCAAACGGCCACGTCGATCCATCAGGATATAGGTAGGCCAAACGGTGATATGGAAACGACGCTGCAGGGCATCCATCTGTTGCTCATTGACACGCAGATGTTCGCCACGGATGCGGTTTCGGTAGTCTTGCCAACGGTCAGCAGGCGAAGTATGGTCAGTTATATAGACAAAGGCGAGGTCGGGATGGTTAAATTTAGCATCCTTCTCCGGCTCCATCGCGTTCATCGCCACAATGCAGCCGTGGCACCATGTAGCCCAGAAGTCTATCAGTACAATCTTTCCACGATAACGCCGCTGCAAATCTTCGATGACATCGCTATACACTTCATGCTCAATTCCCTCCTGTGCGGCTTCCAACTGTTGACAAAGTTTGTGGAAATAAGGCATTCGCACACCCTTCATGGCTCCTTCTGGCAGACTTCCATATAGTTCGATGTGGTGAGGATAGCCTTGCACTATACGCATATCGTGGATATAGTCACAGGGATTGTCGCCAGATATGGCATCCCAAAACTTAGGAGTGGTGATATGCGTCAGGTCAAGGCTGCGGAAATAGGCACGATAGTTGGTGTTTGTACCGAGCGAACGGAAACGGGCTATCTGTTGTTCAGTCAGTAATCTTTCTTCAACATATTTGCTTAGTGAAACGCCATCTTTTCTCGCTGCTATAGCATCAAGCATCTGAGTATTACCCCATAGCATGTGTTCTGCCTGAATGTCGATAGCGAGTGAACAGAATTGCTTGGCGCAAAGCGGCAGTCTCGTATCTGCCTGAATCAGCTCTTTCAGATGGTCGTGCCATACCAGCATCCCGTCTGCGTATGTTGGAGCCAATGGCCTGTTCAAGGTTAGTTGACGTTCAAACGATATATCCCAGCCATAACCGTCGATAAAGGGAATATAACGGTGTAGGGCAGTATTGAGGTCGCCATATCTCCCTTCGAACCAGAGGGCTGGTTGTTGGTCGAAGCCATTCTCTTCTATAATGACTTGCCTGTTGATTTGCTCTGCGGTCAGCGTGTCCTTTTGCCCGAAGTAATCCTTGGGCTGCATCTGCCACTTCCTGTAACTACGGCTGGCTTTTGTCATTCGTTCCACATCTACATACACATCTGCCGTCTCTCCCGGCCATAAGTAGAAATGTTTGGAGAATCCATCGCCAACGCTCAGTGATACCATGCTGGTGCCTCGTTGAAGAAAACGGACGATGGCCACTCCGTCTGCATCAGTGAAACCCGTATAGTTGTCAGCGATGTAAGGAAAGAAACTGGCTACGCCCAGACACACCATCTTTGTAGGTGTCTTGCCAGCCTCCCAGTTAAGGATATGTACCCGTACCGTTGTGGTATCCATTTCAAACGATGGTTCCGGCAGCGGTGCCTCCATATCCATCTGGTGTTTCCTTACATATTCGGGCAAATCTGTTGGTATCTGTGCCTGCCCCGCCAATGCGACGAGGGCGAGCAGCGTGGTGATGATGGCTTTCTTGTTCATGATTCTTTTATTATTCTTCCAGTGCATCAAGTTTCTTTTTGAACTCGGACAGGTTTTCGTCGTCGAGCCAATTAAGGTGATGGATTCGGCCTTGTTTGTCGAAAAGGCGATAGGTTGGATAGCCTGTTAGCCCAACATACTGCTCAACAGCATGCTGCTGGTCGTCTGGAAGGTTATAGTGAACGCAATTGGGTTCCGAGAGGTTATATTCTGCGATGACGTTCTTCCATGACTTCTCAGGCGAACGGTTGGCCAGATAGAGATACACGATTTCGTAATCCTTCAGTTCCGCCTTGAGTTTGTGGGACTCACTCAACTTGCGTTTGCATGGCGCACACCATGTTCCCCATATGTCAAGATATACAATTTTGCCGTGATAAGGCTCAACAATTTTGTCGAGGATAGCCTTGCCGTCTGTAAGGCCCTCCACGTCAGATGACGGATGGACGACCGCATTCACGGCTTCTTCCTTTTCCCTCAACAGTTGCTTAAAAAACTCATTCTTTTTGATGATGACATTCCTGAAAAACGGTTCCTTGATGAGTGTGATATAAGGCTCCAATTCCTCTGGAAGTGCACATCTTTCGTGGTCTAAATACTCATTGAGTATTTGCGTGTGGTGTATGCTGTTGACGAGCGGCTCGGTGATAAGAGAGTCGATGATGGCATTGGCAATACCTTGCTCTCCGCCAACGCATAGTGTGTTCAGCGCCTTTTGATAGTCAGCACTCTCCTGGATTTTGTTGACCACATTGACATACTCCGCGTATTTCTCCTGAACGCCACTGATGGAATCACTGAGCACGCGGCGGTCTTTTATCTGAGTATATAGGGCGAAGATTTCCCTATTCATCTTCTCAACCTGACTGATGGCTTGATGCTCCTGGTCATTCAAGTGAAGCATTCCCTTCTCTTCAAGCCAAGGCATGATGGAGGCTCTTCTCCACAACACATTGATCCGGGGGTCGGCCCAGGTATAGCACTCACGCTTGTATCTCAACATCGAAGACATTCCACTAATGAGATTGACAGGCATTGAAGTGTCAACGACCGAGTGGCCTTCGACCCATTTCATGACATCGGCAGGCAATAAGCGGCTATAAGTGTCATAGTGCATCATCAGTAACTGGGAGCAGACGTCAATGCGACAGCTCTCGCTTATATAGTCGCGAAAGCGTTTGCTCAGATTGGGGTGCTGGGTCAGGAAGACCTTGTTCTCGGCTATGCATTGCTCATAACTATGTATCCATTTCTGTGACATGACCTTTACAGAGTCATCACTCACAGGGTTATCGATAAAACCTACATATCCCATGCTTGGACTCTCTGCTTGCAATTCGTTTTGCAGCCGGGCATCATTACCCATAAAGAGCGTTTTTGACGACTTGTAGTCTTTCAGCATGAAATACTTCTCGTCTGGCGTAAGCACGAGAGAGGCTCCATCAATAGCTTCATTCTGACCAGTTTGTATGAGCAGGGAAACCGCCTGTGTACCAACCAATGGGACATTCAATTCGAATCGTCCCAAGGAATCGACCTGAGTAGAATAATGAGTATAGTCATCCGTTGCAATGTTACCATGCGAAACCTCGACTGTCAAACGTTTTTGAAGAATCTCTTTTGGGTATCTTAGCCAACCGCTCACGATGGCAGTACCCTCTTTCAATTCTGTGCTGAAAGATGTGTTGTCTGCTATGGGGTAATCAGTAATTGATTCAGTGGTAATAGCAGAGAGCGTCAGCTTTTTGCCGTTAATTTTGAACACGCGCTTGCCTTCCTGCTCTTTGCCGATGGTGATGGCTGTATTCTCATCGCCATAGGATAGCACAATCTTCTTGTCTGTCTTCTTGTCACACTGCCACACCTTATTGTTATATACAGCATAATCATTGAAGAGACTGATAATCCAGTCGCCAGTCTCTACATTGCACCAACTGCTGTTAAAGAGTGATGCCTGCTTCTTATAGGCAGGATCAGTGATGTCCCATATTTTAAAGAAGTTGCGTGCATAGCCTTCAACAAGGTCAAACTGCATAACGTCTTGGGGCAATGGCTGAAAGTGGAGTGCCACATCGGTTTTACCAGATTCAGGAATAGGGATGTGGGTGTCAAGTGCCAGGTCTGTCTCGTCATCGCGTGTATTCTTTGCGCTGATGATGGGGTACGACTTACCATCCTCGGTCTTGAGTACGGTGCTTTTTCCGAAGGAGAACCTGGCGTTCGGACGGTTTCTGACGGTAATATGAAGAACTGTCTCGTCAGGATGGAACTCCACCTCGTTGACATCAAACTGGAATCCGTGCGGTTCGTTACGATAGTCCGGACTGGTCCAAACTTTCTGTGCCCATCCGTTGAAAGAAGCGAGTATGAGAAATAATGTAAAAATGGTTTGCTTATTCATTGTTCGTTTATTTTAGCGATATATTGCGGATGACGAATGCGCCTTGGGCATCACCCTCCTTGAAGTCGAAGGTTTCGGGGATGGTGTCGAACGGCTCGAAGGTTAGCGTGAAGTCACTGTAGTACATGTCGCCTATGATGCCCTCCGTAGCTGAGGATGCTTTCACTTGGGGATAACTGTTCTCGTCGAGTTTGATGCCGTCGGCAGTTGTCACCTTGTATTTCTTGCCATCAGCAGCAAGGTAGGAATCGCCGACAATGCGGAACCAGTAGTCTTTCTTCCCATAGTAGCGAAAAGCCACGGTCGTACTTTCAGAACTGACATCTATATGGCGGACTGCCAGTGACAGGTTGGCGCTGTTGTCCTGCTTGGGGCCACTGATGGCCTCGGCCATTCCTAAGAACCAGCCTATGCCGTAACCTACATTCTTCCAAAGGATACGACCATCAGGCGACAGGAGTACATAGTATGGTATGGCGTCTTGGTCGCAATAGTGGCTTTCAACGCCTCCCTTGCCCATATTGCCGTCGTTCCAGTTCTTCCAGACAATCTTCTTACTCCAGTCGTTCTCTTGCCATGCTGAGGGGTTGTCTCGATTGATGCCAATGATTTCCAGTTGACCCTTCATTCGCTCATAGACCTCTCGCATTTCCGGCTCTGCCACGCGGCACGGGCCACAGCCGAGGCTCCAGAAGTCGAGCAGTACATAACGGCCATCCATGAAGGCCTCTGAAAGGCGATGAGTGTTGCCTTGCATATCAAAGAGTTCGGCATCAACAAACTCTTCTCCTACCTGCTGAACATGTGCAGGATAAACGAAAGCGTGTATCATTGCCAGCTCCTTCTCAAACCCCTTCGGAGCACGTGCCGCTGTAGATGCTTCCAAATCCTTGAGTTGTTGCATATAGGGGAAGTCTTTCATGTTCTTTGCCGTATGTGCCACTCCCTCCAACTTAGTCAGCGAAGCGGCATCTACGGGCAGCGACGGCAGGATGTCCATCGTCTGTTTGAGGATTTTCATGTGGACAGGCAGCATTTTGTTCCAAGAGGCATCATCCAAATCAATCAGAAGATACTCCCTGATGGCATCGCTATTATATTCCACAATCCTGTTGATGGTCTGTTGTTCCGGCACCGGACTATCCACTTTCCATAAAGGATGGAGGCAGTCCGTACCCATCAGGCTTACGGTTACACCAGGACTTAGAAAGAGCGTTGACAAGTAGTTGGGACAGCCTTTACCCATGAGAAACAAAGAGCTTTTAGTGAGTTTCTCCACGGGAACACTGAGCATAAAGCGTCCACCGAAGACGGTGTCTGATGCCACACTCATATTGTCGATATAAATGTTTACTACCGTGCTGTCTTTCAGCGCGGGTGAATAGCCTTTGACGATAGCAGTGTTTTTGGTCTGTGCCAGTCCCACAATAGTGATGAGTACGTAAAGTGTGGTGATGATAGATCTCTTGTTCATTTGTCTTTTCATTTTTTTTGATGGTGCAAATTTATCTTTTTATCTTGTAATTCTTGCAAAGATTGTCTGACATTTGCCTGACATTTGGAGTTCTTTAACCATGTTTTTTAGTTCTTCACTGTACTTTCAGCTTCTCCTTTCCTTTGTACTTCGTCATGTCGCTGACTACGACCTGCTCGCCGGGGGCGAGGCCGCTGACGACTTCGATGTAGTCGTAGTTGCACTCGCCGAGACGAACTTGACGGGGACGGAGGAGGTCGCCGTCGAGGACAAAGAGGGTGTAGTCGCCGGGGCCGCTGTAGAAGGAGCCGTTGCGGATGCGGAGCACGTCGTCCTTGATGCTGGTGATGACGAAGACCTCGGTGCGGAGGCCGGAACGGAGGCGCGGGTGCGACATGTTGTCGGGCACGACGGTGAAGGTGATGGCACCGCTCTGGCTCAGGGGCGTGACGGTGTTGATGATGCCCGTCAGACGCTCCTTGCCGATTCGCAGGATGACCTGACCGCCGACGCGGACGCGCTCGCTGTGGCTGTCGGAGATTTCACACTCGGCCTTGAAGTGGCTCAGGTCGCTGACCACGGCAATCTTCTGCCCAGCGCCGATGGTGCTGCCGACCTCGCTGTTGATATAGGTGAGCGTGGCGCGTCGTGGCGAGCGTATCTTGGCATCGTCGAGGGTGCGGCGCTTCTCGTCGAGTCCCTTCTCGAAGATGCCGTTCTGTAGCTGCTGCATACGGAGGTCGGCCTGCCGCACGCGCTGCTCGTTCTGGTACTGCTGGCGCAGTTGCGAGAGTTGCATTTGGGCGGTTTTTAATGTCGTCTCGGCCTGACGGACTCGGTCGCGGGTGCCGGAACCGAGGCTGTCGAGGTAGAGTTCGTTGCGTAGTTGGGCTTCGAGTTGCGAGAGTTCCATCTCCTTCACCTCTATCTGCATGCGGCGGTCGGAGAGCTGGGTTTCTACGTTGGCCTTCAGTTGGGCGGTCTGCTGGCGGCGTATCTCGCGCTCGTCGAGGGCCTTGGAGTAGTCGGTCTCAGCGGATTGCAAGTCGAGGCGCAGCAGGGGTGTGCCTACGTCCACGCTGTCGCCGCTGTGGGCATAGACCTCGAGAATCTTCGAGCTGATGGGCGACACGATGATTTCCTCGAAGGCGGGCACGATGCGTCCCGTGGCCGAGACGCTGACGTCGATGGTGCCGCGGTCCACCTCGGAGATGATGAGTGCCTTGCGCTCGAGAGTCGGAATCATCTGCGTGCCGAGCCAGGCACCTGCGCCGAGCACCGCTAATGCGATGGCAACGGCCACGGCAGCGCGACGGAGTTTGCGCCGGCGTTGTTCACTGACAGGAATCGCCCTGTCCATTGTCTGATTGTCGTTCTTCATATATCTTATGTTCAATGATCAATGTTCAATGAGACGTTCTACGTCTGCCGTAAGTTCGCAGCCGCGCTCGAAGTCCCAGAGGGCGATGCTGCGGAGCTGATAGTAATAGTACCAGTAGTTGAAGAGCTGCTGGATGCGGTCCTGGCGGGCCTGGTCCTTGGCGGTCTGGGCGCTGGAGAGTTCGAGGGTCGAGATGCTGCCTATCTTGAACGTCTCGACGTTAGTGTGGTAGCGGCGGCGGGCGATGGTGTCGGCCTCGCAGGCAATGCGCAGTTGCTCGGCCTGATTGTTGAACTGTTCGGTCAGTATAAAAATGTTCTGACGGAAATCCTGCGCCTGCTGGCGCAGCTGGCCTTGGATGATATCGCGGTTCGACTCGGCCATCCGACGCTGCCCCTTTCGCTTGCCCCAGTCGAGCAGCGGCACGGTGATGCCCACCTGCACCACCTCGTTGCCCAGCAGGTTGCGGTAGGCGGCGCTCATGTTCTCGCCCGTGCCGGTATAGCCGAGTTGGGCGTAGAGGTTGATGCTCTGGCGATTGGCGCGGGCCGAGGCCACGGCGTAGTCGGCTTCCATCTGGCGGCGGCGCATGGTAGTGGCGAGGGCGTTGTTCTGGAGGGCGTGACTCAGCACGTTGTCGAATTCGAGATGCACCTGTGGCACATCCCCAGGCGCTACTGGCTCTATGTCTGCTTCCACGTCGAGGAACGAGCGGAGGGCGAACTGGCGGGCCTGTCTATTGCTCTCGCTGTTAGTCAGGGCACTGCGGGCGGTGAGCACGTCAAGGCGCAGCTGCAGCACATCGTTCTCGCTGATGGTGCCCATGCGGCGCTTGGCCTGCGCCACCTCGTAGAGTTTCTCGGCGGTCTGCAGGTTCTGGCGGGCGATGTTCACCTGTTCACCGGCCAGCAGTAGACCGAAGTAGAGGCTGATGGCCTGCATGGCCACCTGCTCGGTTTCGGTGAGGAAGCGCGCCTGTGCCTCGCGGTAGCGCAGTGGTTCTATGCGGCGGTTCCACTTCAGGTGGTTCACGCTGAAGAGCGGCTGCGATAGTGTGACGGCCACGGGCAGCGACATGAACTGATTGCCCGACCCGCCGCTGCCCGACTGGTGCAGATAGTCGAGCGACGACTCTACGCTGAGCGTGCCGCCCGTGGGCCACAGTTTCTGCGTGATGTTCACCGCGCCATCCAGTCCGAGGTAGTCGTTACGCACGAACGACAGCGAGCCGTCGGCCTGCTGGTACGAGCTGTAGCGCTTGTTCCACGACGGCGCCGTGCCCGACAGCGACACCTCCGGTAGCAAGTCGGCCCGGTAGCTGCGCCACTGCCAGTAGGCCGACCGCAGTTCGCCCAGGGCCACGGCTGCGTCGATGCTCTGGCGACGAGCCATCGTAATGCACTCGTCGAGCGTCAGGCGCAAAGTATCGGATTGCCCAAAGACTTCAAGTGGCAACAATGCCAGGCAGAAACATACAAATTTATTCATGGCGCAGGGCTTCAACTGGTCGTTTATACATGGCGATGAACGTAGGTACGACCATGCCAAGGGTGACGATGGCGAGGAGGATGAGGTACTGGATGACGCAGATGATGAGATAGTGTAGCCCGAAACTGTTCACCCAGTCGGTTTCATGGCCAGTTCCACTTATGGTGAATCCGTGAGCGAGGCCGACGTTCATGGCAAACTGTAGCCAGATGATCTGGCCGATGACAGCGGCGATGAACGTCAGCAGGGCGGCTTCGCGCCAGAGCATCCAGAAGATGTGGCGCCGCTTGGCCCCGAAACTGCGCATGATGCCGATGTCCTCCGTGCGCTTGCGGATTTGAAGCCAGAAGGTGCCGAGGGTACCGAGGATGACGTTCAGCAGCAACAGGGCGATGAAGGTTCCCATGACGGAGAGCTGCATGCTGATGTCCAGTGACCATAAATTGCGCTCGTAGTCGTTATATGTATTGACAGAGCCAAGGCCATAATTGCCTGTCAGGAGGGCGAGCTGCGCGTCCTGTTCGCCCATCTTGATGACGAAAGCAGTAGCGTCGGCCTCGGGACGCAGACGGATGAGCATTTTTGTATTGGTGCTGGCCAGAGCAGTGCGACGGGTGAGGATAATGTAGCTGTAGCGTTCGTTGGGACGCAGGCGGAAGTCTTCAACGACGCCTGCAACGGTATAGCGGGCTACGACCTTCCGGCCTTGGGCCAGGGCAGGATCGCTGTAGTCGTTTTCTACAATGCGTCGGCCAACGGCCTGGTCGGTGCCGAAGAGGGCGAGGGCCATAGAACGGGTGATGACAGCACCATCTTCTGGGCATTCTTTACTGAGGATGTCGGCAGTGGGGCTACCAGTGACGGGTGTGAGGCCGATGGTTTCGAAGAACTGCTCTCCGATGATGAAAGCCTCCTGATAGGCACCACAGCTACGAGTGGTGTCAGCTTCAGCGCAGTAGTTGCGGAGGTAGTAGCCTGCATAACTGTCGAGGAAACCTGCGGACTGGACTTCGGGGAGGGCACGGACTTTGTCGCGAAGGGCGGAGAGGTTGGCGAGAGCATGCATGGCTTCGCGCTCTTCAAGAGAGAGGCGGGCGGTGTCGGCCTCGGTGAAACCATTGGGAATGGAGCCTGGATGCTCAATGGGCTTGGCGTTGTTGGAGAAACCCACCGTTCCCACCAGTAGATGGTCACGCTCGAAGTCACCGGAGGGGCGGCAGAGGTAAGTATCATAAGTGGTGACGACGAAGTAGTCGAGCAAATAGAAGCTAAGCACTGCGACGAGGGCTATCTCTATCACTATCCAAGCGTTCTGGCGGCGATGTGCCCAAAAGTTCTTGAGGGTTTGGTTCATCTTTTCAGATTTAGGGATTCGACAATCGGTTTGCGGAGCGAGTGCCATGCGGGCAGCAGGGCGGCCATCAGGTTGAGCACGGCGCAGCAGAGGAAGGCAACAAGGAAGAGTGTCGGCGTGAAGAACATCCGGAAGTCGAGGCTCATGTCGTTGCTTACCCGACTGAGTCCATTGAACATATTGTGGACTAGCTCGGTTTCGCTGATGGCAGTAATAAAAAGCCACGACAGCAACCAGCCGACGATGCCGCCGAGAAGTGTCAGCACAAGATTCTCATGGATGACCTCGTTCAGCAGTGTGCGCCGCTTGCCGCCGAATGCCTTGCGGATGCCCATCTCGGCGCAGCGAGCCTCCATGCGGTTCGACATCAGTCCACTCAGGTTGATGGCGGGTAACAGCAGGAACAGCAACATCAGCAGCGCAGGTGGCATCAGTTCCTTGGCTTTCATCGCGAGGTTCTGACCATCGGCGTGGCTGAAAAAGTTCAACTTATTGAAGAAGTGCGTGTCGGCGTCAATCCGCCACTCTCCCCAATCTTTGCCAAGTTGCGTGTTCATCACGGCGTTGTATTGTCTTCGCAGCGGCTCTACCTCGTCGAGGAAGTCCTCGCGGCTGTAGCCCTCGCGCAACAGTAGCCGCACGTTGAGTTGGCCGGAGTAACTGATTTGGTCGATACATTGGTCTGGATTCGAGTAATCGCCGACTGCGACTGAATAGGGAATGTAGATGTCGGCTGCGACATTCTCCATCAACGTACTCACCGCCTTGATTACTCCTGTGACGCGGAATGAGTGGGAGCCGCTGCTGTTGTCGATGCTCACATGCGTGGCATCGCCTATCTGCTCGGCCACCTTGTCGGTGATGACGCATACGCGCTCGCCTTGTCGGAACTCCTTCTCAGAGAAGGGACGTCCGCTGAGAAACGTCAGTTCGTAGAGGTGGAAGAAACTGGGGTCGGTGCGCAGGGCATAAGCGGCAGTTTTATGCTGCTGCGTCTCATCGCCAACAATTAGGAAGGCATTATCGATGCCAGTAGCGGCCTCAATGCACTTCAGCCGTCGGAAGCACGAGTCGAGGGCGGCAGTAGAGTAGCGCATGTCGAACTCGCGACCATTTTCAGCCAGCGACTTGGTGAAGAAGCCGAAAAGGGGATAGAGCGTGCGGCTTCGGTTCGACTCCGGCGGAATGTCCGCCAACTTGATGTTCAGGAAGATGGCCACCACCATCGCCGAGGCAATGCCCACCGCCGTGCCCGCGATGTAAATTGTCGAGAACAGCTTGTCTTCGCGGATGAGCGCAAGGGCGTGACGAATAAATCGAAGCATAATCTGTGTAATCCGTGTAATCTGTGGTCGTAATAATTAGAAAATCTGCCGTCCGTCCAGGAACTTGATGATGCGGTCGGTCTGCTTCGCCTGCTGCTCGTTGTGGGTCACCATGACGATGGTGCGGCCGTCCTCGCGGTTCAGGCGGTGGAGCAGTTCCATGATTTCGGCACCCATCTTCGAGTCGAGGTTACCCGTCGGCTCGTCGGCCAGGAGGATTTCGGGGTTGCCGATGATGGCGCGGGCGATGGCCACGCGCTGGCACTGTCCGCCGGAGAGCTGCGTGGGGCGGTGCTTCATGCGATGGGAGAGGCCGACACGGTCGATGACTTCTTTGGCTAGGCGGATGCGCTCGCTGCTGCGCACACCACGGTAGATGAGCGGCAGCTGCACGTTGTCGAGGACGTTGAGCGTCGGGATGAGGTGGAATGACTGGAACACGAAGCCCAGCGTCTTGTTCCGCAGCTCCGCCAGTCGGTTGTCGCTCATCTTCGGGTCGATGCGCTGTCCGCACAGCTCTATTTCGCCGCTCGTCGGCTCGTCAAGCAGTCCCATGATGTTCAGCAGCGTCGATTTGCCGCAGCCCGACGGTCCCATGATGCTCAGGAACTCGCCCTTCTTCACTTCGATGTTCACATTCTCCAACGCCTGTGTCTCCACTTCGTCAGTCCGGTAGATCTTGTTGACCCCTGTCAGTTTAATCACTGTTTCCATTGTTCTTATGTTTTTATTGTTAATAATGTTATTCGTCTCTGAGTGCATTGGTGATTCTCGTCCCAATAATTTTCACGGCGGGGATGGCGGTGCCGATGAGGACTGTACATAATATAATAATGTAGACGATGACGCTGACCACGAGGAAGTGAGGCCAGAAGAAATCGACCCACGTCTTATCGATGGATAACATAGCACCCTGTATCGTGTAGAGCGTTTCGTAATATTCTCCACCGTCATACTCCTGGATGCCGCTGTGAGCATAGTTCAGGTAGATGATGCAGCCGATAATGACGGCGGCAGTGGTCAATAGGACGTTACGCCATAGGAAATTGAAGAATACGCGCCGACGTGTAGCTCCGAAAGCACGGCGCACACCACACTCCTCGGTGCGACGCTTGGCATGGAGCCACACGGTGCCGATGACGGCCAGCATCAGGTTGACGAGGAAGAACAGGGCGAGCGCGAGGCTACGGTTCACCTCCTGCGTACGTCCGTCGTCGAGTTCCAACTGCTGCAGGTACTCGTCGAAGGTCATGAGGCGGCTGATCCGGTTGAAGCCGGTCTTTCCGCTGCGTATGAGGTCATTACCGTGCTCCTCGACAAAACGACTTGCATTCACACCCTTTTTCAGGCGGATGACGTATTGGCAACTGGTGGTCTGTAACTCTTTGGTAGTGATAATCATGGAACGTATCGTTGTTGGTACCGACATGCGGAAGTCCTCCACCACGCCAGCTACTGTCACCTCGTAAGCTGGGTCGTAGCAGATGGTGAAATGTCGGCCTACTACGTCTTCCGTGCCGAAGAGGGCGATGGCTCCCGAGCGCGTCAGCACCACTTGCCTATCCACGGTTTTAATATGAGAGAGTTCTTCATCCGACAGACTCCCTGGCAGGGGCTTTAGGCCGTAGGTCTCGAAGAAGTAGGCATCTGTGGTTAGCGTGACATTGGCCAGAAGAAGGGTGTCACCACCGGCACAACACTCATTGAAAGCCGCATGGCTGTAGCCCATGGAACCGTAAGGCTGGTCATAGAGACAAGCCGACTCCACACCCTCCACGGCCATCAGTTGGCGCAACATCTGGTCGCGGCGCTCTTCGGTCATTTCGAAGGCATCATGTAAGGTCCCGTCCTCATCGACGGTTGGTTCACCGTTCACCGCTGTCACGGCGTAGAGCAGCTGGTCGCTGTCATAGCCTAACGGCAGAATGCGGTAGTAAAGATTCACAATGGCTGGTTCGAACACCGCCCATGCTACAACGGTGATGATGACGAGTTCGAGGAAGAGCCAGGTGTTCGCGTTTAGGATATTGTTCAGTATCTGTTTCATCGTTTTTCCATCATTGATTCCACAATAGGTTTTCTCAGACTCCACCATGCGGGCACCACGGCGGCTATTAGATTGAGCAACATAATGGCGGCGAAGGCTCCGATGAAGAGCGTGGGCGCAAAGAGCATCTCGCCCTCTACGACGGGAGCCGTGGCAAGTGTGCTGTTGTCGAAGAACATGCCGAGGATTTCCCTGCGCAGGCCGTAGATGGAAAGCCATGAGAGCACGAGGCCGATAATGCCGCCGATAGTGGTCAGCACAAGGTTCTCGCAGATTACCTGGTTCAGCAGTGTTGTGCGTCGTGCGCCGAAGGTCTTGCGCACAGCCATCTCTGCGCTGCGCCGCTCCATGCGCCCTGCAACGATGGCGCAGAGGTTGAGCGCAGGCACGAAGAGCAGTACGAACAGAATGCTGGCGTAGTGCTTGACGAGTTCCCAGACCGTCACCGTGTCGAACGTGTGGTCGCGGTTCTCGGTGCGCAGCACGTGCATGGGATGTGTCTCCACCCCCTTGGTCAGCACCAATTTCTTCTTCACGCCCTCGCCGAAGTTAAACTCGTCCAGCACTTCGGGGTGCGCCTGCTGCATGCGTGCCGCTATGTCGTCGAGTTCCTGCTTCAAGGCCTGTAGATGATAGTTGTCCTTCACCGTACATACGAGGGAATAGAGTCCCCTGTAAGGGGTGCCGAAATGTACGCCAAATAGCGTATAGGGAGCGATGATGTCGACATAACTGTCTGGCGTCAGTTGGCTGCAGCCACGCAATACGCCCACAACTCGTAGATCGTAACTTTCCTCTATCGCGACCGTCTTCCCCAAAGCATCCACACCCTTACCATAGAGCCGCTCGGCAAGTGCGTCGCTGATGACGCAGACTGCTTCTTTCCCCTCCACCTCTTTTTGGGTGAAAGGTCGACCACTCACGAAGTCGTAGGCGTATATCTTGAAGAAGTCAGCACTGGCTTCATTCCGTATCACATCCACGTAGTCGTCCTTCCCGCGCACTACGAAAGTACGGCAGCGCCCTTCCGCTTTTCCCGTTCCCGCCGCCAACAACGTAGGCGAGCTGTACTCGATGTTCGGACTCTTCTGAAACCAGTCCTCAAAGGCTTTGGCGCTAAAGCCCGTCTGTCCTACGCCACCACTCTCGGCTTCGATGCGCATTCCCTCGAAATAGACCGTCCTTGCGCGGTTCGGCTCTGGATAGATGGGAGCCAACTTGATGTAATAGACCACGGCCATCACCATCGTAAAGGCAATGGCCAGAGCCGTTCCCACAATGTAGATACTGGAGAACAGCCGTTCCTCGCGCATCATGGCGAGTGCTTGTCGGAAATATCTCATATCATTCATGTTAATCATTCTATTATTACTCATCCCTCAGTGCCTCGGTGATTCTCGTCCTGAGAATCTTCGCTGCGGGGATGGCGGTGCCGATAAGGACGGTACATAATATAATAAGGTAGACGATGGCAGAAACGATGAGGAAGTGCAGCGGCTTGTCGGCCACCCAGGTTGGGTCGGGTTGCGTGCCGGGCTGGTGGGTGCTGATGTAGAGTTCACCGAAGCCCATCTTCACGTAGTTGAGGTAGAGCACGCAGGCGATGAACATGCTGACGGTTGCGAGCACCCAGCCCTCGGCAAGGAACATGCTCATGATGCGCCGCTTGGTGGCACCGAAGGCCCGCATGATACCCGACTCCTCCGTGCGCCGCTTGGTCTGCATCCAGAAGGTGCCGATGACGCCGAGGCACAGGTTGATGAGGAAGAACAGGGCGGTGGCTATCTGGAGATTGAAGTCGTAGGACAAGGTGGGCGCGACAAATTGGTTCTTCGCAGAGCCGATATCGTCGTAGGCGGTGAAGGAAGCCACAGCGTAGTGATCGCTGGCGTAATTCCAGGGGTTCATGTTCTGCTCCTCAGCGAAGCGACGCGGGTTGGCGCCAGGCTTCAGGCGGAGGACGACGAGGTTCTGCGAGCCTCCATGACGAATGGTTCCGTTATTACTGTAAACCGCCCAGGTGTTATAGTCTTTCTCTGAGACGTGGACGTCGTTCACTACAGCAACGATGGGTTGGCCCCAATCAATACCCACATAACTGGCGGCTTTCAGTTCCTTGTTAATGGCGGCCTCTACAGAACCGAAGAAATGCTCGGCCAGAGACTGGCTGACAATCCACCCGCGTCCGATGTCCGACAGTTCTTTCGATGTTTTGCAGCCCGCTATCGGCTGGATGCCGTAGGTCTCAAAGAAGTGTTCGTCCTTTGAGTAGCAGATGTTGTTGGCAAGCACCGTGTCGTTTTGCCAGGCATAGCGAAGCATATTGGAGAAGCCGCCGGGGCTGCTGAACAGGTCGGTGCGTGCATAGATTCCCATCACGGGGTCGGCAATGCTGGCCTGCTCCACGCCGTCGATGGCCAGCAGTTGGCGTTTGATGACATTGGCCTCCTCCCCGTATTCCGCTTCCCGCTTCCAGTATTGATTATCGCGTTCCTCCTGTGTCATACTCTCGTCCGCCAACTCGTATGGCTTGGTAGACAGGATGTTGGCCACTACCATTCTTTCGCCGTCGATGCCCGAGGGCAGACTGCGGTAGTAGAGCCGCACGATGATAGGGTCGAGCTGCGTCCAGGCCACGAAGCAGACAACGATGAGTTCGAGGAAGAGCCACACGTTGTTCGTGCGCTGACTCCAAATGTTGTTCAGTATCTTTCTCATGATTATTTCTTCTCGTTCATTGATTCAACAATAGGGTTACGGAGGCTGAGCCACGCGGGGATGAGGGCTGCCATCAGGTTGAGCAGGATGCACACGGCCAAGGCGATGACGAAGATGAGGGGCGAGAACAGCATCTCGCCGGCTACCGTCGGTTCGGGCAGCGTGAAGGCCGTGTTGCCGACGGCGAAGAACAGCCACGAACGGAACACGTAGAGCAGCAGCCACGTAATCAGCAGCCCTACGAAGCCGCCACAGAGCGTGAGTAGCAAGTTCTCGCTGATGACCTGATTGAGCAGCGTCCGCCGCGTGGCTCCGAAAGCCTTGCGCACACCCATCTCGGCCAACCGTCGCCGCATACGTGCCGCCACAAGTCCGCTTAAATTCAAAGCGGGCACCAACAGCAGGACGAACACCTTCGGGAAGAGCGACTTGAGGATGCTGCTCCAAGACATGGCCACGCCGTCGTCCGACATCTTCCACTGCGCATGGGGAAATATCGTGCCGTGCAGGGAGTAGTCCCACTCCTTGTCGCTGACACTGCGCTTGTGGGCAATCTCCTCCAGTTCCTTTTCCAAGTCCTTCACGGTGCATCCTTTTTTCAGCACGACGATGACCTGTTCGGCTTCCTGATCAAGGGCTAAGAACAACTGTCCAAAACTCTCTTCCATGATGGACGACGTGGGCTCTATTACACCTACGATGCGGATGATGAAGCCGTAGTTGAGTGTCTTTCCCACGGGATCGACATCCTTGCCGAATGCCTGTTCGGCAATGTCGCGGCTGATAATCGCAGGCATGACAGCATTCTCAATATAGTTGTTTTCGTTCAGGCACTCCTCCTGTGTGAAAGGTCGGCCATAGACGAAGCGGAACTGATAGACCTTGAAGAAGTTGGCATCGACGATTCGCGTCACGACAGGCACCAACTTGTGATTGTCGCACTTCAGGTATTGTCTGTCGCTGGTATAGCGGCTGGCATTGATGGTAGCGCTGACTACCTCAGCACTCTTCAGTGTATAGAGCCATTCCTTCACCTCAGTTGCGGTGTAGCTCGTGGATTGTCGCCTAAGTGTGTCCTGCACAGACCGTTTCACCATTCCCTGGAGGTACACCGTGCGGCTGCGGTTCACCTCCGGCGCGATGTCAGCCAGTTTTGCATAATACACCACGGCCATCACCATCGTAAAGGCAATAGCCAATGCCGTTCCCAGAATGTAGATGCTGGAGAACAGCTTTTCCTCGCGCATCATGGCGAGGGCTTGTCGTAAATATCTCATGTCGCTCAAACAAATATTCTACTTACAATATATGCCAAAACCATGCCAAACTCGTAACTTATTGATAATCAGCAATGCCTTAAAACAAAGTGTCCATTTCCGAACACTTACGCTGTCCGAAAATGGACACTTTCATCACGTTTTGATGTGATTTAGTTATCGTATTCTCTACTACCATTCTCCTGTTTTCAATAATCACAATGGTATAAATCGGGAAAAGACACAAAATGGGTTCGCGGGTAGTTTAAGAACGTTAATTTCGTTAAATCTTCATGCTTTTGGGTCTTCCAAGAATCCCCAATGCCACTTTTCTACCATTTAATATGTAAGTTGCTGATTATCAACGTTTAAAACATTCTATCAATGTTCGGATTTAAGTTCCGTAACTATTGGGGATGGAGTTTCTTCCATTGGATGGAATGCATTCAATGGGTGTTCACATATTACATCACTAACATTAGGAAATGGTATAGAATCAATTGGTCTCCAAGCTTTCTATGGCTGTAGTTCCATACAAGAAGTGACAATTCCTGCCAGCACGACAGAAATGAAGTCCAATGCCTTTTCTTCATGCACGTCGTTGAAAACAGTATCTATTCTTGGAGAATTAAAGTACCTTGGTGGTTTTTCAAATTGCAAAGCTTTGTCCTCTATTAATATTCCTAATAGCGCGACACAAATAACAGATAACGCATTCTCAGGATGCACCTCATTGACCTCACTTACACTTCCTAATTCTGTTACCAGCATAGGACAGTATGCATTCTATGGTTGTACAAACCTAGCTAATATTCAAATGCCACAAAACCTGAATACTATAGGTAAGTACGCCTTTCAAAATTGTGGCGTGTCTTCTATCATGATTTCACAAGCTATCAGAAGCATAGGAGAATATGCTTTTAAGGGTTGTCAAACTTTAACTACCGTAACAATAGAGAAAACGTCCCCACTAAGCATAAACACCAACGTTTTTGAAGATGTTGTAGCAAATGCTACTCTACATGTTCCTTATGGAAGTAAGTCCGCATACCAGAATAATAGTTCTTGGAAGGCGTTCAAATCCATTGAAGAAAGTGGAGCAAAAGTGGGTGACACTTTCAATACAACAATACCACATGAGGGGGCAACCATTAATTGTACCGTTACCGTAACTGGTGTTGATCCCTTGGAGGTAGTGATTGGTAATGGATCTTCAGTAGCCATGACAGGCAGTCTTAGCGGAGAACTAACCATTCCATCTAGTATCACAGGCCATGATGGAACCTCGTTCCTTGTTACAGGTGTTAACTATAAGGCTTTCTATGGAAAAAACATATCTTCTCTTGTAATTTCAAAAGGAATTAAAACCATATATAAAAATGCATTCTTCTCTTGTGCAAATCTAACAAGTGTATCTCTGCCTAACAGTATAACTGATATGGAGAATGCATTTACAACATGCACCAGTCTTAATTCTATCTCAGTAGATTGGAGAGATCCATCAGAATTAAAGATTGATACTAAGAACTTTGATGACTCCCCGTCTGATGCAGTTCTATATGTACCCGCAGGAACCAAGAAACGTTATGGAGCAATTGATTTCTGGCAGAAATTCTCTAATATCATTGAAGTTAGCCCCCTTTCCATTGGCGACATCTCTACGAGACATGGTACCACAATAGATTTACCTGTTATTCTTAATTCTAAGGAAGAGATTGCTGGCTTGCAATTTAAACTGACACTGCCAGAAGGTGCTTCTCTTGTAGAAGAAGACAACCAACCTGTTGCTACCCTAACAGAAAGGACTGAGGGATTTACTGTAATGGGGCTAAAAGACCCTGACGATGATAAAAGCTATTCGTTTGTGGTCTTTTCACTTGAAGGAACACCCATAGCTGGTAATGAGGGAACGGTCTTGAACCTTAAGCTGGAAACAAGTTCGAAAATGGAATTAGGTAAATACGATATAGAGATTGGAGAAATTCACATGGCCACATCTACCTTCGAGACTAGGTATTCCAGTAACGCAGTTTCTGAGTTGGAGATCAACAACATCACATTGGGTGATATCAACGACGACAACCAGATTACTGCCCAGGATGCCTCATTGATACTTCAGAAGGTAGCTGGAAAGATAAATTTAAATAACGATAATATCTCTGCTGCTGATGTCAATGGCGACGGTAGCATTACAGCCCAGGATGCCTCGCTCATCCTACAGAAGGTGGCAGGAAAATCTAATTGGTAAACAAATTACATATATTTAATTTATAAACAATTATCTGATGAAAAAAATTTTTCTTAATTTGCTCGTTCTCTTATCAATAGGAGGAAATGCATGGGCAGGCGACACACCTGTCATCGAAGTTGCTGACGTTGAAGCACTTCCTGGTGAAACTGTATCTTTTGCTGTGAACCTGACTGATGGTAAGGCTAATACCTATACGGCCATGACGCTGTATGCTCAGTTCCCTACAGCAGGATTTACCACAACGGGGGCTTATACCGTGTCTGATGCTTGGACCGGAACTTCAGCCGCTGTTGGTGATGTTGACGAAACTGGGTTGGCAACAATTCCTTTTGCCTCTTCCAACAAGATACCTGGAGCACAAGATAACTTGGCAACAGTATCTTTTAAGGTGGCAGAATCTGTTGCTGTTGGTGAATACGATGTTACACTAAAAGGGACATTGTTCGAGTATAATACGTCAGACAAGGACTATGCCGCCAATGTGACGTTTAAGGTAAAGGTGGTCAGTGCTCATACTGTTATTCTTGATGAAACATCCATTACTGCCCCAACGGCAGCTACTGGCGTGAATGTCCGTGTGAAACGTACCATCAATGCTAATGAGTGGAGCACCATCTGCCTGCCGTTTGCAATGACCGCCACACAGTGTCAGACCGCTTTCGGCAGCGATGTACTGTTAGGCGACTTCACGGGTTGTGATGTAGATGCCGACAATAATGTGAAGGCTAAGTTTGCTAGCGTCACCGCCATTGAGGCCAACCATCCTTATATCATTAAGGTTGGCACGGTCATAAGCGAGTTTGCTGTTAACAATGTGAATGTTGCAGCAGAAGAGGAACCTTCAGTAGACAAGGACGAGGCCACTACAGGCTCAGGCCGTAACAAAGTAACTACCTACAACAGCTTCATTGGCAACTATGTCAATGGAACGACAGTCCCCGACTATGCCCTGTTCCTGAATGGAGGCAAATTCTATTTCTCAAAGGGTGCAACCAAGATAAAGGGTTTCCGCGGCTATTTTGACTTTGCTACCGCAGGAGCAGAGTATGAAGAATCGCGCTTGTTCATAGTGTTCAACGAGGCAACAGGCATTGATTCAATGCATCATTCAGAATGCACTGACGAGGTTTATAACCTGAAGGGACAGCGTGTTGATCAGCCCGCAAAGGGACTGTACATCAAGGGAGGCAAGAAAGTAATTATCAAATAACATCAAGGAGGAACACACTATGAAGAAGATATATATGACTCCATCAACAGAGGTGATGAAATATAATTCAGATGTTCAGCTAATGACCGTCAGCAGTGACACCGGCATTGGTTTTGGCGGCGTTGATAACGAAGGGTCGCTGGATCCAGCAAGTCGTACGGTCTTTGATACAATACTTGAAATGTAAGATATCAACAGCAGCTACAATCTCATCGGATTGTAGCTGCTGTGTTATTCTGTGGTATCGTCAGGGAATGGTAGATAATTCTTCTGCCGTCAAGCCTGTTATTTCGGCGATGTCTTCTGTGGCAAGCCCCTGCTCTTTCATTTTTCGTGCAATCTCCATTGCCTTTTTATGTGCCCCCTCTGCTCTTCCTTCAGCTCTTCCTTCAGCTCTTCCTTCTGCTCTTCCTTCTGCAATTCCTTTCGCCTTTCCTTCTTCATATCCTTCCAGTTTTCCCTCACCGCGCGCGGTGGTCATGGTGTTTTCCAGGATATGGCGGTCCATCCAGTAGCTCTCGTATGCACGCTGTTCCTCGCGGCTCATCTGCATGATGGTCAGCTTTTCACGTGCTTCCTTCAGCCCGGGGGCGTCTGCATCGTCAGGAATGTCGCTTGTGGCAAGGAAGTAGAGCCACTGGTCTAAGGGTACACGCGACCACTGGTTGAAGTCGTTTACCTTCAGGATGTAGTACTCCGGATAGAGTTCATAGATGTCGCTTACCTCAAACTTCTGCTGCTGGTAGGGGCTGAGCCTCAGCAGGTCGCCATTGTGGATGCCACGGAACTCTGTCTTGCCGTGATAGACGACGTCGTCGCCCTGTCCCAGGTCGAAATAGACGATGTTGACGGAATAGATCTTCTTCACGTTCTCATAGTTCTGTCCGCCATTGATATAGTCGGTGACCAGCTTGGAGGCTCCAAAAAGCATACGCTGGAAGTAGGCAAACTCTGGCTCGCCCTGCACTTCTATAAGTATCAGTTCGCCGTCGCCGTTCTCTGCCAGCAAATCTACACGGTTATATTTAGACTCCCTGCGGTCCTTGTTGCCCTCGCTCTCCAGCAACCGGTGAATCTTCACGTTGAAGTTCAGCAGCGTGGTGAGGAAGCCTTCCAGCACGCCGAAGTTGGCTTTGTCGCGCAGGATACGCTTCAGAGCCCAGTCGAAGCTGACAAATGTTCTTTCTTTCATCTTTTCGCCAATTTATCTGCAAAGATAAACAAAAATCGTTAATCACAAAAAAAAAGCACTGAAAATTTGTATAAATCTCACGGTCTACGCTTTTGGTGTTTTTGTAGTTTTGTCGTCACTCTCGACATATCATGCTGAAACAGAGCGGGTTATGGCGTGACGACAAAAAGTAGAGTGACGACAACTCTGGCCGTCCCTCTCACGCCGCGAAATTTTTCTCCCACGACGCGAAATTTTTCTGTCACGTCTATATTTTTTCCGTCGCGCCCGCAACTTGTGAGCAAAATCGTAAGCGTGTCGTCACACCAGCGTTTGTCGTCACTCTGTAAACCGCTGTGTGAGAGATAGTTACAGCAATAGTGACGGCAAATGTACACAAATTTAAGTCCTGCCGCTGTGTGCGCAGACAGCGTGTCAGCCTTGTTATACGTTATACGCGCGCGCGTATTATAATAGGGACAAGGAGAAAACAACCCACACCTCCCACACCTCCCGCACCTAAGGCGGGTGTGAGAGGTGCGAGAGGTGAGGGTTCATTGACGGTTATAACAATTATATATTTACAAGCATGATGAGACAAATCATAAAACGAATTTTGACGTGGCTGATGGGAATGATCCGTCAGAACGCCCACCGAAAAACGTCACGGCCGCTCGTGAAAAAATACCGGCCTCTCGTGAAAACGTCACGGCCCCTCGTAAAAAAATACCGGCCTCTCGTAAAAACGTCACGGCCTCTCAACCTCCTTACCTCTTACCTTTTCCATCTTCCATTTCCTATAGGCATAGCTTAACAGAAAAACACACCACACTCGTCACACTTCCCACACCCAGATACTGACTTTACCCGTTTCGACACATCTTTTATGTTTTTTTCTATATTATCTGCCTTTCTTGAAAATTTATTAAAAATTATTTTGGCTGTTTCGAAATTATTCGTATCTTTGCACCGCCTACCATTAAAATGGCTGGTGGCCGAAAGGCCGAGGCCGAAACCCGAATCACCACTGAAAAGTGCGGCGGAGGCAGGGCGGGAGCTTCTTTCGTGGGATAAATAATGAAGCGTTGTGCTTCTATCTTGTGACTTGAAATCTGGTAAATTTCAAAAAGTGTAAAAACAAGATGGAGTAACAATGGTTCGCGTGTATAACGTGGACTTGTTATGTCTGTATCTTTTTTTACGGGTTTACCAGAGCCTCAAGTCAGGGATGTGGAACAATAGCAATTCCACGTTTCTGCGTATATACGCGTTTGTGCTGGTCAAATCGAACAATAGTATTATTAACATATCAATAACCAAATTAAACTTAAAACAATGATGAAAAATAACAGTATTTTTTGGAGCCTGCTGACAATGATAATGGTCGGCATGATGAGTGTAGGTTTCGTATCGTGCGGTGATGACGATAACGGAAGTGACCCCGACAAAGTTTCCGTTAATATGCCTTCGATAAGTATTGGGCAAAGCGGCGGTGTACAGGTTGTCTCTATTACCAGCAATACCAATTGGACGGTGAGCGGTATGCCCAGTTGGCTGACAGTAAGTCCGATGCAAGGGTCTGGAAACGGCACAATCATGCTGACTGCTCAGGCAAATACCGAGCGTAGTTCCAGAAGTTGCGTTCTATATATCAACGCCGGTTCTGCATCAACCGTTATCACCGTATCACAGCAGGTTGATAGCACTCCTTCGCTTGAAGGCAGCTATGTCGGTACACTGAAGCCAATGGGTTACAGTGATAGTCCCGCTCCCTGTTATGTCACGATGACCAAGCTTTCATCAACGACTTATCGTCTGTCAAGCCTGATTTGCGAGCAGTTCGACATTAACCTGAGTTCTGGTTACAACTTGGTGGCTACCACACAAAGCGACGGTCGCATCACACTGACGTCAGAAACATCATATACCATTGAGGGAAACTACTTCCAGGGTACTCTGACGTTGAGTTTTGCTATGAGTTCAACAACATTCTTCTTCACAGGAACTAAGAATTAATAAAGCGTTTAGATAATGGGGAAAGATAACCGCAGGTGCGTTATCTTCCCCCTTTTTTTATGCTATGAGAAAACTACTGCTTTCTGTCATCCTTGTCTTGATGTCCACTGGCTGTCGTGCCATTTCTGCCTATCCATACAAAATTCCTCAGATGGTAAACGGCAAGCTTGTCTATATCAGACTATTTGGCGACGAACACTGTAAATGGGCTGAGTCAGAAGACGGCCATACCATTGTAAGAAATGAGCACGGGGAGTGGAGTTATGCCCAGCTTGGCAGTGACTCTACGCTCACTGCCACGCCGTGGACATTGGATAAAGGCCATCTACCAGAGGCAAAGGACTTCCTGATGTCGGTTCCCAAGCATTTGGTAGGGCGAAAAGAGCAGCAGAAAGAGGAATCCGTTTCCACAAGAAAAATCAAACCTGCCATAGGCAAGCGCAGAATGCTCATTATTCTTATGAGCTATCTTGACCTGCCACTCACGAAGAGCCAGGAGGACTTTAGGCGGCTCTTCAACGAAGAAGGGTATAGCGAGGACGGTGCTAAAGGCAGCGTCCGCGACTTCTATTTGTCTGCATCCTACCATCAGCTGGAACTTCAGAGCGACATCTACGGTCCCTATACCGCCGAACACAATATGTCGTATTATGGCAGGAACAGCGGAAGAAATAATAACGATGTCAATGCCTACAGCCTTTTTGAAGAAGCCATCACGAAAGTGGCAGCGAACACCGACCTGCAACAATACGATGGCGACGGTGACGGATTTATTGACAATGTCCACATCATCTTCGCCGGCTATGGCGAAGAGGCTGGTGCTGCCGCCGATGCTATCTGGTCGCACGAAGCCACTTTTTATCGTCCTTATGAAATTCAAGGGCTGAAGATCGACCGCTACTCCTGTGCACCTGAACTTCGCGGCAACTCCGGCGGTGGCATCTCGCGCATCGGTCCCCACTGCCACGAGATAGGTCACGCCTTAGGAGCTATGGACTTCTACGATACCGACTATGCTACTGGAGGCAGTTATCTGGGTACAGGTAAGTGGGATGTGATGGCTTCTGGCAGTTGGAACAATGACGGCATTACGCCAGCCGACTTCAATCCCTACGTCAAGGCGTTCAATTACGGCTGGATAAGCCCGAAGGTTCTTCCTAAAGGCGAGGTAACCATATCGCCCTCTCACGACGACGCAGAGAGCTACTATATTCTGAAGCCCGACGAATATAGTGATTATTATCTTTTGGAGAACAGAAGCAAGGAGCGGTGGGGTGCCGGACTGCCGGGTGCTGGGCTCCTGATATTCCACATACACTCAGACCTTGCCAATGCCGCCAACGAAATTAATGCCACGGCACCGCAGATGTGTTACGTGGTGTGTGCCTCCGCACAAAGCAAACTGCCTGGCAACACCCCTGCATCCTATGGCGACATCAATTCCGACGGTTGCCCATTCCCAGGGCGTACCAACAACACCGACTTCGGACAAAGCTCTACACCCAAGGCATTCTATTGGGACGGAACAGAGTGCGGCATTGAGATTAATAACATTGCATTGGACAGTCAGGGAAACATTGTATTGACAAACAACAGTGACGGTGCCTCCTACGAGACAAAAGAGTGGACAAGTTTGTTCTTTGAGGGCTTCGAAGGTGAAAGCACCGTTATCGACGGCAAAGAGCCGACGGCCTGGACTATAGAGGACAACCCCGAGAATACGATGGCCATTGTCAGCAAGCCTATAGCCTATGATGGCGTCAGGAGCCTGCAACTGTCGGCACAAGATACGGGGAAGGATATGAGCGACACGCTGGAGTTTCACTGTACAGTATCGGCAGCAGGTAAAATCCGCCTGAAGATTTGTGCAGCTCCGCTACATTTGCGCTTCAACAAGCCAAACATTGTTAGTGTAGGATACCATATCGCTGACAACCCTGACTGGAACTATACAGAAATAGCCGCTACAGAAAACAACCGATGGCGGCAGACGTTTATCGACCTGCCCGACCGTGTCGACGGTAGCTTCCGTATCATCGGAAAAGCTTTTTCGGGCAGCATCCTAGCCATCGACAACATAGAGGTCGAACAGGAAATACAACAGGAGACTGCTGTCAGCAATATCATCAAGTCACGAAGCAACATACCTTCTATCTATAGTATTACTGGCCAGAAACGGTCACACTTGAGGTCTGGCCTGAACATTATTAGTGATGGAACCAACAAAAAAATAATCGTAAGATGAAAATCATTAAAACAATCAGTAACGTATGGGCAGGCTTGGCTGTCGTCTGCCTGATAGCCTGTAGTAGTGGTGGTGGCGACGACAAGGCCGACATCACGCCCTTTTCCGTCACGCCACTCACCGTCACGCTGAACGACGAAGGCGTGGCGACGGTCAGCATCAAGAGCGGTACAGACTGGAATGTCAGTACTTTTACCGAAAGCTGGCTGACTGCTACGCCAGTCAACGGGCATGGCAATGCTACGATAACACTGAAAGCCTTGGGTGAGAACATTACCCGCCAGGCCAGAACGGCACAGGTGGTGATTATAGAGTCTGGAACGGCACAGTCGGCTGTCGTCAACGTCACGCAGCAGCCGCCGACACCCAGACTGTTGGCAGACCGCTCTACCCTGTCATTTACCAGTTCCGCAGGCGAGGAGACTGTTAATGTTTCGTCGAACCAGAGCTGGACGGTGGAGTCGAGTGCCTCATGGTGTACGGTAACGCCCCGCATGGGAGCGGGCAATGGCAGTCTGACGGTGAAAGTTACGCAGAACGCCTCACTGACATCGCGCACGGCAACAATCACCGTCAAGTCTGTCGACACCAGCCTGCAGCCCGTCACGGTGCAGGTCAGTCAGGAGGGCGTCGCCTTCACCATATCGCCGCTTAACGTCACGCTGTCCGACGCTCTCTCGTCTACCATTACTATCGCGACAACATCAGATTGGTATGTCAGCAACGTTTCCCAAAACTGGCTCACGGTGACTCCCGTCAGCGGACGAGGCAATGGCACGGTGACGCTAAAGGCCGTAGGTCTGAACAATACGGGCGCAACGAGAACTGCCCGTGTGGAGATTGTAGAGGGCAGTGCCTCGCTGACGCAGACTGTCAACGTGTCGCAACTGCCGGCACCGCCCACTCTGCAGGCCGATGCCAGCAGCCTGTCGTTCACCTGTAACGAAGGCGGGAAGACAGTTATGATAACATCGAACGTCAGCTGGACGGCAACGTCGAATGTCTCTTGGTGCACGGTTTCGCCTCACTCGGGCACGGGCAATGGCAGCTTGCAGGTGACGGTCACAACCAACGAGGCGCTGACGCCACGAACAGCCACCATCACCATCACGCCGGGCAACAGCAGCCTTGCGCCATTGACGTTGCAGGTAACCCAGCAGGAATACGTAGAAGTGAAACCAGGCGAGGGCGACAACACCACGCCGCAGTACAGCAGAAAACAACAATAAGGAAAGGGAATGAAGATGAAAAAGATACTATCAATCATTGCCATGCAGCTCGTGGCTGCCTTATGGCTTACGGCTACGGCAGCCTACTATAACGGACAGACCATCAAGGCAAAGACAACCGAGGGTGTGGAGATGTCGTTCGACATCATTGATACTAATGCCAAGACGTGCCGCATAGCATATCAGTGTATCAGTACAAGCACCATCGGCAAGGTCACCGTGCCCACGTCTGTAGAAGGATTCACGGTGGTGGAAGCCAGCGGTAGTGCGTTCTACAATTGCAAGAGCATCACCTCGGTGACTCTGCCTTATTACCTGAAAAAGTTGAACGTCAACACTTTCTGGAACTGTGAAGCACTGACTGAAGTCAGTCTGCCGAACAACTTGGAGGAGATGGGAGAATGGACTTTTGATAATTGCAAGAAGTTGAAGTCGGTGACCATTCCTTCGAAAATCACCAACATTCCGCGATGTACGTTCTATAACTGCGAATCGTTGGAGTCTGTCAAGTTCCCTGCTGTTATCGATTCTATCTTCTCTGATGCTTTCTATTATTGTAAGGCCTTGCAGTCTGTGGCACTTCCCTCCACCGTGAAATATATTGACAGCTACACTTTCTATAACTGTACCAGCCTGAAGACCATCACGGGCATTGCCAATCTGGAGTATATTGGAAGCTCTGCCTTCTACAACACACCGTGGTTAGAGAACCTGCCTGCCGGCATGATTTATCTTGGAAAAGTAGCCTTCAAGTACAAAGGCACCATTCCCGACAACACGACCATCAACATCAAGGAGGGCACGACGTACATTGCACCCTCGGCTTTCAGCGGCAGCGGACTGGTGGCAGTCACCATCCCGGCGAGTGTCACGTCCATTGGTTCTTCTGCTTTCGGCAGCCATCCCGGCCTTAATTCCATTAGCGTGGCAACCGCCAACAAGGTCTACAACTCACTCGGCAACTGCAACGCCGTCATCGAGACGGCCACAAACACACTGATTGTCGGCTGCAACACCACCGTCTTCCCCTCAACAGTAAAAGCCATCGGTTATTACGCGTTCTTTGGTTCTACTATTGCCTCGATGACAATACCCGACGCTGTAGACAGTATCGCCAATTATGCTTTTTATAGCTGCAATAAGATGAAGTCGCTCACCGTGGGCAAGGGAGTACGGAAGATTGGCAATAGTGCTTTTGCCTACTGCGACAACCTGAAGGACATCGTGGTGTCGTCGGCCAATCCCTATTTCGACTCACGCAACAACTGTAAAGCCATTGTCGAGAAGAGTACCAACACACTGGTGGTAGGCTGTATGGCAACCGTCATCCCCACTACGGTGAAAGCTATCGGCGACTATGCCTTCCAAACCTGCAGCAGTAGTGCTCTGTACACCTTCACCATTCCCGACCAGATAGAAAAAATAGGAACTTATGTTTTTGCATACAACTCGTATATGCGCTCGGCGACTATTGGCCGCAGCGTGAAGGAAATAGGCTCAGATGCTTTCTACGGCTGCAACAACCTGACGGCCATCCATGCCCTGATGGACACGCCTTGTGAAATCAAGGAGAACGTTTTCCAGAAAAGCGTGTCAGCCGAAAGAGACAGCATCTACAACAATGCCACGCTCTACGTGCCCATTGGCAGTCGCATCAACTATATGAGCACGGCGGGCTGGAGCAAGTTCAAGCATATTGTGGAGACCGACGGCACGACACTTATGGACGGCGACGTCTTCACCGCAACGACTGTGGAGGGCCACCTGCTAACCTACCAGGTGAAGAGCCGGACGCAAAAGACCTGTGAACTGATTGGCTCGCCCATTGACATTGCCGGCACTGTCACCATCCCGCAGAAGACTAACGGATTCAGCGTCACCGCTATCGGTGCCAATGTGTTCTATTGCAGCGGCAACGACCGCAACCTCACCTCGGCCATCCTGCCCGAGGGGATTGTCTCAATCGGCGACTACGCGTTCTACCATAATAATCGCAACCTCGTTATAAGCCAGCTGCCCAGTACGCTTGAGAGCATTGGCATTTATGCATTCGGCTACTGCAAAAACACAGCCATACACATTCCCGCCAAGGTAAAAACTATTGGGCGCAGCGCTTTCTGCGCATGCAACCAACTGACCACCATCACCGTCGATGCCGCCAACACGGTGTTCACCTCGCCGGCCGGCAGCAACGCCATCGTCCGCAAGGACAACAAGACCCTGGTGGCCGGCTGCAAGACAACGGTCATACCTGATGACGTGGAGTGCATCGGCGAATATGCTTTCAACAGTATTGGCCTGACGTCGATAGACATTCCTGCGTCAGTGACCACCATAGAACGCATGGCTTTCAACAACACAAGCCTGTCAAGCGTCACCATACCAGCCACCGTGCGCAGCATCGGCGAAGAAGCCTTCCGCTGGAGCAACGAGCTGGTGGCTGTCTATTCGCCGAACGAAACGCCTTTCTCCATCCCCGACAACGCCTTCAGGCATCCAAAACCGAAGACAGAGGACACCTACAAGATAGCCACCCTCTACGTGCCCCGTGGCAAGAAAGCTGCCTACCAGGCTACCGACGGTTGGAAACTCTTTGAAAACATCGAGGAGAGCGACTTCGGCATAGAGACGGCCATCCTCGGCGATGTCGACTACCTGCTTGACGGCACAGCCCTCACTGCTACGGTGAAGCTGATACATGCCGACCATGCAGACGTGGTGATACCCGAGACCCTGAACTATGACGGCAAGAGCTATCAGGTGACGGCCATTGCCGACTCCGTATTCTGTAGCGACACCGAGAGCTTCATCTTCTCCGTCACCTTCCCCGCCACCATCAAGAAGGTGAGTCAGAAGGCCTTCTGGCGTTATAACCCGTCGGCCATCGTCTGGCAGAGCGAGACAAAGATACCCGAAGGGGCGTTCAACAATCCCTATTACAAAGGCTGCAACTTCCTGCTCTATGTGAAGCTGTCGTCGGTGGCACCTTCGGGCGTGGAGAACGTCATCGTGGGCGGACAGGCGGGCGAGATTGTGCTGAACGACTCCTGGCAGTTCAACTGCCCGCAGGAGTTCAACGCCTCGAAAATCAGTCTCACCCACAACTACACCTTGCAGACGGGAATGGGTACCAGTGCCGGATGGGAGACCATCGCGCTGCCCTTCGACGTGAAGACCATCACGCACGAGACGAAAGGCCGGTTAGTACCCTTTGCTGCCTATGAGGAAGGTAGCGACCATAAGCCTTTCTGGCTTTACAGCTTGGGCAACAACGGTTTCGTCAAGGCATCGGCTATCAAGGCCAACACACCTTATATCATCAGTATGCCTAACAACGAGAACTACACTTCCCGCTACAACATACCCGGCAAGGTGACCTTCGCGGCAACCAACGCCAAGGTGTATCGCTCAGGCGACAGCTACCTGAACACAGCAACATCGGGCGGTGCGACGTTCCGTCCCTGCTATGCCTACTACCTGAATACCACAGGCATCTACGTTCTGAACGTACCTACCGCCATAAGTCCATACGTAGGCACAGAGGCGCCCGGCAGCGTGTTCCTCACGGGTGGCAACATCGTCGTCTATCCCTTCGGAGCCAGAATCGAGAAGTCGTCATCAGCACGCTCTATAGACATTGTGTTTGCCGACGAAGACGGCGATAAGGCTCTTGGCATCATAACGACCACGCCTCAGGGTGGCGGCGACCAGTCGCTTAAGGTTTACAGCTTGTCAGGCCAGCTGATAGGCGTCTATACCCACGACGACCTGTTTGGACCCGACCGCAAGCTACCTGCAGGCGTCTACGTTGTCAACGGCAAGAAAGTTAACGTCAAATAAGTTCTGCGGACGCTCGTGAAAAACGTCACGGCCTGCGGTGAACCAACAATTTTGAAGAGTTTGTTGCCACCTTGTCACCTTTGTTGCAAACATATAACCGTTTGTGTATCAAATGAATATGCAAAGGTGGCATGGTGGCAAGAAAAACCGGAATGAAGCGCGCCAGCAGGCAAATGATATAAGAAAAAAGCCGAAAGTTTTGTGCTTTCGGCTTTTTTGTGTAATTTTGCCCGCGAAAAGAAAGAATGAAGATGAGTCTGACAACGATAGCAGGGAAGCTATTCCTGCCCCGGCAGAAGAAGCTGGAACGACATAACACAGAGGCTGAAGCCATGCAGCGCGAGGTGCTGAGACACCTCATCCAACGGGCTAAAGGTACGGAATACGGACGGCAACACGACTTTGACACCATTGCCGACTACGAGACGTTTGCCCGACGAGTGCCCGTCAACACCTACGAAGAGCTGAAGGGACAGATTGACCGTATGCGCCACGGCGAGCAGGACGTGCTATGGCCGGGCCGCACGCGGTGGTATGCCAAGTCGAGCGGCACGACAAACGACAAGTCGAAGTTCATACCCGTCACCAGCGAGGGCTTGAAACGCATACACTATGCCGGACCGCGCGACGCAGTGGCTTTCTACCTGCGCAACAACCCCAAGAGCCGCCTCTTCGACGGCCGCGCCATGATCCTGGGCGGCAGTCATGCGCCGAACTACAACCTGCCCGGTTCGCTGGTGGGCGACCTGAGTGCCATCCTCATTGAGAATATCAACCCGCTGGCTAACCTGGTGCGCGTGCCTAAGAAGGAGACGGCACTGCTCGCTGACTTCGAGGTGAAGCGCGACCGCATAGCCCGCGAGGCGATGACGAAGAACGTGACGAACCTGAGCGGCGTACCGTCGTGGATGCTGTCGGTGCTCGACCGCGTCATGGAGCTCAGCGGCAAGCAGCATCTGGAGGAGGTATGGCCCAACCTGGAGGTGTTCTTCCACGGCGGCGTGGCCTTCACGCCCTACCGTCAGCAGTACGAACGGCTCATCACCAGTCCGAAGATGCACTATATGGAGACCTACAACGCCAGCGAGGGCTTTTTTGGCATCCAGGACGACCCTCAGGACCGGTCGATGCTGCTGATGCTCGACTACGACGTGTTCTACGAGTTCGAGGAGCTCACCGGAGAAGCCGGAGGGCACAACATCGTTCCGCTGTGGGGCGTCGAGACGGGCAAGAACTACGCGATGATCATCACGACGTCGTGCGGACTGTGGCGCTACAAGATCGGCGACACCGTACGCTTCACACAGACAAATCCCTATAAGTTTGTCATCTCGGGCCGTACGAAGTCGTTCATCAACGCCTTCGGCGAGGAGCTCATCGTCGACAATGCCGAACAGGGACTGCAACATGCCTGCCGCGAGACGGGTGCCGAGGTGCTGGAATACACCGCCGCGCCGGTGTTCATGGACGAGCACGGGAAATGCCGCCACCAGTGGCTCATCGAGTTCAACCGGCAGCCACAGGACCTGGCACTGTTTGCACGCCTGCTGGACGAGCACCTGCAGACGGTGAACAGCGACTACGAGGCAAAGCGCTATAAGAACATCACGCTACAGCCGTTGGAGATTGTCACGGCCCGGCCGGGACTCTTCAACGACTGGCTGAAGCAGCAGGGCAAGCTCGGCGGCCAGCACAAAGTGCCGCGGCTGAGCAACTCGCGCGAACATATCGAACAACTCATCAAGCTGAACGTATGAAGAAACTCATATACCTCTGTCTGACAGCCCTTGCCGTCACCGCCTGCGCCCGCATGGGCAACCCCGACGGCGGATGGTACGACGACACGCCGCCCTACGTCGTCGGCTCCACCCCCGGCGACCTGTCCACCGACGTCAGACCGAAACGCGTCAGCATCTACTTCAACGAGTTCATCAAGCTGGAGGATGCCCAGAACAAGGTCATCATCTCGCCGCCACAGCTGGAGATGCCCGAGATCAAGGCCACCGGCAAGCGCGTCGTCGTCGACCTGAAGGACTCGCTGAAGGAAAACACCACCTATACCATCGACTTCGGCGACGCCATCAGCGACTTCACCGAGGGCAACCCCATGGGCAACTACGCCTTCACCTTCTCTACAGGCAAGGTGATAGACACGCTGCAGGTGTCGGGCTACGTGCTCAACGCCGAGAACCTGGAGCCCGTCAAGGGTATACAGGTGGGACTCTACGACGACCTCTCGGACACCGCTTTCCAGAAGAAGCCCATGATGCGCATCTCGCGTACCGACAGCCGCGGCCACTTCGTCATCAAGGGTGTGGCCCCAGGCACCTACCGCTGCTACGCCCTGCAGGATGCCGACAACAACTACGTCTACAACCAGAAGAGCGAGATGATAGGCTTCAGCCACGACACCTTCGAGCCGTCGTGGAAGCCCGACACCCGCCAGGACACCATCTGGCGCGACTCCCTGCACATCGACAACATCCTGCGTGTGCCCTTCACCCACTTCCTGCCCGACGACATCACCCTGCTGGCCTTCACGTCAGAGCAGACCAACCGCTACCTGCTGAAGACCGAGCGCACAGAACCCCAGAAGATAGGCTTCTACTTCACCTACGGCGACTCCGTGCCGCCCACGGTCCGCGGTCTGAACTTCGATGCCGACAGCGCCTTCGTCGTAGAGTCGTCGCTTAAGAACGACACCATCTACTACTGGCTGCGCGACTCGTCGCTCATCAACCAAGACACGCTGCGCATGGAGGTGCAGTACATGATGACCGACACCACCGAACTGCTGATAAGCAAGACCGACACGCTGGACATCACACCCAAGGAGTCGTACGAGAAGCGGATGAAAGCCAGGCAGAGAGAGATAGAAGCGTGGCAGAAAGACCAGGATAAGAAGAAGAAACGCGGCGAGCCCTACGACTCCGTCATGCCACGCGAGATGCTGCGGCTGAAGATCAACCCCTCGGGGAGTCTCTCGCCGGCAAGCATTGTCACCATCGAGTCGCCCACCCCACTGCTGCGCCTCGACACCGCCGCCATACACCTGTACACCAAGATCGACACACTATGGTACGATGCCGACTACACGTTCAAACCCTCGCCCGACAACATCAGGCGCTACACCCTGACGGCCGACTGGAAACCCGACACGGAATACAGCCTGGAGATTGACTCCGCCGCCTTCGAAGACATCTACGGAACAGTCATCGGTCCCGTCAAACAGGGCATGAAGGTGAAGTCGGAGGACGACTTCTCGACGCTGACCGTCAACCTGAGCGGCATCGAAGACACGGTGGCCGTCATCCTACAGCTGCTGAACAACTCAGAAGCCGTCGTCGCACAAGTCAGCGCCAGCGACGGCAAGGCCGAGTTCGACTACCTCGAACCCGGCAGGTACTACCTGCGCGCCTTCGTCGACAGCAACGGCAACGGACGCTGGGACACCGGCGACTACGCTGCCGACCGCCAGGCGGAGGCCGTCTACTACTACCACGAAGAGACGGAGTGCAAGGCCAAGTGGGACGTCACCCGCAACTGGAACCTCACGTCGCGCCGCCGCTTCGAACAGAAGCCGTCGGCCATCACCAAGCAGAAACCCGACAAGGAGAAGAAGCTGAAGAACCGCAACCAGGAACGCGCCAAGCAGCTGGGCAAGGAATACATAGAGGGCAAGACGGGCGTGAGACTGTAAGAGAACGATGAATTGAGAAGGTGAAACATAAAACGAGAGAAGATGATGAAACGAATAGCTTTATTGTTTATCGCCTGTTCGCTGTGCCTGACCAACGCCGGGGCGCAGAGCAAGTGCGGCATACAGAACACCGCCTTCAAGAGCGGCGAACGGCTGACCTATAACCTCTACTTCAACTGGAAGTTCGTCTGGTTCAAAGTGGGCATCGCCACGATGAACACCGACCTGACAACCTTCGAGGGGAAACAGGCGTGGCGCTCCAGCCTCGTCACGGGCGGCAACAAGCGTCTTGACAAGTTTTTCGTCATGCGCGACACCCTACTCTCCTACTGTAACCCCGACCTGTCGCCGCTCTATTTCCGAAAAGGGTCGCACGAGGGCAAGCGCTACTATGTCGACGAGATATGGTACAGCTACCCACGCGGCAACTGCCATCTGAAGAAGCACGCCATCACCTCCAGTGGCGAGCACCTGTGGAGCGAGAACACCTACAAACAGTGCATCTACGACATGATGTCGATCTTCCTGCGCGCCCGCAATTTCGATGCCACGAACATGAAAGAGGGCGATATCATCCAGCTGCCCATCAGCGACGCCAGCCACCTGAACAACGCCTGGCTGCAGTACCGCGGCCACGAGACCTTCAAGGTGGAAGACACGAAGGAGAAGTTCCGCTGCCTGGTCTTCTCATTCTTTGAGCGCGAGAACGGCAAGAACCACGAGCTGATACGCTTCTTCGTCACCGACGACAACAACCATATCCCCGTACGCCTCGACATGAATCTCTCGTTTGGCTCTGCCAAGGCCTACCTGAAAAACTACAAAGGTGTGCGCGGAGAAATGACGTCAAAGATAAATTAGCGGATTTGCAGTGGATTAATAATTATTAACATCTAAATACTGTCAGTTAACAAATTATTTACTACTTTTGCAATTACTGCGATAATTTTGACACTAAAACCAAAACAACTATTTATATGAAACAAGGTGAAACATTAGTCAACGGCAACAGAAACGGCAACAACCCGTATGCCCGTTCAGAAAGAAGTTCAAGTGGAAACGAGACTTATGTGCCTGGCATGCAGCAGAATGCCCCTGGCGTCAGCGAGAACAGGTCGGTCAATCAACCACAGGACGCCACACCAGTAGTAGGATTCCTCTATTCCATCTCACGCAAAGGCATCGGCGAATACTGGCCCCTCCACCTGGGCACCAACACCATCGGCCGTTCCAACGAGTGCGACATCGTGCTGCGCGAACGCTCCATCTCAGAGCGCCACGCCACCCTGAGCATCAAGCAGATGAAGACCACCCACAAACTGATAGCCAGCATCCGTGATACCGGTTCGAAGAACGGTATGTACCTCAACGAAGAGGAGCTGGACTATGACAACCACACCTGTAAGAACAACGACATCATCACCGTCGGCACCAGCTACAAACTGCTGTTGCTGCTCATCGATGCCGAACAGTACGGACTGAGCGTTGCCGAGGACTTCGTTCCGGTAGAGGAGGAGAACGACTTCTTTGCTCCCGACAGCAACTTCGGCGACGACACACGTAACAACTTCAATCCCTACAATGCCGACAACCGCAACGTGGATACCGGCACCGTCGACCTGAATGGTGCACAGTTCACCAAGCCCGGCGAAACAAAATTCATGTAAACCATAGCTGAAAATGTCGATAATCAGAATTCAAGGGGAGGACGAAAAACGACAAAACATACATTATGAAGTAGACACCAGCCTGCCCTCGCTCGGCGAGGGCGGTATGGGTCAGGTGCTGCGCGGCGTGCGGGTCAACGAGAAGAACGGGCTGCGGCAAGACGTGGCCATCAAGTTCCTGTTCGAAGACCTGCCGTCACATGCCATTGAGCGCGCCCGACGCGAAGCGTCGATCCAGATCAGCAACGAGAACCTGGTCGAGATGTTCGGCTTCATCGAAGTGGTGGAGCCACGTGCCGGCCGCGAGCCCCTGAAGCGCTACCACGTCGTGAGCGAGCTGCTGCAAGGCGTCATGCTCTTCGACCTGCTCAACGGCAAGACCACCGACAAGTACGGCAACCAGGTGCCCTACGCCCAGGAGCTGTACAGCAAATACCAGAACGACAAGTTCGGCTTTGCCGTGCTCATGGTAAAGAATATCCTGTCGGGACTGATGGCCCTGCACGACAAAGGCTACATCCACCGCGACCTGGACCCCAGCAACATCATGATCACCGTCGACCGGAAAATCAAGATTATCGACTTCGGCATTGCCAAACGGCTTGACAGCCTCAACACGCAAGACCAGCAGCTGACGAGCACCGGACAGTTTATAGGCAAGGCCGCCTACGCCGCACCGGAGCTGGTCCTCGGCGACGTGCACCATCAGGACAAGACCACCGACATCTATGCCGTGGGTATCATGCTCTACCAGTTCATCGTGGGAAGTATGCCCTTTGAAGGCACGATGGCCGAACTCATCAAGCACCAGCTGAACGACAAGATACCCATCAAGGCGGTGCCCTACAAAGCCATCCGCCGCATCATCAGCAAGGCTACGGCCAAGAACCAGCGGGAGCGCTACCAGTCGGCGGCAGAGATGCGTGTCGACATGGAGCACCTGACGAAAGCCGACGCCACCCCGTCGAAGACCGTCATCGACGGCATGTCGACGCAGATGGGCGGTATCGGCGGCAGTAAGAAGCGCATAGGACTCTATGCCGCCATTGCCGCTGCCGTGGTGGCCGTCGCCGTCATCGTACCCATAGCCCTGTCGGGCGGCAGCGACGCCGGCAGCGAGGAGAAGCAGGAAGCGAAGCCCGTGGCCCTGGTGGAGAAGCCCAGTCAGCCTGAGCCCGAGGAGGTCAGCGTCGCCGACCTGTCGGCCAATGCCCTGGCAAAGCTCACTGCCACTGCCGACTCCATACAGCTGAAGGCCGGTCTTGACCAGCTCCAGAGAATAGCTGCCGAGTACGGCGGCGAGAAGGAGGCTGCCCAGTCCATCGCCATCCTGGCCGCACTGACACAGCCACACGACGTCACCATCAGCACCGAACGTATCAAGTCGCTGCGCAACCTGACGGCCGACATGCTGAAAAGAAGTGCCGCCAAGGGACACGAGCTGGCACAGCTGGCTGTCAGCGCCGACCCCACCTGCTACCAGGCGCTCTTCGAACTGGCTACCGACTATGCTGCTGCCGGTGCCCGTATCAACGAAGACCAGAAACCCGACTTCAAACGGGCCATGGAACTGTACAAGAAAGGACAGGAATATGCCCGCCAGTCGAACGACAAGGAGTATGTCGACCTCTTCCAGCGCCGCATCAACCAGGTTGTCCCCATGCTCCAGACGGAAGAAGAGTCGGAAGAATAAATACTAGCGTATGGTTGGAAAAGTAACAAGACGCGGACCGATCGTTTATCTTGCCATTGGCAACCAGTGGTATGAATACGACGAACGCCGGCAGCTGGGTGCCGGAGCCATGGGCGTCGTCTACGAAGGACGTGACGGCAAGACGGGAGCTGCCGTTGCCGTGAAGCGCGTCGTCGACCGTTACGCCAACAACCCCGAGATTCGCCGCCGCGCCCGTCAGGAGGCCGAGCTGATGTTCCGCCACCCCAACCTGGTAGAGATGCTTGGCTGCTGCGAGATGGCTCCCAACAGCGGGCCCATCTTTATCGTCAGCCGATTTGTCAAGGGCGAGAACATCGACACCTTTATCAATAACAACGTGCGCGCGCTGCCCCGTGCCGAACACCGCATCTGCGAACTGTTCTTCCCCGTGCTCGACGCTCTGGCATATATCCACCAGAAAGGGATTATCCACATGGACATCAAGCCGTCGAACATCATGATGGAACAGGGACGTAACGTGAGACTGATGGACCTCGGCATTGCCGACGTCACCGAAACGGTCAACGCCGCCACGTCGGGCATGATGGGAACCCCCAAGTATGCCGCACCGGAGCAGTTCTCAGATGCCGAGACAAAACCACAGCTGACGGCTGCCACCGACATCTATGAGGCCGGCGTCACCCTCTACGAACTGCTCACCGCCTACAACCCCTTTAACGCCAGTACCGTGGCAGAAGCCAAGGAGATGCACCAGGGAACCATCCTGGAGAAGAGGGGATGCCTCTCCGACGGCGTCTATGCCGTCATCCGTAAAGCCACAGCCATCAACCCCAAGGAGCGCTACCAAAGTGCCGCAGAGATGAAGATGGACCTGAAACGGGCCCTGACGGCGCCGCCACCAGCCGACCACAAATGGCTGTATATTGCCGGCGCCGTGGCCGGTGCCATCGTGCTCCTTGTAATCATACTTCTGATAATACTATAACACATGAAACCGATAAAGACATCCTTACCCATCACCGGATACTGGGACACCCGTCAAGGCGGACGTTCTGAGAACCAAGACTCATGCGGATTCATCGACACGGAGTTGGGGTTCATCGCCCTGGTATGCGACGGCATGGGAGGAGGACCGGCCGGACAGTTAGCATCAAGTACCGCCGTACAGAAAATCGTAGAATATATCGTCAACGCTCCAGAGGGCATCTCACGGCTCGAAACCTTGAAAAACGCCATTGAGTACGCCCACAAGACCATTATCGAAAAAGGCCGGGAGAACCCGGCGCTACAGGGGATGGGCACCACTGTCACCGCCCTGCTCATCAACAAGCAGTCGGCCATCGTTGCCCACGTCGGCGACAGCCGTGTCTACCAGTTCCGCCGCGGTCGCAAGATCTTCCGAACGGCCGACCACTCCATGGTGGCAGAACTCGTGCGCAGCGGTACGCTGACAGAAGAGCAGGCCCGTCTGTCGTCACAGTCGAACATCATCACCCGCGCCTTGGGCGGACAGGCAGAGCAGCTGGCCGAGGCCTACGAGCTGGCCTACGAACGCGGCGACCGTTTCCTGCTGTGTACCGACGGCATCTGGGGCATGCTGCCCGAGAAGGAGCTCATCCGTAAGACCGCCAAGACGCCGTCGCTGTCAGGCGCCGTCGACGCCACCGTCATCGAAGTCGACGAGCTGGGCCGCAACAACGGGAACACCCACGACAATCTCACGATGGCATTAATAGAAACAAAACAAGACTCCATACTGAAAGAAAAAATGAGCAAGAGAACGATACTTATCCTGTGTGTGCTGGCTGCCCTCCTGCTGATCAGCCTCATCGCCAACGGCCTTCTGGCCAGCAAACTCTTAGGTGACAACTCCCAGAGTCAGGAAATAGAACAGCTGAAACACCAGGTAGAGCAGAGAGACAAGCAGATTGCCGACCTGCAGAGTCAGGTGCAGAAGTTGAACCACGACGTGGCCAGCTCCAAACAGGAGACGGCCGACGCAAAGTTGGACGCCGCTAACCAGAAAGAGGCAGCAGCCCAAAAAGCCAAAGAAGAGGCACAAAAGGCTAACGAAGAGGCCCAAAAGGCTAAAGAGGAAGCCCAGAACGCTGCCAAAAAAGCCGAAAGCTCTGCTGCCCAGGCAGAAAAGTCTGCCAGCGAAGCATCCAAGGCCCGTAGTGCCATCATTGCCTCGCTGACCAAGGCCAGCACACTGAAAGAAGGCAAGGAGCGCAGACAGCTGCGCAAGAACGCCATTGACCAGCTAAAGCAGCTCGTGTCGAAGGACAGCAAGAACAAGGCCATATACAACGATGTGATAGAAAAGCTTGGCAACAGCATTGCGACAAGCAACACCGACCAGGCCAAAGGTCACTATCTCGCCCTTATCAAGAAACTGAAGAGTATTAAATAAAATCGGTATTATATGAAGACAATCACTATTGGCCGTGGTGACGGCTGCCAGATTTTCATCGACGACGATATGATCAGCCGTCGGCATGCCATCCTGAAGATCTCCACCTTCGGAAAGATGGAAATCGTTGACATGGGCAAGAACGGCACCTTCGTCAATGGCATCAGACTGCGCCCCAACGTCCCTGTGCCCGTCAAGCGCAAGGATGTCGTCAGCTTTGCCAACGTCAGCCAGCTCGACTGGAAACAGGTGCCCAACCCCGGCGTCTACTACAAGTGGGGAGCCATCATTCTCGGCGTACTGCTACTGCTGTTGGTAGGCCTTATCGTCTACCGTAACGTAATAGACACGCCACAGCCGAAACCGGCTCCCAGCTACGACTACTACGAGGAGCCGGCAGCCACGACACCGGAAACGCCCGGCACCAGCAGTCAGGCACCGGATACTACCGGCACCCAGAAACCCAAGGACCAGGACCAGGACAAAGACGATGCTGCCGACAAGAAAAAGGAGAAAGAAGACGACCTGAAAGGCAAGTCTGTCAAGGACCTGGAATTTGCTCCCACGCCGAAGCCTGCTGCCCCGAAGACCCAGGACAAGAAGGACAAGGCCGCTTCAAAGGATGCCGGCAAGGCCAAGCAGCAGCAGCCCAAGCAGCAGCCCAAGCAGCAACAGCCGAAGCAGCAGCCAGCCCAGAAGAACAACAACCAAAACGTCATTATGTAACATCTAAAACCTAGACAATATGAAACTACTCAGAATTGGCAGCTCGCAGTCATGCGACATCGTACTCAACAGTCAGTACGTCAGCTCTCTCCATGCAGAGATGACCATCCTCGACGATGGTAAGATTATTCTTGAAGACAAGAACAGTAAGAACGGTACCGTCGTCGGCAACAAGAAGATTGAGCCGGGAGAGGAAGTAACCATCCAGCGTGGCGACCGCGTGAACTTCGCCGACGAGGCACTCGTCTGGGCACGCGTGCCGGCAGCCGAGAAGCTGACAGCCTACAAAGCCGTCTACAACATCGGCTCCAACTACCGCAACGAGATTATCCTCAACAGCCCCGCCGTGAGCCGCTTCCATGCATCATTGCGCATCGGCAAGGACGGCAAGGCCTATATCCGCGACAACGGCAGCCGCAACGGCACGATGGTCAACGGCATCAAGATTGCCCCCAACAAGGACGTACGCATCAAGAAGGGCGACAACATCCTCTGTGGCACGGAGGACATCACCGACCAGATAGCTCCACAGATTCCCGGCAGCGGCGCAGGTAAGATTGCCGGCATCGTCGGCGGCCTCGTGGCACTGGCAGCCATCATCATTGCAGGTATCCTCTACCTGCCGGGACTGTTGAACCCGACAACCGAAGAGCCCAGCAACATCGACCCGCAGCAATATCGTCCGGCTGTCGTCTACGTACGTGCCAGCTACCACTATGTCATCGACTTCGAAGACAACCCCATGCCGGGACAGTGGGACGGCAAACTGTCGTTCAACGACCAGATTTACTATCAGGCCACTGCCTTCTTCCTTGACTCATTAGGACGTATGGGCACCAACCGCCACGTGGCAGTGCCCTGGGAGTATGTCACCAAGGAGGACGAGGACGATATCCGCCAAGAGATTGAAGACCTGCTGCCACGCAGCCGTGAGGACAGCGAAATCAACAAGTTCCTGGAGAGCGGATTCGGACAGACCGTCTTGAAATACGCCTACTCAAGAAGTATCACCCGCGAAGCGTTCGTCAAGAAGGTGTACGACATCTGCGACCGTATACGCAAGTCACACTATACCATCGGCGGCACCCTGAACTTCATCACGCTCGGCTATCCTGGCAACTACTACACACACGAGGATGAGTTCCAGCGCTGCAACGTGCTGAAGGTCTCTGACAACAAGGACATCGACCTGGCCATCCTCCAGCTCAACAACAAGAAGACGCCGAAGGAGATCAGCTACCTGTTCAACCCCGAGAATATTTATGTCGACCGCCTCGACCCGCTGAAGGACCAGCTCTACGTCATCGGCTATCCCGCCGGCATCACATGGGGCATGGACGACAAGTCGAAGTCGCTCGAACCCACCATCCGTGAGACCAAGTGCAGCAAGGAGCCCGGCAAGTACGACTTTGAGTTCCAGGCCAACTCTGTCGGCGGCAGCAGCGGTTCACCCGTCTTCAACACCAAGGGGCAGCTCGTTGGCGTGCTCTGGGGTGGTTCAAGCATTGCCGGCGCTGCAACGAAAGCCGTTCACGCCAAGTTCTTGAAGAAGATGTATGAGGACGAAACCCTCTAAGACCTAGTGAATGAAACAAACGAAACTGCAAATAGCACTGACGGCTGTCTGCGCCTTCCTGACCTTGTCGGGCACGGCGCAGACAGTCTGTTGGCTTTCGCGGCCGGATTTCCTGTCGGTCATGCCTTTCGGTAATAAACTGTTCAAGGTAAGCACCCAAAACTACCAGGCTATCGTCAACGGTAGGGGCAGGATCGTCACCACAGCCGACTCCATCACCTTCCTGACCAACGGCTATGCCCTGTCATTGGCGCATTTTAACGACCGCTACCTGCTCAAAGGCATCATCAACCGCGAAGGAAGCTTCACGCAGTTCCGGGGCGAGTACTACGCTACGGAGAAGTCGTTCTTCTCAGAAGACAAATGTCCCGTCGTCAACAAAAAAGGCAAGTTCAGCTTTATCGATCCCAACGGCAACATCATCGACGGTAAATATCAGTCATCAGACATCCCTGACCCTTTACCGACGACCAACACTCCCTACAAGCCTGCCTATAACACCGCCTATACCGTCTTTGAGAAGGACGGCAAGAAAGGCTACTTGCTAAACGGCAACATACTCCTGCCGGCACAGCTGGAGGAGGCAGGCCTCTTTGCCGACGGACTGGCTATCGTCAAAAAGGATGGCAAGTACGGCATACTGAGATTCCTGACAGGCAGTGTCGACTGTAAGGTCACAGAAAGGAGCGGACATCTCGACGTGTCGGCCATTATTCCTCCGGCCTGGGACGACAAGGAAGCACGTTTCGTACGTATCAGCAATAGTGGCAAGCGCCTGAGCCTCTCGATGACCGGCCTTCGCAGTATGCGCAGCCTGACAGCCGACGTGCCCGTTGAGAGTGGCCTCCATCGGTATGAGCTGTCGGTAGACGGACTGGTCATCTGGAACGGCAGTGGCAGTGCTACCGTAGAGAAGAGAGAGAAGCCGAAAACGAGTCCTTCAAAGACCGACAAGAACGCCGGCAAGAAACAGAATCCTGTCAAGAAGCAGGGCGCTGGCAAGAATGAAGGCATCGAATTGTAACACATCAAAAAACGCTATGAAGACTATCAAAATCGCCATCGCCCTGATGGCACTCACTTTAGGCTTCACCACCGTACAAGCAGAGATTTTCGACCGTCTGGTGCTGAAGAACGGCAAGGTGGTGGCCGGATATATCGCCGGTCAGCAGCCGGGACAATGCATCAAGTTCTATACCGAGGAAATCATCGGCGGCTCAAGAAACCGTACCACAATCGACGACGACGAAATGATACCTGTCGCTGATGCCGGTTACAGTCGGTTCGACAACATCAACATGATCAGTGCTGCCGACGGACTGCCACGCACCTACACCTTCAGTATCGGCGATGTTACCAGAATTGAGCGTGAGCTGCGCCCGGAAGACCAGACCTCAGGACTCATCGATGTCATCACGACGCGCGCGGGTGAAGTCTATGAGGGACAGGTTTCCGGACAGACGCTGGGGTCGTCCATCCAGATCTGGGACGGCAGAAAGAGCCACACCATCTATAACAGCGACCTGGCCAGCCAGGAGAAGCGGCCCCTCGACCTCTCCAAGGATATTCTGGAGCAGACACCATTCCTTGATGTCGTTGTCACACAGCGCGTCACTTACCGCGGCCTTATCATCATGCAGAACTATGGCAACGAGCAGCAGAGCAGTTTCCTGAAGATTCAGGAAACCAACGGAGAAGTCAGCCGTGTGGCCATCAGCCAGATTACCGAGCTGCTGCGCGAACCAAATCCCCAGTACAGCTCTGCTGCCGGCGTCACCGACTTCGTCCCTGAGCCCGGTGTCATCTACTTCAACGGTCAGGCCGTCAAGTCCATCGCTACGGAAAAGGACGACGATATCTTCATTCTCAATGAGGACGACACCGACGGATCGCTTGTGCTGCAGTTGGAGAACGGCCAGCTGACGATTGTCATGGACGACAATGCCGATAACCGCAAAACGATTCTGCTGCCTGTCGAACAGCGCAAGGTAGGTCGTAAGAAGAAGTTTGCCTTCGGCTATGAAGACCTTGTCGACAAGGCGGTGACGGCCGACTCGTCGAACAGCGATAACGGTACGCTGTGCAGGGTGTATACCATACAGCCCGGCACATACGTTCTCTACCACCGCGCTACCGGCAAAGCTAACTTCTGTGAATTCCAATAAACCACAAACCAAAACGAGGAGCCTTTAAAGCTCCTCGTTTTCGAATGGGGCAGCACCCACACATTTCAGATTCTTCTGTAGCTGCTGTGTCGAACTGGCGCCTACAAGCACAGAGGTGACACCCGTCTGATGCAGGATCCAGGCCAGGGCCATCTCTGCCAGTGTCTCCCCACGGCTCTGCGCCACCGTGTTCCAGTGCCGTATCTTCTCAAGCACCTCGTCGGTCAGCATGTCCGGTTTCAGGAACTTACCCTTCGACATGCGTGAATCCTCAGGAATACCGTTCAGATAACGGTCGGTAAGCAGCCCCTGCGCCAATGGCGAGAACGAGATGAAGCCCACGCCCTGCTCACGGCAGAGGTCGAGGATGCCCGATGCCTGCGGTTCACGGTCGAGCATATTCAGACGCCCCTGATAGATGAGGCAGGGCACGTCGCGATGCTTCAGATAGTCGAAGGCAAAGCGCGTAGCCTCCAACGGCCAGCGTGAGATACCTACATAAAGGGCCTTGCCGGCCTTGACGATGTCGACCAGTGCCTGCAGCGTCTCCTCCAACGGTGTCTCAGGGTCATAACGGTGACTGTAGAAGAGGTCGACGTAGTCCAGGTGCATACGCTTCAGCGACTGGTCGAGACTTGCCATCAGATATTTCCGCGAACCCCAATTGCCGTAAGGACCGGCCCACATGTCATAGCCTGCCTTCGTCGAGATGAACAGTTCGTCGCGGTAAGGTCGGAAACTGTCGTCCATCAGCCGGCCCATTGTCTCCTCGGCCGAGCCGTAAGGCGGACCGTAATTGTTGGCCAGGTCGAAGTGGGTTATGCCGTGGTCAAAGGCATAATGGGTAATCTCACGGCTACGCTCGTAAGAGTCGACACCACCGAAATTGTGCCAGAAACCGAGCGACACCTTCGGCAGCAGAACACCCGAGCGGCCGCAACGCTGGTACTGCATACCACCGTCATAGCGCAATGGGTCGGCAAAATAGTTTTCCATGAGCTGATAGGTTTTTATGAGTTTGTGAGCACAAAGATAGGAAATTATTTAGAATTAACAAGACGCCTTTCACATTTTTTTCGTAATTTTGCGCCATGACCATTGACGAACTCTACGGACGATGCACGGAACTGGCCACTTCGGTGCCGTCGCTGCCGGCCCTGCGCTTCATGCACGAGACGCTGGTGCTCTGCTGTACCGAGGGACTGAAGACGGCTGGTACGGGCTTTGGCAACCTCTTCTCGCAGGTAGACTATCTCTGTAAGCACAGCGGAATGTCGACGGTCGACCGCATCGCCGTTCAGCAGATGCGGCGACGGTCGAACCACCGCGACGTCCCCGACCAGGAGCAATGGCTCGACGACGTGAGGATACTGACGCTGTTTGTCTCGGCTGTCTTCAAGGCCGATGTACCCGAGGGGCTGGTAGAGCTCATACCCCACCACGCCAGAAAGTCAGCCGTCAAACCTACGGTAAACGCCCGTTACATACGCTGCATCGTCAGCCAGTGGGACCAGCAGACTATCCTGGCGGAAACGACCGACGGCTGGCGCATCACCATAGACTACAGCGGCCACGAATATCTAAGGAAGATACTGCGACAGGGGATGCAGCTGAACCTGCTCGACAGCCATGTCGACGGCGACAGCGTAAGCCCGTCGCTCATCATTGTCGAACCCGACTTTCTCGTCGATGTCTCAGCCATCGCCCGCTGCTTCCAGTCGGAATACGGTCATCACCCGCTGCTCTACACCGTGGAGCGGCTGAAGCCTCACAGCAATACGCAGGCTATCCTGCTCGGTAATTTCGCCGGCGCTGCACTTGACGACATTGTCAACGAACAGCCTGGTACAACGGCCGATACGATGAACCGTTTCTTTCGCAAACAGGCTTTGCAATTCACGACCTGCGACGACTTCAACGCCGCCGCCTTCGTTGACGATGCCCGGCAACAGGCCGCCAATATCAAGGAAACGGTGGCACTGCTCTTCGACCATGGCTATGACCGCCAACACGCACTCCTCGAACCGTCGTTTGTCTGCGAACAGCTGGGAATCCAAGGACGCGTCGACCTGATGACCAGCGATATGCGGCTGCTGGTGGAGCAAAAGTCAGGAAAGAACTATAACATAGAACAAGCCGTCGACGGACAGACAGCCCACCACAAAGAAGACCACTACGTGCAGTTGCTGCTCTACTACGGCATCCTGCGCTATAACTTCGGACGCACCGACTCGCAGGTCGACATCCGACTGCTCTATTCGCGCTATCCTGCACGCCGCGGACTGCTCTACGTCAACTTCTACCGTGAGCTGTTCCACGAGGCCATCCGTCTGCGCAACCAAATTGTCGCCACCGACCTGCTCATAGCTCGCGAGGGCTTTGGCCGCATCTTCCCGTCGTTGTCGGCCGACACCATCTACGCCGGTGCCAAGAAAGACGGCTTTTACTATCGCTATATCGAGCCTCAGCTGACGGCTTTCACACAACAGCTGGCAACACTATCGCCACTGGAGCAGGCCTACGTGGAGCGGATGATGACCTTCGTCTACCGTGAACAACTGCTTGCCAAGGTGGGACGTCAGGAAGGACAGGGCGGTGCTGTCAGCGACCTATGGAACATGCCGCTGACAGAAAAGATGGAGACGGGCAACATCATCCTCAGCAACGAGCCCTCGCCTACCCTCAACTTTCGACGCGGCGACATGGTCTACCTCTACAACTACGACGGCGACGAACCTGACGTGAGGAAAGCCGTCTTATATAAAGGTACGTTAGAGGACATCGGGCCTGACGGGGTGAAAGTGAAACTGAATGAGGGCGTAGAGGCCGACGACGTGATGAACCAAGGACCGTGGGCCATCGAACACGCCGGCAGCGACCAGAACACGACGAGTGCACTGAAAAGCATCTACCAGCTGACTACGGCCAGTAACGACAGGCGCGCCTTGCTGCTGGGACAGCGAATACCACGGCAGGACACTAGCCTGCAACTGTCGCACACCTATAACCCGCATTACGACGACATCGTGCTGCAGGCCAAACAAGCCCGCGACTACTTCCTGCTGGTAGGCCCGCCGGGCACGGGAAAGACGTCGATGGCCCTGCGCTTCATCGTCGACGAGACGGAAGGCGACCTGTTGCTGATGAGCTATACCAACAGAGCCGTCGATGAGATATGCGCCATGCTCGACGATGCCGCACACGACTACCTGCGCATTGGCAACGAGACGTCGTGCGACCCGCGCTTCAAGCCCCACCTGCTGGAAAATATTCTCGGCGACAAGCCAAAACTCGACGACATACGCCAACGCATCAGCACGACACGCATCATCGTCGGCACTACATCGATGTTACAGGCACGGCCCTATATCTTCCAGCTGAAACACTTCTCGCTCGCCATTGTTGACGAGGCGTCACAGATTCTGGAGCCGGGCATCGTCGGGCTGCTTGCCAGCGACAGCATCGACCGCTTCATCCTCATCGGCGACCACAAGCAGCTGCCCGCCGTCGTCCAACAGACGGAACAGGAGTCGCAAGTGGACAACCCGTTGCTCAACGCCATCGGCATCACCGATTGCCGCCACTCGCTCTTCGAACGCCTCATACGATGGGAACAGCAATGCGGTCGCCAAGCTTTCGTGGGCGTGCTGCACCATCAAGGACGAATGCATCCTGACATCGCCGCCTTCCCTAACAGGATGTTCTATCGCCGCGAACAGCTGGAACCTGTGCCACTGAAACACCAATTAGACACATCGCTCCATTATGACTTGCCATCAGAAGATGCCTGCGACGACAAGCTGAAAAACCACCGCGTACTCTTCTTCGACGTACAGCCCGCCGAACCCCAACCCTCCGACAAAGCCAATCGGTCTGAAGCACGTGTCGTCGCCGACCTGCTACGACGTGTCCATCGTTTCTACGGTGCCAGTTTCGACCCTCAGCGCACGGTGGGCGTCATCGTGCCCTACCGCAACCAGATTACCATGATACGCGAAGAAATAGCACATCTCGGCCTGCCCATCATGAACGACATCTCCATAGACACCGTTGAGCGCTATCAAGGCTCACAACGCGACGTCATCATCTACTCCTTCACCGTCAGCCGTCCCTATCAGTTAGACTTCCTCACATCAAACTGCTTCGTTGAAGACGGCTACGTCATCGACCGAAAACTGAATGTCGCCATCACCCGTGCCCGCAAGCAGTTGCTGATGACGGGCAACGCCCGGCTGCTGCGCCGCAACCCCGTCTTCGCCCGTCTCATCGACTTATATATGACAATTTTCTGAAAAAATTTGCTTTTTTCTAAATTATTATGTATTTTTGTGGCATGAATGTGGAACTACGACAGTTGTGCATCGGCTACCAAAGCAAGAATAATACCAGAGTAGTGGCTGACAACATCAACGCAAGCATCCTGCAGGGTCAGTTGACGTGTCTGCTGGGTGCTAATGGCGTTGGCAAGTCAACATTGCTGCGCACACTGTCGGCCTTCCAGCCGAAACTGGGAGGAGAAATATTGATTGGCGGTCGTGAGATAGGCAACTTCACTGCAGCAGAACTAAGCCAGACAATAGGTGTCGTACTCACCGAGAAACCTGAGGTGAGGAGTATGACGGCCAGGGAGCTGGTGAGTCTGGGACGGTCGCCCTATACCGGGTTTTGGGGCACGTGCTCCAAGGAGGATATGGACATTGTCGATGCCGCCATGCAACAGGTAGGCAGCAGCGACCTGGCAGAACGACTGCTGGAGACGCTGTCGGACGGTGAGCGTCAGAAGGTGATGATTGCCAAGGCACTGGCACAGCAGACACCCGTCATCTACCTGGACGAGCCGACGGCCTTCCTCGACTTTCCCAGCAAGGTAGAGGTGTTGTTGATGTTGCGACGCATCTGCCTGGAGTCGCAGAAAGTCATCTTCCTGTCAACCCACGACCTGGAACTGGCTCTGCAGGTGGCCGACTGCATCTGGCTGATGGACAAACCCTCAGGAGGACTTTTTATCGGTACACCGCAAGAGTTGGCAGAAGACGGTGTTCTGAGCCGGTTCATAGAACGGCACGGCATACGTTTCGATAGTGACACATTAACTATTAAGATAGACAAGACAGCATGATACAGGGACATGGTGACGACATCTTCCGCTACGGCGGAAACATTAAGATGAACTTCAGCTCCAACCTGCCAGGCTTTGCTGACCTGACAGCGCTGAAGGCACATCTGGCCACAAGGCTTGATATCGTCGGCTCCTATCCCGAACCTGAAGCTAAAGAGCTGGAGGCCATACTGGCTGAAGAGTTGGGGATACCACCGACACACCTCATGGTGACTGCCGGTGCCACCGAGGCTATCTACCTCACAGCACAGCTGTTCAGCGGCTGGGCATCCGTCATTCCACAACCCACTTTCAACGAGTACGCTGATGCCTGCCGTATCAATAATCATATCATCTCATACTATGATAATGACGATATGGAAGTGCTGCCTGACAACCGTCTCTACTGGCTCTGCAACCCCAACAACCCAACGGGTAACGTCATGCTGAAGGCACTGATGAGCCATGTCATCCGAGAGCAACGTAACTATACTTTCATTGTAGACCAGTCGTATGAGGGCTACACGATGAAGTCGATGTTGGTGCCCAGAGAGATGATGGACTGTCATAACCTCATCCTGCTGCACTCGATGACGAAGCAATACTGTATCCCGGGACTGAGGCTGGGCTACATCACGGCCTCGCCCATCATCATCGACCGGTTGCGCCAGCTGCGCCAACCCTGGACAGTGAACGCCTTAGCCATCGAGGCAGGACGCTTCCTGGTGAAAAACCATATAGAAGTCATTCCCGACAAAAAAGCATATCTGGATGAGGCGCAAAGGCTGCACAGCGAACTGAGCAAGATACCCGGACTGATGCTGATGGACAGCGACGCCAACTTCATGCTCTGCTACCTTGAGCGTGGTACGTCTGCCCACCTGAAACAATGGCTCATTGATAACTATGGCATCCTTATCCGTGATGCTTCCAACTTCCACGGACTCGACAACCGTTGTTTCCGCGTATCGGCACAGACGGCCAAAGAAAATGAGGTACTCATTGATGCGCTCAAAGAATACCTCAAAAACGTATGATTCTTTTTCTTATTCTTCAGCAAAGGCGGCCGCCTCGGCTGCTGCAATAATATCTTCACGTGACTGCTCCTTGGGCGTTGCCGTGATGTCGCTCAAGTCAAACTCGTCCGTCTCCACAGTATTATTTGATGCCTCTGGCTTTGCAGGAGCCGCAGAGAACTCTTCTGGATCGGCTTCCTGATGAACAACAAAGTCCTGCTCCTGTTCGGTAGAGGGAACAGCCATCGTAGGCATCTCCTCCATCTTCGTACGGTCTGACTTAGCGGTAAAGATGGCATCGATGAACTGTGGTTCACACTTCAGGCGCTTTAGCGTAGCCTCAGATGCTAATTGCTGGGCTTCTTTCTTCGAAAAACCCTGACCCGACTCACCGGCAACACCCTCCATAAAGACCTGGAACCTGAAAACAGGTGAACCGCTCTCCTTGTCGGTCTCTTGCTTCTGCATACGGTACTCCATACGCACACGGTTCTTCTGGCTCCATTCCAAAAGCTTCGACTTGAAGTTAACCTCCTTATAGGCTACCTTGTCGATATTGATAATACGGGCCAGGATACGCTTCTTGATAAAGCGCATGACAGCATCGTAGCCCTGGTCCAGATAAATAGCTCCTACCAATGCCTCAAAGGCGTTGCCGGCCACATAGCTGTTATGGGAGTTGCTATGTCCGCTACTAAGTATGAGACTCGTCAGACCCATCTCTTCGGCCAGCTTGCCAAGGGTATCGCGGCTGACAAGTTTCGACCGCGTATTTGTAAGAAAGCCTTCACGTTTGCCAGGAAAGTGGTCGTAGACAATATGTCCCACAACAGCATCAAGCAATGCATCGCCCAAGAATTCCAAACGCTCATTGTTCAGAGGTCTCCCCTTGTCGTTACGGCGACCCACACTCTTGTGCATCAGTGCCTGTCTATAGTAGCTGATATCATGAGGATAGAACCCCATGATGTCGTACAGAGAAGAAAAAAGCTCCTTCTCCTCGCGGAAAGGGAGCTTTATCCAAACCATAATATCGTTAAGCCTCATACTTTTTAAAGACAACACAGGCGTTGTGTCCGCCGAAACCGAACGTGTTGCTGAGTCCGGCACGTACAGTACGCTTCTGAGCCTTGTTGAAGGTAAAGTTCAAGTTATAGTCAATCTCAGGATCCTCGTCACCCTCTTCATGATTGATGGTGGGCGGCACGATGTCGTTCTTAACAGCCAGCACGGTGACCATAGCCTCGACGGCTCCGGCAGCACCAAGCAGGTGACCCGTCATCGACTTCGTCGACGAGATGTTCAGTTTGAAGGCAGCATCGCCAAAGACTTCCTTAATAGCCTTGGCCTCACTGATATCACCGACATGTGTCGACGTACCGTGAACGTTGATGTAGTCAATGTCCTCGGGGTTCAGCTGAGCATCCTCCAGAGCGTTCTGCATGACAAGCTTGGCACCCAGACCCTCAGGATGAGAAGCGGTGATGTGGTGAGCATCGGCACTCATGCCGGCACCAACCATCTCAGCATAAATTTTGGCACCACGAGCCTTGGCATGCTCCAGCTCCTCAAGGATTAGGCAGCCAGCACCCTCGGCCATGATAAATCCGTCGCGACTGGCGCTGAACGGACGGCTTGCCTTCTCAGGCTCATCGTTACGGGTAGAAAGAGCGTGCATGGCATTGAAACCGCCCACACCACAGGCACAGATAGCAGCCTCGGCACCACCGGCCACGATAGCGTTGGCCTTACCCAGACGAATGAGGTTGAAGGCATCGGCCAGGGCGTTCGACGACGAAGCACAGGCAGAAGCGGTGATATAGTTGGGGCCATGGAAGCCATACATAATCGAAATCTGGCCGGCAGCGATGTCGGCAATCATCTTCGGAATGAAGAACGGATTGAACTTAGGACCGTCGGCCTCGTGAACACCGTAGTACTTTACCTCGTCCTCAAAAGTCTTGATACCGCCGATACCGACACCAAAGACAACACCAATACGGTTCTTGTCCTCAGCATCCAGGTTCATCAAACTGTCTTCGACAGCCTGCTTGGCAGCAATCAGAGCCAACTGCGTATAACGGTCCATCTTACGGGCTTCCTTGCGGTCCAGATACTGGTTGACGTCAAGGTTCTTCACCTCGCAGGCAAACTTGGTTTTAAATAAGGTTGTATCAAAACTTGTGATAGGTGCGGCACCACTAACTCCATCGAGCAGATTCTTCCACATCTCATCAGGAGTGTTGCCGACGGGCGTAACAGCACCCAAGCCTGTTACAACGACTCTTTTTAATTCCATAAATATTACATTAAAAACCGCAGATTTCGCAGATGATACAGATATTGATTGGATAATCTGTGAAATCTGCGAAATCTGCGGTTGTTTCTAGCACTATTTTTTATTTTTGATTCTCTTCGATATAAGCAATGGCATCACCGACAGTGGCAATCTTCTCGGCCTTATCATCGGGAATTGAAATACCAAACTCCTTCTCGAACTCCATAATCAATTCAACGGTATCCAATGAATCAGCACCGAGATCGTTAGTGAAGCTTGCCTCGGGCTTAACCTCAGCCTCATCAACACCCAATTTGTCTACAATAATTGCCTTTACTTTGCTTTCAATTTCTGACATAATTTTAATACTTTAATTGTTAATAATGATTTTGCTATCTTGAAAATTTTACGGCTTCACGCCGAAATCGGGTGCAAAGTAACACATTTTCTAGCAGTTACGCAAATTTTTTTAAGAAAAAGTGATTCTAATTTGCACAAAGGGTGGGTATTTGTGCATAAAAAAGGGTGAAAAAACGAAAAAAATTTGGTTTTTCATAGAGTTTGCATTATCTTTGTGGCCTAAAACATACTGACTATGAGTTTTACCGAACACGCAAACCAGATTTTCGTTCAAACGATCAAGGATTATCACATAACAGACAACGTTGATACACCTATAAAAAATCCATATCAAGAGGGCACCATCGACAACGCCCTTTATCAGAAATGCTGGATTGACACAGTACAGTGGCACTACGAGGATATCATCCGTGATCCCGACATTAATCCCGTGGAAGCCTTGGCACTGAAGCGGCGTATTGACCGTTCCAACCAGGACCGCACTGATCTGGTAGAACAGATTGACACGTATTTCCGCCAGACCTACAGCGATGTGAATCCACTGCCGACAGCAAGACTCAACACCGAGAGTCCGGCATGGGCCATCGACCGACTGAGTATTCTTGCCTTGAAAATCTACCACATGCAGGAGCAAGTGCAGCGCACCGACGCTACTCCCGACCATCTTCAGCGCTGCCAGGCCAAGCTTGACGTTCTTTTAGAGCAACAGGTAGATCTCTCAACGGCAATCGACCAGTTATTGGAGGACATACAGGCAGGCCGCATCTATATGAAGGTTTATCGCCAGATGAAGATGTACAACGACCCGTCGACTAACCCCATCCTCTATCAGAAGAAGTGAAGAAAGAACATATTCTCATTATACGTTTTTCTGCCATAGGTGATGTGGCAATGGCAGTGCCGGTTGTCTATTCGCTGGCCACGCAATACCCCAACATTCGCATCACGGTGCTCAGTCGTAAGTTTGCGCGGTCCTTCTTTGAAGATCTGGCTCCCAATGTCAATTTCATGGAGGCTGACCTCAAACAAGAATATCATGGTGTGAAAGGTCTTAACGCGCTCTACCGTAGACTGACGTCAAAGCAATTTACCAAGATTGCCGACTTTCATAATGTGCTACGGTCGGAATATCTTCGCATGCGCTTCAACATAGGGCATTACCGGGTAGAGCATATTAACAAACACCGCAAACAGCGCCGCCAGCTTGTTGCTGCTAAAGGTAAAGTTCGTACGCCACTGCCTACACCTTTCGAAAACTACGCTGAAGTACTGGCCAAATTAGGCTATCCAATAAAGTTGGAGTTTCACTCACTATTCCCGCCAGAAGGTGGCAACCTTAACTTATTACCTGCCGTCATCGGACCGAAAAAAAATTATGAACAGTGGATAGGCGTAGCACCAACAGCTGCTCATCCTGGCAAGCAATATCCGACTGAACGTACCCGGCAAATTATTGAGCAACTCATACAGCAACACCCGAAAGCCCGCATCTTCCTCTTTGGTAAAGGCAAACAGGAACAAAAACTCTTCACCGAATGGTGTAATGACCTGCCACAATGTGTCTACGTTAGTAAGCATCTTGAAAATATGCATCAAGAACTTATTCTGATGAGTCATCTCGACGTGATGTTCTCGATGGATTCTTCCAATATGCATTTGGCTTCACTGACAGCAATACCCGTTGTTAGTGTATGGGGGGCTACCCATCCCTATGCCGGCTTTTTGGGTTGGAAACAGAAACCCGAAAATGTCATTCAGGTTGATCTCGACTGCCGACCATGCAGCATCTATGGTAACCGTCCCTGCCGTCGTGGCGATATGGCCTGTATGAACCTTATCAAACCAGAACAGATTATCGAGAAAATCGAACAGATTATTAACCCTCAAACAACAAGCTTATGAAAAAGTATGTATGCAGCGTATGCGGATACGTGTACGACCCTGCCGCTGGTGATCCTGACAGCGGCATCCAACCAGGTACTGCCTTTGAAGACATTCCCGATGAATGGGTATGTCCTCTCTGTGGTGTAGGCAAAGACGATTTTGAGCCTGCTGAAGACTAAGTCGTCAGTATCAGTTGTTCAGCAAATTTGTAGATGACGATTCCCGCAGTCACTGAAACATTCATAGAGTGTTTCGTACCAAGCTGTGGAATTTCAAGACAACCATCCGAGGCGTCCACCACTTCCTGATGGACGCCTTTTACTTCATTACCTAATATAATAGCATAACGACAGCCCGTCTGTGCCTCAAAACGCTGTAGCTTTGTAGAGTGCTCTACTTGTTCTACACTAAACACTGTATAGCCTTCCTGATGTAATTTCTCAACTGCCTCCATAGTCGTAGGAAAATATTCCCAACATACACTATCTTCTGCTCCTAAGGCTGTCTTATGAATCTCTGCTGACGGTGGTGTAGAAGTAATGCCACACAAATAGACTGCCTCTATGCGGAAAGCATCTCCTGTTCGCAGAACACTACCTACGTTGTGCATTGAGCGCACATCGTCAAGCACCACTACTAACGGCAGTTTCTCAGCCTTGCGGAATTCCTCCGTCGTCAAGCGCTGCATCTCTATCGTTCTGACTTTTCTCTTCGTAATCATGGTGCAAAGATACTTAAAAAACAAGAGTAATACAAAAGGAGCCGCCTTTTTTTATTATCAGGTGTGGAAAACTCTGTGGAAAACTCTGTGGAAAACTCTGTGGAAAAGTATGGAAAGTAAACAGGAGTGATAATAATCGGGGATATCAATAGACATATTTCTGGGTTTTTAGAAAGATTTACATCGTTTTTTATTGGAAAAAGATATAAACTTATTAATTTTGCACCAGATTTGGAAATTGTGGATAAATGATGCAGTGTGCTAATAATGAGCAAGAAAGAATAAACAATTGTTGTTAATAACACTATTATCACATATTTATATCTTTTCATGCAAATAAACGGCCAAAAAGTTTTCAACATATCAACACCACATCATTCTTATCATTCTATTTTTTAAAAAAAAGAAAAGAAAAAATATAATAATATGAAGTTGAAAAAGCAATGGAAAGAACAGGGATTTATTGATGAACCTGTCAACAAAGGTACTGATTTAAAAGCTGAGATTCGTCGGATGTGTAAGGAGAAGAATGCCATCATTCTGGCTCATTACTATACTATAGGTGATATTCAGGATATTGCCGATTTTGTAGGCGACTCTTTAGCTTTGGCTCGTAAGGCAGCAGAGACCGATGCCAAAGTCATGGTGATGTGTGGTGTTCACTTTATGGCAGAGACCTGTAAGTTGCTTTCTCCAGAGAAGATGGTGCTTTGTCCGGATCTGAATGCCGGTTGTTCGTTGGCAGACTCGTGTAAGGCTGAGGATCTGAAGAAGTATAAGGAAGAGCATCCGGGCTACCAAGTAGTTTCTTATGTCAACACAACAGCTGCTGTGAAGGCTCTGACAGATGTCGTTGTCACCAGTGGTAATGCCAAGAAGGTGGTTGATCAGTTGCCAAAGGATGCGAAACTGATTTTCGGTCCTGACTATAATCTTGGTAATTATATTAATGAGGTGACTGGTCGACAGATGCTGCTTTGGAATGGTGGCTGTCACGTGCACGAACGTTTCTCTGTCAGCAAAATCATAGAACTGAAGAAACAGTATCCTGATGCTGTCGTAATGGCTCACTTGGAGTGTAAGGGTCCTGTTCTGGCTTTGGCTGACGTGAAGGGTAGCACGGCTACAATGTTGCAGTATGCACAGCAGAGCGAGCAAAAGCAATTTATTGTGGCTACAGAGGCCGGTATTTTGCACGAGATGCAACGAACGTGTCCCGACAAGGAATTTATCCCCGTGCCTCCTGAAATCAGCGAGAGCGGCCTGGAATGTAGCTGTAATGAATGTCAGTATATGAAGATGAATACACTCTTAAAAATCTATAACTGTCTGAAGTACGAATGGCCCTCTGTCGAAGTTGATCCGAATATAGCAGCAGACGCGGTTAAACCTATACAAAGAATGTTGGAGCTGAGTTGAATGTAATTAACTGGAGATACCTGAAATCAATGAATACATGACGAAGTTAGCTAATAATCTTATTATTGTTTATGTATGTATGTTCACAATAGAAGTTATACGTCATATATTGATGAAACCTCATTCGCAAAGTGGTATTATTGGAAGAACCTATTACAGATGGACGAATGTAATCGGTATTTCTATAAATACGACAATACCGATAATACGAAATTGAAGATGGGTACTTTGTGGGATTTTGAGTGGTGTCTTGGAGTAGGTCCAGGCGTCAAGGACGAGCGGCCCTCAAACAATCACTATTTGGAAAGCAAACTATATTTCAACAGGCTGTATAATGATCCTTTGTTTATGGCAAAAGTGGCAGAAATACATCAGCAATACGGTGATAAAATATATTATGGTGTGCTTGACTTCTATGATGAGCTTTCCGATTCTCTTTCTCTTTCGCAAGCAGTGAATTTCCAGCGTTGGCCTATACTTGATATTCCTATTGGTTGGGCTTACGTTCCTCTAGGGTCTTGGGAAAATGAAGTGGTTTGTGATAAGCAATTTTTTATCAATCACTATCATTGGTTAAATGAGACTTTATTACCCTATTCGACAGGTATCACCGAGAAGGAAAGTCATACAAACCAAATTTCAGATTTCCTGTATTCTTTGGATGGTAGAAAGGTAGGTACACACTCACTCAGTAAGGGTGTTTACATCAGTCATGGTCGGAAATATGTTGTGAAGTAGCAGAAGTTTTCTTAAATGTAAAGAAACGCTGACCCAAGTAGTTTAAGGCTGTAAACAGACACATGCCTACAGCCAAAGATACATTCTCTTGAACGGTGATGCTAAAGTCTGAAAGGAACCATTGCATCATGGGTTTCGCTATTCCATAAGCTAAAAGATAACAAGTTAAAATATTGAAAGTAAAACGTAAGAGTGGTTTCCATCCTTGCTCTTTGTTTTTAAATGTAATATGCTTGTTGAGAATATAACTGCAGATACTTCCGAAGAAATAGTTTGATGCTGATGATATCCAGTAACTGAAATTAAATACATTATAGAATACAAACATAATCGTAGTACCTACAATAGTATTTATTATTCCTACTATGACAAACTTCATGAATGTCCTGTCAGTAAATAGTGCTATCTTTTTATTTAAATACATATTTTTTTACCATCAATAATTTCTTTCTGTCCATACATTCAGTAAGACAGTAGATACCTCTGTATTCGTCATTGAGACATATTATTCATAAACAATTCTTATGCGTTTAATTCTCCGTTTAATATTTGAAGGCGGAATAGTCATGACAAGGACTCTTTTCTCATTGACATATATAGCTTCATAATTGAACTGATCGAGTTCGTATTCGTTGTCGGGATAGGACAGTATATGTTGAAAAAACCGTAATGGTACTTCTTTGCCTAACAAGAATTTGATGCGTTTAATTTTTCGGGTATTATTTAAAGGTAATATGAAGAGGTTATGGTGTTTGTCGACTGTCAGTTTGTTATGTCGACTGTCGTTACAGATGGTTTTGACAACATCCTCAGGTAAGCACAAGACAGTATCTTTTCCATACAGTTGTGCCAAGGCAACCGTATTAATATCTTTCTCATCAAAAGCCATATAGCAATTAAAGAAGTTGAATTCTATTGTTGGCATGATATATCGCTTGGCAATCTGCCTAATGACTCCATTCATTTCTTCAGGCAGTTGATACACTTTTACAAGATGAGAGTCTTTCTGTTCCAGTTGCTGGCGATGATTCAGATAGTTCATATGATTATCGTGGCTTAGTTTAACAGCTGGAACAGCTATACAGACCGACAGTATGCATATTGAGGACACAATAAGCCGTCGGTATTGATAGAGTCTTTCTCCTTGCCAAATACCGATAACTATCATCATAGCAATGAAATCAGCGCAAATAGGTACTCTTTCAATAGTTGTTCCGCAGCAGAAGACAATGGCGATAGCAACTATCCATGCGACAAAAAGGTAGCGAAATTCCTTAATGATATTCCAAAGTTTTGTTTTATTCTTTATATATATAATAATGAGGGTAGTTATCATAATCCATGATATTCTGATTCCCAAGACGATATTTATGCATCCATAGAACAGTCGTTGGGTAAGAGAGATGCCTCCTATATCGGCTCTGTTCCATAGAGATGGCGAAATAAGAATTATGATCATCCCAAGAATATAGGCTATCATACAATAACTTTTAGCCTGTCTAAATATGTGTTTTCTGTTTATGATAAGATACAATAGGAAGGACATTGCCATCGGCAGAGCTATCGCTTCGTGGGTCCATCCCATCAGCAGAGATAATGCCGTCAGTGGTAGATATTTCCATTTCATCTGTTGGTCTTTCAGCTTACGTATCATCAGAAGAAATAATATAGTGAAAAGCAATGCCCAAAGATAGGTAAATGAGCCTAAGAGCCAAATAAAACCTGTACCGAAGCCACTGATGATTAGAAAGAGCATTCCAAAAATGATGGAGGTGTTCAGTATTCTGCTGTCTTTCCTTGCAGATATATATCTGGCCGTTAAGAAGATAAGTAAAAGAAAAGCGGTGGTGTTGAGTATTTTAGCCATTTGTTGAGGCATTAGGTTGATGGCTGTCTGTGCTAAACCATGAGTGATACTTCTTCCATTAACGTACTGATAATGTGTGATTTGCGACGTGATGACGTCATCAAGAGACTGAATGTGCTGAAACGGAGTATGCCATTCCTGTTGCCAGACAAAATGGTATAGCACGTCGTCTGACATAGTTGGAGTGGCGTACCAGTTTAATAACCCTATTATAAAGGTTATAATACTGCTGGCAACTATATCAGACCATTTACTCATATCAGTTAACGATTGCTATCTTGCATACTGTTCCTTTCTTACCGTCGCTGGTAGCTGTCACTACCATATAGACACCGCTGGCTACACGATTACCATTATGGTCACATCCGTCCCATGTAAATAAACCGCCGTTAGAACGTCCTTCAGCAACGAGTTTGCCGCTTGGCGATACAATTTTCACGTCGGCGTTGAGCGTTAGTCCTACGATGGTAATAAGACCGGTATAGTCGGGAGTTACCGGATTAGGATAGGCATAAACATTATCTTTAGTCATCTCTGAAGCTGAGGTGGTAGCATCGCTGATATAAGAACAGAGTCCTTTATCAGTTAGGAAAAACACTTCACCTGTCTTCTGATTAATGGCTATTGACATAATCGTGTTCGACAGCAATTTTGAGTTGTCAGCAGTGAAGTACTGTAGTTGTGTCAGGTTGTCGGCACTTATGAGGAAAGTTCCGGCACCGTTTGTAGCAAACCATTTCCGTCCACCACCGTCGACAGCTATATAATTGATATTAACCCCTGACAGCAGATAGTCGGCATAGTTACTGCCGTCATTGCGTGGCACTTTAATCTGTTGGAAAGTGACGGTCTCCTGACCAACCTCACTTTTCTGTATCATAAACGGTCCCTGATTAGTTCCTGTCCAGATATTTCCGTCGGTGTCTTCACAGACACAGTTGACTGAGCCGATACTATTCTGTGTGCCGTCCTGATTGGTGAAGTTGATATACCTGATGAGTTTATTGTTTTCAATATTGTAGCAGAATAGCGCTGGTGTTATCCAATGAGAGTTGACAAACCAAAGAAGTCCGCGACTGTCGATAAACATTTGCTTGAGTCCTGACAAACTTGTGCCGTCATCTTTGATGAGCAGATTCTGACTCATATTCTCCCACTGGCCGTCCTTGGTAAGTTTCAACAAGTTGGAGCCTTTAGCCTGACTGTTGAGTACCCAGAGATTGCCATTGTTGTCAAACTTTACACCATTAATGAGGTTATAGTCGTTTCCAAGTTCTTGATTGTCGTATGCACCATGTATCGGACTGTTCTGCTGATTATGATATTTCAGGAGTTGTCCGTCTTTGAATTCATAGAGTCCGCAACGTCCTCCAACAGCGATATGGCCGTTGTCTGTCGGATCAATATCTATACAGTTATTGTCTACATATTTGTAACCAGTAATAGAATTCAGTTGTTCTTGGAATACTGTCCACTCATTGCCATCCCACACCTGAACAGTACCAGGGCGATCGAATTCAGCTGTGCCAGAGAGGAAATAGCCGCCCGTAGCATACAGTTTGTTTTCTTTGAATACCGACTCTTGGAAATAGTTGTATTTCGGCCCTCCTGGCTGTAGTGTCTTGACGATGTCGATGTATTCTGCCCAGTCGTTGTTGACATAGACAGGTAGCGATGTGGGATAATCGGGGTGATTCTTAGTATAGGTATCCTTGATTTCTGCCCGTTTCATGTCAATTTTGATAATGCCGAGACGTGCGTAGAGATAGACGTATTGTCCATCGACGGTCAGGCTGTCGATGGTTTTGTCTTCTGTCGTTGCCTTGCGATAGAGCGACGAGATGTTGGTGATGTTGCCTGAAGTGTCTATTAAGTCAATATTCGAGTTCTGGTAAATGATGATGAGGCGTCCGGCCTCTTGGTTCCAGGCAATGTGTGTGATATAAGTGTCGCTTAGTCCTGTCACCTTGTCGTAGGTAGTAATGCTATGGTCGGTGAGGTTGTATTGGTAGAGGTCATTGCTGGCGCGGACAAACAGCACATTGCCTGCCTTTACAATCTGTTGTGGCTCGGCGTATGACATGTAAGTCTTCCAAGTACCGACTTGCGCCATCATGGCACATTGTAAGGTAAGTAAAGCAATGATAGCGACTCTTCTCATAATTGTTATTGTTTTAATAGATAATCAGCAAGCTTTTGTGTAGCACGAGCACGGTGGCTGATGGTATTCTTTATTTCTGAACCCAGTTCGGCAAACGTCTGGTCATAGCCGTCGGGTTGGAAGATGGGGTCATAGCCAAACCCTTCCCCACCCCTTCGCTCGCGGATGATGTCGCCGTTGACGATGCCATCGAACTCATGCACCTCTCCTTGTTGTATTAACGCGATGACAGTACGAAATCGTGCCCGCCGATTGTTATTTTCTCCTAATTCGCGGAGCAGGCGGGTCATATTGGCTTCTGAGTCGTGGTCTTTTGGCTGCAACGACGTCGTAGCACAGCCAACAGCGGCATAGCGGGCACTATAGACACCAGGGGCGCCACCAAGGGCATCGACTTCAAGGCCAGTGTCGTCGGCAAAACAGTCGATGTGGTAGTGGTCGTAGATGTATTGTGCCTTTTGCAGGGCGTTCTCCTCAAGCGTGTTTCCAGTCTCGGGGATATCGGCATTGCAGCCGATGTCTTTCAGTGATAACACCTCTACTCTATTCCCCAGTATCTGGCGTATTTCACTCAGTTTATGCTGGTTGTTGGTTGCGAATACTATCTTCATGTTTTTTAATCTTTACTTTGAGTTCGTCGAATCCTTCGCCGTAGACGCCGATGACGGCACTCTGCGACACGAAGGCGTTGGGGTCGATCATCTTGATAAGACGGAAGATGTAGGTAGACTCACTCTTGCGGGCCAGCAGACAGATAACCTTACGTTGCTGACCTGTATACCAGCCGTGTCCGTCGAGGATGGTGACGCCGTGATCGGTCTCTGTACCCAGGGCGTTGGCTATCTCCTGCCATTTTTTGCTGAAGATGAAGAACTGTACCGACTGGCGGCGACGGTTCATGACGTAGTCGAGCATAAAGTTTTCGATGACCATCGTACAGAAGCCAAAGACAATCTTATGGATGCGTTCCAGGGTTTCGCCAAACTGCGGGATAAAGAGACAGGATCCGATGACGATGAAGTCGACAAACGTCAGTACCGTTCCCAACGATACGTTACGGAACTTGTTGACAGAGGCGGCAATGATGTCGGTGCCACCTGTTGATCCATTGTTCAGGAAGACGATAGCCAGTGCCGTTCCTGTCATCATACAGCCTATCACCAGCGACATAAAATCCTGTCCATCACCGAGTATCTTGACGAAGTTTCCTGACTGGTCCTTTGGAATAATTTCTTGTGCCAGTCCCAAAAAGAAAGTCAGCATCAGGATGGCATAGATGGTCTTTGTCAGGAATTTCCAACCGAGAATCTTCAGTCCTACGATGAGTAGCAGGCCATTGATGAGGAAGTAGGTGTAGCTGATGGGAAAGTGTGTGGTATAGTAGATGATAGCACCGATACCTGCTACACCGCCCGTCACAATCTCGTAGGGCATCAGGAAGAATGTGAATCCGAACGTAAATAATAAAAGGCCGAGGGTTATGCCGACATAATCCCCGACCTCCTTGAGTATCAACTGATGGTTTATTGTCATTTATTTCTTCAGCACGATATTCACCATACGCTTAGGGACGATGATAACCTTTGCTACCTGGAAACCTTCGAGGTACTTTTGTGCACGCTCGTCGGAGAGCACAGCTTCCTCGATGGTCTTGTTGTCGGCATCAGCGGCAAACTCCATTTCCAAGCGGGTCTTGCCGTTGAAAGCCACACCCAGCTTCACCTGGCTCTCTACGAGATACTGCTCGTCCCACACAGGCCACTGAGCATCGCAGACGCTGCCCTGCTCACCTAAAGTCTCCCACAGCTCTTCGGCAATATGTGGAGCGAAAGGCGCAATCAGAATCACCAACGTCTTCAGCATCTCCTTGTTCTTGCATTTCTGCTGCGACAGTTCGTTGATGCAGATCATAAAGGCAGAGATAGAGGTGTTGTATGAGAACTGCTCGATGTCCTGACTGACCTTCTTGATAAGCTTGTGTACGCTCTTCAGATTGTCAGCCGTTGCCTCGCCCTCATCGAAGCCATTCTGGAAGAGATTCCAGAACTTGCGGAGGAAGCGGTGGCAACCATCGATACCGTTGGTATCCCAAGGCTTCGACTGCTCTACAGGACCCAGGAACATCTCGTAGAGACGCAGGGTGTCGGCACCGTATTTCTCGACAATCATGTCAGGATTGACGACATTGAACATCGACTTCGACATTTTTTCTATTGCCCAGCCGCACTTGTACTGACCATTCTCAAGGATGAACTCAGCGTTCTCGTACTCAGGACGCCAAGCCTTGAAGGCCTCGATGTCGAGCACGTCGGCCGAGACGATATTTACATCGACGTGGATAGGTGTCGTCGTGTACTTGTCCTTCAGGCCGAAACTGACAAACTTACCCTTGTCGACACCCTCGTCTTCGATACGATAGACAAAGTTGGAGCGACCCTGAATCATGCCCTGATTGACGAGTTTCTTGAAGGGCTCGTCCTCACAGCTGTAGCCAGAGTCATAGAGGAACTTGTTCCAGAAGCGAGAATAAATCAGGTGACCCGTAGCGTGCTCCGTTCCACCCACATAGAGGTCGACGTTGCGCCAGTACTCGTCGACATCCTTGTCAACAAGTGCTTTCTCGTTCTTCGGGTCCATATAGCGCAGGTAGTAGGCTGAGGAGCCGGCGAAGCCAGGCATCGTGTTCAGCTCCAGCGGGAAGACGGACTTATTGTCAATCAGCGACTTGTCGACCACACTATCGGTCTTCGTGTCCCAGGCCCAGCGTTTGGCGCGTCCCAAGGGGGGCTCGCCCGTCTCTGTGGGTTTATACTCGTCAATTTCAGGAAGCTCCAGCGGCAGACACTCCTTCGGAATCATATAAGGCATGTCGTCTTTGTAGTAGACGGGGAATGGCTCACCCCAGTAACGCTGACGAGAGAAGATGGCGTCGCGCAGACGATAATTGACCTTTACGCGTCCCAAACCTTGCTCAGTGACGTACTTCTTCGTGGCAGCAATGGCCTCTTTGACGGTCAGGCCATTCAACGAGAAGACCCCCCTGTTGTCCCCCGAGGGGGATTTCAGCGCGGTCTCCTTGTCCCCCTCGGGGGACGACAGGGGGGTCCTTGGGCTGTTGCAGACAATACCCTCCTTGGCATCGTAGCTCTCCTCAGAGACGTCGGCACCCTCAATCAACGGAATGATGGGCAGACCAAAATGCTTGGCGAAGGCATAGTCACGAGAGTCGTGGGCAGGTACGGCCATGATGGCTCCAGTACCATAACCGGCCAATACATATTCTGCGATCCAGATGGGTATCTTCTCGTCTGTGAACGGATTGATGGCGTACGAGCCAGAGAACACACCTGTCACCTTGTGGTCCATCTGACGATCGCGCTCCGTACGCTTCTTCACGTAGTCGAGATATTTTTCAACTTCTTCTTTCTGTTCGGGTGTCGTGAGTTCGGCCACGAGGTCTGACTCAGGCGCCAGCACCATGAACGTCACACCAAACATTGTATCGGCACGAGTGGTGAAGATGGTGAAATGCTTGTCTGAGTCAGCGACGTTAAATTCTACCTCCGTTCCCTCAGAACGGCCAATCCAGTTGCGCTGGGTCTCCTTCAGAGAGTCGGTCCAGTCAATCGTCTCCAGACCGTCCAGCAGGCGCTGGGCGTAGGCCGAGACACGCAAGCACCATTGGCGCATCTTCTTCTGCACCACGGGATAGCCGCCACGCACGGAGACGCCGTCTACAACCTCATCGTTGGCCAGCACCGTGCCCAGCTTCGGACACCAGTTCACCATTGTGTCGGCAAGGTAGGCAATGCGGTAGTTCATCAGCACCTCCTGCTTCTTCTTCTCAGAGAAGCCGGCCCACTCAGAAGCTGTGAAATGCAGCTCCTCGGTACCAAGGGCATTACAGTTCTCAGTACCCATCAGTTCGAAGTGTTCAATCAGCTTGATCGTGGGCTGAGCCTTATGTGAAGCTGTGCTGTAGTAGCTCTTGAACATTCGCTGGAAGGCCCACTGTGTCCACTTGTAGTAGATGGGGTCGCAGGTGCGCACCTCGCGCTCCCAGTCGAACGAGAAGCCGATCTTATCCAGTTGTGAACGGTAGCGGTCGATATTTTCAAATGTGGTTTTCTCAGGATGCTGACCAGTCTGGATAGCATACTGCTCAGCCGGCAGTCCGTAGGCATCGTAGCCCATGGGGTTCAGCACGTTAAAACCCTGCTGACGCTTGTAGCGGGCGTAGATGTCGCTGGCGATGTAACCTAAGGGATGGCCTACATGCAATCCTGCCCCGCTGGGATACGGGAACATGTTCAGCACGTAGAATTTCTTCTTCTTCGGGTCCTCCACTACGCGATAGGTCTTCTGCTCTACCCACCGCTTCTGCCATTTCTTCTCAATTTCTCTGAAATTGTAGTCCATTGTATCGTTGTTGTTTATTGATTTCCTTTTCAGCGTGCAAAGATACAAATAAATTTTTGTTTTCTTGCCGATATCAACAAAAATAAGTATATTTGCACCCTAATCCTTCTGAATAAGAGATGCAACCGAGGATAGTTCCAGAAGAACCGACACAAAAAATCTTCCCTAAGCCCAAAAGTATTTATTTCTGGGTATTGGGTATTGTCGTGTTCCTACTGTCAGTAATCCTTTATTGCGTACCAACATACAGATACTACTATGAGCCGGAAGAATTGCCGTTTTATATCATCAGCAAGACCTACCAGGACGACACTCTGCGTATAGCGCTTATCGGCGACAGTTGGGCAGATTACCACACGCTGCTATCCGGCGACACTATCATTGCCAATGCAGCTAAACAGATATTCAAGAAACCCGTGAAAGCGGTGACAAGAGGGAAGAAAGGTGCGTTAAGCAAAGAGGTGTTTTTTTTTATGTACAGCGACAAAACCGAGGAGCACGCCGACGAGCCTGACCGTTGTACCCAGCCGCTGATAGAAGACCACCCTGACTATTGTGTTATCTTCGCTGGCATCAATGATGTCACCTATCTTCGCACTTTATCGTTTTATACGGAAAACATGAAACTGATTATCAGACTTCTGCTCCACAATCATATACGGCCTGTCATCATGGAAATTCCCCTTGTCAACTTTACCGAGCCTATGCACAGGAAAAGGCTTCGAGAACGCTTGTTCTATCGCTTCCGTTCTGTCATTATGGGCACCAGTAACCAACAAGGAGAAGACTACCAGAAAGCCCTTTATGAGATGCTGTCAGAAACAGGTCTGCTCGACAGTGTCCTTTACATTCCAACGAGAAAATGGAATCCCAACGGAGCTACTGATACTTCCATGTTCCTGACCGACTACCTGCATCTGAATCTCAACGGATATCATCGTCTTGACTCTTGCATCATTTCTGAAATAGTCAATGATTATACTACCCGCCAATAGTCCATTTCAGGAACTTATACTTATTGAACACATACGACAGGAGCATTGGCGGAAAGAACCCGATGATGAACAGTAAGAATGGTCCCACCTTCCAGTGTATCTCAAACCATTGATTCAGGACGGGAATAGAAAATACGATGTCCATGACTATCTGGTTGAAGATGTAAAGACCCATACTCAGCCGTTCTACCTCGGTAAAGACGCGGCGCGACCGGTCAGACATCGTCACCTTGCTAAGGATTATCAGCAGGAAAATACAGATGGTGTAGCCGCAAAGCGTTCTGACAAGCATAATGAGTGTCCAGGGTAGTGGGATGTTATGCCACACGAAGACGTACAAGAGGAGCAGAACGAAAGGCAATAGGATATACGACCAGTTAGGCATGAGCCAACCTATGCGTTGCTTGGCACAAAGATATCCAATGATAAAAGCGGGGAAGTAATACAGTATCTTGTTGATGCACAGGAATTCGCCACCGTAGACATACTTGGGAAACAGAAGCCATGCTATGCTGGCAGCGACTATCAGCAGGATGCCAATACGGCGTGTGAACCTGATCCTTTGAGCATTGGCCATCTGAAGAAAGACTGTAAGCGTAAACACGCCAAACAACATCATCAGAAACCAAAGATGACCGATACCGCACCACAACTTAAACCAGGTGTTCCACGGCCACACCAAAACCATAGGGATGCCCCAGAAGAAATAGGGTATCAACAGGCGTCTAGCTTTGGTACGAACCACTTCAAAGGGATGGCGGTACTTATTCCTGAAGATATACAGGTATCCATACAGGTAACCAGAGATGAAGACGAACATATTCAGGTCAATGACATCGAGGAAAGATGATGTTTTGTACCAGAATGGAATCATAATGGCATCCACTTTCGCCCATCGCCCATTGTAGAAACACATACTGTGAAAGGCAACAATCATTGTCATTGCCATCACACGCATAATAGAAATTTCGTCAAATTTCTTTGATTGTTCCATACAATATCAGCCCGAATCGTTTGCAAAGATACAAATAATTCGACAAAGAAAAAACAAAAATGATGTTTTTATTTTATCTGGAATCTCAGTCCTATATTCAGATTGAAGTTCAGGGGCTTGTCCTGATAGAACGTTGAGATGCTGCTACCGTTGTCGAAGTAATAGCTGAGGCCTGGCTCTGCGTAAATGCTGAACAGGTTGCTGAACTTATATTCTGCTCCTATACCGCTGTTGATGGAGAGTTGCAGCGAACGGATAGAGACATTCTCCTTCATGCCCGTTCTTGTGTTTTCCTGACTTCCCTTTACCATTTTTTCTATCGTTATCCCCCCAGAGACGTACACGTCGAAATGGCGGCTTCCCCACAGCAGGTATTCCGCCTTCAGTGGTATGCCGATATAGTTGAGCCGCTGCTTCGTTTCTATTGGTGTTGTATAGCCGTTTGTTGTATAGGCGATGTCTGAGGTCAGTAATGAGTAAGTGATGCCCGTTTCTACAGCCCAGCGGTTATCGAGACGATAACGCATGGAGAGGCCGTAGTGGATAGGTTGGTAATGATGTGTTTGTAGCGAGGTGATAATGTTATTCTGTGTCTCTGTAGTAAAAACCTGTCCACCTTCTCCAGGCTCCTCTATTGATGCCACTTCTCCTGACTTGTCTATTGGTGCCATGATATTGTCTCCAGATCCTGTTATTATTATTTTTCCAGTAGTGGAATAATCGCTGCTTCCCATACCATTCGACAGGTATAGCTTTGCCGTCAGGCGGTTTTTGGAGGCAGACGACTTGTGGAGATCTGACGGATAGACAGCTTTCTGTTGTACCCTTTTAGGCTTTGGTTCTGCATGTTGCTGTGCCACAGCAACCTCTTCCTCTTCAACAGTCGTTTCTGTTGTCGTTTCTTCTTCCGCTTCCGCTTCTTTTTCTGTTACTATGACGGAATCTGATTCGAAAATAGGTCTGACAGGTTGATTGGCTTTAGCCAAACGAACCATTGTGATAGGTTTTTCTTCCTCTGGCAGCGATTTCTGCTGATGTCGCTGCGACAGTTTCGCCCTGATTTGCTTTTCAGGAATGGGTGCATCCTTCTCCAAAGCCTTGTATCCCACAACAAGGGCTATCAACAGCAGGACGGCAGCAGCAGCGCTGCGAAGCCAAAGGCGACGGGTAGGCGAGCTCTGCTCGGGAATCAGCGGAATGACCTTTGATGGCTGTCTACGACCAGTCACAGCTTTCGCAACCTCATCCCACAATACCTCAGGGGCAGGCTCCTCGTAGTCTGCCATCTTCTGCTGTATCTGCTTGATCCATAGTTCGTTCATCGCGTTAACTGTTCTTTGTTGATATACTGTCTGATCATTCTGGCAAGCAGGCTTTTGGCTCTGCTGAACTGAGAGGAAGAGGTGCCCTCCTTGACACCTAACAGCTTGGCAATCTCGCCGTGGCTCTTCTGCTCGAAGACGTAGAGGTTGAACACCGTTCGATAGCCTGTTGGCAGGCTCTGTATCATTTGCTGGATAACTTCTGGTGGAATGTCGTTGAAGTCAGGAGTCTCTTCTTCAGGGATTTCAGCAACATCGTCTGAGAACAACAGTTCGTGCTGCTTCTTTATTTTCAGGAAGCTCAGCGCCTCGTTGACCACTATCTTCGAGGCCCAAGCCTGAAGGGAGCCTGCTCCACGATATTCGAAGTCTCGGATATGAGAGAGAATATGAATGAATGCATCCTGGAACACATCCTTCAAGTCATCCTTATCCACGATGTAACGTGAGCAGACTGCCGTCAGACGGTTAGCATAGAGCGAATAGAACTCCTGCATCGCCCCGTTCTCGCCGTTGCGAAGCCGCTTTACCAAGCGTTGTTCGTTATTACTCTGCCCTATTGTAAACACTTATAGTCAGTCGCCTGCATATTGTCCGATAAAGAAGATGGCGCCAGTGGATTGTTCGCTGATGACATAGAGGAACGGACGGGTAGCATGGAAGTTGACGCGTTTTGGTTCTTGAGGTTCAATAGATGATTTTTCATTCATACCTATTACGGTGACAGCAGCCGCCTCCGTGCCTTCCTCGTTAAGTTTGATTTTCGCCACTTGTTTCATCAGACCGATATAGGTAGGGACATTGCAGAAATTGGGGAACTCGGCTAAATTATCATTGAAGGCATTTGGCATACCGAGTGCTGTCATGATGCCTTTGAGGTTGACGCTGGATTGCGACTCAAAACGCGGCAACTTCACATCTACGATAGCTTTGCTACCCATCCATTGATATTGCTGCCACGTCTCTGCCGTCAGCGTCTGCAGCACGTCGTTGATGGTCTTTCCCTCCTTTGGCAGCAGGAGGGTCAACGAGTAGGCATTGTTGCCATAGGGCAGACGGAGTACCTGACAGAGTTCGTTTTCCGAATAGTTGAACTCATGTTCCTGATGCATCATCGGCACCTGTTGCTTTCCTGAGTACGATTGAAATTCCTCGTTTGTTGTGTTTGCTTTGTCAAACTTCTCTGCCCAGGCTCCCTTGAAGTAGATGGCGTTGAGCAGATAGCTGACGGCGTCTGTCTTAAACTCTTCCTCCTTCAGCACTTCAGGAATCATACCCATCGTATGGTCGCTGCCCCACTTGTTGATGACATCTCTTGTTTGTCCGTCAGCAAAGTCGCGTGTCTCAGGGTCTGCGTCGTAGTATTGGTGGGCCTTGTTGATAAAGTCAGCTCTCAGTTCATAACCTTTGTTCATAAAGATGGTGTTGGCAATCATCACCTTCGTCAGCCTGTCGAGGGTTGGAGCCTCCGTCAGCATCTTGCGGCAGAAGTCGTTGATGCCGTCAGCACCTGTCTCGCCGAATCCTAACACATTGTTAATCTGTGCCTGTGTCTCGCCGGCAGCACCGTTGTTCAGCATCCCAAGGGCGTAAGTGATGCTGATGGGTGAGACGATTTCACTTTGGTTGGAAGAAATCTTGCGGAACAGCTTAAAGGCAAAGCTGTTGCTTTGGTTCACCAACTGCTGTTCTGAGCGAGTCAGTACGATAGACCTCAGTTCGTTGTTCTCGTTCGACATGACGGCGTCTGTGTCGACAGGGCAGATAGTTGGATTTGGCGTTGTTGTGATGCTTTCTTCAGACGTGCATCCTACAATCGCTGCCATTAGCAGGGTGACGGCTCCCCACATCGTACACTTTTTCATCATACTTTTCCTTTTTGTTTGCAAATTTAGTTCGTTTCTGCTTAATAAAGAGCGGATAATCCAGAATCCTGCATCGGAAAAAGTTAAATGTTGCAAAAACGGGGAGAATCGGGTCTCCCCTCATATTTGTAGAGCGATTAAAATGGTTATCTTTGCACACGAACAGACAAAGACTTTCGACAGCGATGCAGCAATACCACACCTATATCTTCGACCTCGACGGCACGTTGCTCGATACACTCGACGACTTGACGGCAGCCGTGAACTATGCCTTGCGATGCTATGGGATGCCAGAGCATTCGCGCGATGATGTGCGGCGTTTTGTGGGTAATGGTGTCAGGCTGCTGATGGTGCGTGCCGTGCCCGACGGTGAGCAGAATCCCCGTTTTGAGGAGGTCTTTGAGGCTTTCCGTCAGTATTATATGGAACACTCGTTAGACACGACGCGGCCCTACGACGGTGTACCCGAGATGCTGGCGGTGCTGAAAGCGCGAGGCTGCCGCACGGCCGTGGTGAGCAATAAGTTTGATGCTGCCACCAAGGAACTCTGTCGGCATTTCTTTCCTGAAACCATCGAGGTGGCTGTCGGCGAGCACGAGGCCGAGGGCATCCGCAAGAAGCCGGCACCCGACACCGTCAACGAGGCCCTGAGCCAGTTGGGCGTCGATGGTCGGCATGCCGTCTATGTTGGCGACAGCGACGTTGACCTGCAGACAGCCCGTAACGCGGGTCTGCCCTGCATCAGTGTGCTCTGGGGCTTTCGTGACAAGGACTTACTGACGGCCAACGGTGCCACGACCTTTATCGCCTCGCCGACAGAGCTGATATAACTCAAGTTTCCCACCCCCCTAAAACCTTTTAAGAACCCCGTTTTACGTTATTTGCACGAAGGATGATTTCAATAGCTAATTTGCGCAATGGATGGAGACATGTGAGAAGCGATAATCTCTTCATATTCTTCCAATATTTCGGTTGAGACACACAGAGTATATTTACCCATAACAAAAGCTTCCCACACACAATAGTAGGGGCTGAATCTTGAAAGAGACTGTAACAAACAGTTAGTGTCTAATACGATATATCTGTTTGTCATCACGCATTTTTATATGGGGTACGCATGTGTTCTTTACCCCACTCTTCTATAACTTTTTCATTGATGATGCCTGCATCCCAAAGTTTGTCTATTTCCCTTTGTAGACGCCTGTTGAGAAACTGAACAATAACCTCTTTCAGTTCTACAATATCCTCCTCCTTGTCAACACAAGAGAGCAGGTTTATAAGTTCATATTGGGCAGGATTAAATCGTAATTGCTGCATACTATCTTCGTTTTGTGTGCAAAGATAAACATTCTTTTTTAAGCTTCCAAATTTAGTGAGGATTATTTCATAAAAATGTGGAAGCCGCTCGGGCCTCCACATAGTTTAGGGGAAGTATCAATGACTGTTGCTTTGATTCTATTTCGTGGAATCTGTTGTGGATTTGATTTTGCACAGTTCCTTTCCAAGGGTCTTACCAGTCTTCAGTAAACCATTCATAAACATTTCACGAAAATCATCCCCCCTTCCACCGTTCGAGTTAATATCGAATGTTGATATTAAAGTGTCGGAAGGCTTATGAACTAACTTTACCATCACACTATGTTCTCCATCAGGGTCTGTATCGGTGAACATTAGCTTTATTTCTATGTCACAGGAATCGTTCTTTTCCACAATCTTCATTCCCATTTTGTCTAATTCCTCATTTGCAGAATCTATGATAATGCTTTCAACTGAATTGCAGAACCTCGTAAAGTCCATATTCAGCTTCATCTCTACATACTCCTTTATTTTCACCTTTTTTACTTTCATGGCAGAATAGTCAGAGCTCATATTGACAGATGAAACATTTCTCATCAACTCATACTCTTTAGGCACTTTACTCTGAGCAGATATTGTCATCGTTAAAGTGCATAGTGCAAAAATTGTGATAATCGTATTGAATTTCATAATAAATAAAAAGGCGGAACTGTTCAATACTTATCTGTAGCACGGTTACCGCCAAGTGACCTATTACGAAACAAGCACGAATAGCCCACGCCTTACGACGTGAGCCTTCTGACTGCTTGTTCTTTCGTAATTGAATGTTTGGCGGTATTCTGCTACAAAGAACAAGAGCAAAAGCTCAATATCTTTATGTCAAAGTATTCGAACAGAAACGCTATTCTGTTAGTTTTGTAAAATTGATATAGTGTATCCTGCCACCGACTAAGCGGTGGAGATGAGAAGGAAATATCAAGGTTTGGATTCTATTTGTCGCATAAACTCTTGTATTTTAAGAACTGTGACCTTGGGCCAGTCAATGTCATCTAATATTTTGAAATGCTTGTCGTTGGAAACGATGTATTCAGCATTGGCGGCTACAGCACAATCTACAAACTTGTTGTCATCTGCGTCTTGGGTAATCAAGCCAAAATGGATATAAACTTCCTGATAGACGGTGGTACTTAGTCTAGCAATAGCCTCAACTACGTTATGGGCAATTACTTTTGTTGTCTTCTCTGCAAGTTTTTCCTCGTATTCATCGAGAATTTCTGTATTGACACACAGGCAAATCTTGTGATCAAACATATCTGTCCATATCTTGTGATACGGACTACTTGAGGGCAGAGCCTGCAAGAGGCAATTAGTATCAAGAACGATGCGTCGCATATCTATAAGGAGTGCGCATGTGTTCAGTACCCCATTGCTCTATTGTTTCCTCGTTGATAATGCCCTTATCCCAAAGGTCATCAATAGCTTTCTGGGCCTTTTGGGCAAAGAAGCGGGCAACTAAATCCTTAAACTCGTTCAACTCAGCTTCTGAGTTAATGTTGTTCAAGGCATTCATCAGTTCCAGTTGTGCAATCTGACTATACGACATAAATCCAATTATTTTTCATCAATATTCTTTTATTATTATCTCTGTGACCTCGCGAGGCTGAGCCTCAGTATGGAGGTCGGTTAGCGTTACATTCGTTCTGTTTTTACTTCATTGGCCATTTCGATTAAAAGGGTTTGACATTTGAATTTCGTTGGCAAAGATACGAATAAGTATGAAGAATGCAAAACAAATCACAATTTTTTTCATTTTTGAACACGTTTGTAGATGCGTTGATGCGGGCAAATCAACCAAATTATTTTTTTCGGAAATTTTATTTTGGTAATTTTTGTTTCTTATTCTTTTTAATTGGTTGCATAGAGCGTATAATTTAGGAAAGTAACATTTATTAAACGAAATAATTTTGGTTATTCGGCGAAAAGTTCCTAACTTTGTCGGTTGAAAAACCATTTATTACTATTCTAAACAAATAAAAGAATGAACAACGTACCTGTAATTAAGATTGGTATCGTGGCCGTAAGTCGCGACTGTTTCCCTGAGTCATTGGCCGTCAACCGCCGTAAGGCCGTTATTGCCGAGTATGAGAAGAAGTTTGGCAAAGATGGTATCTATGAATGTCCTATCTGCATCGTAGAGAGTGAGATTCACATGCAGCAGGCCCTGGAGGACATCACCAAGGCTGGTTGTAACGCCCTCTGCGTCTACCTGGGCAACTTCGGTCCTGAGATTTCCGAGACCATGCTGGCCAAATACTTTAACGGCCCCGCCATGTTCTGCGCTGCTGCTGAGGAGACCCAGCAGGACCTCATTGACGGTCGTGGCGATGCTTACTGCGGTATGCTGAACGCCAGCCACGCCCTGTCACTGCGTAAGACCCGTGCCTACATTCCTGAGGAGCCCGTAGGCGACGCTGCTCACTGCGCAGAGCTTATCCATGAGTTCCTGCCCATCGCCCGCGCTATCGTCGGTCTGCAGAACCTGAAGATTATCAGCTTCGGTCCCCGTCCCAACAACTTCCTGGCTTGCAACGCTCCTATCCGCGCCCTCTATGACCTTGACGTTGAGATTGAGGAGAACTCCGAGCTCGACCTGCTGGAGTCGTTCCAGAAGCATCAGGGCGACCCACGCATCGACGATGTGGTGAAGGATATGGCCGCCGAACTGGGAACCGGCAACAAGATTCCCAGTGTGCTGCCTAAGCTGGCTCAATATGAGTTGACGCTGCTCGACTGGGTAGAGGCTCACAAGGGTTGCCGCCAGTTTGTGTCGCTGACCACGAAGTGCTGGCCTGCCTTCCAGACCATGTTCGGCTTCGTGCCTTGCTATGTCAACAGCCGTCTCACCGGTCGTGGTATCCCCGTGAGCTGCGAGGTGGACATCTACGGTACACTCTCTGAGTTCATCGGTACCTGCATCACTGAGGACGCTACCACGCTGCTCGACATCAACAACACCGTGCCTCAGGATATGTACGAGGAGAGCATCAAGGGCAAGAAGTTCCTCTGCGACGAGTACACCGACAAGGAGATCTTCATGGGCTTCCACTGCGGTAACACCGCTAGCTCGAAGGTCTGCAACTGCCAGATGTGTTTCCAGCGCATCATGGCCCGCGCTCTGCCTATCGAGGTGACCAACGGTACGCTGGAGGGCGACATCAAGCCCGGCAAGGCTACCATCTACCGCCTGCAGTCGACAGCCGACACCAAGTTGCGCGCCTATATCGCTCAGGGTGAGGTGATTCCTGTTGCTACACGCTCATTCGGTTCTATCGGTATCTTCGGTATCAAGAACATGAGCCGCTTCTATCGTCACGTGCTTATCGAGAAGCATTATCCGCACCACTGCGCCGTGATGTTCGACCACGCCGGTAAGTATCTGTGGGAGGTGCTGAAGTACATGGGCATCCCCGTTGAGGAGATCGACTACAACTTCCCGAAGGGTGACTATTATCCCACTGAGAATCCGTTCGCATAAATCAGCGAGTTGAATCCATAAAAAAGCTGCCGCCAACCTGCTATGACAGGATGACGGCAGCATTTTTCCTCTCACCTCTCACCTCTCATCAGCAGCTTGACGTGACCGACGGGCTTGCCGTCCTTCATGACCTGCATGACGACAATACGGCCTCGGCTGTTGGGCAGTCGCAGTGCCGTCGTCTGGCCGCCGACGGTCAGTAGCGTCAGACCGCCCTCCGTCTGCTGCACGCTGATAGGCTCGTCTGCCCACTCGACACGCTCAATGCCCGAGACAATCGTTCCTTTCTCGTAGGCACCCAGGTCGGGCGCTTCGTCGGCAAACTCAATGCCGTTGACTTGTATGCCGCGGTAAGTCGTGGCGTCGATCTTCACGCCGGCGTCAATGAGTGGCGAACCGTCTACCAGATGGGCAAACGTCGTCTCTGGCAGTTCGCCATTCTCCTGACGCTCACCGATGAGTTCCTCGTCGTTAGTGATGCTGACAAACTGTGTGGGGTCGGCTTTCTGGAACTCGCAGTTGACGATGCTCAGACGGTCAAGCGAGGCGTCAACCTCGAAGCGTCCGTACTGTCCGTATTTGCCGTGTTCGCCGTCCTTGATGTTGCCCTGCTTGTCGCGCTTGTCGGTAGCATCGTTGTCGTTGATGGCGATGCAGTTTGTCAGGCGCACCTCGTGGTCGCTGGCTATCTCCTCGTAGATGCGGTAGGAGTAGGTCTTGTCGCCACAGAGTGCTTTCGACGTCATGCCTGTACAGTTGTTCAGGATGATGTCGCCGGCGTTATGGTTCTGGTCGAAGCCCTTTGCCTTGTTGTGGATGGCCAGACAGCGGTTCATGAAGACGTTCATAGCGCCTTGGTCCGAGCCACACTTGAAGCCGTTGCCGTTGCCGCTGGGCGCGATGGTCTGCAGGTCGAGGAATCCGTTTTTGTAGGCGATGCAGTTCTCGAGGATGACGCAGACGTTGTCTTTTTGTCCGCTCTCCTTCTTATAGAAGACGTCCCAGCCGTCGTCGCTGTTGGCCCAGGCGCGGCAACCGTAGAAGTAGTTGCCGTCGCCGACGCTGATCTTCGGTGCGAAGCCGTCGGCGTCGCCCTCGTCCTCGTCGCAGTTGAGGTAGGAGTCGCAGTTGATGACGCGGTTGAATGAAGCCAGGTTTTTCATCTGCAGACCTGTGTCGCCGTTCTTGTAGAAGTTGCACGCTTCAATGAGGTTGTCGTGGGCCTGGTTCTCCGGGAAGCCGTCAGCCGACTCGCGCTCTATGAGCAGGCCGTTGTCGGAGGCGTTGCAGATGTCGATATGGTAGAAGTGCCAGTAGCTGGCCGTCAGCCGGATGCCCTGCTGGGGGTTGTCGGAGTGTTTGTGATAGGGCATTGCCGAGAAGTCGAGTACGGCTCTGCCGTCAGCACATTTCAGGGTGATCAGTTTTTCCTTGGTGCCACAGTTGCCGATGTTGACACGGGCATTGTAGACGTATGTGCCGCCCTTCATGATAATCGTGTCGCCAGGACCGGCCAGGTTGGCAGCCCGCTGTAGCGAGAAGAAGGGTTTTTCCTGCGAGCCGTCGGCTGTCGCGTCGTCGCCGTCGGGCGAGCACCAGAAGGTCTCGATGATACCGTTGTCGGGAACGGGAATCTCCCCTCCCCCACCCGCTTCCGGGTCGTAGGGATAGACGGCGAGATTGTCGATGTCGCAGTCGTTGGAACCGTTGTAGTTCTCCAGTTTCACGCGGTTGGCCTGAGGGTCGTTCACGCTGACAGTGTTGTTCAGCGCCGTGTTCTTGCTGAACTCCTTGACCTGTGTCCACGTCTGTCCGCCGTCCTTCGATGTATAGACACGGAGGTACTTCTTCGTGCGGCCTTCGTCGAAGGTCACCTTGCCGATGCCCTCGCCGACGATGGGTGTCACCACGTAGCTACCGCCCTTCACCATGCGTAGGTCGGCCGGCGAACCGTCCTTCACGTAGTTGGTCTTCATCGAGGCACCCAGCACGACGTAGGCGTTCTTGAACAGCCACTCGCCCTGTCCCTCTACGGTGGCCGCATATTCCGTCGCTGCCTGTTCGCTGCTGACAAGACTGGTGTCGTCGAAAGTCTGTATGAAATAGGGCTTGAGTTCTTCTGCCTGAACGTAGGACGACTGCGTCAATGCCATCAGGCTGACAGCAGCTGTTGCTATGGTTTTGCTGATCATGATGATTTGTTTTAGTAGTTTTGCGGTGCAAAAGTAGGAAAAAAGAGGCTTCTGTTCTTCTGTCTTTTATCATTATCTCACGTAAACGTTTACAACGCGATTCTCAGAAATGTTCACGCCAGGCTTGCAGAATTGGGGAAAAAGACGTATCTTTGTCCGCAAAACTTAAGACGAATGAAAAGACTACGTACTCTGCTGCTGCTATGCCCGATGGCGTTAGTAGCAATGGCGAAGGATTATAACATTGTTGACTATGGCGCCAAGAGCGACACGGCCGTGCTCAGCACGGCTGCTATCCAGCAGGCCATAGACGCCTGTTCTGCGGCGGGCGGCGGACGAGTGGTGGTGCCAGCCGGCATGTTCAAGACAGGTACACTTGTGCTGCGTAGTCATGTCAATCTCTATCTTGAGACAGGAGCCACGCTCTATGGCAGTACCCGTCTGGAGGATTATCGGCCTATGAAGACCGACTATGTGTCGCTTCGCACTCAGACGTCGACCATACAACTTATCTATGCCGACGGTGCAGAGGATGTCAGCATCAGCGGCTGGGGCACCATCGACGGACGCGGACGGGCGTTCAGGAAGCTGACGTGGAACGACGAGGGCATCACGCGGCCACACCTGTTACGATTCATACAGAGTAGCGACGTCACGGTGCAGGATGTTACGCTGCGCAACAGCGGTTGCTGGATGCAGCACTATCTGGCTTGCGACCGCGTGCAGATACGCGGCATCAAGGTCTTCAATCGCAACAACTACAACAACGATGCCCTCGACCTTGACGGCTGTCACGATGTCATCGTGACGAATATGATAGCCGACTCCGATGACGACGCCATCACGTTGAAGTCGACGTCACCGCGTCTCTGCGAGAATATACGCATTGCCGACTGTGTGGTGAGCAGTCATTGCAACGCCGTGAAGTTGGGAACGGAGACCAACGGCGGCTTCCGTAATATCAGTATCAGCGGCATCGTTGTCAAACCCTCTGACGACCAGTCGAGCCAGTTCTTCGGCACACCGTCTAAGATTGGCTCTTCGGCCATCTCGCTGGAGATTGTCGACGGTGGCGTGATGGAGAACGTCAGCGTCTCTGACATCAGCGTCGAGGGCACGGAGTCGCCCATCTTCATCCGTCTGGGCAATCGCGGACGGGGCTATCAACTGAGGGCTGCCGCAAAAGGGCTCAGCGGCAAGGGTAATGATGATACCATTACCGAACTCATTCCCATCGAACACGTAGGCCGCATCAATGGCGTGCATCTCGACAACATCCACATTCGTAATGCCGGCGCTGTGGGCTGCAGCATCACCGGCCTGCCTGGACACCCTGTGGAGAACGTCACGCTCTCGAACATCAGCCTGCACCACCGTGGCGGCGTGATGCCGGCCGATCTGGCGCATATCAACGATACCGTCAGGGATGAGAAGGAGAAGGAGTACCCTGAGGCCACGATGTGGGGCCCGCTGCCCGCCAAGGGTTTCTTCGTCCGTCATGCCCGCAACGTCGAGTTCCACAATATTCAGGTGCTGATGGAACAGCCCGATGCCCGTCCTGACTTCGTCCAGGTGGACACCGACGACCTGCGATGGGGCGATCAGGGCGATGGCACCTATCGCAATCCTGTGCTCAATGCCGACTTCTCCGACCCTGACGTCATTCGCGTGGGCAGGAAATACTATATGGTTGCCTCCGACTTCCACTTCATCGGTATGCAGGTGCTCGAGAGCGACGATATGGTGAACTGGCGCTACATCAGTCAGATTTACTCGCGCTTCGACGAGCCAGGATGGGACAGCAACCAGCACTATGCCGGCGGCTCATGGGCACCCGCCATCCGCTATCACAACGGACGCTTCTACGTCTATTTCTGTACGCCCGACGAGGGACTCTTTATGTCTACCGCAAAAGACCCTCACGGCCCGTGGGCTCCGCTCCATCTGGTGAAGCGTGTGGCGAAATGGGAAGACCCCTGTCCCTTCTGGGATAGTGATGGACAGGCTTACTTGGGTCGCAGTCAGCATGGCGCCGGTCCTATCATTGTCCATAAGATGTCGGCTGACGGCAAACAGCTGTTAGACGACGGCGTGACGGTCTATACGGGGCCGGTGGCTGAAGGCACAAAATTTCTGAAGCGCAGCGGTTACTACTACCTCGTTATCCCTGAGGGCGGCGTGGGACAAGGCTGGCAGACGGTGCTGCGCTCAAAGAGCATCTACGGCCCTTATGAGCGGCGTGTGGTGCTGGAACAAGGCTCCACCAATGTCAACGGCCCTCATCAGGGCGCACTTGTCGATACGCCCGACGGCGAGTGGTGGTTCTATCACTTCCAGGAGACGCCTGTCTTGGGACGTGTCGTTCATCTGCAGCCCGTCCGTTGGCAGGATGACTGGCCACTGATGGGTGTCGACTACGACGGCAACGGCATAGGCGAGCCTGTCGCCTCGTGGCAAGCTCCCCTACCCTCTCAGCCTGTCAGCCTACAAGCCTCTGACGACTTCTCTGACTCTTCGTTGGGCCTGCAGTGGCAATGGAACCATAATCCTGATAATGCCCACTGGAGCCTCAAAGAGAAGAAAGGCTGGCTGACGCTTCACGCGATGCCTGCCGACAGCCTGAAAACCAGCCGAAACATGCTGACACAGAAAGTGGTGGGCTACAGCAGTGAGTCTACTACCCTACTCTGTTCCAAGGGCTCTTGCTACGCAGGCCTCTTTTGCATCGGTAAGCAGTTCAACGCCATTGGCCTCTGTCCGCAGGGTATTTATACGGAGTTCGGCGGGAAGAAGCAAATAGTTCAGTCAGGCAAGTTCAAGCAGCTCTATCTGCGCGTCACCAACGACTGCCAGCAGAATCGCCATCAGTTCCTATACAGCACCGACGGTCAGACGTTCATACCCGTCGGCGAACCCTTCCCCATGCGTGCCGGCTACTGGAAAGGCATCCGCACGGGTCTCTATTGCTACGGCCAGAATGGTCAGGCTCAGTTCGATTACTTTCATACCACAGTTATAACGCAGTAGGTATCAGATCGCGAAACATTATATAGTTACAACATGAAAAGAGGAGGAGTTTTATTATTGTTGCTGTTGACAACAATCATCGCTGTGGCACAGATGACAGTCATCAGCGGAACGGTCGTCAATGGTGCTACGGGAAAGCCTGTTGAGGGAGCCAGTGTGGCGGTTGGCGGTGTGTCGGTAGTGACCAACGCTGACGGTTATTTCATGTTTAAAAGCGATGATGCCGTAGAGGCCATCGTGGTGTCGTATGTGGGCTTCCGTTCAAAGCGCGTGATGATTGACGGAAAGTCGGTGGAACGGCTGAAGATATCTCTTGAGCCCACCGTCATCCAGCTTCGTGAAGTGCTCGTGCTGTCAGAAGATCCTTACAAACTGGTGCTGATGGCTATCAGCAAGATACCCCACAACTATAGTCTTCAACCAGAGCAGTATCATTGCTTCTACCGTGAAACGGCGAAGAAGCGCCAGCACTATATCTGTGTGGCCGAAGGCGTCGTCGATATGTATAAGACCAGTTATAAACGGACTGACCGCCGCGACTGGGTCGCTATCAACAAAGGCCGCCGTCTGCTCAGCCCGAAACAGAGCGACACGCTGAGTGTCAAAGTTCTTGGCGGTCCCCGCGCACCAATACAGCTCGATATAGTAAAGAATACCGATCTTTTGCTGAACGCCAAGGAACTGGAAAACTACAACCTGTCAATGGAGGCACCTACAACCATCGCCGACCGTCCGCAATATGTTGTCAGTCTTTCGCCACGTTACAGGCTGCCCTACCCTCTCTATTTCGCCAAACTGTTCATCGACCGCGAGACATTGGCTTTCACCCGTGCAGAGTTGTCGCTCGACATGAGCGACCGTGAGAAGGCGACAGAAATGATGCTTGTCAGGAAGCCCTTTGGCGTACGCTTCCGCCCCAGGGAACTGTCACTCATCGTCGACTATCGCCGAGGTGCCGACGGCGTGATGCGCATGAGCTATATCCGCACCACCTTCCGCTTCAACTGCGACTGGCGTCGCCGCCTCTTGGCCACTTCGTTCACCGCCTGCTGCGAGTTAGCGGTCACCAGCGTTGGTGGCATCGATGCACAACCCATCAGTGGCCGCGAGTCATTCGACCAGCGCGATGCTTTCTTCGACAAGGTCGACTACTTCCTCGACCCCACCTTCTGGCAGGATTACAACATCATTGAGCCCACCGTCTCGCTCGACCGCGCCATCCAGCGGCTGCTCAAACGTTCGGTCAAAAACTAACCGTATATCCTAAGGCTTGCTCGTGAAAACGCCACGGCCTCTCAGAAAAATCCCACGGCCTCTCGTGAAAAAATATAGGCGTGTGGTGAAGGAAGCCCGCTTGTATATAGTGGCGAAACAAAAAAACAACCCTCACCTCCCTCACCTCCCACACCTTAGCTTAGGTGTGGGAGGTGAGGGAGGTGAGGGTTCATTTTCGCTTATGACAACTATATACGGAAGCAAAGTTTCCAGAAAAAATCTCTGCAAAAGTGAAGCAGAAAGAAAAATTTTTCTTATCTTTGCGCTCTAATTTAAAACAGTAAAATGGCAAAGAAAGACGGGGAGCTGACCCCGATGATGAAGCAGTTTTTCGACCTGAAGGCGAAGCACCCCGACGCGGTGATGCTGTTCCGCTGCGGCGACTTCTACGAGACGTACTGCGAGGACGCCATCACGGCGGCGCGTATCCTGGGCATCACGCTGACCCACCGTAACAACGGTTATAACAAGGGCGACGAGATGGCGGGATTCCCCCACCACGCACTGGACACGTATCTGCCGAAGCTGATACGTGCCGGCAAGCGCGTGGCCATCTGCGACCAGCTGGAGGACCCCAAGCTGACGAAGAAACTCGTGAAGCGCGGCATCACCGAGCTGGTGACGCCGGGCGTGGCGCTGTCGGACAACGTGCTGAACTACAAGGAGAATAACTTTCTCTGCGCTGTGCACTTCGGCAAGGTGGCCTGTGGCGTGGCGTTCCTCGACATCTCGACGGGCGAGTTCCTGACGGGTGAGGGCACCTACGACTACGTTGAAAAAATGCTGGGCAACCTGCAGCCTAAGGAGGTGCTCCTGGACCGTACCCGCAAGCGTGACTTCGAACAGCACTTCGGCACGAAGTTCTTCACCTTCGAGCTCGACGACTGGGTGTTTACGGAGCAGAGTGCCGTGCAAAAACTGCTGAAGCACTTCCGTGTGAAGTCGATGAAGGGCTTTGGCGTCGACCATCTGAAGAACGGCATGATAGCCGCGGGAGCCATCCTGCAGTATCTGGAACTGACACAGCACACGCAGATAGCACACATCACCTCGCTGCAGCGTATCGAGGAGGAGAAATATGTGCGCCTCGACAAATTCACCATCCGCTCGTTGGAACTGCTGCAGCCTATGCAGGAGGATGGCAAGTCGCTCCTCGACGTGGTCGACCGGACGGTGAGCCCGATGGGTGGCCGTCTGCTGCGCCGCTGGCTGGTGTTCCCGCTGAAGGACGAACGGCCCATCAACGAACGCCTCGACATCGTGGACTACTACTATCGCGAGCCCGACTTCCGCCAGACGGTCGACGAGCAGCTGCACAGGGTAGGGGACCTGGAGCGTATCATCTCGAAGGTGGCCGTCGGTCGTGTGTCGCCGCGTGAGGTGGTGCAGCTGAAGACGGCCCTGCAAGCCATCCAGCCCATCAAGACGGCCTGTCTCTATGCTGAGAACGACGCGCTGAAGCGAGTGGGGGAGCGCCTGAACCTCTGCGAGTCGTTGCGCGAAAGGATTCTGAAGGAGATACAGGACGACCCGCCACAGCTGGTGCAGAAGGGTGGTGTCATCCGCGACGGTGTGAACCAAGAGCTCGACGAGCTGCGGCATATTGCCTACAGCGGCAAGGACTACCTGCTGCAGATACAGCAGCGCGAGGCTGAGCAGACGGGAATCAGCAGTCTGAAGATTGGCTACAACAACGTCTTCGGCTACTATCTGGAGGTGCGTAATACGTATAAAGACCAGGTGCCGCAGGAGTGGGTGCGCAAGCAGACGCTGGCACAGGCCGAGCGCTACATCACGCAGGAGCTGAAGGAGTATGAGGAGAAGATTCTGGGTGCGGAAGACAAGATTCTGTCGCTCGAAGCCAGACTGTTCAACGAGCTGGTGCTGGCCATGCAGGAGTTTATTCCGCAGATACAGATCAACGCCAACATGCTGGCCCACCTCGACTGTCTGCTCAGCTTTGCCAAGACGGCCGAGGAGAACCGCTACGTCAGGCCTGTCATTGATAACGGCACGGGACTTGAGATACGTCAGGGGCGCCACCCGGTCATCGAACAGGAACTGCCTATCGGCGAGCGCTATGTGCCTAACGACATCATGCTCGACAACGAGCGACAACAGATAATCATCATCACCGGCCCGAATATGGCCGGTAAATCCGCGCTGCTGCGCCAAACGGCGCTGATAGTACTCCTGGCCCAGGTGGGCTGCTTCGTGCCCGCAGAAGCCGCGAAAATCGGTCTGGTGGACAAAATCTTCACCAGGGTAGGGGCTTCAGACAATATTTCGTTGGGCGAATCAACGTTTATGGTCGAGATGACCGAGGCCTCGAACATCCTCAACAATGTCTCCAGCCGCTCGCTCGTGCTCTTCGACGAACTGGGCCGCGGCACCAGTACCTACGACGGAATCTCCATAGCCTGGGCCATCGTGGAATACCTGCACGAGAACGTAAAGGCTGGTCATCCGCGTACGCTCTTTGCTACCCACTACCACGAGCTGAACGAGATGGAGAAGAACTTTTCCCGCATCAAAAACTACAATGTCTCGGTAAAAGAGGTCGACGGCAAGGTCATCTTCCTGCGCAAGCTGGAGAAGGGTGGGAGTGAGCACAGCTTCGGTATCCACGTGGCCGAGATTGCCGGTATGCCGCGCTCGATAGTGAAGCGCGCCAACGTCATCTTGAAGCAGCTGGAGAACGACAATGCCGGGGTGGGCACTGTCGGCAAGCCTACCGCCGAGATTGCCAACAGCCGCGAGGGCATGCAGCTCTCGTTCTTCCAGTTGGACGACCCCGTCCTCTGTCAGGTGCGCGACGAGATACTCGGTCTCGACGTCAACAACCTCACGCCGCTGGAAGCGCTGAACAAGCTGAACGACATTAAAAAAATCGTTTCAGGAAAGTAATGCTTTCCTGAAACGAAATATGTATTACTACTTCACAATTACCTTTTAGCCGCCGAGGATATAGAGGCCTTTCTTTACCGGCACTCCATTCATCTTGCGGCCATCGATTGTGAAATAACAGTCAGAGGCTGTTGTTGACAGGTTAAGATCTTCTATATTAGACGTATAGTTAATATCTGTCAGATAGCCAGGATTTGATGCCCCTCCGTCAATGTGAGCGTAGGAAATATTAATCTGGTTGTCATTATATTTTGTCCCTTTGCCACCGACCAGACTGGTGCAGCCAGAAAACATAAAGTAGCCATCGGTGACTGCAGCAGTGCTCCACAAATTTTCATCGGCAAAGATTGTCTTCAAAGTTGGACATAAACTGAACATACTACTCATTCTTGTCACTTTATTTGTGTTGAATCCGCTAATAGTTTCTCAGTAGACTCGAATTCCATATTTCAAGATTTGCTGTTTAAATAAGGGATTCATATTCTCTCGCATCCGCACCACATCGACATCGCATCCGAGTAGTTCTTGCAAATATATTTTTACACCGGCGCGGTTGAATAGGTTGGGTACCATCTCTACGCAAATGTCCACATCGCTGTCCTCTCGCTACTCATTGCGTGCCAGCGAGCCAAAGAGCGTCATAGAGTGCACACCATAGTGTTCGTCAAGGTACTGACGAGTGGTTTTCAGCTTTTCTATGGTTTGCGTTCTGTCAAGCATAAGCGAATATTACACAAAAAGGTCGGTTCTTTGCAAGACCTCCGCGAAGTGCCTGAGCACCAACGGAGCGTAAGCAAGCAAGCTCGAGCGATATTCGGCAGGCAAAGATAAAGAAAAAAAGCCGAAAGCGCAAAACTTTCGGCAGAATATTTTGAATCAGAAGAACAGGACAGGACGGGAGTTCTTGCGTTTTTGTGAGAGTTCGCCTTTCATACGATTGATGGCTGTGTTGAAGAAGAAGGCAACGAGACGTTCGTCAGTGCCCTCTGTTCGAATCTGCTTGAGTGCAGCAATATAGGCAGCACGGTCTTCAAGGCGTATGATAAGCAGGGGATGATGGGCACCAAGAAGGATGAAGTTGGATAGCAGCCGCCCCGTTCTGCCGTTACCGTCGCGGAAGGGATGCAGATACTCGTAGTAGCCGTGCCATTTGGCTGCGACAATCATGGGATGTTGACCGTCTTGAAGAGCTTTTTGTGTTGAATCCATGAGTTTGGGTACACGGGCGATCAGCGTCTCATGGTCGCCAAAAACGGTATCGCCAGCGGCCATATCCTCGGTGGTGTATTCGCCAGGGACGTCATTAGGAGCCCGATAGCTCAGCGTATGTTCAGTCACTAAGCGGTTAATCTCTTTTAATAATGCCTCGTCGAAAGGATGATCCAAGTGGCTAACCATATAGTCGAACGCACGGAAATGGTCGGCCATCTCAGTACATTCAAGCAGAGAGCGGCCTACGGGAACCATCGCCATTCCCTGTTCGCGGAGGATACGGGTATCGTCGACTGTAAAGGAATTGCCCTCAATGGCACAAGAGTGGGCAGAGAACAGAATCTCGTTGTATTCCATCCACTGCTGGCGGCTCATCTTGTCTGCAATCTTCTGTTGGAACTCCTGTCGGACGAGCTCATACTCTTGTATTTCTTTCTCAAACATCGCGTGCAAAGATAAAGAAAAAAGCCGAAAGTGCAAAACTTTCGGCTGATATTTTATGGTGGCGACAGGCATCAAGTAGCTATTCTAACTCCTTGGCCTGTTGGAATAGCTTGTCGGCCTCTTTCTTGTTGCCCTGCAACAGATAGCAGTTGGCGCGACACTTCAGTATCATGACCTTGTTCTGCGGTGCCGAGGTCACAGCCGGCGCCATGAGGCTCAGGGCATCGAGATAAAGTAGGGTGCGCTCTGCGCCAAAGACGTCGTAGCCGAAGTTGTACATCATCAGGTTGCAGTAGTACAGGAGGTTGATGTAGCTCTCCATGCCCTTGACAGGTTTGTATTTCTCAATCTCGCTGTCGACGATGGACAGGCGTTCCTCCATCAGATTCTTGCCCTTCTCTGTGTCACCGCAGCGGTAGGTGGACAGAGCACGGAACACTTCTGTCAAGTGGACGTGTAGTTTGGCGAAAATATTCTGGTCGTGGCCGGCTTCAGTATAGACCTTGATTTTCTGGAGCTGACGTTCGCAGAACCCCAAGCACTCCTTGTACTGCTGTTTTTCGGAGTACAGATAGGTGGCAATGCCTACTACTCCCATGCCCAGAGTCTCCATTGGGACGTCCTTATCGTTGATGGCTTCGTCGATGAGTGCTTCCGACTTCTGCAGGTCTCCCTGTACGGCAGTCTCTATGGCTTCCTTGATGCAGTCGACACCGTTACGGTAGGTCTCGAGATTGGTATGGAATATGTTCTGCCACTCCCTCGGCAGTCCTGCACGCACCCAAATCTCGGTCAGCGGCCTGCCGTTCTCCTGGACGAAGGTGAGCGCATGACAGTCATCATTGAGCCAATGAATGTTGCAGGGATGTCCTATCTCGTAGATGAGGCTGTCGTTCTCGTACTTGACGGTGCTGGTGGGGTTGCAGCCCAGCACATTGCCATTGTTGAGAGGGGTGACCACTAATGACAGTTGCGGACTGTAGGCTTTCCAGATGGTGGGCACCTGCTGGCGCTTGCCTGTGCCGTTGGGGTCGGCTGTGGCAGCAATACGTAACCACCAGCCACAGAACTTGTTGGCCTTGTAGTCAATCTTGTTCTCGAGCAGGTTGAACGCCCGTACCACCTCCTCTTGCAAATCGTCCTTCGTGTAGACCTCAGTGATGAACTCGTTGAGGGTGCTCATGTTCGGCCACCTGTTGTTGTACCACTTGAAGTAGAACTGACGGTCGTTGACGTTGAAGATCTGTGTGCCGTGACCGTCGGCGCCCTGAGGCTTCTCACCAGTATTCAGCAGAGGGTACGGCTCACGTATCTCAATGCTCATATTGCCCCACTGGGTGTTGCTGGCAGAAGGTCTGTAGGAGATGAGCAAGCCCACGGAGTCGGCAGCATACTTGTACTGGAAGAAATTTGGAGGTCTTTTACTGCCGTCCTGATAGATGAACGTTTGCAGGCGGTAGAGGCCTTTGGGATTCTGTCCTATTTGGGCGTTCGTACCTGTTGTAACGAACAACACCATCAATGCTATTAGACAAACTTTCTTCATCGCGATTCAATTTTCCTGGCCCTCAGCATGCAGTAGACACCAACGATGATGAAGGGGATGGAGAGAATCTGTCCCATGTCGATGGGCAGCGTGGCCTCGAAGGCTTCCTGAATCTCCTTGGTGTACTCGATGAAGAAGCGGAAGGTGAAGATGTAGGTTAGGCAGAAGCCGAAGTACCAGCCAGTGCCGATCTTCTCAGGCTTACGCTTGTGGAGATACCATAGGATAGCGAACAGGATGGCGTAGGCGATGGCCTCGTAGAGCTGGCCGGGGTGACGGGGAACGGCGTCGACCTTCTCGAAGACGAAGGCCCAGGGCACGTCTGTTATCTTACCGATAATCTCTGAGTTCATGAGGTTGCCCAGGCGGATGAAGCAGGCTGTGGTGCCGGTGGCGATGGCAATGTTGTCGAGCACCGTCCACAGGCTGAGCTTCGTCCGGCGGCAGTAGAGCCACAGGGCCAGCATCAGTCCGGCGGTGCCGCCGTGAGAGGCCAATCCGGCATATCCCGTCATCTTCCATGAGCCGTCCTGCATGATGTGGATGGGCAATAGCATCTCGACGAAGCCTTTGAACGACGTCAGGAAGTAGTCGGGCTGGTAGAAGATACAGTGGCCCAGACGGGCGCCTATCAATATGCCCAGGAAGCAGTAGATGAACAGCGGGTCGAACAGCTCGTCCTTAATCTGCTGTTCCTTATACAGCCGCTTCACCACGAAATATGCCACGGCCAGACCGATGAGCCAGCACAGGGAGTACCAGCGGAAGGTCAGCGGACCGATGGAAAAGGCCTCTAATGACGGGTTCCAGAGAATGTAGCTTAAGATGTTCATTATACGTTGAATCTGAAGTGCATGATGTCGCCGTCCTGAACGACGTAGTCCTTACCCTCGACACCCATCTTACCGGCCTCGCGGACAGCGGCCTCGGAGCCATACTGCAAGTAGTCGGCGTACTTGATGACCTCGGCGCGGATAAAACCTTTCTCGAAGTCGGTGTGGATGACGCCGGCACATTGCGGAGCCTTCCAACCTTTCTTGTACGTCCAGGCTTTCACCTCCATCTCGCCAGCCGTAATAAACGTCTCGAGGTTCAGCAGGGCGTAAGCCTTTTTTATCAGACGGTTGACGCCGCTCTCCTCCAAACCCAGCTCTTCGAGGAACATTTGCTTGTCTTCGTACGACTCCAGTTCGGCGATGTCCTCTTCCGTCTTGGCAGCGATAATCATCGCCTCAGCACCTTCTTCCTTGGCTAGTGCCTCGACCTTCTTGGTGAAGTCGTTACCGTCCTTGGCATCGGCCTCGCCGACGTTGCAGACGTAGAGTACGGGCTTCGACGTCAGCAGGAACAGGTTGCGGGCACAGTCCTGCTCCTCCTTCGTCTCAAACTCAACGATACGGGCGTTCTTACCCTGCTCCAGCACCTCCTTATAGGCCTTCAATACAGTCACTTCCACCTTGGCCTCCTTGTTGCCGGCAGCGGCAGCCTTCTCGGTCTTTGCCAGACGGCTCTCGATGGTCTCCAGGTCCTTCAGCTGCAGCTCGGTGTCGATGATTTCTTTGTCACGGATGGGGTCGATGGTGCCGTCGACATGGGTGATGTTCTCATCCTCGAAACAGCGTAGCACGTGGATGATGGCGTCCGTCTCGCGGATGTTGCCAAGAAACTTGTTGCCTAATCCCTCGCCCTTAGAAGCGCCTTTCACAAGGCCGGCGATATCGACAATCTCACAGGTAGCTGGCACGATACGGCCTGGATGGACCAGCTCGGCGAGTTTCGTCAGGCGCTCGTCGGGCACGGTGATGACGCCGACGTTAGGCTCTATCGTACAAAAAGGAAAATTCGCTGCCTGAGCCTTCGCACTCGACAGACAATTAAACAGTGTAGACTTGCCCACATTCGGCAGTCCTACAATACCACATTTTAATGCCATTTCTTAATATCTCTCCCAATCGCTGAAGTCAGATTTCTTATACTCAAATTGATATTTACAGTCGGAACTTTCAAACCATGTGCCGATGAAGGTGTTTCCGTTGATGGTAAGCTCGCTTGTGCTGTATTCAGCGTGCACAGGGTTCCAAGCCCTGTACGAGATTTCCAGTGTGTTGCTCGTATCGTTAAAACGCCAGGTGAACTCGGTCTTCTCGATAAATTCATCCTTCCATTGTGTCTTAAAAACATAAGCCCAGCCAGTGCCGTTAATAGCTTCCTTAGAGCTACGGTCAAAACGCATAATGAAATACTTCGTAGCGTGATCGCTCCAGTTACCCCAGGAACGGTGTTGTTCGGTTTGCAGACCTTCCCATGCACAAGAGGTGGAATTTTGAGTCAGGGCATTAGCAAATTTAAGTTTCTTCTGCTCTATGGTTTCCCCTTCATCATCATCCTTACTACAACTCGTAACTATCATTGCCATAGCGGCAATAAGACTCATGTAAACAAATAACTTTTTCATTTTTCTATTTTTAGAATTAAATAATTTGCAAAATTACTAGTTTTTTTTCAAATACCTAATAAATAATGTGATTTCTTATGTTTTATTAAATTAATGCGCTTCCAGCCAGTTCTTGCCGAAGCCAGAGTCGGCAATGAGAGGCACCTTGAGGTCGATGGCGTGCTGCATCTCTTCGAGGACGATGCGCTCCACCTTCTCTTTTTCGTTGGGATAGACGCTGAAGTTCAGTTCGTCGTGCACCTGGAGGATCATCTTCGAACGGATGCCCTCGGCCTTGAAGCGCTGATAGATGCGAATCATGGCCACTTTGATGATGTCGGCAGCGGTACCCTGAATGGGGGCGTTGATGGCGTTGCGTTCAGCAAAGCCGCGAACGGTGGCGTTGGCGCTGTTGATGTCGGGCAGGTAGCGACGACGGCCGAAGAGGGTCGTAACGTAGCCTTGCTGACGGGCCGTCTGCTTAGCCTGCTCCATGTAGTCGTGAACTTGCGGGAAGGTTTCAAAGTAGCCGTCGATGAGCTGTTTGGCTTCGTCGCGGCTGATGTCGAGACGCTCTGCCAGACCGAAGACAGTGATGCCGTAGATGATGCCGAAGTTGGCGCGTTTCGACTTGGTGCGTTCGTCACGTGTCACCTCATCAATAGACTTTTTATAGATGTTAGCGGCAGTGGCGGCATGCAGGTCCTTGCCCTCGCGAAATACTTCTATCATTTGCGGGTCGTTGCTGAGGTGAGCCATAACACGTAGTTCTATCTGGCTGTAGTCTGCTGAAAAAAACAGACATCCAGGCTCTGGTACAAATGCCTTGCGAATCTCCTTGCCGTCTTCGCCACGGATAGGAATGTTCTGCAGGTTGGGGTCGGACGAAGAGAGTCGTCCCGTTGCCGTCACCGTCTGGTTGAACGATGTGTGGATGTGTCTCGTGCGGGGATTGATGAGCTGGGGCAGTGTCTCGACGTATGTCCCAAGGAGTTTCGTTAACCCCCTGTATTCCAAGATGTCGGCAACAATCTCGTGTTTGTTCTTTAGCTGTTGCAGTACTTCCTCTGATGTGACGTACTGACCCGTTTTTGTCTTTTTGGCTTTCTCTACGATTTTCAGTTCGTCGAACAGCACACCGCCAACTTGCTTGGGCGAAGCAATGTTGAATGAGTGACCAGCCAGTTCATAAATTCGCTGCTCGATTTCCTTCAGACGGGTGTTCAAAATTTCTGACGTTTCTTTCAGCGACTCCGTATCCAGACAGACACCATTCATCTCCATCTCGGCCAGGACCGGCATGAGCGGCATCTCGATATTATAAAAGAGGTTTTCACACTCGAACTTCTTTAGCTCGGGTTCCAGTTTGTTCTTCAGTCGTAGGGTGACGTCTGCATCTTCAGCAGCGTATTCGTAGACGAGGGTAGTGGAGAGGTCGCGCATCGACCGCTGGTTCTTTCCCCGCGGTCCTATCAGTTCGTCAATGTGGATGGTCTTGTAGTTGAGATAGATCTCGGCCATGAAGTCCATGTTGTGACGAAGTTCAGGTTGGATGAGGTAGTGGGCAATCATCGTGTCCCACATCGGTCCTTTCAGTTCGATGCCATAATTCCGGAGAACCTCAAGGTCGTACTTCAAGTTTTGTCCGACTTTCACGATTTTGGGGTTTTCGTAGAGCGGTTTAAAGATATTAACAATTTGTTGGGCTTTTTCACGTTCGGCTGGGATGGGCATGTAAAACGCCTCAAATTCCTTTACGGCGAATGATAAACCGACCAATTCGGCGTCGATGGTTGAGGTTGATGTGGTTTCCGTGTCTAGACTGAGAATTTCATTTGTCAAAAAATAATCACACAGTTTTCTCATTTCTTCCTCATTTTCAACGAGTTTGTAACTGTGGGCAACCGTTTTTAAGCTTTCAAAACTTGAATTTTCTGACAAATTCCCGCCGTCGGTCGGAAATTCTGCAAACAAATCGAGTTGTCCGTTAGCCGGAGTTGACAATTTTTTTGGTTTTTTAAGAATCTTGTCTGCCAGCTGTTTGAACTCTAATTCGGTAAAGAGTTGGCGTAATTTCTCGTTGTCGGGTTCGCTGACTTTCAACTCGTCCATGTTCAGTTCGACGGGTACGTCGGTTTTGATGGTAGCGAGGAAGTAGCTCATCCTGATATCGTCGACATGTTCAGTCACCTTTTTCTGGAGAGCACCTTTCAACTCGTCCGTTCTTGACAGCAGCTGATCGACGCTATCGAAGTCGGCGATGAGTTTGGCGGCTGTTTTCTCACCGACACCAGGACAGCCGGGGAAGTTGTCGGCAGAGTCGCCCATGAGTGCCAACAGGTCGATGACCTGGAGTGGGGTAGTGATACCATATTTCTCGCACACTTCTTTGGGCCCCATCACCTCGTAGCCGCCACCATGACGCGGCCGGTAGATATTGGCCAGTTCGGTGACAAGCTGACCATAGTCCTTGTCGGGGGTGAGCATATAGCACTTCACCCCGATGGAATCGGCCTTTTTGGCCAGCGTGCCAATGACGTCGTCAGCTTCGTAACCGTCGACCTGGAGGATGGGTATATGGTACGCTTTCAAGATGTCCTTAATAATAGGTACGGCCTTATGTATGTCTTCAGGAGTAGCATCGCGCTGAGCCTTATAAGCAGGGAAAGCCTCGCTGCGGAAAGTAGGGCCGTGGGGATCGAAGGCGACGCCGATATGTGTCGGCTGTTCTCTCTGTAACACCTCGTTGAGTGTGTTACAGAAGCCAATGATGGCGCTGGTGTTCTGTCCCTTCGAGTTGATTCGTGGATTTTTGATGAAGGCGTAATACGAGCGATAAATGAGCGCATAGGCGTCTAAAAGGAATAGTTTATCCATAACAAGTGAGAATTTTCGCGTAAAATTACTAAAAAATTTCTCATTATCCGAAGTTTTTCACTAATTTTGTCACAAAATTCTATTATTATGGATTATTTATCTCTCATCAAGCATCCTATAGAGCAGGATTTGTCAGACTTTGTGCAGTTGTTTAATGATTCGCTGACTCACAATGACGGCCTCCTCGGTTCTGCACTTACACATATCCGTCAGCGTGGCGGCAAGCGTATGCGTCCGATACTGATTCTTTTGATGGCCAAGAATTTCGGTCGGGTTTCACAGGTGACGCAGAATGCCGCTGTTGGCCTTGAACTTCTGCATACAGCCTCTTTGGTTCATGACGATGTGGTTGATGAGAGCAGTGAGCGTCGCGGTCAGGCCTCTGTCAATGCCACGTATGACAATAAAGTAGCGGTACTGGTAGGCGACTATATCCTTTCTACTGCTTTGCTGAGAGTGTCTCTCACTGATAATCAGAGGGTTATACAACTTTTGGCGGAGTTAGGCCGTACCTTGGCAGCGGGTGAGATACTGCAGTTGTCGAACATACAGAATCAGGATTTTTCGGAGGACGTTTATTATCAGATAATTAACAACAAGACAGCCGCCTTGTTTGAGGGATGTGCAAAGATAGGAGCACTATCGGCAGGTGCCTCTGAGGAGGCGATCGCTGCAGCCGCCAAATTCGGCCAGAATATTGGTATGATTTTCCAGATTCGTGATGATATCTTCGACTATTTCGATTCCAAAGAGATAGGCAAACCGACGGGTAACGATATGGTTGAGGGTAAGCTGACGTTGCCGGTTATCTACGCCCTGAATAACAGCCACCTGGAGTCGATGCAGACGCTTGCACGTAAAGTGAAGAATGGAACTGTCAATTCTGATGAAATAGCTGTCCTGGTGGAGTTTACCAAAGAACAGGGCGGTATAGAATATGCCGAGCAGAAGATGGAGGAGATAGGTCGTGAAGCGCGCACCTTCATTGACAATTATGTCAGGGAAAAGGCGATCAAGGATGCCCTGACCGCCTATCTGGACTACGTTATACAGCGCAACTATTAATGTGCTGTTGAATGGTAATTAGAAGAATTTCGTCTCCTCACCAATCACTTCGCTCAGCAGTAGGTTTGCCAATCGGCTGGTTCCCATGCGGAACCATTTGTTGGTAAGCCATTTTTCGCCTAGAACCTCTTTGACTATCGTGTAGTATATCAGTGCATCCATCACGCTGTTGAGGCCGCCAGCGGGCTTGAAACCAATCTGTACACCCGTTTCATTGTAGTATTCCTTAATGGCCTGGCACATGACGTAAGCAGCCTCAGGTGTGGCTGCGGGTTCCAGCTTGCCTGTAGAGGTCTTGATGTAGTCGGCTCCGCTGTACATTGACAGCAGTGAGGCGGTCTTGACGTTCTGTGCCGTCTTCAGGCAGCCAGTCTCTAAGATGACCTTCATGGCCTTGTCGCCGCAAGCCTCTTTCTGCTGCTGAATTTCGTCGCATACCGTTTCGTAGTCGCCCTCTAAGAATGCACCGACGTTCATCACGATGTCAATCTCTGTGGCACCGTCTTTGACAGCCAGCGACGTCTCAACGGTCTTTACCTCGATGAGCGACTGTGAACTAGGGAATGAGCCGCTGACGCACGCTATCTCCACACCGTCGACCTCCAGGGTTTCGCTGACCACTTTTGCGAATTTCGGATAGACGCAGATGGTGGCTACATGGGGCAGGGTGGGGTATGCCTCTTCGAACTGATTGACCTTCTCGGTGAAGGCCATCACGCTGGTCTCGCTGTCGGTTGTTTTCAAGGTTGTCAGTTCGACGCTTCCCATCAGGAATTTCTTCACTTCAGGGGTGTCGTTCTCATGCACTTTTGTGGCAATGATTTCCTTAACCGCTTCTTTCACTTCCTGGTCACTGATGTCGAGGTTGTACTTAGACAACATTTCTTCGATTCTTGTTTTTTCTGCCATAATATTAAGCTTTAAGTTTAGGATTTTCTATATGCCGAAGGGCATCTCTTCTTGTCTTTTTATCAATGGATTTCAGTAGTTCTTCGTTCAGGTCGACACCCGTCTGGTTGGCAAGGCAGATCAGCACCCACAGTACGTCGGCCATCTCTTCGCCAAGGTTCTCTTTTTCACCAGCCTTGAAACTCTGGTCACCGTATTTCCGGGCTATCACACGCGCCAGTTCGCCCACTTCCTCAGTCAGAACAGCCATATTCGTCAGTTCTGAGAAGTAGCGCACGCCGTACTCCTTGATCCAGCTGTCAACTGCCTCCTGTGCCTCACGTATCGTCATAACTTTGCGTATATCAATATGAATAACATGATAATGACAGCAATCATCATGATGATATTCTGCTTGTTGTCGCGTTCATATTCCTTCCAGTGGAAGGCCTTGTAGAGCAAGTTGACAAGCCACAAGATCAGACCCACGCTGCAGACGTAGACGCCTCCGCTGATATCCATGAAGCGGTGCATGATACAGCCGATGAACATTAGGATGATACCTGATATCTCTATTTCTCTTAAGTATTTCTTCATCGTTTTATTCCTTGTTTTTTGTATCCATACAGATGGTGACGGGGCCGTCATTCAGCAGTTCCACCTTCATGTCAGCTCCAAATTCACCCGTACCGACGGGGTTGCCAATGGCCTCGGAAAGCTGAGTGCAGAAGGCCTCGTAGAGTGGGATAGAGTGCTCGTGAGAACCGGCACGGAACCAGCTGGGCCTGTTGCCTTTCTTGTAACTGGCGTAGAGCGTGAACTGGCTCACGACCAGCGCCTCGCCTCCGACATCGAGGATCGAGCGGTTCATCACGTCGTTTTCGTCACCAAACACGCGCAGATTGGCTATCTTTTTTACCAACCAGTCGACATCCTCCAGTGCGTCCTCGTCGCAGACGCCGAGCAGAATCAGATAACCCTGTCCGATATGGCTTTTCACATTTCCGTCGATGGTGACGCTGGCGTACTTTACTCGCTGTATGACTGCTCTCATGGCTGCAAAGATAATTATTATTTTTGATAACGCCAAATTTATTTTGCTACACTTGTCATAGCATTACTGTTCTTGAAATACTATTTCAAATATTAATAATTTTACTACATTTATATATATTGTAATATATATATATGTAGGTTTCATTTCAATAATCCACAATTGATTCTGGAGCTGTAACACTGTATAGGCCACTCACTCCCTATGGAAATAATGGTAGACGATGTGCGCCTTTGCGGGCCCCACGACAGACGCCAGCGTTTCCTCGTCGGCCTCCCGTATCCTGCGAACCGATTTAAGGACATTTAGAAGCCCGTCACGCGTTTTTTCGCCAATACCTGCTATGCTGTCAAGCTCTGACTCCAAAGCACGCTTGGAGCGCTTGTTTCTGTGGAATTCGATGGCAAAACGATGAACCTCGTCCTGCAATTGTGTCAGCACATGGAAAAGCTCGCTGTCTGTCTTCAGCTGGACGCTCATGGGCGGAAAACCGTAGAGCAGTTCGTTAGTACGGTGGCGGTCGTTTTTGGCGAGGCCGGCAATAGGAATATCGAGGTGCAGCTCGTCTTGAATCACTTGGCGGATAACCTCCATCTGCCCTTTGCCGCCATCAGCCACAATAAGGTCTGGCAGCGGTTCTTCTTCCGTTACAAGTCGTTGGTATCGCCGGTGAACAACCTCCTTCATCGACGCATAGTCATCAGGCCCCACGACGGTCTTGATGTTGAAGCGCTTGTAGTCTTTCTTACTGGGCTTCATACCCTTGAAAACTACACATGCTGCGACTGCATCTGTACCTGATATATTCGAGTTGTCGAAGCACTCAATATGGTAGGGCAGGGTGGGTAGGTGGAGCTTCTCCTGTAGCTCTTTCATCAGGCGCGTCTGCTTCTGTTCTGGGTTCGGTTTCTCGGCCTGCTTGAGTCGGTCGAACTTGTACTGCTTGCCGTTCATGACGGACAGGTCTAACAGCGTTTTCTTGTCTCCGCGTTGAGGTATTGTATACGTCACATCCTCTAGTTCGACGTCGATCTCGACGGGCACGATAATCTCTTTTGCATCGCTCTGAAAGCGCTCTCGCAGCTCGACGATACCCAGTTGAAGCAGCTCTTCGTCGCTCTCCTGGAGCTTCTTCTTGTACTCAATAGTAAAGCTCTGGTTGACGCTGCCGTTCGATACGTGTAGGTAGTTGATGTAGGCCATCTTTTCATCCGACGTGATGGAAAAGACATCGACGTTGCTGATGGTGTGACTCACCACCTCGCTCTTGCTTACGAATGTGTCTAAGGCCAGGTATTTCCGCTTCACTTCCTCGGCCTCTTCAAACCTTAATTGGTCGGCCAGAAGCAACATTTCGTCCTTCAGATCGCGAAGGATTTGGCGCGTATTTCCTTTCAGGATTTCGCGTGCCTGGAGCATATTTTTCTGGTAGGCTTCGTAGCTCTGTTTCCCCACGCATGGTCCCATGCATTTCTTGATGTGGTAGTCGAGACAAACCTTATATTTACCCGTCTCGACGCCCTCCTTTGTGATGGGTTGGCGACAGGTTCGCGGGTGATATAGCTCCTTGATGATGTCCAGCACGGCGTACATACTCCCGACATGAGAGTAGGGGCCGTAGTAGGTGCCCCATTTCTTGTTGATGGTGCGGGTCTTGAAGATGCGTGGGAAATATTCGTTGGTGACACAGATGGAGGGGTAGGTCTTGCCGTCCTTCAGCAACACATTGTAGCGAGGATTGTACTTCTTGATGAGTGAGTTCTCCAACAACAAAGCGTCCTCTTCTGTGTTCACGACGGTGTATGAGATGTCGTGAATCTTCGACACCAGCACTTTGGTCTTAAAACGATCCACCTCTGTGTGGAAGTAAGACGAGACCCTCGACTTGAGGTTCTTCGCCTTACCCACGTAGATAATAGTGTGGTCTTCGTCGTAGAACTGGTAACTGCCGGGCTTGTCGGGCAAACGGCTGACAATACCCTTCAGGTGCTCCAGGCGCTTCTCGTTTTCTTCCTTTGTCATCTTCTTTGTTCCACGTGGAACGTCAAATGGTTAACAGTGTTGTTAGGTCGATGCCTTTGAATTCATCGCGGCCGTGCAAGCCTTCGTCGGTGATTTCGATGATAAAGTTCATGTAGACCTTCTTCGGGTGGAAATGCTGTACTAGTTTGTAGGCGGCTTTAGCGGTGCCTCCCGTTGCCAGCAGGTCGTCGTGTATCAGTACGACGTCGTTCTCGTTGATGGAGTCAATGTGCATCTCGATGGTGTCAACACCATATTCCTTCGAGAAAGATTCCTTAATGACGGTGGAAGGGAGTTTTCCTGGTTTTCTGGCCAACACAACGCCAGCACCCAGTTTGACGGCAAGAGCGGCGGCCATCACAAAGCCTCGACTCTCGATGCCCACGATTTTAGTGATGCCTTTGTCTTTGTAAATCTCGTAGAGCTCCTCTACCATAATCTTCATGCACTCGGCGTTCTTGTAGAGCGTTGTGACGTCACGGAAGTTGATGCCCTTTTTGGGAAAATCAGGGATGCATCTTAGATTGTCAATTAGTACTTTGTTGTTCATTTTCAGTTAGTTATATTGGTTACACATTGTCTTTTGTTTCACGTGAAACACTATCGACCCATCAGCACCAGCATCGCGTTGATGTCGCTGGGCGAGACGCCTGGGATGCGACTTGCCTGTGCCAGTGTCTCGGGCTGTATGCGTTCCAGTTTCTGTCGGGCTTCTGTCGATATGGCACTGAGGTTCTCGTAGTCGAAGTGTCCGCGAATACGGATATTCTCCAAACGGTGCATCTTCTCAGCTACAAGTTTTTCGCGCTCAATATACCCTTTGTATTTGATACGGATTTCGGCTGCCTCGCAGATTTCTTCGCGACGATTTGTCGGTCTATTCAGTATTTCTTTTAGTTCGGGAATAGCATCTTCCAGTTTGTTGAACGACAGTTCCGGACGACTGATGAGGTCGGTCAGTTTGCAGCCGTATTGGAGTGGGGTGGATCCCAAGGCTTCCAACGCCCCGTTGATGAGTCGTGGTTTGATGGCAAACGAATTGCAGAAAGTTTCGATTTCTTCGATATGTTTTTTCTTTTCGAGCCACCAGTCGTAGCGCTCTCTTTTCACGATACCCAACTCATATCCACGCTCCGTCAGCCTGGCGTCGGCGTCATCCTGTCTGAGTAGGATTCTATATTCGGCTCTTGATGTGAACATCCGGTAGGGCTCGTCGACGCCTTTTGTTACCAGATCATCCACCAGCACACCAATATAGGCTTCGTCTCTGGCCAGCGTGAATGTCTTATGTGTCGCGATGTCGTTGCCGCTACCCCTTGATCCGCACTTCATTGCGGCGTTGATGCCGGCCAATGTTCCTTGTCCGCCTGCCTCTTCGTATCCCGTAGTGCCGTTTACTTGTCCTGCCATAAAAAGCCCGCCGACGATTTTTGATTCCAGCGTGTGCTCCAATTGTGTCGGGTCAAAGAAATCGTATTCTATAGCGTAGCCAGGACGATAGACCTTTACGTCTCTCAGCGCATGAATATGCTTCAAGGCTGCTATCTGCACATCCATAGGCAGCGACGACGAGAAGCCGTTCAGGTACATCTCGTTGGTATCTGTCCCTTCCGGCTCCAAGAACAGCAGATGCTGTTCGCGGTCAGGGAATGTCATGAGCTTTGTCTCTATCGACGGACAGTAGCGTGGCCCTATCGACTGTATCTGACCGTTATATAGTGGCGAGTCGGCTAGTCCTGACCGCAATGTCTCGTGAACGGCTGGGTTGGTATAGCACTCCCAGCAGGGCAGTTGGGGTAGGGGCCGCACACTCTTGTTTTGCTCGCCATTGGGTTCTTTCTGACCGAAGTATGAGAAGCGGTGGAAGTCGTTTTCGCCATCCTGTCGTGTCATGTCCTCAAAGTGCACGCTCCTCTTGTCTATACGCACAGGCGTCCCGGTTTTCATGCGAGCTGAGCGGATACCGTGCTGGGTGATACTCTCCGTGAGTCGTTCGGCGGCAGGCTCGGCGATACGTCCGCCTTTCACCATCCGCCGTCCGATGTGCATCAGTCCGTTGAGGAATGTTCCGGCTGTCAGCACGATGCAGGGTGCCTTGAATTCGGCTCCCCATATCGTCCTCACACCTACTGCCTGTATGGTCTGTCCCGACGGAATCGCGACGCGCTCTACCAACAGTTCCTCCACCTGGTCTTGCCAGATGTCGAGATTCTCGGTTTCATCGAGCACTTTTCTCCATTGCCAGATGAACTTTCCTCGGTCGCACTGTGCACGAGGACTCCATACGGCAGGGCCCTTCGATCGGTTCAGCATACGGAACTGGATGGCCGTGGCGTCGGTCACCAGTCCCATCTGTCCGCCCAGGGCGTCAATCTCGCGCACAATCTGCCCCTTGGCAATACCGCCAACGGCAGGGTTGCACGACATCTGTGCAATCTTGTTCATGTCCATCGTGATGAGCAGCGTCCGTGCCCCCATGTTGGCCGAGGCCGTTGCTGCCTCGCAGCCGGCATGCCCACCGCCAATGACGATTACATCATAATTCTGAGTCATTGTTTGTTGCTATTTTGCTTGCAAAATTACGCATTTATTCTTGTTTCACCAACGAATCTCACCTTTTTATGTTCTAATTGAAGGCGATATTCCAGTTTAGTTCTTTCTTGCCTCTTTTTCACCACGGTATTCACCAATAAAGAGCGAAACACCCGTTTGGCTGTCGCCGATAACAAACATAAAAGGTCTATCCACGTTAATGCATCGGTAGTTGATCTCGTCGACAAAAGCACCAACTGCCATTGACGCTTTGGTGGCGGCAGATGCCTCTGTGCCATTTTTATTGACCTCTATATAAGTCCGCTGCTCTACATTAGTGAAATACAAGGGCTTGAAAGACATTGGCCCAAACGAGGCCTGTGGGTTAAGCGCCTGCCGTATGCCCATTTGTTTCAAAACTGGTATGAGTGGCTGTTTAAGTCGTATCTCAAATTTTGGCATTCGCAACAAGGTTTCGGTATCGCCCTCCTTTGTTTTCAACAGCCATTCTAACTCCGTTGCCGTCAGGTCATTCAATACGTGATCAATGCTTTCATCTTCATTAGGCAGCAACAGTAACATCTTGTAACGCCCGCCATGATAATTTAACCCCAGTGAAACGTAGCGTTCCCGTTGTTCAACCATCATGTCTGCGAGTCGACTCATGCCAGGCAGCAGAACTCTCGATTTATCAATATTCTCAAAAGATATTCGGGGGATGTCCTCGAAAGGTTTTTCCCATAGTGCCTCGAAGCAGATGGCACTGAGCAGCACTGTCGCTGTATCATTTTCATCTGTAATCTGGGGTATCATGCCTTCCGTCTGTTGCTTGCACCATTGGTCAATCTTCTGGCGTTCCTTGGCGTTTTTCAGGTCGAGGACGGTAGTTACTGTATGCGGGTAGTGGCGTGCAATGGTGTTGGTGAATTCCTTTCGTAAGGGAATGTCGGGGCGTGTAGCCAACATATTTGCCATACGCAGGCTTACGAACGAGTCGGCTTTCTGTTCTAATTGGGGAAGTAGGCTTTCGACGACAGTCGTATCCATGCCCAATGCGGTGGTCAGCTCGTGTAGCGTCTCACCCTCAGCCCCGTGGGTTATGATACTTATCAGCGTGGCTACGCTCAATGGGGAAACAACGAAGTTCTGCACACCTTGCTTGGTCTTGTGAAGCCGTAGGAACAGCTGTAGGGCAAACGTGTTCATCTGCTCGGCGGGTGACAGGCCTTCGCGCGTGACCTTCATCATGCTGGCTGTGTCAAGCATCATGCTGGCCGTGTCAAGTGGTTCTCCTACGGCTGACATGGATTGGCTGCGGCCCTTGCAATTAGTGATAGTTAGTATTGTGACAACCATCAGCAGCCACGTAAATTTGTGCGTCGAGTTCATATTGTTTTTCCTGTTATTTTGCTGCAAAATTACAAAAAAACTTCTTCAAAAATGAATGGAATCAAGAATTTCTTTGTAAATTTGCTGCCACTATGACTGAGAAAGAGAAAATGCTGGTGGGCGAAGTCTATTCCGCCGTCGACCCAGAACTGCTGCAAGAGCTGAACGCCGTGAAGGAAGTGATTCACGACTACAATGCTCTGCGCCCTTCTGATGCTGAAGGCCGCTGGCGCATCCTGAAAGGCCTGTTAGGCCGCATTGCTGACGATAAGGCTTTCATTGTTCAACCCTTCTACTGCGACTACGGCAAGCAGATCAGCGTGGGGCGCCGGTTCTTTGCCAACTTTAATTTCACGGTGCTCGACGAGGCTCCTGTCACCATCGGCGACGACTGTTTCATCGGCCCTAACGTCAGCATCTACACAGCCTGCCACAGCACCGACCCCACGGAGCGCAACACGCGCCAGGAGTGGGCGCTGCCCGTCACCATTGGTGACAAAGTCTGGATAGGCGGCAGCGTCACCATTCTTCCTGGTGTCACCATTGGCGACAACGTTACCATTGGCGCCGGTTCGGTGGTTGTCCGCGACATTCCTTCCAACAGCATTGCCGTCGGCAACCCGTGCCGTGTTGTCAAGGAGTTAACCAAGTAGTTGCTTATGGAAGTCATTTCGAGTACACAGAACCCAAAGGTGAAGCTGCTGCTACAGTTGCATCAGAAGTCTTCCGAGCGCCGCAAGGCGGGGCTCTTCGTCGTTGAGGGGAGGCGCGAGTTGATGCACTGCTTGGAAGCAGGCTTTGAGATTGATACCGTCTTCTGGTGCCCGTCCGTGGAGGTGGGTACGGAGCCGATGCCGCAGTTGCCAGAGGCAGTGCGGGTGTTCGAGGTGTCGAAGGCCGTCTACGAGAAGATGGCCTACCGCGACAGCACCGAGGGCATCGTGGCCGAAGTGCGTACACGGCAGTTAGCACTTGCTGACCTGCAGTTGCCCGAGCGTCCGCTGGTGGTCGTCCTGGAACGGGTGGAGAAGCCCGGCAACCTGGGGGCCGTCCTGCGCTCGGCCGATGCTGCCGGCGTCGATGCCGTCATCGTTTGCGACCCGCTGACCGACCTTTATAACCCCAACCTCATTCGCTCCTCTGTCGGCGCTGTCTTCAGCGTGCCCTGCGTGGCTTGTACATCCGAGGAGTGCATCGCGTTCCTGAAGCAGCACGGAATACAGATTCTGACTGCCCAGCTGCAAGACTCTCATTTGTATTACGACACTGACATGCGCCGTCCGACGGCTATTGTGATGGGTACTGAGGCAACGGGACTCACCCCGCAATGGCGCGAGGCTGCCGATGCCCACATCCGCATACCAATGTTAGGGCGCATTGACTCTCTCAACGTCTCGGTCTCTTCTGCCATTCTGATGTACGAAGCCGTCCGCCAGCGTCAGTAATCTCTAAACTCCTAAACTCCTTTTTTCCGTATAAATAGTGAATTTTTCTTCGCAAACGTTTGCGAATATCATTTCTTTTTATTAATTTTGTCCCCTCAACGTATGCGCGCATACCTAGTATTAAGTATTTCCAATTATTTAAATAATTTAATTTCAACAACTTATGTGGTTAATCAATTCATCAATTGGTAGAAAAGTTGTAATGTCTGTGACGGGCATTGCGCTGATCTTGTTCCTGACGTTCCACTGCTGCATGAACCTGGTCGCGCTCTTCTCCGAGGAGGGTTACAACATGATTTGCGAATTCCTGGGTGCCAACTGGTATGCTGTTGTGGCAACACTTGGTTTGGCTGCCCTGGCTGTGATTCACATCGTCTTCGCTTTCATCCTGACGGCGCAGAATCGTAGAGCGCGCGGCGAAAACCGCTACGAGGTGGCAACGACCGTCAACGGCGGCGGCATCCTCGACACCGCCGAGCGCTGGGCTTCGAGCAACATGCTCGTGCTCGGACTCATCATCCTGCTGGGCTTGCTGATGCACCTGAAGGACTTCTGGTACAACATGATGTTTGCCGAGATCTTTGGTATCGTAGGCGCTCATCACCCTGCCGACGGCTTTGCCTACATCGTCGACACGTTCTCGAACCCCGTCATTTCCATACTCTATCTGGTATGGTTCTGCGCCATCTGGTTCCACATCGCCCACGGTTTCTGGAGCGCCATGCACACCCTGGGTGCCAGCGGTAAGATTTGGCAGAAGCGCATGCAGTGCATCGGTCTCATCTACGTCACCCTGCTCATGCTTGGATTTGCCGTCGTGGTGCTCGCCTTCTGGTTTGGTTGCGCTCCCAGCCTCTGCACTGGCAGCTGCTGTGCTTAAATTGAAAATCGAAAATCTGTAAATCGTAAATCAAGAATTATGGCTAAAGTATTAGATTCAAAGATTCCCGCAGGTCCCGTACCTGAGAAATGGAAGGAATATAAGGCTCATCAGCGTCTTGTCAACCCGAAGAACAAGCTGAAGCTCGACGTCATCGTCGTCGGTACCGGTCTGGCAGGTGCCTCTGCAGCAGCCTCGCTCGCCGAGATGGGCTTCAACGTGTATAATTTCTGCATACAGGACTCTCCCCGTCGTGCACACTCTATCGCCGCTCAGGGTGGTATCAACGCCGCCAAATGCTATCAGAACGATGGTGACTCGGTCTATCGTCTGTTCTACGACACCGTGAAGGGTGGTGACTATCGTGCCCGCGAGGCTAACGTCTATCGTCTGGCCGAGGTCTCGAACAATATCATCGACCAGTGCGTGGCTCAGGGTGTTCCCTTTGCCCGTGAATATGGCGGCATGCTGGCCAACCGCTCGTTCGGCGGTGCCCAGGTGAGTCGTACGTTCTATGCGAAGGGTCAGACGGGCCAGCAGCTGCTGCTCGGTGCTTACTCTTCTCTGAGCTGCCAGGTGAAGGCTGGCAAGGTGAAGCTCTACACCCGCTACGAGATGGAGGATGTCGTCATCATCGACGGTCGCGCTCGTGGTATCATTGCCAAGAACCTGACAACAGGTAAGCTGGAGCGTTTCTCGGCAAATGCCGTTGTCATCGCTACTGGCGGTTACGGCAACACCTACTTCCTCTCCACCAACGCTATGGGTTGCAACTGCTCGGCTGCCGTTCAGTGCTATCGCAAGGGCGCTATGTTCGCCAACCCAAGCTATGTTCAGATTCACCCCACCTGTATCCCCGTTCATGGCGACAAGCAGTCGAAGCTGACGCTGATGTCTGAGTCGCTGCGTAACGACGGCCGTATCTGGGTGCCCAAGAAGCTCGAGGACGCCAAGGCTCTGCAGGCTGGTACCAAGCAGGGCTGGGAGATTCCTGAGGAGGACCGCGACTACTATCTGGAGCGCCGCTATCCCGCCTTCGGCAACCTCGTTCCTCGTGACGTTGCCAGCCGCGCCGCTAAGGAGCGCTGCGACAAGGGCTTCGGCGTGAACAATACGGGTCTGGCTGTGTTCCTCGATTTCTCGGAGTCTATCAACCGCCTGGGTCTTGATGTCATCATGCAGCGTTATGGCAACCTCTTCGAGATGTACGAGGAGATTACCGACGTGTTCCCTGGCGACGTGGCCAACGAGATCAACGGCGTGAAGTACTACAAGCCGATGATGATCTATCCTGCTATCCACTACACGATGGGTGGTATCTGGGTAGACTACGAGCTGCAGACCACTATTCCTGGCCTGTTCGCTATCGGCGAGTGTAACTTCTCCGACCACGGTGCTAACCGTCTGGGTGCTTCTGCTCTGATGCAGGGTCTGGCCGACGGTTACTTCGTGCTGCCTTACACCATCCAGAACTACCTTGCCGATCAGGCTGTTTGGCCGAAGGTTCCCACAGACCGTCCTGAGTTTGATGCTGCCGAGAAGGCTGTCAACGCTGAACTCGATCGTCTGCTCAACATCAAGGGTAAGCGCTCTGTTGACTCCATCCACAAGGAGCTGGGTCATATCATGTGGGAGTATGTCGGTATGGGCCGCACCGCTGAGGGCCTGAAGACGGGTCTGAAGAAGATGCACGAACTGGAGAAGGAGTTCGATACCAACCTCTTCGTTCCTGGAACGAAGGAGGGTCTGAACGTAGAGCTCGACAAGGCTATCCATCTGCGCGACTTCTTCACCATGGGTCAGCTCGTGGCCTTCGACGCACTCTCTCGTAACGAGAGCTGCGGCGGCCACTTCCGCGAGGAGTATCAGACCGAGGAAGGCGAGGCCAAGCGCGACGACGAGAACTACTTCTACGTAGGTTGCTGGGAGTACAAAGGCAAGGGCAACGAGCCTGAGCTCATCAAGGAGCCGCTGGAGTACGAGGCTATTAAGGTACAGACACGTAACTATAAGAACTAAGGAATTATGGCAAAGAATATTTCATTTACAATAAAGTTCTGGCGCCAGAATGGCCCCAAGGACCAAGGTCATTTCGATACCCACGAAATGCACGACATCCCCGATGATACCTCATTCCTGGAGATGCTTGACATCCTGAACGAGGAACTCATCAACGAGGGCAAGGAGCCCTTCGTGTTCGACCACGACTGCCGCGAGGGTATCTGCGGTATGTGCTCACTCTACATCAACGGTACGCCTCACGGCAAGACAGAGCGCGGTGCCACCACCTGTCAGCTCTACATGCGCCGCTTCAACGATGGCGACGTCATCACCGTCGAGCCATGGCGCTCAGCAGCCTTCCCCGTGATCAAGGACTGTATGGTAGACCGCAACGCCTTCGATAAGATCATCCAGGCCGGCGGCTATACCACCATCCGCACTGGTCAGGCTCAGGATGCCAATGCTATCCTCATTCCTAAGGAGGATGCCGACGAGGCTATGGACTGCGCATCTTGCATCGGCTGCGGCGCCTGCGTAGCTGCTTGTAAGAACGGCTCTGCCATGCTCTTCGTATCGTCTAAGGTCAGCCAGCTCGCCCTGCTCCCCCAGGGCCGCGTCGAGGCTGCCCGCCGTGTGAAGAACATGATTGCCAAGATGGACGAGCTGGGCTTCGGCAACTGCACCAACACCCGTGCCTGCGAAGCCGTCTGCCCGAAGAACGAGACCATTGCCAACATCGCCCGCCTGAACCGCGAAATGATCAAGGCAAAGATGGCTGACTAAAATGGATGATTTTAGTCAAGGCTTCCAGCCGACTAAGTCGCACGTACATTATTCAATTATAGAGAGCAGTGCAGCATCATCTGCGCTGCTCTCTTGTTTAAAATAACAGATGAATTCTCGCTATCTATATCATGCCACGGCCTTTTTGGTGGTCTCCATCTGGGGCTCTACCTTTGTATTCACTAAGCTGTTGTTGCTGGCAGGGTTGACACCTGCGCAGATTTTTGCGCTGCGCTTCATCATTGCCTACCTGATGCTGCTGGTGTTCTGCCTGTGGCGAGGCATCCGCTGGATGGCCGACAGTTGGAAGGACGAACTGCTGATGGCGGGGTTGGGCATCTCTGGCGGCTCGCTCTACTTCCTGGCAGAGAATGGAGCTATGAACTATACCACCACTACCAATACCTCGCTCATTGTCTGTCTCTGTCCATTGTTCGCCTCGGCCCTCATTTCTTTGTTTTATAAGTCGCAGCGCCTCAATCGTACGCAGACCTTTGGCACGCTGATGGCTGCTGCTGGTGTCGTTGTGGTGGTGATGAATGGCCACTTCGTGCTCCATCTCTCGCCCAAGGGCGACGCGCTGGCCTTTGTGGCCTGTCTCTGCTGGGCCGTATACAGTCTGCTCATGATTCCTGCCAATGCCCGCTACGACACGGTCTTCATCACGCGCAAGGTGTTCTTCTACGGACTACTCTCCATGATACCCTATTTCATTCTTCGTCCTGGCCTCAACACGCATCTGCTCTTGGGACAGCCCGCCCTCCTCTGGACCCTGCTGTTCCTGGGCTGTGTGGCCTCCACGCTGTGCTTCCTCGCCTGGAACTGGGCGATGAAAAAACTCGGGGCCGTCGTAGTCACTAATTATGTCTACTTCAATCCCGTAGTCACCATCCTCTTTGCCTGGCTCCTGCTTTCAGAATCCATCACCGTCTACTTCCTCCTGGGCACCCTGCTGATCCTCGTGGGAATGTATTTGAGCGACAGGCGTTGATCAGTTTACTCTTTCACCTGCCCCACGATGTCGTCGATGGTGGCTACGGTGTGGCCGTCGCGGTGGCGGAAGAGGTTCAGAATGTCGCGAACGGTCTTTTCCTCCTCTACCTGCTCGTCAATGAACTGGTCGACGAAGTTGATGCTGGCGCGGTCGTGCTCTGCGTCGGCTACATCAGCCAACTCGTTGATTTTCTCTGTTACCCACTCCTCATGTTTCAGCGTCTGCTCGAAGATCTCCTTGGGGTCATTGAAGTCCTTGCCTGGGGCATCAATGGCAGTTACCAGAGCTTCACCACCGCGGTTCAGCACGAAGTCGGCCATCTTCAGGGCGTGCTCCTTCTCTTCGTTCGAGTGGTCGAACATCCAGGCAGCAAAGCCCTTCCAACCCTCCTTGCGGAACCAGAAAGCCATCTGCAGATACAGGTTTGATGAATACAGTTCAGCTGTAATCTGTGCGTTAAACGCATCTTGCATTTTCTTTGAAATGTTCATAATTTGTTCTTCTTAAAATTTGTATTTTAATATGAATTGTGACTGCAAAGTTACGATTTTTTCGGCTCAGTTGCAATAGTCCGTGGATGAACTGACTCACCGCCTACCCAAATAATACCCGTAAACGATACATAAAGAATGGCAGATCCTGTATTCCTCTGAGTTGTGCCCTGAATCCTTTGATCTTTGAGTTGAGTGATTC
>JAFUTI010000005.1 GCA_017471465.1 Prevotella sp. | reverse complement strand
GTGGCAGTGGTAGATATCTACCACTGCCACCACCATATCTACCACCGTCTAACGCGCTCTTTTTCAGCGAGATAGGCCAAATAGTGGTAGTAGTGGTAATAAGTCGCGCAAAAAAAATTTGGTAAGCGTTGTTGCATTTTTTTCAGCAGGAATTCGCTGTTTTCGATTTTTTTTCGTATTTTTGCTGCATGAACGACATACAGCAACGCATAGAACGGCTGCGCGACGTGATGCGCCGCGAGCACCTTGGGGCATTTGTCATCCCCAGTACCGACCCTCACCAGAGTGAATATGTGGCCGACCACTGGAAGAGCCGCGAGTGGATTAGCGGCTTCGACGGGTCGGCAGGCACGGCGGTGGTGACGCTCGACAGTGCCGCACTGTGGACCGACTCCCGCTACTTCCTGGGGGCCGAGCGCCAGCTGCACGGCACGGAGTTCCAGCTGATGCGCCTGAAGATAGAAGGGACGCCTACCGTGGCCGAGTGGATAGGACGCGCGTGTGGGGCAGGCACCGAGGTGGGCATCGACGGGTGGTGCTCGTCGGCCGCCGAGGTGAGGCAGCTGACGGCCGACCTGCGGCGACAGGGCGGACTGACGCTGCGCACGAACCTCGACCCGATGGCGCGGATATGGAGCGACCGTCCGGCGATACCGCAGGAGAAGGTGGAGGTCTTTCCGTTGGAATATGCCGGTGAAGCGGCCCACGACAAGCTGCGCCGCGTCCGTCAGGCCCTGCGTGAGCGACATGCCGACGGTATGCTGATGGCGTCCCTCGACGACATTGCCTGGACGCTGAACCTGCGTGGCACCGACGTTCACTGCACCCCCGTCTTCGTCGGTTATCTGCTGGTGTCGTCGAAGGATGCCACCTTATATATTAATAAGGTAAAGCTGACGCCGGCGGTAGAGGCTTACCTGCATGGCGAGGGAGTAGGGGTGGCGCCCTACGAGGAGGTGACGAAAGGGCTGAAGGACTATTTTGAGTATAACATCCTGATGGACCCCGACGAGGTGAACTGGGCACTCTACAAGACCGTCACGCGCGAGATAGTGGAAGGGGAGTCGCCGGTGAAGCGGATGAAGACCGTGAAGAACGCTACGGAGATTGCCGGCTTCAGACGGGCGATGCTGCGCGACGGCATCGCGATGGTGAAGTTTCTGAAATGGCTCGACGAGACCGACGTGACACGGGAGACGGAACTGTCGGTCGGCCGTAAGCTCACGGCCCTGCGCGCCGAGCAGCCGCTGTTTCGCGACATCTCGTTCGACACCATTGCCGGCTATGGCACACACGCCGCCATCGTCCACTACGAGGCGACGCCGGAGACCGACATCCCGTTGGAGCCTCACGGCCTGCTGCTGCTCGACAGCGGCGCGCAGTACCTGGACGGCACGACGGACATCACGAGGACGGTTGCCCTCGGACCGCTGACGGAGGAGGAGCGGAAAATCTATACCCTCGTGCTGAAAGGCCATATCCAGATAGAACTCTGTAAGTTTCCCAGCGGCGCCAGCGGTACGCAGATCGACATCCTGGCCCGTAGGGATATGTGGCGCGAAGGGCTGAACTACCTCCACGGGACGGGTCACGGCGTGGGTACCTATCTCTGCGTCCACGAAGGGCCCCACCAGTTCCGTATGGAGTGGAAACCAGCACCCTTGGTCGCCGGCATGACCATCACCGACGAACCGGGCATCTACCTGCCGGGACGTTGCGGTGCGCGCACGGAAAACACGCTGCTCATCGTGCCCTACAAGGAGACGGAGTTCGGACGGTTCCTGCAGTTTGAGTCGCTCACCCTCTGTCCTATCGACAAGCGGCCCGTCATTGCGGAAATGCTGTCGGCAGAAGAGGCCGGATGGCTCGACCGCTATCACCAGACGGTCTTCGACACCCTTGCGCCACATCTCGACGACGACGAACGGGCGTGGCTGCAACAAGCTACAGCACCGCTGACGATGCCCTAAACGGACGGATTTTAATAAAAATTGCCAAAAGATTTGGTTGTTTTGTGAAAAAGTTGTAACTTTGCACCCGCTTTTCGTGGCCCTTGGCCAGAAGCATAAGTTTAACAATTAAAATTTAAAGCAAAACAAAATGATTATCGTACCTGTAAAAGAAGGTGAGAACATCGAGAAGGCTCTCAAGAAATTCAAGAGAAAGTTTGAAAAGACCGGCGTGGTGAAGGAACTCCGTCGCCGCCAGCAGTTCGACAAGCCCTCTGTCCTGAAGCGCCTGAAGATGGAGCACGCCATCTATGTACAGCAGCTCCGTACCAACGAGGAATAAAAAAAGTTCCTCGAAAATTTGGTGGATTGAATAAATTTCCGTAAATTCGTTGCCGAAAAGTGAAAGGCAACGTTTTATGATGATCGGCCAGTTCCTGAATTACCTGCGCTACGAGCGGAACAGAAGTCCGCGGACGGTGCAGTCGTACGAGGAGAGTCTACGCGATTTCGAAACGTATGTTCGGGGGATGGACGATTGTCTTTCGTTGCAAACGGCCGATGCCGACGTGGTCAGAAGTTGGGTGGAGCACCTGATGGACCAGGGTAAGAAGCCCGCTACGGTGAACTTGGCACTGAGTGCCGTCAGAACGTTCTACCGCTATGCGCTGGCCCACCACATCGTCGACAAGGATCCGGCACATTTAGTGACAGGTCTGAAGAAGGCGAAACCGCTGCCGCAGTTTGTGCGGGAGTCCGAGATGGACGAACTGCTGGACGGGCACCACTGGACGGACACCTTTGTTGACGTTCGCGCGCGTACCATATTATTACTATTCTACGAAACAGGTATCCGTCTTTCAGAGCTGGTGGGACTCGATGATGTGGATGTAGATATGACAGCGTGCCAACTGAAGGTGACGGGTAAGCGCAATAAGCAGCGTATCGTGCCTTTCGGCGAAGAACTGTCCGATGCCCTGCGACATTATGTCGCCTGCCGTGACAAGGAGGTGACGCCGCAGTCGACAGCGCTCTTCGTGAGCAGGAGTGGCAGACGGATAGGCCCGCGGCAGGTGCAAGGGCTGGTGCAGAAACACCTGACGGGGTTCACGACGCTGAAGAAGCGGTCGCCCCACGTGCTGAGACACAGCTTTGCCACAGCCATGCTGAACAACGGTGCTGGTCTGGAGAGCGTGCAGAAACTGCTCGGACACGAGAGTCTGGAGACCACAGAGATCTACACGCACACCACGTTCGAACAGTTGAAACGAGTTTACAACGAAGCCCATCCGAGGGCATAACCTTATTTAATAACTATTTAAAAATAGGAGGTAACTATGGAAATTAAGATTCAGTCGATTCGCTTCGACGCCACCGAGAAGTTACAGGCGTTCATCGAAAAGAAGGTCGCCAAGTTAGAGAAATCGTTTGAAGACATACAGAAAGTAGAGGTGCAATTGAAAGTTGTAAAGCCTGCTACCGCACAGAATAAGGAAGTCAGCCTGACCGTAGGCGTGCCGGGGACGGCGCTGTTCGTGGAGAAGACGACCGACTCCTTCGAGGAAAGTGTCGACCTCTGTGTCGATGCTATGCGGGCTCAACTGCAGAAATTCAAGGAAAAATTAAGAAATTACTAAAAAAACTTGGGAAAAGTTTTGGTAATTCAAAAATAAGTCGTAACTTTGCAGCCGTTTTCCGACAGGTCGTAAATCTGAAACAGAGAACGGCTGCTTTGAGAAGCCTCTTTAGCTCAGTTGGCCAGAGCACGTGATTTGTAATCTCGGGGTCGTTGGTTCGAATCCGACAAGAGGCTCTCAAGAAAGGCGGAAAAAGAGGACGGGCGTAGGTCAATCCTCGCTGGCTCGAAAGAGCAAGCGCAATTTGGGTGGATACCAGAGTGGCCAAATGGGGCAGACTGTAAATCTGCTGGTTTTTACCTTCGGTGGTTCGAATCCATCTCCACCCACTCTCAAGAGGTGTTTTTGCGGAAATAGCTCAGTTGATAGAGCACTAGCCTTCCAAGCTGGGGGTCGCGGGTTTGAGCCCCGTTTTCCGCTCTATGAACAAATGCTGTAATAGCTCAGTGGTAGAGCACTTCCTTGGTAAGGAAGAGGTCCTGAGTTCAACTCTCAGTTACAGCTCTCTTGGAATGAAGGAGGAGCAAAAACATTAGTATTCAAACATATAAATTAATAAACAAACAAAACAATGGCAAAAGAGAATTTTGTGCGCACCAAACCGCACGTAAACATTGGTACTATCGGTCACGTTGACCACGGTAAGACAACTCTGACCGCTGCTATCACCACTGTGCTGGCTAAGGCTGGTCTTTCTGAGGTGAAGTCTTTCGACCAGATTGATAACGCCCCCGAGGAGAAGGAGCGCGGTATCACCATTAACACCGCTCACGTTGAGTACGAGACGAAGACCCGTCACTACGCTCACGTTGACTGCCCGGGACACGCCGACTATGTGAAGAACATGGTAACTGGTGCTGCTCAGATGGATGGTGCTATCCTCGTAGTTGCTGCTACTGACGGTCCTATGCCTCAGACTCGTGAGCACGTCCTGCTCGCTCGTCAGGTGAACGTTCCCCGTCTGGTTGTCTTCCTGAACAAGTGCGATATGGTTGAGGATGAGGAGATGCTGGAGCTCGTTGAGATGGAGGTTCAGGAGATTCTCGCTCAGTACGAGTTCGAGGAGGATACTCCTATCATTCGTGGTTCTGCCCTCGGCGCCCTGAACGGTGTTGAGAAGTGGGAGCAGAAGGTGATGGAGCTGATGGACACCTGCGACACTTGGATTCAGGAGCCTCCTCGTGCTACCGACAAGCCCTTCTTGATGCCTGTTGAGGACGTCTTCTCTATCACAGGTCGTGGTACTGTTGCTACCGGCCGTATCGAGACTGGTGTCATCCACGTCGGTGACGAGGTTGAGCTGCTCGGTCTTGGTGAGGACAAGAAGTCTGTTGTTACCGGTGTTGAGATGTTCCGCAAGATTCTTGACGAGGGTCAGGCTGGTGATAACGTAGGTCTGCTGCTCCGCGGTATCGACAAGAACGAAATCAAGCGTGGTATGGTGCTCTGCCATCCCGGACAGATCAAGCCCTTCAAGAAGTTCAAGGCTTCTATCTACGTCCTGAAGAAGGAAGAGGGTGGCCGTCACACTCCGTTCGGCAACAAGTATCGTCCCCAGTTCTACCTCCGCACCATGGACTGCACGGGTGAGATCACTCTGCCCGCCGGCGTTGAGATGGTGATGCCTGGTGATAACGTTGAGATCACTGTTGAGCTGATTTACGCTGTCGCTCTGAACCAGGGTCTGCGCTTCGCTATCCGTGAAGGTGGCCGCACCGTCGGTTCTGGTCAGATCACTGAGGTCTTCGAGGACTAATCGTAGATTATTCTAGTAATTCTAGATACTCTAGATTCTCTAGATAGCCTAGAAACCCTAGATAATATAAAACAAAGCCCCCGCTTACGGGTGGGGGCTTACTTACGGGAATAGCTCAGTTGGTAGAGCATCGGTCTCCAAAACCGAGGGTCGTGGGTTCGAGTCCTCCTTCCCGTGCTAAACGAAGATTATAGAGATGTTGAAGAAATTTATCAATTATTGCAAGGCTTGCTATGACGAGCTTGCCCATAAGACGACATGGCCGACGCGCTCTGAGCTTACTCACAGCGCCGTTGTTGTGTTGTCGGCCTCTTTGGTGATTGCCTTGGTGGTCTGGGCTATGGACAGTGTGTTCAAGTTTGTGATGACAGGAATCTATTCACTTGGAATGTAATCCGATAACTGAAGATTGAGAGAAATGGCAGAAGCAGGAATGAAGTGGTATGTGCTCCGTGCTGTTAGCGGAAAAGAGGCTAAGGTCAAAGAGTATCTTGAGGCTTTGATGAAGCATGACAAGGTGCTTGAGGCTAATGTTGGCCAGATTCTGCTTCCTACCGAGAAGTATGCACAGCTCCGCAACGGAAAGCGCGTTGTGAAGGAGAAGCTCTTTCTTCCCGGCTATGTGCTCGTAGAGGCAAACCTTCAGGGTGAGGTTGCCCATACGCTGCGTTTTACGCCTAATGTCCTCGGTTTCCTGGGCGGTCTTGACAATCCTTCGCCTGTCCGTCAGGCTGATATCAACCGTATCCTTGGTACGGCAGAAGAAACGTTCATCCGTACTGAGGAGGCAGCAGTACCGTTCACGGTAGATGAGTCTGTGAAGGTCACCGACGGTCCGTTCAGCGGATTCAGCGGTGTCATCGAGGAGGTCAATGCCGAGAAGCACAAGCTTAAGGTGAATGTCAAGATTTTCGGACGCAAGACGCCGTTGGAACTCTCGTTTAATCAAGTAGAAAAAGAATAGGACGTAATTTGTTACGGTACGTCCCTTTCGTATATACGGTCTGGGAGGCTTCCACTCCCGTGACTTATATAACAATTAAATATTAAAAAAACAGAAATGGCTAAAGAAGTTGCTGGATTAATCAAATTACAGATTAAAGGTGGCGCTGCGAATCCCTCGCCTCCCGTAGGACCTGCTCTTGGTTCGAAGGGTATCAATATTATGGGATTCTGCAAGGAGTTCAACGCCAGAACCCAGGATAAGGCAGGTAAGATTCTTCCTGTCGTTATCACTTACTATGCCGACAAGTCATTCAGTTTTGTTATCAAGACTCCTCCCGCAGCTGTACAGCTGATGGAGGCAGCCAAGGTCAAGGGCGGTTCTTCTGAACCTAACCGTAAGAAGGTGGCCAGTGTAACCTGGGATCAGGTTCGCACCATCGCCGAGGACAAGATGGCTGACCTGAACTGCTTCACTGTGGAGTCGGCTATGAAACTGATTGCCGGTACGGCTCGTAGTATGGGTATCACTGTACAAGGGGAGTTCCCTGGTAAATAACAAATAACTTCAATTAAGAAAATGAGTAAACTGACAAAAAATCAAAAGTTGGTAGCTGATAAGGTTGAAGCAGGGAAAGCCTACACGTTGAAAGAAGCCGCTGAGCTGGTGAAGGAGATAACCACCACCAAGTTTGAGGCTTCAGTTGATATCGATGTACGCTTGGGCGTTGACCCGCGTAAGGCTAACCAGATGGTTCGAGGCGTTGTCTCGCTGCCGAACGGTACTGGTAAGGTGACACGCGTGCTCGCTCTCTGTACACCCGACCAGGAAGCTGCTGCCAAGGAGGCAGGTGCCGACTATGTTGGTCTTGACGAATATATCGACAAGATTAAGCAGGGTTGGACCGATGTTGATGTGATCATCACTATGCCGTCTTGCATGGGTAAGCTGGGCCCTCTCGGTCGTATCCTCGGTCCTCGTGGCCTGATGCCGAACCCGAAGAGCGGTACTGTGACTATGGACGTTGCTAAGGCAGTGAAGGAAGTGAAGCAGGGTAAGATTGACTTCAAGGTTGACAAGGCCGGTATCGTGCACACGTCAATCGGCAAGGTCACTTTCACCGCTGATCAGATCTTCGAGAATGCGAAGGAGTTCATTGCAACAATTATCAAGCTGAAGCCTGCTGCTGCCAAGGGTACTTATATCAAGAGTATCTTTGTATCAAGCACTATGAGTAAGGGTATCAAGGTCGATCCTAAATCAGTTGAATAACTCGTTAAAAGATTAGACAAATGAAAAAGGAAGTAAAAGATACTATTATCGTAGAGCTTGGTGAACAGCTGAAGAGTTTCCCTCATTTCTATCTGGTCGACCTGACCGGACTGAATGCTGAGAAGACTTCGGAACTGCGCCGTAAGTGCTTCAAGAGCGAGATTAAGTTGCTGATGGTGAAGAACACGCTTCTTCACAAGGCGTTCGAGGCTTCGGACATCGACTTCTCTCCGCTGTATGACTGTCTGAAGGGTAACACTGCTATTATGTTCACCCAGACAGCTAACGTTCCCGCTAAGCTGATTAAGGAGTACAAGAAGGAAGGAATCCCCGCCCTGAAGGGTGCATACGCTGAGGAGAGCTTCTTCGTTGGTGCTGACAAGCTGGACGAACTGGTTGCTATCAAGAGCAAGAACGAGCTCATTGCCGAGGTTGTTGCCTTGCTCCAGTCTCCTATCAAGAATGTTGTCTCTGGCTTGAACGCCGGCGGCAAGATTCACGGGCTGCTTGACGCTATCGCTGAGCGTAACAAATAAGCGAAACCAATATTAACATTAAAAACAATTAAAATTTCAAATAAAATGGCAGATATTAAAGCTATTGCAGAAGAGTTGGTAAACCTTACTGTAAAAGAAGTTAATGAGTTGGCAACTGTCCTGAAGGACGAGTATGGAATCGAGCCCGCCGCTGCAGCTGTTGCTGTTGCTGCTGGTCCTGCAGCCGCCGGTGAGGCTGCTGCTGCTGAGGAGAAGACCTCTTTCGACGTTATCCTGAAGTCAGCCGGTGCTGCTAAGCTCCAGGTTGTGAAGGCTGTGAAGGAGGCTTGCGGTCTTGGCCTGAAGGAGGCTAAGGACCTCGTTGATGGTGCTCCTGCTACTGTGAAGGAAGGCCTGTCTAAGGAAGAGGCTGAGAACCTGAAGAAGACCATCGAGGCCGCAGGTGCTGAGGTTGAGCTGAAGTAATCAGTTACACATCAATAACATTTGGTTAGGAACTCTCCAGTCGAGGGCTCCTAACCTTTTTCTTGTCTTAATAGTAAAAATATGGCATCAAAAGTAATAGACAACAGAGTAAACTTTGGTAGCGTCAAGAATCCATTGCCATTCCCTGATTTCCTTGACGTGCAATTAAAGTCCTTCAAGGACTTCCTACAGTTGGACACTCCGCCTGAGGAACGCAAGAATGACGGTCTGTATAAGGTGTTCGCCGAGAACTTCCCTATCACCGACACACGTAATAACTTCGTCCTTGAGTTCCTGGATTACTATATCGACCCGCCCCGCTACACCATCGAGGAGTGTCTGGAGCGCGGTCTTACCTATAGCGTACCCCTGAAGGCTAAGCTGAAGCTGTATTGCACGGATCCCGACCATGAGGACTTCGGTACGGTGATTCAGGACGTGTTCCTTGGCCCTATCCCCTATATGACGGCCAACGGTACGTTCGTCATCAACGGTGCTGAGCGCGTCGTCGTGTCTCAGCTGCACCGTTCTCCCGGCGTGTTCTTCGGACAGAACGTCCATGCCAACGGCACGTTGCTCTACTCAGCCCGTATCATCCCCTTCAAGGGTTCCTGGATTGAGTTTGCAACGGACATCAACAACGTGATGTATGCCTATATCGACCGTAAGAAGAAGTTGCCTGTCACCACACTTTTGCGTGCCATCGGTTTCGAGGCCGATAAAGATATCCTTGAGATCTTCAACCTCGCAGAGGAGGTGAAGGTCAACAAGAAGGCCCTGAAGGCTGTCGTCGGTTCGAAGCTTGCTGCCCGTGTGCTGAAGAGCTGGAACGAGGACTTTGTCGACGAGGATACCGGCGAGGTTGTCTCTATCGAGCGTAACGAGGTCATCATGGAGCGTGAGACCGAGATTACTGACGACAATATGATGGACATCCTTGAGAGTGGTGCCCAGACCATCCTTGTGCATAAGGACGAGCAGGCTGCCCAGGACTACAGCATCATCTTCAATACGCTGGCCAAGGACCCGTCGAACTCGGAGAAGGAAGCCGTCCTGTATATCTATCGTCAGCTGCGTAACGCCGACCCTGCCGATGATGCCTCGGCACGTGAGGTCATCCAGAACCTGTTCTTCTCTGACAAACGCTACGACCTGGGTGACGTGGGCCGCTACCGTATCAACAAGAAACTTGGTCTTGACACTGAGATGGATGTCCGTGTGCTGACCAAGGAAGACATCATAGAGATTATCAAGTATCTCATTCAGCTTATCAACTCGAAAGCCACCGTTGATGATATCGACCACCTGTCGAACCGCCGTGTGCGTACTGTCGGTGAGCAGTTGTCGAACCAGTTCAGCATCGGTCTGGCACGTATGAGCCGTACTATCCGCGAGCGCATGAACGTCCGCGACAACGAGGTGTTTACTCCTACAGACCTGATCAATGCGAAGACTATTTCGAGCGTCATCAACTCGTTCTTCGGTACTAACCCGCTGTCGCAGTTCATGGACCAGACGAACCCGCTGGCAGAGGTGACCCACAAGCGTCGTCTCTCGGCACTTGGTCCTGGCGGTCTGTCACGTGAGCGTGCCGGTTTCGAGGTGCGCGATGTGCACTATACACACTACGGACGTCTCTGCCCGAATGAGAGTCCTGAAGGACCGAACATCGGTCTTATCTCGTCGCTCTGCGTCTATGCCAAGATCAATGAGCTCGGCTTTATCCAGACGCCGTATCGTAAGGTGGAGGGTGGTATTGCCAACCTCAACAACGACGAGATTGTCTACCTGACAGCCGAAGAGGAGTCGGAGCACATCATCGGTCAGGGTAATGCGCCGCTGAACGATGACGGCACCTTCATCCGTGAGGTGGTGAAGTGCCGCCAGGATGCCGACTTCCCCGTCGTCCCGCCGACGGATGTCGACCTGATGGACGTGTCGCCACAGCAGATAGCCTCTATCGCTGCTTCGCTCATCCCCTTCCTGGAGCATGACGATGCTCACCGTGCACTGATGGGATCGAACATGATGCGCCAGGCTGTGCCCCTGCTTCATAACGAGGCTCCTATCGTGGGTACCGGTATCGAGAAGCAGGTGTGTGAGGATTCCCGTACGATGGTCACCGCCGAAGGTGACGGCGTCGTAGAGTATGTCGACGCAACGACTATCCGTATCCTTTATGACCGTACCGAGGACGAGGATTTCGTATCGTTCGAGCCCGCCTTGAAGGAATACCGCATTGCAAAGTTCCGCCGTACAAACCAGAATATGACCATCGACCTGCGTCCTATCTGTGTCAAGGGACAGCGTGTGAAGGCCGGTGATATACTGACAGAGGGCTATGCTACTGAGAACGGTGAGCTGGCTCTTGGCCGTAACCTCCTTGTGGCTTACATGCCGTGGAAGGGTTACAACTATGAGGATGCTATCGTGCTCAATGAGCGTATCGTCCGTGAAGATATCCTTACTTCGGTCCATGTCGATGAGTATTCTCTCGACGTCCGCGAGACGAAGCGAGGTGTTGAGGAGTTCACTGCCGACATCCCCAACGTCAGTGAGGAAGCTACTAAGGACCTCGATGAGAACGGTGTCATCCGTGTCGGTGCACGTGTGGAGCCCGGTGATATCCTGATCGGCAAGATCTCGCCGAAGGGCGAGAGCGACCCCTCGCCAGAGGAGAAGCTGCTTCGCGCTATCTTCGGTGACAAGGCCGGTGATGTGAAGGACTCTTCGCTCAAGGCCAACCCGTCGCTCAGTGGCGTTATTATCGACAAGAAACTGTTTGCCCGTGCTATCAAGACCCGTCAGACCAAGATGCAGGATAAGAAACTGCTGGAGAAGATTGACGAGGAGTATGAAGCAAAGGTGGATGACCTGAAGGATATCCTCATCGACAAGCTCGTCACGCTCACCAAGGGCAAGACCTCTATGGGTGTGAAGGACTATACCGGTGCAGAGATTATCACCAAGGGTGCAAAGTTCACTGTCACTGCCCTGCGCAACTTGGAGTATGGCGACATCCAGATCAGCAACTGGACAGCCGACGAGCATAAGAACCAGCTTATTGCCCAGCTCATCATTAACTTCATGAAGAAGTACAAACTGCTCGATGCCGAGATGAAGCGTAAGAAGTTTGCCATCACCATTGGTGACGAACTGCCTTCGGGTATCCTCCAGATGGCGAAAGTCTATGTGGCCAAGAAACGTAAGATCGGCGTCGGCGACAAGCTGGCAGGCCGCCACGGTAACAAGGGTATCGTCTCGAAGGTCGTGCGCCAGGAGGATATGCCGTTCCTTGAGGACGGACGTCCCGTCGACCTGGTGCTGAACCCGCTGGGTGTGCCTTCGCGAATGAACCTCGGACAGATCTTCGAGGCTATCCTCGGTGCTGCCGGAAAGAAACTCGGCGTGAAGTTTGCTACGCCAATCTTCGACGGCGCCAAGCTGGAAGACCTCGCTGAATGGACCGACAAGGCCGGTCTGCCGCGCCTTTGCTCTACACACCTTTACGACGGTGAGACCGGTGAACGCTTCGACCAGCCGGCAACGGTGGGTATCACCTACTTCCTTAAACTCGGACACATGGTTGAGGATAAGATGCATGCCCGTTCCATTGGCCCGTACAGCCTCATCACTCAGCAGCCGCTCGGCGGTAAGGCACAGTTCGGTGGCCAGCGTTTCGGTGAGATGGAGGTCTGGGCACTGGAGGCCTTCGGCGCCAGCCATGTGCTTCAGGAGATTCTTACTATCAAGTCTGATGATACCGTGGGCCGTGCCAAGGCATACGAGGCCATCGTCAAGGGTGACCCCATGCCCACGCCGGGTATTCCTGAATCGCTCAACGTGCTGCTGCACGAGCTCCGTGGTCTCGGTCTGAGTATCACGATGGACTAATCGAGTTAAGAGTTAAGAGTTACGAATTAAGAGTTAAGAAAGAAGTTATGGCTTTCAAAAAAGATACAAAGACAAAGAGTAATTTTACAAAGATTACTATCGGACTTGCTTCCCCCGAAGATATCCTCGACAGCAGTTTTGGCGAGGTAACCAAGCCTGAGACCATCAACTACCGTACCTATAAGCCTGAGCGCGACGGTCTGTTCTGTGAGCGCATCTTCGGTCCGACGAAGGACTACGAGTGTGCCTGCGGAAAATACAAGAGGATCCGCTATAAGGGTATCGTCTGCGACCGCTGTGGTGTGGAGGTGACAGAGAAGAAGGTGCGTCGTGAGCGTGCCGGCCATATTGAACTTGTGGTGCCTGTTGCCCATATCTGGTATTTCCGCTCGTTACCCAATAAGATTGGCTATCTGCTCGGACTGCCTACGAAGAAACTTGATGCGGTCATCTACTACGAGCGCTATATCGTCATCCAGCCTGGTGTTATGGCAGGAAAGAAAGACGCTGAAGGTAACGATGCTCTGGGTGCCAATAAGTTTGACCTGCTCTCTGAGGAGGAATATAATGATATTATCGACAACCATGTGAGCGAGAACAACGACTACTTGGACGACAGCGATCCTAACAAGTTCATTGCCAAGATGGGCGCAGAGGCCATCTACGACCTGCTGACGCAGCTCGACCTGGATTCGCTCAGCTATGAGTTGCGTGACCGTGCCAATACCGACTCCTCGGTGCAGCGCAAGAACGAGGCTTTGAAGCGCCTTCAGGTGGTAGAGTCCTTCCGCCAGAGTGTGGAGAAGGGTGTCAACCGTCCCGAGTGGATGATTATGAAGATCATTCCTGTCACACCTCCTGAGTTACGCCCGCTGGTTCCTCTGGACGGTGGCCGTTTCGCTACGTCCGACCTGAACGACCTGTACCGTCGCGTCATTATCCGTAACAACCGTCTAAAGCGCCTGATGGAGATTCATGCTCCTGAGGTTATCCTGCGTAACGAGAAGCGTATGCTCCAGGAGGCTGTCGACTCGCTGTTCGACAACAGTCGTAAGTCCAGTGCCGTGAAGAGCGACTCGAACCGTCCGTTGAAGTCACTCTCTGACTCACTGAAAGGTAAGCAGGGCCGCTTCCGTCAGAACCTCCTCGGTAAGCGTGTCGACTACTCTGCCCGTTCGGTGATTGTCGTCGGTCCCGAGCTGAAGATGGGCGAGTGTGGTCTGCCGAAGCTGATGGCCGCCGAGCTCTACAAGCCGTTCATCATCCGCAAGCTCATCGAGCGCGGCATCGTCAAGACCGTGAAGTCGGCCAAGAAGATTGTCGACCGCCGCGAGCCGGTCATCTACGACATCCTTGAAAACGTCATGAAGGGTCACCCCGTGCTGCTGAACCGTGCGCCGACGCTGCACCGTCTCGGCATCCAGGCCTTCCAGCCGAAGCTCATTGAGGGTAAGGCCATCCAGCTTCACCCGCTGGCATGTACCGCCTTCAACGCCGACTTCGACGGCGACCAGATGGCTGTCCACCTCCCGCTGTCTAACGAGGCCATCCTCGAGGCTCAGTTGCTGATGCTCCAGAGCCACAATATCCTGAACCCTGCCAACGGCGCACCTATCACCGTGCCTTCGCAGGATATGGTGCTTGGCCTGTACTATATTTCAAAGATTCGCCCGGGCGCCAAGGGCGAGGGTCTGTCGTTCTACGGTCCCGAAGAGGCCATCATCGCCCACAACGAGGGTAAGTGCGACCTGCACGCCCAGGTGAAGGTGGTGGTCGACGACCGCGACGAGAACGGCAACCCCTACAAGCACACCGTCGAGACCTCTGTGGGCCGTGTCATCGTGAACGGCATCATCCCCGAGCAGGTGGGCTATGTCAATAAGGTTATCTCGAAGAAGTCACTGCGCGACATCATTGCCGATGTTATCAAGAACGTAGGCTTTGCAGAGGCTTGTGAGTTCCTCGACGGTATCAAGAACCTTGGCTATCGGATGGCCTACGAGGCAGGTCTGTCGTTCAACCTCGATGACATTATCATCCCGAAGGAGAAGGCAGAGCTGATTGCCAAGGGTAACGAGGAGGTCCGTCAGATTACCGACAACTATAACATGGGCTTCATCACTGACAACGAGCGTTACAACCAGGTCATCGATACCTGGACGCACGTCAACAATGATATCGGTAACATCCTGCTGAAGCAGATGACCGAGGCTGACCAAGGCTTCAATGCTGTGTTTATGATGCTCGATTCCGGTGCCCGTGGCTCTAAGGATCAGATTAAGCAGCTCTCAGGTATCCGTGGTCTGATGGCCAAGCCTCAGAAGGCAGGTGCCGAGGGTCACCAGATTATTGAGAACCCGATTCTGTCGAACTTCAAGGAGGGTATGTCCGTGCTGGAGTACTTCATCTCTACCCACGGTGCCCGTAAGGGTCTGGCCGATACCGCTATGAAAACTGCCGACGCCGGTTATCTGACCCGCCGACTCGTTGACGTGTCGCATGACGTCATCATCAACGAAGAGGACTGCGGTACGCTGCGTGGACTGGTCTGCACCGCCCTGAAGAATGGTGACGAGGTCATCAGCAGTCTGGCTGAGCGCATCCTCGGTCGTGTCAGCGTCCATGATGTCGTCAACCCGAAGACAGGTGAGGTGATTGTCCCTGCCGGTGAGGAGATTACAGAACCGCTGGCAGATGCCATAGAGAAAGCCGAGATTGAGAGTGTGGAGATCCGTTCGGTGCTCACTTGTGAGTCGAAGAAGGGTGTCTGTATGAAGTGCTATGGCCGCAACCTTGCAACGCGCCGGATGGTGCAGAAGGGTGAGGCTGTCGGTGTCATCGCCGCACAGGCTATCGGTGAGCCGGGTACACAGCTGACGCTCCGTACCTTCCACGCTGGTGGTGTGGCTGCCAATGCTGCTGCCAACGCCAGCATCGTCTGTAAGTATGAGACGGCTAAGATTGAAATGGAAGAGGTGCGTACCGTACCATACGATGAAGATGGCCGCGACTGCGAGATGGTAGTAAGCCGTCTTGGCGAGATGCGCTTCGTCGACCCCAACACTAAGATTGTGTTGTCGTCAGTGAACGTGCCTTACGGTTCGTCACTCTATTTCAGGAACGGTGACGTGGTGAAGAAGGGTGACAAGATTGCACAGTGGGATCCGTTCAATGCCGTTATCGTCACTGAGTATGCCGGTACGCTGAAGTTCAACGACGTCATCGAGGGTGTCACCTTCCGTGCTGAGACTGACGAGACCACCGGTCTGACCGAGAAGATTGTCACAGAGTCGAAGGACAAGACCAAGGTGCCTACCTGTGATGTCATCGGTGCCGACGGTGAGAAGATCGGTACCTATAACTTCCCGGTGGGTGGTCACGTGGTTGTCGAGGACGGTCAGACCGTCAAGACCGGTGAGACACTTGTGAAGATCCCGCGTGCTGCCGCTAAAGGCGGTGACATCACTGCCGGTCTGCCTCGTGTCACCGAGCTCTTTGAAGCTCGTAACCCGTCGAACCCCGCTGTCGTCAGTGAGATTGACGGTGAGGTCACTATGGGTAAGGTGAAGCGTGGTAACCGTGAAATTGTTGTCACCTCCAAGACGGGCGAGCAGCGTAAATACCTTGTCTCGCTGTCGAAGCAGATCCTGGTGCAGGAGCACGATGCTGTACGCGCCGGCACACCGCTCTCCGACGGCGCTATCACCCCTGGCGACATCCTCGCCATCAAGGGCCCCACGGCTGTCCAGGAGTATATCGTCAATGAGGTGCAGGACGTCTATCGTCTGCAGGGTATTAAGATCAACGACAAGCATTTCGAGATTATTGTCCGCCAGATGATGCGCAAGGTGCAGATTAACGACCCTGGTGACACTTCGTTCCTCGAGCAGGAGATTGTCGACAAGCTCGACTTCGCTGAAGAGAACGACCGCATCTGGGGTAAGAAAGTCGTCACCGACGCCGGCGATTCTGAGAACATGAAGGCTGGTCAGATTGTAACGGCCCGCCGTCTGCGCGACGAGAACTCGATGTTGAAGCGCCGTGACATGAAACTGGTACAGGTGCGTGATGCCGTTCCTGCTACCTCTACCCAGATTCTTCAGGGTATCACCCGTGCTGCCCTGCAGACCAAGTCGTTTATGTCGGCTGCATCGTTCCAGGAGACCACCAAGGTCCTCAACGAGGCTGCCATCCGTGGCAAGGTCGATCATCTGGAAGGTATGAAGGAGAACGTTATTTGCGGTCACCTGATTCCTGCCGGCACAGGCCTGCGTGAGTTTGAGAAAATTATTGTCGGTTCCAAGGAGGAATACGAGCGTATGCAAGCCAACCGCAAGAATGTGCTTGATTTTGCCGAGGAACCAATTCTTGAAGAGAAGTAATAGACAAAACACTGTCAATGCACCTGTTTCTGCATAGGTCGGGAACAGGTGCTTTTTAAGTACGTGGAAGCGATATGATGAGAAAAACTTTCTTAGCACTATTGTTGATGTGGGTATCCGGGCTGTCGGCACAGATACCCCAATGGGTGATCCATCCTGACTATTCCAGCATAAAACTGTTGGGTAATGGCTATTATGTAGTGTCTCAGGATGGTAAGTACGGCATGCTCAATGACAGGGAAGAAGTCGTCGTCCCATTGGAGTACGATAATATGTCACAATTCAAGGAAGGTATGGCTCTGCTTTATCAGAACGGAAAGTTTGTGGCCTATGTGAACGACAGGGGGCAGCTGACAGATGTCGCATCTCATCAATACGGGCCTGTCGCATCGTTTGCTTTTTCCGACAATTACCTTCTTGTCACTAACAGGACCGGTTACTACTTTATTCATTCTAAGGGGGGCGGTACGATAGGACCGTTCTCCGACGGTATGCCCTTCTGTGAAGGTTATGCTGCAGTGAAGGTGCCTAAGTCGCAGAAACATGTCTTTGATGGCGCTTCCGTTTTGCAGTATATCTCCTCGGCAACCGGGAAGCCGGTAAGCATCTCGTCATCAGACATCGATGCCGAAGATGTTGACTTCCTCTCGTCGGTCAGCAATGGCAAGTCGATCGTTGTTGCGAAGAAGCGTGTCTATGAGTATGATTTCAACGAAGGTGTCCTGACGCCTTTGTCGATGGATGGCACTGATAACAAGAAAGCCCGCGTCTATACGCCGGAACGGCTTGTCGCTCCTGTTCAGCAGGGCAGCGGATATGTTGTGGCGCTCAAACAGGGATCTATGGTGTTCGATGGCAAGATGCGTCTGACGGCTATCCATTACCCCGGTCAGGATCCACTCACCTTTGAGGTGCCTGAAGACTATGAGCCTGAGCCGGAGAGTTCTTTGCGCGGTGTCACTTTTGACGACACTGATTTGTTGGGTTTGTCATATAATGGTGATGTGATAATGCCCGCCCAGTTCGAACGTATCTCAAAACTCTCGGGCGACGAGGCATTGGTGCTTGTCAATGGCAAGTATGGTGTCTTGACTATCAATACCAAGCGTTCGTGCCGTTATATGTTTAATGATAATATGGACATCGGTTTCGAGCATAAGTCGGTGAAGACAAACGTCAAGGTTGTCTGTCCTCCAAGTATGAAACTGTCCTTAATGTCGTTGACGAGTTGTGATGAGAAGTTGCATATCAGTACTGATACACGACGTGAAACCGCAAATGTTGAGTCGGCTGTGCTGAGCTATGAATGTACGATGTCCATCCCCGATATCATTAATCTGGAACGGTCTCGCTCCACAACGAGAGTTGCCCTGAATTATGATGGACTGAAATTCATGCCCCAGGAAATACCCTTTAACACATGGTATGTCAATAATTACAATGTTGAGTTGCCAAAGCACCAGATTTCTGGCGGAAAGCTTGAGGTGGAGATAGTGGTGAAGTATACCGGTGAAAGCGGCTATGCCTATTTCAAGGATGTGTCTGTAGAAGCGGAGGACTCGGTCCTTAGCACAATCACCAAGGTGACGGAAGAACTGTACAAAGCACAGTTCTACAACTGGAAGAATGAAAAGGTGGAGTTTAGCGTCGATGTGTCAGAAGACGGTTGCCCGACCATATCTTACCCCTTCAGCCTTGAAGTAAAGGATAGCCAGACAGGTAAGCAGAAGACTGAGTCTGCAACAGTGACCAAACCGGTAGCCAAGGCTCGTCTGAGGACAAGAAAACCAGCGCCGAAGCCAGCTCCGAAATCGGATTTTAAATTGTAATATCAGAATATTGTTATGAACGAAAATGAGAATAAGCAGCAGGGACTGCAGATAGAACTAACGCCTGACGTGGCTCAGGGAGAGTATGCTAACTTCGCCATTATCACACACTCATCGAGTGACTTCGTGCTGGACTTTGCCAGAGTACTGCCAGGCGTGCCAAAGGCACAGGTGAAGAGCCGCGTAATCTTGGCTCCGGAACATGCGAAACGTCTGCTCGCCGCCCTGCAAGAAAACATCATGCGCTATGAGCGTGAGTACGGCCAGATTAAGATTCCAAACCAGGAACCGCGCACCATCGCACCGTTTGGTCCTAACAAAGGAGAGGCGTAAACGAAGGTTAAAATACTTATTTTATGTTAATTTTTGGTTCTAACGAGGTTTTTTAACCAAATATAATTAGGTAGAATCAGAAAATAGTTGTACCTTTGCAGCCCGAATTGCGTTTTCTGTAGAGGGCGCATTGCGTAAATAGCTGAATATAAACAAAATAATATATATTAAAATTAAAAATTAAAGTATTATGCCTACAATTTCACAATTGGTAAGAAAAGGCAGAAGGGTAATCGTCGACAAGTCAAAGTCGCCTGCGTTGGACAATTGTCCACAGCGCCGCGGCGTTTGCGTACGTGTCTATACGACAACCCCGAAGAAGCCTAATTCGGCTATGCGTAAAGTAGCCCGTGTCCGTCTGACTAATCAGAAGGAAGTTAACTCGTACATCCCCGGAGAAGGTCACAACCTGCAGGAGCACTCAATCGTGCTGGTGCGTGGCGGTCGTGTGAAAGACCTGCCCGGTGTGCGTTATCACATCGTCCGTGGCACATTGGATACCGCTGGTGTGGCAAACCGCACGCAGCGTCGTTCTAAGTACGGTGCCAAACGTCCCAAGGCCAAGAAGTAAGAACTGACCGGAGAGGGTCAGCAGGCCAAAGAAAAGAAATCAAATCCGTTTTGCTGGAGTGTTATAAAGGTTGAGTAAATGCTCAAGAGCGAGTGTTGAAGAACGTGCAAGAACAGCCCCCAAGCAGACAAAAATCATTTAAACAAAACAATGAGAAAAGCAAAACCCAAGAAGCGTGTGATCCTGCCGGATCCCGTGTTCAACGACAAGAAGGTGTCGAAATTCGTGAATCATCTGATGTTCGACGGTAAGAAGTCGAAGTCATACGAGATTTTCTACAATGCCCTCAATACCGTAAAGGAGAAGATGAAGGACAACGAGAAGTCTGCTCTGGAGATCTGGAAGCAGGCTCTTGACAACATCACTCCTCAGGTGGAGGTGAAAAGCCGCCGTATCGGTGGTGCTACGTTCCAGGTTCCTACAGAGATTCGGCCCGACCGTAAGGAGAGTGTCTCGATGAAGAACATGATTCAGTTTGCACGTAAGCGTAGCGGCAAGTCGATGGCTGACAAGCTGGCTGCCGAGATTATGGATGCCTTCAACAATCAGGGTGGCGCCTTCAAGCGTAAGGAGGATATGCACCGTATGGCTGAGGCTAACCGTGCCTTCGCCCACTTCCGTTTCTAATCATCAAAATTAAGGTAAAAAGACAATGGCAAAACAAGATTTGCATTTGACGCGCAATATCGGTATCATGGCTCACATCGATGCCGGTAAGACAACGACTTCGGAGCGTATCCTGTTCTATACGGGTAAGACCCATAAGATTGGTGAGGTGCACGACGGTGCTGCCACCATGGACTGGATGGCTCAGGAGCAGGAGCGTGGTATCACCATCACATCGGCTGCTACCACCTGTAATTGGAAGTGGAATAACAATACGTATAAGATTAACCTGATTGATACTCCGGGACACGTTGACTTTACCGCCGAGGTGGAGCGTTCGCTCCGTGTGCTCGACGGCGCTGTGGCTACATACAGTGCTGCTGACGGTGTACAGCCTCAGTCAGAGACGGTATGGCGTCAGGCAGATAAGTACAATGTTCCCCGTATCGGTTACGTGAACAAGATGGACCGCTCTGGTGCCGACTTCTTCGAGACCGTGCAGCAGATGAAGGACATCCTCGGAGCCAACCCTGTTGTCATTCAGGTGCCTATTGGCGCTGAGGAAAACTTCAAGGGTCTGGTCGACCTCATCAAGATGAAAGCCATCCTGTGGCATGACGAGACGATGGGGGCTGAGTACGACATCGAGGAGATTCCCGCCTACCTGAAGGATGAGTGCGACGAGTGGCGTAACAAGCTGCTTGAGGCAGCTGCTGAGTACGACGAGGCTCTGATGGAGAAGTATTTTGATGATCCCGCTTCTATCACTGAGGAAGAGATTATCGCAGCTATCCGTAAGGGCACAATCTCCATGGCTTGCACACCGATGCTCTGCGGCTCTTCTTATAAGAACAAGGGCGTTCAGCCCCTGCTCGACTATGTCTGTGCCTTCCTGCCGGCTCCTGTTGACGTAGAGGTGATTAAGGGTACCAACCCCAATACCGACGAGGAAGAGGATCGTGAGCCTTCGGAAGATGCTCCTACATCGGCTCTTGCCTTTAAGATTGCCACTGACCCGTATATGGGCCGTCTGGTGTTCTTCCGTGTCTACTCTGGTAGCGTGAAGGCTGGTTCTTACGTCTTCAATCCCCGTTCTGGCAAGAAGGAGCGCATCAGCCGTCTGTTCCAGATGAATTCTAACAAGGAGATTCCTATGGAGTCTATCGACGCCGGTGATATCGGTGCCGGCGTAGGCTTCAAGGACATCCGCACTGGTGATACTCTCTGCGATGAGGAGAAGCCCATTGTGCTGGAGTCGATGACCTTCCCCGACACGGTGATCTCTATCGCCGTTGAGCCTAAGTCTCAGGCCGATGTTGCCAAGTTGGACAACGGTCTGGCTAAGCTGGCTGAGGAAGACCCGACATTCACCGTACGTACTGATGAGCAGAGTGGTCAGACCATTATCTCTGGTATGGGTGAGCTCCACCTCGACATCATTATCGACCGTCTGAAGCGCGAGTTCAAGGTTGAGTGTAACCAGGGTAAGCCTCAGGTTAACTATAAGGAAGCTATCACGAAGACTGTGATGAACTACCGTGAGGTGTACAAGAAACAGTCTGGTGGTCGCGGTAAGTTCGCTGACATCATCGTCAACGTGGGTCCTGTCGACGACGATTGGGATATCGCTAAGGACGGCGGACTGCAGTTCGTCAACGAGGTGAAGGGTGGTAACATCCCCAAGGAGTTCATCCCCTCTATCCAGAAGGGCTTCGAGGCAGCCATGAAGAATGGTATCCTCGGCGGCTATCCTATGGACTCGCTGAAGGTTGTCGTCGTGGATGGTTCGTTCCACCCTGTTGACTCCGACCAGCTGTCGTTCGAGATTGCTGCCCAGATGGCCTACAAGGCTGTCTGCGCACAGGCTAAGCCTGTGCTGATGGAACCCATCATGAAGCTTGAGGTGGTGACACCCGAGGAGAACATGGGTGATGTCATCGGTGACCTGAACAAGCGTCGTGGCCAGGTAGAGGGTATGGACGAGGCTCGCAGTGGTGCCCGTGTCGTTAAGGCTAAGGTGCCCCTGTCAGAGATGTTCGGTTATGTAACTGCTCTGCGTACCATTACTTCTGGTCGTGCTACCAGCTCTATGGAGTACAGCCACCACGCTCCTCTGTCTTCAGCACTGGCTAAGGCCGTGCTTGAGGAGGTCAAGGGTCGTGCCGACTTGGTATAAGAGTCAGGCTAACAAAATAACAATTTCAAGAGTGAAGGCAAATTACTTGCCTTCACTCTTTTTGTATATCCATATTGTTCTCAGGCAGTACTCGTATGTTTATTCGTATGTTGTTATATTTTATTGTAAAAAATGTACGATAAGTCAAAAATTCTTAGTAATTTTGCAGCAGATCTCTAAAGAATACGTACGTTTATGGGCAAACTGCTGCTGCTTCTATACTTCATCCTTTCCGTGTTTCCTGCCGATGCGGAGGCTCTGATTATGAAAGCCGTTGGCGAACATCGGGAAGAACTGAACCGAAGGATTGACGATGTGTTTGTCGGTAGAAAGATACAGATAAGGATAATCAAGACCATGCCATTGTTTCCCCTGACATACACCCTCGCTGCTGCGCCCTGCCCGACACTCGTAGGCGGGACCGCTGAGGCTGTCGTTTGCGGTTATAGTGGAGTGATTTCTACCCCCCCCCAATAACACACACAATTTCTTAGACTTTATAGCAAACCCATACTGCTGTGATGCCGCCGCAAGTCGGCATCGGGCATTTCTGCTGCTACGGAGAGCCATGTTCCTCTGTAGCAGTTGCTCTTGCGTGCATACAAACATTATTTACAATAAGTTTAATCTTTAAAAACAAAAAACCGTATGAAACAAAAAAACATTTCAATCCTTGCCCTCCTGCTCATGGCAGTGACGGGCGCATGGGCACAGGGCTCTGGCGGTGACCACTGGGGACCGGTGCAGACATCGTCGGCAGCGTGGACAGCCCTGACCGAGGGCTCCACCACAGGAATGACGCTAGGCGCAGCCGACGCTACCACGTATTATTACATGACGGAAAACCTGACTTTTAGCAACAACACTGCCGGCGGCAGCGGACTTACCATCCAAGGCACCGTCTACATCTACATCCCCTCCGGCGTGACGCTCACAGCAACAGGTGCTGACGGCGAGGGAACCACCGGCGGTGGTGCAGGCATTCTGGTACCCAGCGGTACTACGCTCAACATCTTCGGCGAAGGCACCATCGTAGCTACCGGCGGCAATGCTGCCAACGGTGGTAATGGAGGCAACGGAACAGCAGCATCGTTTGTGAGTCCTTATTATTATGCTGGCCTCGGCGGAGCCGGTGGCAATGGCGGCGGTGGAGCCGGTGCCGGTATCGGTACTGCTGGCGGCAACGGTGGCAACGGTGCAGCACAACTGGCAGAGGCATCACGTCCTAAGGCAAATACTGAAGAAGAAGAATGGAAAGGCGAACTCTCCGGGCTAATAGGAACCAATGGCACAGATGGTGCTACAGCAGCAGCTGTGGGTACAGTCAATATCGCAAGCTCCATCGATAAAACGCATATTGCCGGAGGTGCCAAGGGCGATGGCGGCGCTGCCGGTTTGCATGGTGGTTATATCTTTTACGGAGATGGAGATGTTTATTCCTATAGTGCTGATGATGATAGTCAAATTGAATTACCCACATTTGAAACAGTCACATATGCTGTTGCTGTTGCTGGTGGCGGCGGTGGCGGCGGCGGTGCCGGTGGTGGCAGTGCTCAAGCTATCGGCACTGGTGGTGCTGGTGGTGGCGGCGGTGCCTCAGGTGCCTGTGGCAGTGGCTGGGCTGCAGACTCCTGGGTGAACGACTATTGGACATCTGTAGGCGCCGGTGGCGGTGCTGGTGGTATTGGCACCGAAGGTAACGACGGCGCAAAGGGTTACACCTGCTACTTTCAGGGTGAGGATGATGCTGAATTCGACGAAGATGATAACCACAAGCCCGGTGGCGTAGGCGGCAGTGCAGGCGCAGCCAGTGCTACGAAAACTGCAGGCACAGCGGCCGCTCCTACTTACACCATCACTTATTTCAAGGCTGAGGGGGCAACGCTCTCAAAGACCAGCGAAACCTACACTTTTGGCAGCGATACAGAGATTTCTTTGCCTACAATCACTTCAACAGATGGCAAAGACTACAAGTGGATGCTGAGCAAGTATGGCCGCGCCTTCGGCGAGACCACGAGCCCCTGCGCCGGCCTCAATGGAACTATCTATAATAGCGGAGATGATATTAGTCTCAGCAATGTCTATGGCGACCTTGAGTTCACCACCGTCTATATTGGTTGGCAGATTGACTGTAGATCCCAGACAGAATCTACTTTGACACCTTTTGATCCTGACAAGTATGCAGTTGTAAACCTGAAGAACCGCAAGCTCTACAAGGACGGCTACTGGAACACGCTGACGTTGCCGTTCAACCTCTCGACCGAAAAGCTGGCCACCACCTGTCTTGCCGGTGCCGATATCCGTACGTTCGAGAGCGCATCGGTGGACGGTGACAAGCTGACCATTAACTTCTCAGGATCGAACTTAGGTGAGATTGAAGCCGGTGTGCCCTACATCATCCGCTGGGGAACGCCCGAAACGGCTACTGGCGAGGTCATCGAGAACCCCAGCTTTACGAATGTTGAAGTAGCAATTACAAGTCAAGAAGACATAGACGATGAGGAATACGGCACAGAGACAGCATCCAATGGTCTTCGCTTCGAGGCGCAGATTGGTCCGGTTCAGCTGACATCGGGCAGCAAAGCCCTCGTGTTGGGCAACGAGAACAAGCTTTATAAGCCCAAGTACGAGTTGTACGTCTATGCCACTCGCGCTTATTTCTCTTATAGCGGCAATATTTCTATGGCTCGCCAGATTGTGATGGACTTCGGCGATGGCGACCAGCAGACCACTTACATCGATGGTATCACGGTGGACGGCAACCGTGGTAGTAGTGCGGAGGGCATCTTTAACCTGAACGGCCAGCGCCTCAGTGCTCCGCAGAAGGGCATTAACATCGTGAATGGAAAGAAAGTTCTTGTCGGAGACAAGCGGTAAACCGAGCGGTGATTTAGTGATATAACATTAAAAACAGTACAGACCAATGAAGAAAACTTATTTAGCCCCCACCGCGCAGGTGGTTCGCATACAGCAGTCACAGATGCTCTGCACAAGCGTTCAGTCGAATTTAGGCCTTGAATATGAAGGATATACTCCAGACGGTTTCAACGCAGACGACATCCGTTAAGTCCAAACGGACTTAGCTCCGTGTGATATAGCCTGCGGACGGCCTCCTGTGCCTTCCGCAGGTTTTTTGCGACCACTGACTTTTACGGAAATATTAAAAAAGCTTAATTACTTGGCTTTTGCTTTGCCTGCTTGTTGGAATTTCGTGGGAAATGTGTACCTTTGCAGCCCGAAACAAGTCTGTCGTTGAGCAAATGACTCTTTAGCGGCAGTTTGTATTATTACATTATTTCATTATTAAATTTATCAAAATGAGTCAGAAAATTCGTATCAAGCTGAAGAGCTACGACCACAAACTCGTGGACAAGTCAGCAGAGAAGATTGTGAAGGCCGTGAAGGCTACTGGTGCCATTATCAGCGGTCCCATCCCCCTTCCCACACACAAGCGTATCTACACCGTCAACCGCTCTACCTTCGTCAACAAGAAGGCTCGTGAGCAGTTCCAGTTGTCAGACTACAAGCGTCTGATCGACATCTACAGCTCTACCGCCAAGACTGTCGACGCCCTGATGAAGCTTGAACTTCCCAGCGGCGTGGAGGTTGAAATCAAGGTATAAGATATAAAAAACCTTAAAATAAGTTATGAGACGTGCAATTCAGTTGCGCGTCTCATTTATTATGTGTACCTTTGCAGCCGCAAAAGTTGTTATTGCGCTGGCTTGAGAGCTAACAATACCTTGACAAAGAGCAACTTAGCCTTCGAAAACGAAGTGTTTCAAGTTCCTTTTTAGGCAGGTTTTTGGTGTATCGGACGGTGTCAGACGACTAAAAAGAAACGAATTTATACAAACAACATTATTATTTTAACAAAGTAAAACTGAAATGCCAGGATTATTAGGAAAGAAAATCGGAATGACATCCGTTTTCAGTGCCGACGGCAAGAATGTGCCGTGCACTGTTATCGAAGCAGGTCCTTGCGTTGTGACACAGGTGAAGTCTGTTGAGAAGGACGGTTACAAGGCCGTTCAGCTCGCCTTCGGTGAAAAGAAGGAGAAGAACACCACCAAAGCGATGATGGGTATCTTCAAGAAGGCAAACACGACGCCTAAGGCCCACTTGGCCGAGTTCAAGTTCGACGAGGAGTATAACCTCGGTGACACCATCACGGTGGACATCTTCGACGGCGTAGAGTTCGTTGATGTAGTGGGAACCTCTAAAGGTAAGGGCTTCCAGGGTGTTATGAAACGCCACGGTTTCGGTGGTGTCGGTCAGAGCACTCACGGTCAGGACGACCGCGCCCGTAAGCCGGGTTCAATCGGTGCCTGCTCATACCCCGCTAAGGTGTTTAAGGGAATGAGAATGGGTGGCCACATGGGTTGCGACCGTGTCACAACTCAGAACCTCAGAGTGTTAAAGGTAATTCCAGAGCACAATCTGATCCTTGTGAAGGGAAGCTGTGCCGGATGTAATGGTTCAACCGTAATTGTGAATAAGTAAGAACATGGAAGTTAGCGTATTGAATATCAAAGGTCAGGAGACCGGCCGTAAGGTGGCTCTGAATGAGGCTGTCTTCGGAATTGAACCTAATGACCACGTCATTTACCTCGATGTCAAGCAGTATATGGCCAACAATCGTCAGGGTACTGCCAAGTCAAAGGAGCGTAGCGAGATTTCGGGCTCCACCCGCAAGCTTGGTCGTCAGAAGGGTGGCGGCGGTGCCCGTCATGGTGACATCAATTCGCCTCTGCTGATTGGCGGTGGACGCGTTTTTGGCCCGAAGCCCCGCGATTACAGCTTTAAGCTGAACAAGAAGGTGAAGCAGCTGGCTCGTAAATCGGCTCTGACCTATAAGGCTCAGGAGAATGCTATTGTCATCGTTGAGGACTTCAGCCTTGAGACCCCGAAGACGAAGGAGTTGCTGGCTATCGCCAAGAACCTGAAAGTCGATGGCAAGAAGATGCTCTTCGTGATGCCTGAGACAAACAAGAATGTATATCTGTCGGCCCGTAACCTGCAGCGTGCAGATGTGATTGAGGCTCAGAATGTGAACACCTATAAGGTGCTGAACGCTGATGTGCTGGTCATCGCAGAGAGCTCTCTGAAGACGATCGACGGTATCTTAACAAAGTAATAAGGAGACATAGATATGGGATTTATCATTAAGCCGCTGGTCACTGAGAAGATGACCAAGATTACAGACAAGTCTTCTGTTGAGCGTACTTATAAGGTGAAGGGGCAGGAGCGTACGAAGAAGGCCGAGGTTAAGGTCGGATTCATCGTCAAGCCCGAGGCTAACAAGGTCGAGATCAAGAAAGAGGTGGAAGGTCTGTACAACGTGACCGTGCTCGCAGTGAACACGATTAAGTATGCCGGCAAGCGCTCAAGCCGCTACACAAAGTCGGGTCTCGTCAAGGGACAGAAGAACGCCTTTAAGAAGGCAATCGTCACTCTGAAGGAGGGCGACTCAATTGATTTTTACAGCAATATTGAATAAAAGAAATGGCAGTACGTAAATTAAAACCCGTTACACCGGGTCAAAGACACAAGGTTATTGGCACGTTCGAGGATATTACTGCATCCGTGCCAGAGAAGTCTCTCGTTTACGGTAAGCGTTCTACCGGCGGTCGAAACAACACCGGTAAGATGACTGTCCGCTATATGGGCGGCGGTCACAAGAAGAAGTATCGTCTGATCGACTTCAAGCGAGAGAAAGATGGTGTTCCTGCTGTAGTGAAGACTATCGAGTATGATCCTAACCGTTCGGCTCGCATCGCTCTTCTCTACTATGCAGATGGTGAAAAACGTTACATAATTGCTCCTAATGGACTGCAGATCGGCGCAACGCTGATGTCAGGAGCAGAGGCTGTGCCTGAAGTAGGCAACGCCCTGCCTTTGGCCAACATTCCCGTGGGTACGGTGATTCATAACATTGAACTCCGTCCTGGTCAGGGTGCTCTGCTTGTTCGTTCGGCTGGTAATTTCGCTCAGTTGACTTCGCGCGAGGGCAGCTACTGTGTTATCAAGCTCCCTTCAGGAGAGACTCGTAAGATTCTCTCTGCTTGTAAGGCTACTGTAGGTAGTGTAGGCAACTCTGATCACGCTTTGGAACAGTCGGGTAAGGCTGGCCGTTCGCGTTGGTTGGGTCGTCGTCCACACAACCGTGGTGTTGTCATGAACCCGCACGATCACCCCATGGGTGGTGGTGAAGGCCGTCAGTCAGGTGGTCATCCGCGTTCACGCAAGGGCTTGTACGCTAAGGGCCTCAAGACTCGTGCACCGAAGAAGCTTTCAAACAAGTACATCATTGAAAGAGCTAACAAGAAGTAAACAAGTTAACACAAGAGTAAATTATGAGTCGTTCATTAAAGAAAGGTCCGTATATCAACGTATCGCTTGAGAAGAAGGTTCTCGCCATGAATGAGAGCGGTAAGAAGAATGTCGTCAAGACATGGGCCAGAGCATCAATGATTTCCCCGGACTTCGTGGGACACACTGTTGCAGTTCATAACGGTAACAAATTTATCCCTGTCTACATTACTGAGAACATGGTTGGCCACAAGCTGGGTGAGTTCGCACCTACCCGTCGCTTCGGTGGACACGCCGGTAACAAGAAGTAATCCCAGGGAGAATTTAAAAATTAAAAAATTAAAGAATTAAAATGGGAGCAAGAAAACATATTAAGGCTGAAGAAAGAAAAGCAGCACTTAAGACACAGTATTTTGCCAAGCTGAAAGGCTGCCCTTCCTCACCCCGCAAGATGCGCTATGTCGTCGACATGATTCGCGGCATGGAGGTTGATCGCGCACTGGGTGTGCTTCGTTTCTCGAAGAAGGCTGCCGCTGCTGACGTTGAGAAACTCCTCCGTTCGGCCATCAACAACTGGGAACAGAAGAATGACCGCAAGGCCGAGGCTGGAGAGCTGTTTATCACCCGCGTGTTCGTTGACGAGGGTGTCACTATGAAGAGAATGAGACCCGCACCACAGGGTCGTGGCTATCGTATCCGTAAACGTTCGAACCACGTGACTCTGTTTGTTGACGCTAAAACTAATGATGTAAAAGAATAAGTATGGGACAGAAAGTTAATCCAATAAGCAACCGTCTGGGTATTGTAAGAGGTTGGGATTCTAATTGGTTTGGAGGCAAGAACTTCGGCGACAACCTGGTTGAAGACCAGAAAATCCGTAAGTATCTGAACGAGCGTCTGGCCAAGGCAAGTGTCTCGAAGATTGTCATCGAGCGCACGTTGAAGCTGGTTACCATTACTATCTGCACGGCTCGTCCGGGCATCGTCATTGGTAAGGGCGGACAGGATGTGGACAAACTGAAGGAAGAACTGAAGAAGCTTTACGACAAGGAGATTCAGATTAACATCTTTGAAGTGAAGCGTCCGGAACTCGACGCAACAATCGTTGCCAACAACATCGCTCGCCAGGTGGAGGGCAAGATTGCTTATCGTCGTGCTATCAAGATGGCTATCCAGAACACGATGCGTGCCGGTGCCGAGGGCATCAAGGTGCTTATCTCTGGTCGTCTGAACGGTGCGGAGATTGCACGCAGCGAGATGTTTAAGGAAGGACGTACACCGCTGCACACGTTCCGTGCCGATATCGACTATTGTCCTACTGAGGCTCTGACCAAGGTCGGTCTGCTGGGCATCAAGGTCTGGATCTGCCGCGGTGAGGTTTACGGAAAGGTTGACCTGGCTCCGAACTTCACACAGGAGAAGAACGCCGGCCGTGGTAACGGTGGCGGTAACAATGGTGGCCGTAAGTTCCGTGGTGGTAAGAAGAGTAATAATCGTTAAAAGAAGAAGCTATCATGTTACAACCTAAGAGAGTAAGATATAGAAGGCCGCAGGACGGACGTGGCAACAAAGGCAACGCCCACCGCGGTACGACGCTGGCTTTCGGCTCGTTCGGCATCAAGACGCTGGACGCCAAGTGGATTGACAGCCGCCAGATTGAGGCAGCACGTGTTGCCATCAACCGATACATGAACCGTGAAGGTCAGGTGTGGATTCGCATCTTCCCGGACAAACCCATCACTCGCAAGCCTGCTGACGTGCGAATGGGTAAAGGTAAGGGTGACCCCGCAGGATGGGTCGCTCCCGTCACTCCGGGTCGTATCCTCTTCGAAGTAGAGGGTGTACCCTTCGATGTCGCCAAGGAGGCTCTGCGCCTCGGCGCCCAGAAGTTGCCCGTGAAGACTAAGTTTGTAGTAAGACGTGATTACGATAAAAACGCTTAATTAGAGTATGAAGACTAAGGAAATCAAAGAGCTCGAGACCAAGGATCTGGCCGAGCGCATCGAGGCCGAAGTGGCCAAGTACGAGCAGATGAAGTTTAACCACACCGTCTCTCCGCTTGAGAACCCTTCTCTGATTAAGGCTGCCCGTCGTGATATCGCCCGCATGAAGACTGTACTTCGTGAGAGAGAACTTAATAAATAACAATGGTCCACTATGGAAACAAGAAATTTAAGAAAGACAAGACAGGGTGTCGTGATCAGCAACAAGATGGATAAAACCATTGTTATCGCTGCCAAGTTCAAGGAGAAGCACCCGATTTATGGTAAGTTCGTCCAGAAGACGAAAAAGTACCATGCACACGACGAGAAGAATGAGTGCCAGGTTGGTGATACCGTGCTCATTATGGAGACCCGCCCCCTCTCTAAGACCAAGAGATGGCGTTTAGTACAAATCGTAGAAAAAGCTAAGTAATTATGATACAGACAGAATCAAGACTTACAGTAGCTGACAACAGCGGTGCCCGCGAGTGCCTGTGCATCCGCGTGCTCGGTGGTACCCGCCGCCGCTATGCAAGCGTTGGCGACGTGATTGTCGTTGCTATCAAGAACGCAATCCCGACGAGCGATGTGAAAAAGGGTGCAGTGTCTAAGGCTTTGGTTGTTCGTACCAAGAAGGAGATCCGTCGTGCCGATGGCTCGTACATCCGCTTCGACGACAATGCTTGCGTACTGCTGAACAACGCCGGCGAGCTCCGCGGAAGCCGTATCTTCGGCCCCGTCGCACGTGAGCTCCGTGCCGTGAACATGAAAGTCGTATCTTTGGCACCTGAGGTTCTTTAACATTAAAAAGAGTAAAAGTAATGGCTAAGTTACATATTAAGAAAAACGACACAGTCATCGTCCTGGCCGGTGAGGACAAGGGCAAGACTGGCAAGGTGCTGAAGGTCTTGGTAGAGAAGGAGCGTGCCATCGTTGAGGGAGTGAACTTCGTCAACAAGAGCACGAAGCCCAGTGCCAAGAATCCTCAGGGAGGCTTTGAGAAAGTAGAGGCTCCTATCCATATTTCGAATTTGAGTTTAATTGATCCGAAGAGCGGTAAGGCTACCCGCATCGCCATTAAGCGCGAAGGCAAGAAGGTGACCCGCATCGCCAAAAAGTCAGGGGAGGAGATTAAGTAATGGCAAATACAGCACAGTTAAAGCAGGAGTATAAGCAGAAGATTGCTCCCGCACTGCAGAAGCAGTTCAACTATACGTCTGCAATGCAGATTCCCGTCCTGAAGAAGATTGTCGTCAACCAGGGACTGGGTGACGCTACGCAGGACAAGAAGATCATTGAGGTGGCTATCAACGAGATTTCGGCTATCTGCGGTCAGAAGGCCGTGGCTACCTACTCGAAGAAGGATATCGCCAACTTCAAGGTCCGTAAGAAGATGCCCATCGGCGTGATGGTGACACTGCGCCGTGAGCGTATGTATGAGTTCCTGGAGCGCCTCGTGCGCATCGCTCTGCCTCGTATCCGCGACTTCAAGGGTATCGAGACGAAGTTCGACGGACGTGGTAACTACACACTGGGCATTCAGGAGCAGATTATCTTCCCCGAGATCAATATCGATTCAGTGGACCGCATCCAGGGTATGAACATCACCTTCGTAACATCGGCTCAGACCGACGAAGAGGGCTTTGCTCTGCTCAAGGCTTTCGGTCTTCCTTTCAAGAACAATAAAGATTAAGAGACATGGCAAAAGAATCAATGAAAGCCCGCGAGGTGAAGCGCGCAAAGCTCGTAGCCCGCTATGCTGAGAAGCGTGCTGCCCTGAAGAAGATCATCGCTACGGCCGATGTGAACACGGAAGAGGGCGCTATGGCTGCCTATGAGGCTGCCCGTAAGCTGCAGAGCATTCCCCGCAACGCCAACCCCATCCGTCTGCACAACCGTTGCAAGATCACGGGTCGTCCCAAGGGTTATATGCGCCAGTTCGGTCTCTCTCGTATCCAGTTCCGTGAGATGGCATCAAGCGGTCTGATTCCGGGAGTGAAGAAGGCCAGCTGGTAAACAACGAAGAAATTCATTTTATTGTTTAATATTGTCGGGGCAGTCCCGATTAATTAAAACTTAATTTTTTTATGACAGATCCAATAGCAGATTTCTTGACCAGACTCAGAAATGCAATCATGGCTCATCACCGTGTTGTAGAGATTCCTGCGTCAAACTTGAAGAAGGAAATTACGAAGATCCTCTTCGAGAAGGGTTACATCCTGAACTACAAGTTCATCGAGGATGGCCCTCAGGGTACCATCAAGGTGGCTTTGAAGTATGACCCTGCCACCAAAGAGAACGCCATCAAGTTCTTAAAGCGCGTGTCAACCCCCGGTTTGCGTAAGTACACCGGCTACAAGGACATGCCGAGAGTAATTAACGGACTGGGTATCGCTATCTTATCCACGTCTAAAGGTGTAATGACTGACAAAGAGGCCGCACAGCAGAAGATTGGTGGTGAGGTGCTTTGCTATGTATATTAATTGGAGGAACTGAATATGTCAAGAATAGGTAAATTGCCAATTAGTATTCCTGCAGGCGTTACGGTTGCTCAGGATAAAGACGGCGTTGTTAATGTAAAAGGCCCGAAGGGTGAGCTTTCACAGAAGGTTGACCCCTCTATCAAGGTAAAGATTGAGGATGGCCACGTAACATTCGAGATTGACGAGAACAGTGCTGTGAACATCAAGCAGAAGCAGGCTTTCCACGGCCTGTACCGCGCACTCGTCAACAATATGGTAGTCGGCGTGAGCGAGGGCTACAAGAAGGAGATGGAACTCGTCGGCGTTGGCTACCGTGTCAGCAACCAGGGCAACATCATCGAGTTCGCTCTCGGTTATACGCACCCCATCTTCATCCAGCTTCCCAAGGAAGTGAAGGTGGAGACGAAGTCTGAGCGTAACCAGAACCCCCAGATTATCCTGGAGTCTTGCGACAAGCAGTTGCTTGGTATGATTTGTGCCAAGATTCGTTCTTTCCGTATGCCTGAGCCTTATAAAGGAAAGGGTATTTTGTTCAAGGGTGAGGTTATCCGTCGTAAGTCGGGTAAGTCGGCATCTGCAAAGTAATTAAGAATTAGGAATTAAAGCTTAAGAATTCAAGATTATGACAACAAAGAAAGTAGAAAGACGAATTAAGATTAAATACAGAATTCGCAAGAGCGTCTTCGGTACTGCCGAGCGCCCCCGTCTGAGTGTCTTCCGCTCAAACAAGCAGATTTATGCTCAGGTAATCAATGACTTGGAAGGTAAAACCCTCGCATCTGCATCTTCTCTCGGTCTGGAGGCTATGCCTAAGATTGAGCAGGCTGCCAAGGTAGGTGAACTCGTGGCCAAGAAGGCTCAGGAGGCCGGCGTTACCGCCGTGGTCTTCGACCGTAACGGCTATCTGTACCACGGCCGCGTGAAGTCACTGGCTGATGCAGCACGTAAAGGTGGACTTAATTTCTAAACGATTATGGCAATGAAGAACGTAAAAGTAAATAGTGACGTAGAGTTGAAAGACAGACTGGTTGCCATCAACCGTGTAACGAAGGTAACCAAGGGTGGTCGCACCTTTACATTCGCAGCCATCGTCGTCGTCGGTGACGGCAATGGCGTGATTGGCTGGGGCTTGGGCAAGGCTGGTGAAGTTACCGCCGCCATCGCCAAGGGTGTAGAGGCTGCCAAGAAGAACTTAGTAAAGGTTCCCGTGCTGAAGGGTACTATCCCCCACGAGATGGAAGCTCGCTTCGGCGGTGCACAGGTGTTCCTCAAGCCGGCAGCTGCCGGTACCGGTCTGGTGGCCGGTGGTGCTATGCGTGCCGTTCTGGAGAGCGTAGGTATCAAGGACGTGCTCGCCAAGTCTAAGGGTTCGTCGAACCCCCACAACCTGGTGAAGGCTACCATCGTAGCCCTGAGCCAGATGCGTGACGCCTACACCGTTGCAGGTACTCGCGGCATCAGTATGGATAAAGTGTTCAATGGATAAAGGAGAGTAAGATTATGGCAACAATTAAGGTTAAGCAGATAAAGAGTAAGATCGGTTATCCGGTTGATCAGAAACGCACGCTCGAGGCTCTCGGCCTGCGCAAGATTTCGCAGGTTGTCGAAGTTGAGGACAATCCTTCTATCCGCGGTATGATTCGCAAGGTACATCACCTGGTGACCGTTGTTGAGTAATAAACAAACATTAATTAAGGAGATTCGATTATGAAACTGAATAATTTGAAACCTGCAGAAGGCTCTACACATTCACGTCGTCGTATCGGCCGCGGACCTGGTTCTGGTCTGGGTGGTACGTCAACCCGTGGTCACAAGGGTGCTAAGGCTCGCTCTGGTTATAAGAGAAAGATTGGTTTTGAGGGTGGACAGATGCCGCTGCAGCGCCGCGTGCCGAAGTCTGGCTTCAAGAACATCAACCATAAGGAGTACTTCGCTGTGAACCTGTCGACACTTCAGAAGCTGGCTGAGGAGAAGAACCTCACGAAGATTGGCATCCAGGAGTTGGTTGCTGCTGGTCTGACCAACGGCAAGGAGCTGGTGAAGATTCTCGGCAACGGTGAGCTGAAGGCCAAGGTTGACGTAGAAGCCAACGCATTCTCAAAGACTGCCGAGGAAGCTATCAAGGCAGTAGGTGGTAACGCAACAACAATCTAAGTAAGATGAAGAAGTTTATAGAGACACTGAAGAACATTTGGAAGATTGAGGACCTGCGTCAGCGACTCCTCATTACCTGCCTCTTTGTAGCCATTTACCGTTTTGGCTCATTCGTGGTGCTTCCTGGTATCAATCCGGTGATGCTGGATAAGTTGCAGCAGCAGACCGCTGGCGGTCTTCTGGCACTGCTTGATATGTTCTCCGGTGGTGCATTCTCCAATGCGTCGATTTTCGCGCTTGGTATTATGCCTTACATCTCGGCTTCTATCGTAATGCAGCTCCTCGCTGTCGCTGTGCCTTATTTCCAGAAGATGCAGCGTGAGGGCGAGAGCGGCCGTAAGAAGATTAGCATGTACACTCGGTACCTGACAGTGGCTATCCTGCTGTTCCAGGCACCGAGCTACCTTATCAACCTGAAGATGCAGTCGGGTGCTGCGCTGGCCTCTGGCATTAGCTGGCCTGTGTTCATGATTCCCGCCACTGTCATCCTGGCTGCAGGTAGTATGTTTATCCTCTGGCTCGGTGAGCGCATTACTGATAAAGGTATAGGAAACGGTATCTCGATGATCATTATGATTGGTATCATCGCCCGTCTGCCTCAGGCATTCATCCAGGAGGTCAGTTCGCGCTTCACTGCCATCACGGGCGGTGGTCTGGTGATGTTCCTCGTCGAGATTATCATCCTTTACGCCGTTGTTTGTGCATCTATCGTTCTGGTACAAGGTGTCCGTAAGATTCCTGTACAGTATGCAAAGCGTGTCGTGGGTAACAAGACCTACGGTGGTGCCCGCCAGTATATCCCCCTGAAGCTGTTCGCTGCCAATGTGATGCCTATCATCTTTGCTCAGGCACTGATGTTCATCCCTCTGGCTATCGTCCAGTATTCGGCTCCGGAGAACGCCAGCTGGTTCGTGCGCTCGATGCTTGATCACCACAGCTGGACATACAACATCGTCTTTGCCCTGCTGATCATCGCATTCACGTACTTCTACACCGCTATCACGCTGAATCCTACACAGATGGCTGAGGACATGAAACGTAACAACGGATTCATTCCCGGAGTAAAGCCCGGTAAGGATACTGCTGATTTCATCGACACGGTGATGTCGCGTATCACACTGCCTGGTTCGCTGTTCATTGCCTTCATCGCCATCATGCCGGCTCTCGCCAGCCTGCTGAACGTGCAGGATGCTTTCTCGCAGTTCTTCGGCGGTACGTCGTTGCTGATTCTTGTGGGTGTCGTGCTCGACACGCTTGCCCAGATTGAGAGTCACCTGTTAATGCGCCACTATGACGGCCTGCTCAGTTCGGGTCGTATTCATGGTCGCGGTATGGCTGCCTACTAATCTTCTATGAAGATATTCCTGAAGACTGAGGATGAAATAGAGCTGATGCGCCAGGCAAACCAGCTTGTTGGTAAGACGCTTGGTGAATTGGCTAAACATATCAAGCCTGGTGTAACGACCCTCCAGTTGGATAAGTTGGCCGACGAGTTTATCCGCGACCACGGAGCTGTCCCGACTTTCAAGGGTTTCCCCAATCCATACGGAGGGCCGTTCCCCGCCAGCATCTGTACTTCTGTCAACGACGTCGTCGTTCACGGTGTTCCCAGCGAACAGACGGTATTGAAAGATGGTGACATCATTTCCGTTGACTGTGGCACGCTTCTTAACGGGTTCAATGGCGACTCGGCCTACACGTTCTGTGTCGGTGAAGTGTCGGAGGAGGTGAAAAAGCTTCTGAAGACGACGAAAGAAGCGCTCTATCTCGGTATCGAGGCTGCTCAGGCCGGCCGTCATCTTGGCGATGTCAGTTCGGCGGTGCAGGATCACTGCGAGGCTCAGAAGTACGGTATTGTGCGTGAACTCACCGGACATGGTATAGGCCGCGAGATGCACGAAGACCCGCCCGTGCCCAACTATGGTCGCCGTGGCAACGGTGTCATGTTGAAGGCTGGTATGTGCATCGCCATCGAGCCGATGATAACGATGGGCAAGCGCGACGTCTGGCTGGACCAGGACAAATGGTCGGTGCGTACGCGTGACGGCCAGCCTGCCGCCCACTTCGAGCACACCATTGCTATCCGTAAGGGTAAGGCTGAGATTTTGTCCTCGTTCGAGGAAGCTGAGAAAGTAGAAGGAGTATTATATTAATAAGGTATGGCAAAACAATCCGCTATTGAGCAGGACGGAACGATACTCGAGAGTCTCTCGAATGCCATGTTCCGGGTTGAACTTGAAAATGGGGTGCAGATTATAGCCCACATCTCGGGTAAGATGCGTATGCACTATATCCGTATCCTTCCTGGCGACAAGGTGAAGGTGGAGATGAGCCCCTACGACTTGACAAAAGGTAGAATTGTATTCAGATACAAATAAACATTTTAGAAGATATGAAGACAAGAGCATCATTGAAGAAGCGTACTCCCGACTGCAAGATCGTACGTCGCAAGGGACGCCTGTTCGTTATCAACAAGAAGAACCCTAAGTACAAGATGCGTCAGGGTTAAAATGTTAAATATGCATAAAAGAGTGCGGAGGTTTGCGAAAATCTTCGTACCTTTGTGCGCTTTTTAGCAAATTACGTAATTTAAAAATTTTATTTTCACTATTTAATTAACAATGGCAATAAGAATTGTTGGAGTAGATTTGCCCCAGAACAAGCGTGGCGAAATCGCATTGACCTATATCTATGGTATCGGTCGAAGTAGTTCAGCAAAGATATTGGATAAGGCAGGTGTCAGCCGCGACCTGAAGGTCAGTGAGTGGAGTGACGACCAGGCAGCCAAGATCCGTGAAATTATCGGCGCTGAATTCAAAGTTGAAGGTGATCTCCGCAGCGAGATCCAGTTGAATATCAAGCGACTGATGGATATTGGTTGCTATCGTGGCGTCCGTCATCGTCATGGTCTTCCTGTCCGTGGCCAGAGCACGAAGAACAATGCTCGTACCCGTAAAGGTAAGAAGAAGACTGTTGCTAACAAGAAGAAGGCTACGAAGTAATTCACAATGAGTCAATTCACAATTAAGGGTTAAGAATTATGGCAAAGAAAACAGTCACTTCAAAGAAAAGGAACGTGAGAGTGAACGCTATCGGTCAGCTCCACGTACATAGCTCTTTCAATAACATTATCGTTTCGTTGGCTAACGACGAGGGGCAGGTAATCTCTTGGTCGTCAGCAGGTAAGATGGGCTTCCGCGGCTCAAAGAAGAACACTCCGTATGCTGCTCAGATGGCTGCCGAGGATTGTGCCAAGGTTGCTTTCGACCTCGGTCTGCGCAAGGTGAAGGCCTACGTCAAGGGTCCCGGCAACGGTCGTGAGTCGGCCATCCGTGCCGTGCATGGTGCCGGTATCGAGGTGATGGAGATTATCGACGTGACACCGCTGCCGCACAATGGCTGCCGTCCTCCGAAGCGTCGTCGCGTATAAATATTTAAGATTAAACATTAAAAATTAAATTCGCTTCGCTCAGAAGCAATTATCAAAGTTATGGCAAGATATATTGGACCGAAATCTAAAATTGCACGCCGTTTTGGTGAACCCATCTTCGGCGCCGACAAAGTTTTGTCCCGTAGGAACTTCCCCCCGGGACAGCATGGCAATAACCGCCGCCGTAAGCAGTCGGAGTATGCTGTCATGCTGGCAGAGAAGCAGAAGGCTAAGTACACATACGGAGTACTTGAGCGCCAGTTCCGTAATTTGTTTGAGAAGGCTGCTAAGGCCGAAGGTATCACCGGTGAGGTGCTTCTCCAGCTTCTGGAGAGCCGACTCGACAACGTGGTGTTCCGTCTTGGTATTGCTCCTACCCGTGCTGCAGCACGTCAGCTCGTAGGTCACAAGCACATCACTGTCGACGGTAAGGTAGTCAATATTCCTTCTTTCCAGGTGAAGCCCGGTATGATTGTTGCTGTTCGCGAGAAGTCAAAGTCACTCGAGGTTATCGAGGCTGCCCTCGCAGGTTTCAATCACAGCAAGTATCCTTGGATTGAGTGGGATGAGAACGCAAAGGGTGGCAAGTTCCTGCATCTGCCGGAGCGTGCCGATATCCCCGAGAACATTAAGGAACAGTCAATCGTTGAGTTGTACTCTAAAAACTAAAAATCATTAAATTAATGGCGATATTAGCATTTCAAAAACCTGATAAAGTCGTAATGTTGGAAGCATCGGACAAGTTCGGCAAGTTCGAATTTCGTCCGTTGGAGCCTGGCTTCGGTGTTACCGTTGGCAACGCTCTCCGCCGCATTCTTCTTTCATCGCTCGAGGGCTATGCTATCAACACGATTCGCATTGCGGGTGTTGAGCATGAGTTCTCATCAGTACCTGGTGTTAAGGAAGATGTAACCAACATTATCTTGAACCTGAAGCAAGTCAGGTTCAAGCAAGTTGTGGAAGAATTCGAGAACGAGAAAGTCTCTATTACTGTCGAGAATTCTACCGAGTTTAAAGCCGGTGATATAGGCAAGTATCTGACTGGATTTGAGGTGCTGAATCCCGATTTGGTGATTTGTCATTTAGATTCCAAGGCATCGATGCAGATTGACCTCACGATCAACAAGGGCCGCGGTTATGTCCCTGCTGACGAGAACCGCGAGTTCTGCACTGATGTGAACGTGATAGCAATCGACTCTATTTACACACCTATCCGTAATGTGAAATACAGCGTTGAGCCTTATCGTGTCGAGCAGAAGACCGACTACGACAAGCTCGTGCTGGAGGTCACCACGGACGGTTCCATCCACCCGAAGGACGCACTGAAGGAGGCTGCCAAGATTCTTATCTACCACTTCATGTTGTTCTCTGACGAGAAGATTACCCTTGAGGCATCTGAGACGGAGACCAACCAGGAGTTTGATGAGGAGGTACTGCACATGCGCCAGCTGCTGAAGACGAAGCTCACCGACATGAACCTCTCGGTTCGTGCCTTGAACTGTCTGAAGGCTGCCGACGTTGAGACGCTCGGCGATCTCGTACAGTACAACAAGACCGACCTCCTGAAGTTCCGCAACTTCGGTAAGAAATCGCTCACGGAGCTTGATGATTTGCTCGAGAGTCTGAATCTGTCGTTTGGAACCGACATTTCCAAGTATAAACTTGATAAAGAATAAACAACAATGAGACATAACAAGAAATTCAACCATCTCGGCCGTACTGCATCTCACCGCAGTGCCATGTTGGCAAACATGGCCATCTCGCTGATCATGCACAAAAGAATCACTACGACCGTTGCCAAGGCAAAAGCCTTGAAGAAATATGTAGAGCCCCTGATCACGAAGGCTAAGGAGGATTCTACCAATTCTCGCCGCGTCGTGTTCAGCTATCTGCAGAACAAGGATGCCATTAAGGAACTCTTCGGCACTGTTGCCGAGAAGGTAGGCGACCGTCCCGGTGGCTACACCCGTATCATCAAGCTTGGTTTCCGTCAGGGCGATGCTGCCCAGATCTGCTTCATCGAGCTTGTCGACTTCGATCCCGAAATGGCTAAGGGCGAGACTAAGAAGAAGACCCGCCGTTCGCGCAAGGCCGCCGCTCCCAAGTCCGATGCTGCCGAGGCTCCCGCTGCTGAGGAGGTTAAGGCTGAGGCTCCTGTTGCTGAGGAGACAAAGGCTGAGGCTCCCGTCGAAGAGGCTCCCGCTGCTGAGGCTGCTGAAGAGACAAAGGCTGAATAATTTGTCCTATCCCCTTGAGGGGGAGAACGGAATCAATAACCAAGAGGATGCACCAACAAAAAGTTGATGCATCCTCTTTTTTTGCTATTTCCTTGGCAGATTTAACTTTTTTCTTTATCTTTGCCCCGGATTTAAACGCAGAAAATGAAACAGAAGATACAGAAAGGCATTTTGTTCTTGGCCCTGTTAATGTCGGCACTTCCCACATGGGCAGCCGATATTCTGCTGAGAGGTGTTGTCGTCGACGCGCAGGGCGACCCGCTCATCGGTGTGACTGTTCAGCAGAAGGACAGTAAGAATATGTGTGTCACCGATATGGAAGGCCGTTACGTCCTTTCCGTGAAGTCGCTGCCTGCCACGCTCAGCTTCAGTTATATCGGTATGAAGAAATTGTCAAAGACAGTGACCAGTGCCAACAGCCTTACGGTAACGATGTATGACGATGCTACAGCTATTAAGGATGTGGTTATTGTCGGTGCATACGGAACGATGCAGAAGCGTAGCGACTTGGTGGGCTCAGCCTATCAGGTAGGCTCCAAGGAACTGGAGAACCTGCCTAAGGGTCGTCTCGACACGATGCTCGACGGTCTGATACCTGGTGTTAAGATTGACATCAACAGCGACTCGCCCGACAACTCCCGTCCCCGTTTCAATGTCAGGGTGCGTGGCGAGGGTTCGCTCTCTGCCAGCAGTGAGCCGTTGTGGGTTATCGACGGTGTGCCGATGTTCACCGGCGGTACCACCAACCTGATGCCAGGTCAGAACTACTCCATCAGTCCGCTGTCGTTTCTCAATCCCGACGATATAGAGTCGGTCACCGTGTTGAAGGATGCCACAGCCACCTCTATCTACGGTGCCGACGGTGGTAACGGTGTGGTACTTGTCACGACGAAAAAAGGTCGTGAGGGCAAGACCAACGTGTCGGTGGGTGTGGAGTATGGTGTTGCCCATATCGACCGCTCTACGGCCCCGAAGGTGCTCAACGCCCAACAGTTCTTGGAACTGGCCCGTGAGTCATACGCCAATGCCGGCCTCGACCCGCGTGCCTTCCCTTATCAGGACAACGAACTGAACCAGTTCTCGACCACCGATACCGACTGGCTCGACATTTATTATGACACCGGCACCACGTTCCAGGGCAATGTGGCTGTCAACGGCGGTTCCGACAAGACCAAATACTACCTGTCGGGAGCCTACTATCAAAATCAGTCGACCATCAAGGGCAACAAGCAGCAACGCTTCTCTTTGCGCACGAATTTGGATTTCCAGTTGCACAAGAAGGTGAAGCTCAGTACCATCCTCTCGGCCTCGTACAACACCAACGACCTCTTTAATATGGGTCGCGACTTCTACGAGAACCTGCCTATCTTCTCGCCCTACAACCCAGATGGAACGCTCCGTCTTTACAATCGCATGGTCAGTGGTGTCGATGCCGACGGCAACCCTGTGTTCAAGGACTATAAGTTCTTCAACAGCGTGGCTGAGCGTGAGCAGAACGAGAACAACCAAAAGGCTCTTTATGTCAATGCCAACTTCTCGTTGAAGTATGACATTCTTCCAGGTCTGTCGTACACAGGACAGTTTGGCGTCGACTTCCAGTCGAATCTCGAGCAGATGTACTCGTCGCAGAAGAACTGGAGTGGTACCAGTGTCATCGGCACTCAGGGCTACGCTACCCGTCAGTCGGCTCATGTGAGCAACTGGAACACCATCCACCGTCTGAACTTCAACCGCACCTTCGGTCTCCATTCGGTCAGCGCCCTCCTGGGCTTTGAGGCTGGCTCTCGTGACTACACCGTCGTCGGTGCCACCGGTTCCGGTTTTATTAATGACTATATTCAGGACGTGTCATACGCCAACACCCGTAACGGCTCCAACTACAGCAGTACTACGCGCAAGGCATCGTTCTTGGGGCAGGCAACCTATTCGTTCGACAGTCGATACTATCTGACGGTCAATGCCCGCCGCGACGGCAACTCCCAGTTTGGTAGCGACGTGCGCTGGGCCGACTTCGCCTCTGTCGGTGTGTCGTGGAACATCCATAACGAGAAGTTCTTTAAGATTCCCTGGGTTACGGTGCTGAAACTGAAGGCTAGCTACGGTGCCAACGGCAATTCCCGCCTAGGGTCACAAGAGGCTCTCGGACTCTATGCCTACGGTGAGAGCTACGCCTACAATGGCGAGAACGGTGGTGTGCAGAGCGGCACGCCCAACCACACCCTGTCGTGGGAGACGACCTACAAGACCAACCTCGGTTTCCGTCTGGAGATACTCAACCGTTTCGACATCGATTTCGACTGGTACAACCACCACACGAAGAACCTGCTCAGTAACCTCGATGTCAGCCGCACCACCGGCGACACCAAGGTCTATCGTAATGTCGGCGAGATGCGTAACCGCGGTTTCGACCTGACGCTGACCTCGAAGAATATCGTCAGCCAGAAGGAAGACGGGTTCCGCTGGACCACCGAGTTGAACCTGGCCCACAACACCAACATCCTGCTGAAGCTCTATAACGGTATACAGAAGAACTTCGGTACCTACAGCTATATCGAGGGCTACGATGTCAGCACGATGTTTCTCGTGCGTTGGGCAGGCGTCGACCCTGCCGACGGCTCGCCCATGTGGTACGACAAGGATGGCAACATCACCAAGCAGTACACCACCGACAACCGCGTGGCCGGCGACAACAGCCACTGCGACGTGACGGGCGGTATGACCAATACCCTGTCGTACAAGGGCTTTTCGTTGCGTTTCCTGCTGAACTACCAGTTCGGCGGCTATGCCTTCACCTCGTTTGGCCGGAGCATGTTCTCCGATGGCCTTTATGCATCAGAGCAGAATCAGGCCGTCGAGCAGCTCGACCGTTGGCAGAAGCCCGGCGACGTGGCGCTGAGTCCGAAACCCATCTGGGGCGTCAGCACCAGTTCGGTGATGAACTCCACGCGCTATCTGTATAACAAGACCATGATTCGTCTGCAGAATCTGGTTCTGAGCTACCGTCTGTCGCGTGACCTTATCCGTCCCGTCGGCCTCAGCAGTTGTACACTGTCGCTCATCGGCAACAATCTGTTTGCCTACTCGCCGTATGCCAGCAGCGACCATAATTCGTATAAGACATGTATGAGTGGCTATCCGTTGGAGCGCTCGTTCTCGCTGTCTGTAAACGTAGGATTCTAAAGCGTGTTGATTATGAAGACCAAGATAAACAGATTATGGATTGTCTTAGGACTGGCTGTCAGCCTGACGGCCTGCAGCGACTTCCTTGAGGTCGACGTCAAGGGCAAGGCCACCATCCCGTCGTTCCTCAGCGACCCTCAGGGTCTGAAGGCCGGATTGACCGGTACCTATAATAAGATGTACGCGTATGTCGACAATGAGTTCACCAAATACGGCGATGTGGCCGGCAACATGGTGTCGCTCCCTTCAGCCTCCAGTGGCGATATGGTGGCGCAGTATAACTTCACCAGCGACGAGAGTCAGGTGACCGGTGCGGTGGGCTATATCTGGCGCAAGATCTATGTCACGCAGGCCAATGCCAACAACATCATTGAATACGGCCCCAGTGTTGCCGACAACTATCCCGCCCAGCGCGAACAGTGTAACCGTATCGTCGGCGAGGCTCTGCTCATCCGTGCTATGTGCCATTTCGACCAGTGCCGCGCCTATGCCCAACCCTATAACTACACGGCCGATGCCTCCCATCTTGGCGTGCCAGTCCTGCTACGCACACCCGGCGCCAACGACACCCCCGCAAGGGCTACCGTGAAGCAAGTGTACGACCAGGTGCTCAGCGACCTTGAGCAAGCTTCCGCCTTGCTCACCGACGATGTAGCCACAAGCCGCTTCTATGGTTCGTTGCAGGCCGTCAACTGCATGTTCTCGCGTGTCTACCTCTATATGGAAGACTGGGAAAACGCCCTCCGCTATGCCAAGCTGGCCATCGGTTCACAACAGCTGGCACAGGGCGACGACTATTTAGGCATGTTCGACGACCTGAACAAACCGGGCGAGGCCATCTTCCGGCTGTCGGGCAACAAGATGAGCGGCTATCTGAAAACCTTCTACGAGAACAGCTGTCTGCCAGCCGACACGCTGTTGTCGCTTTTCGATGCCAGTGACCTGCGCCTGCACCTGCTCAGAGATGCATCGGGCAGCAAGCGTTGCCGCAAGTATTCGGCCACCACGGTGCCCGACGGCGAGCCTAAGCGCGACGACCCCTTCCTGTTCCGCCTGTCAGAGGAATATCTGAACGCCGCAGAGGCTGCCTCTCAGTTGGGTCAGTACGCTGAGACCCGCCGGTATATCCGTGCCATCATTGAACGCGCCGTGGGCACTGAGAAGGCCGACGCCGTCATGGCCGCCACTACCGACGCCCAGCTGTTGCAGCTTGTACGTCGCGAACGTGTCAAAGAACTGTGCTTTGAGGGCCACAACTTCTTCGACCTGACCCGTTGGAAGCAGCCGCTGGTGCGTGAACAGAGCACCACCTCCGTCGTCCGCTATATGGCCTATCCCAACGACCGCTTCGTACTGCCCATCCCGCAGGACGAGCTCTTTGCCAATACCAGTATGCAGCCCAACCCCACGGTGAATGCCACCGACAAAAACAGGCTTGTGGTGTTAGAAGATTAACAACGAATAACGCGAATAGATGATGAAGAAAATCTTTTATGTTCTGACATTGGTGGCCGTGCTTTGCTCGTGTGCCGACCAGGAGGGCGAATGGTTTGACACGCCTTTCGTGCGCATAGCCACTTCCACGGGCGCCTCCTCGACGGTGGTGCTCTCCGATGTGCGCAATGTCAATACCTATAGTGTCTACCTGTCGTCGACACCGCTGGCCGACGACGACAGTCTCACCGTCAGCTATGAAGTAGTGGTGGGCGACGGCCTTGTCGAGGACGTCGACTACAAGGTTGTCACCTCGCAGAACCCTCTGGTGTTTCTGCCCGGCATCTACGACATGCCCATCCGCATCCGCTGGCTGAAGAATCCCGTTGACCCTGCCAAAGACAATACCGTCACCATCCGCCTGACCGCCAACAGCAAGGGCTATAACCTTGGCTACCCCGGACCCGACCACAAGCAGAGCGAGGTCATTATAGAGAAACGGAATAATTAACAATACAAAATTTACTAAATTATTAACGCTTATGAAACAAATTGTACTTAAAAAAGCATTGCTGGCATTGGTTGCCATGTTTGCCATTTCCGTCTCGTCGTTTGCACAAGACGCACAGCTCCTGACGTTCGGCTTCTATCAGGCCGACAACGCCGGACTTAGCAAAGACTACGTAGCTCAGGTGCCTGCCGTAGTGGCCGGTACCACCACCTATGATGTAGAGATAGCCCTGCCCGCATCGGCAGACCTGACAGCTCTCGTGGCCCGTTTCACCGTCAATAGCGGCAATACGGTCACCGTTGATGGCGTGGCTCAGACCAGCGGCGTCACCAAGAACGACTTCACCGACCCCGTAGACTATCTGGTGCGCGGCTCCAACAACGTGCGCTACACCATTACTGTGGTCGAGGCTTCTGACAAGGCATGGAGCGAGGTTTCCGTCTACGACGGCACAGAGGTCTATTCCGATGCTCGCATGCAGGTAAGCCCGGCCGACAATCTGCCCTACATTGCCTTTAAGGTGCGTAAGGATGATAACAACAAAATGTCGGTGCTGAAGTTTGCCGACGGCAGCTGGCAGCAGCTTGGCGTTGAAGGCTTCTCTGGCGAAGTCAAAGGTTCGTACTATGCCTTTGATATTGCCCCTGACGGCACGCCATACGTGGCTTACGGCGACCAGGATGCTGCATCGCTCAAGGGTGCACTTTCTGTCATGAAGTTCGACGGCGCAAAGTGGGATTACGTTGGCGAACAAGGCTTCTTCAAGGTGCAAGCACAATATGTGGGCATTGCCGCCCTGGAGAGCGGCCTTGCCGTTGCGCTGCAGAATAACAGCAAGACTGCCGATATTCCCCAGCGTGCATTTGGCGTGGCCACATACGACGGCACCGCCTGGACCACTGGCGAGTCGTCGTTGCTGTCGTCTGGTCAGGGCATGTACACGGCCAAGGTGGCTGGTAACGGCAAAATAGCCACTGCCATATCTATCAACCGTGGCAAGGTCGACGACGTGAACTATGGTCACAACATCTTCAAGTATGAGGGGGGGCAGTGGACATCGCTGGCTACTAACTTCCTTGAGGCTGGCGCCACGCAGACAAGCATTGCTCAGGGCAGTTTCGGCACCACCGTTGCTCTTGACGGTACCATCTATGCTTGGACGGGCGACGACGCCCCCCAAACCGACAAGGTCTATCAGGTGCGGCTGAAGAAGTACGACGCTGCCACAGACACATGGAGCACCGTCGCTGGCAACACCCTGCCCATCGGCCATGACGGCGGTATTGAGAGTCACATTTCGCTCAACGTAGCCATTGCCCCTGACGGCACGCCTTTCGTGGTTTACAACAACTTCAAGGACCAGAAGAAGCTCTATGTCATGTATCTCGACCCCAGCACCGGCCAGTGGTCGCCGTCAGTACAGCTGGCAGAGGGCGCTTCCGACGTGAATATTGACTTCGACGCTACGGGCGTGGGCTATATCACCTATACCGACGAGTCGAACCACATCCACCTGCTGAAGTATGCCGGGGGCGACCTTGCCGGTGTCAAGTCTGTCGTTGGCCGTGGTGCTGTCGCTGAGGAGTACTTCGACCTGCAGGGCAAGCGTGTCAGTGCTCCCGCCAAGGGTTTGTACATCAAGCGCACGACGGATGCCGCCGGTAAGATAAAGACGCAGAAGGTTCTGCGCTAAGTTCTTGGTCGTCACTGTCGCCACTTTTCTGCAACAGCCTGATGGCGTGCCGTTTGCAGTGGCGGCGACAGTGACGCCCCAAAAAGAGGAAAGAGAAATCTGTTTATGAAGAGCTTATCTAAAAACTTATTATTACTGCTTACGCTCATATCAGCATCCCTGTCGACTGCAGCCCAACCGCTGCAGCGCGACCCGAAGCTGCGTGTGGGGCAGCTCGACAACGGGCTAACCTATTACATTTACCCCAACCAGACGCCGCGCGGCGAAGCCGTCTACCGGCTCTTTGTCAAGGCCGGCTCCGTTCAGGAACGCGACGACCAGCAGGGACTGGCCCACTTTCTGGAGCATCTGGCCTTCAACGGCACAGAGCATTTCCCCGGCGATGGCATCGTGCGCTTCCTGCAGTCGAAGGGCGCCAAGTTTGGCAAGGACCTCAATGCCCACACGTCGTTCACGGAAACAGTCTACAAGCTGCAGCTGCCATCTGAGGACCCGTTGCTGGTAGACTCCACGCTGACCATCCTCAGCGACTGGGCCAAGGGCATGCTCATAGCCTCCGACGAGGTAGAGAAGGAGCGTGGCGTCATTCTGTCAGAGCAGTTGGCGCGCAGTGGCGTCAAGACCGACAATTCCATGCAGCTGGTTATGGAGCTGCTCAATGGGTCGCTCTATTCGCAGCGTGTCACTATTGGCGACACTGCCGTCATTCGTCATGCCTCGCCACAAACCATCCGCGACTATTACGAGCAGTGGTACCGGCCTGAACTGATGGCTGTTGCCGTGGTGGGCGATGTCGATGCGGCTCGTGTCGAGCAGATGATAAAGGATAAGTTCTCAGACATTTCTGGCAGCAGCAGTGCACCGGCCTTCGCCGGCCATCCTGCCATCCCTGAATACACCAACGAGGAAGCCCGCATTGCCACCACTCCGAATGTCAAGCAGATAGAGTTCGACATCTTGATGCTGCTGCCGCAGCCACCCGCCGTTCAAACAGCCGACAACTACCGCCAGTACCTGCAGCGCAGTCTTGTCAACACGCTGATGAAGCAGCGCCTGAACGCCTTGTCGTTCGACGACCCAGCCTACGAGCGCGGTTCCATCCAGTACTCCCGATTCTTATCCACTACCGGGGCTGTCGATGCTTCGGTAGAGCTGTCGAAGGGCAAGGTGCGTCAGGGCATCCGCGATTTCATCACCGCCTACCAGCAGGTCTTGCGCTATGGTTTCACGCAGTGGGAGATTACCCGTGCCGGCAAGTCGCTGCTGCGCAAGATGCGTAATCAGGCCGCTGCCGACCATGTGGTTACCTCTGCCAGCCTGATGGATGAAATCTATACCGACTTCTATGATGGCAACCGGCTCATCTCGCGTACCGACGAACTGGCGCTCGTTGAGAAATACCTGCCGCAGATGGACTCTCTCTCCATGCTGAAGTTCATTCAGGAAACCTTTGAGACACGCCCGCAGCACTACCTGTTGCGCGGTGGCGAGGAGGTGCGTCAGGAGGTGTCGAACGAGGCCGACCTGACCATGCTCATTGACGAGTGTCGTCAGGAGCAGGTGGAGCGCTACTGGAAACAGATAGACATACCAGAGACGCTGACCACGCTAAAGCCTACCCTGAAGCACATCGTGAGCGAGCAGCCCATAGCCGCCATTGGCGCTACAGAGCTGCGTCTGGACAATGGCGCCCGGGTCATTTTCCGTCATTCCGATACCGAGCACGACCACCTGACGCTATCGGCTTTCCGTAAAGGTGGTCAGTACGGGCTCGACAGTACCCGCTACTTCACCTCCGTCGTAGGCCCCAGCGTCGTCAGCCTGAGCGGGGCGGGCGACTTCAGCCGCGAGGCGCTGAGTCACTATCTGACGGGCAACACCGCTTCCGTCCGTATGCTGGTCGACAAGCTGCGTACCGGTGTGGCCGCCTCGGCCCATTTGGCCGACGTCGAGACGATGTTCCAACTGTTGTGGCTGCGCTGGACACAGCCGCGACTCGACACGGCTGTCTACCGCATGACGCTCGACAAGCTGCGTGAGGGCAACCGTAACCGAAAAGACACACCGCGTGATGTTTTCACACGCGAGCTGGGGTGGCTGATGAGTGGACGCAACTATACCAGTCAGCAGCTGACCGACAGCATTATCAACACCGCTGTGCGCCAGGACGACATCCTGCCGCTGCAGCACCACTTCTATGGACCCGCCACGGGCTATACGTTCGTCATCCTGTCCGACTGCGACTTGGCCGACGTGCGCCCCTATATCAGCACCTACCTCGGCGCACTGCCCGCAGGTCAGGCTGATACCACGTGGATAGCTGGTCAGCGCCAGATACCACACAGCAACACCGAACTGATACGGCGCACCTACGACCAGCCGAAGGCTATGGTGACGCTCGTCTGTCAGCAAGACGAGCCCCAGGGCAGCTTGGCCGAACAGGAACTGAAAGGCAATGCGCTGAAAGCCATCCTGCGTACAGCACTGCTGAAGCGGTTGCGCGAGGATATGGGCAAGGTCTACTCCGTATCGGCTTCTATCGGTGCCACGCAGTATCCCTCATTCCTCAGTCGCGGCACTATTGCCTTCGTCTGTCAGCCTGCCGACGTCGACACGCTCGTGGCTGCCGTCTATGACGAGATGCAGCAGCTGTGCGACCACCCCGAGCGCTATGAGGCCAGTCTGGCCGACGTCAGGCAGAACCTTGTCAAGGAGCACGCCCTGCAGCTGCAGCAGACGTCGTACTGGACATCGTTCATCCGCAATTCCGTCTATAACAACAACGAGGACTGGACGTGGAACGACCGCTATGTCGATGTCGTCAACAGCATGACGATGAAGGACCTTGCCGACTACGCCCGCTACGCCCTGCGTGATGCCTATCAGATAAAAGCCGTACTGCTGCCTGCCGACACCGCCGCCGCAGTTCCCGCCGCACCAGCGGCAGCTCCCGTCAGTGGCATGGTCTTCGACGACCGTAATCAGAACGGCAAACTCGATAATGGCGAGCGCGGCATCAAGGACATCCTCGTCAGCAATGGTGACACGATAGTACGTACCGACCGTCAGGGACGCTACGAACTGCCCTACGTCGAGGGCACCAGTGTCATGCCCATCCTGCCTGCCGACTATACCATGTCGGGCAGTAGGGTGGTGAACGCTAACTTCAGCTATCGCTCCGGTCATGCCGACTTCGCCATGGTCAAGAAGAAGGTGAACCGCCGCTTCCGCCTGAATGCTATCGGCGACGTGCAGGTGGGCAACTACCAGGAACAGGACTATGCCACACGCACACTATGGCCCGAGCTGTTAGACGATGACGGAGCGGCGACGCCCTCTGTCAACCTCTTCCTCGGCGACTTGGTGAACAACAACCTTAAACTCTACGGCGACCTGCGCACGCTGATGGAGCAACTGCCGCAGCAGACGTGGACCGTGCTGGGCAATCACGACCGCGATATCGACACCGTGCGCTGGCAGCAGACGCGTACCTATAATGAAGTCTTTGGCGCCGATATGTATGCCTTCAACGAGGGTCGCGTACATTTTATTATCCTAAACAACGTCTATGGCGACGGTGCCCGTGGCTATAGAGGCCGCCTGTCAGCCCGCCAGCTCCGTTTCGTCAAACAAGACCTGAAGTACGTGCCCCATGACCGCCTGATTGTGCTCAGCATGCACATCCCACTGGCACACACCCGCAACCGTGGCGAACTGCTCAAGCTGTTAGAGGGTAGGGGCGACGTGCTCGCTGTCACGGGACATATGCACCAGGTGGGACGCTTCTTCCACCAGGGCGAGGGCGTCCGCGTCCATGAGTTGAGCGCTGGTGCCTCCTGTGGCTTCTGGTGGGTTGGCGAGAAAGACGCCGACGGTGTGCCGTCAGCCCTGCAGCAGTGTGGCACGCCGCGCAACTATTTCGTCCTCGACTTCGACGATACCAGTTACACGATGCGCTGCAAGGCCATCGGCCGTGACGCGCGCCACCAGATGACCATCCACGTCACTGGCATCGATACCCTCGACACCCATCTGCGCGATATGAAAGACGTGCCTGGCGGACAGCTGATGATGACCGTCTACGGCGGTTGCGACAGCACTACCGTGCGTTGTCGCATCGACGGTGGCGAGTGGCTGGCCTGCCAGAAGACGAAGATGATAGACCCCAACGTGGCCCGTACCCGTGAGATGAACCTGCTCAAGGCATACCCCACGACGTATAACCGCATGAACCCGCTGCGCCATCGCGACTCGCAACAGATGTGGACGCTGACGTTGCCCGAGGCGTACCGCCGGGGTGCCCATAGAGTCGAGGTGGAGGCTGCCGACAGCTGGGGCTTCAAGGCCACGGGGTGCCGCAGTTTCTGTTTCCCAAAGACGGCACGGTAGGGATTTTCCTATGCCTGTTTAGGGAAATTCCATTTGAAAGATGTGCGGAATCTGTTATCTTTGCACCGTGAAACGCTAACATGAAGAAAACATGAAGAAGACTTTTTTGCTTTCGCTAACTGTACTGCTCGTCATGAGCAGTTGTAGCACATACACAGGAGTTGGCGCCTATACCGGCGCACAGTTCGGCTCTATCATCGGCTCGGCTGTGGGCGGCATCTCAGGCGGATGGCGCGGCCATGAGGTTGGCAAACTGATAGGGCTGGCCGGTGGTGCTGCCGTCGGCGCAGCCGTCGGGTCTGCGGCCGACCGTGCTGCCGAAGAGCGCAGGCAGGAGCGTGCCGAGCGTTACGAGGGGCGTACGGGCATCAATACCCGTCAGGTGCAGGACGATAGCGGTTACGACCCACGGGGACGTGGCGACGACCGTATCACGATGGACGGCGGCACGATGCCTCGTGGCTACGTGGCCAATGCTGCGGCGTTGGAAATCAGCCATGTGCAGTTGGTGGATGCCACGAACGACGGTCAGCTGAAGCGCGACGAGTCAGCGCATATCGTGTTCGAAATTCGCAATACGTCGTCGAAGCCTATCTACAGCGTACAGCCCTCCGTCCGCGAGATGACGGGCAACAAGCACATCCATATCTCGGAGAATATTCTCGTGGAGTGTATCCATCCTAACGAGGTGATTCGCTACACGGCACAGGTCAAGGCCGACCACGGTCTACGCAATGGCGAGGCTGTCATTAAGGTGTCTGTCTTCCAGGCTGGCCGCGAGGTGTCGTCGCAGAGTCAGCTTCTGCGTATTGCAACCTTCAAGCGCTGATATCGCTTATTTGGCGATGGAGTCGAGGCGCTCCACCGTGCAGGGAACGACCCCTGCTCCCAACATGTTTAGTTTCTTGGCGGCTCCCCACGACAGGTCGACGATGCGTCCGCGTCCGAAGGGTCCGCGGTCGTTGACACGAACCACCACCTGCAGACCGTTCCTCAGATTAGTGACGCGCAGTAGTGTGCCGAAGGGGTAAGTACGGTGGGCACAGGTCATCGAGTCGTGATGCAGACGCTCGCCACTGGCGACATGGCGTCCTGTCCACCGCTTAGAATAGTAAGAGGCTTTTCCGCGCTGGATATTCTGTGCCAGCACGGAAAAGCCTAAAATGACTGATAATACTATGACGGTCGGCAGTCTGTAGGTCATACAATACCCTGTGCCAGCATGGCTTTGGCCACCTTCATGAAGCCAGCAACGTTGGCACCCTTTACATAATTGATGTATCCGTTGGATTCCTTGCCGTACTTGACACACTGCTCATGGATACCCGACATAATCTGGTGCAGGCGCTGGTCGACCTCCTCGGCCGTCCACGACAGACGCATCGAATTTTGGCTCATCTCCAGACCGCTGGTAGCCACGCCACCGGCATTGACAGCTTTGCCCGGGGCAAAGAGCTGCCCGGCGGCAATGAACTTCTCGGCAGCCTCTGCCGTGCAGCCCATGTTCGACACCTCGGCTACGCAGAGCGGCTTGTGAGCCAGTATTTTGTCGGCGTCGTCGCCGTTCAGCTCGTTCTGGGTAGCGCAGGGCAGATAGATGTCAGCTTTCTGTTCCCAAGGCTTCTTGCCAGCGTAGAAGGTCGAGCCATCAAACTCCTCAGCGTAAGGCTCACAGATATCGTTGCCCGAGCCGCGCAGCTCCAGCAGGTAGTCGATCTTCTCGGCATTGAGTCCGGCAGGATCGTAGATGTAGCCGTCGGGACCGCTGATGGTGATGACCTTAGCGCCCAGTTCAGTCGCTTTCTTGGCGGCACCCCAGGCCACATTGCCGAAGCCCGACAGGGCCACCGTCTTACCCTTGATGTCAAGACCGTGCTCCGTCAGCATCTGGTTGACGAAGTACAGGGCACCATAGCCCGTAGCCTCCGGACGCAGGATACTGCCGCCCCACTCGCGGCCCTTGCCTGTCAGCACGCCTTGGAACTGATGGGTCAGCTTCTTGTACTGGCCGTAAAGGAAACCTATCTCGCGGGCACCGACGCCGATGTCGCCGGCGGGCACGTCCTCGTCGGGACCAATATGGCGGTACAATTCTGTCATAAAGGCCTGACAGAAGCGCATCACCTCAGCGTCGCTCTTGCCACGGATTGAGAAGTCGCTGCCGCCCTTGCCGCCGCCCATGGGCAGCGTCGTCAGTGCGTTCTTGAACGTCTGTTCAAAGCCCAGGAATTTCAGGATAGACAGGTTGACAGAAGCATGGAACCTTAGTCCGCCCTTGTAGGGGCCGATGGCGCTGTTGAACTGGACGCGATAGCCCAGGTTCACCTGCACCTCGCCCTTGTCGTCGACCCAGGGCACGCGGAACGTCACGATGCGCTCCGGCTCGACAATGCGCTCCACAATCTTAGCTTTCTCAAACTCAGGATGCTGATTGTAGACGTCCTTGATACTTTCCAGTACTTCGCGTACGGCTTGAAGATACTCTAACTCACCTGGATGTTTGCGTTCCAGGTCTTGCATGATTTTAGTTACTTCCATAGTCTTTTGATTGAATAAGGTGTCATTTTGTTATTAGACTGTGCAAATATAAGAAAAAATCCGACAGCTTCCAAGGAAACTGTCGGATATTTTTCAGAAAAAGTTTGCAATTTGTTAAAAGTGCCTGCTGTTATGATATTTCAATGCTCTTGGAGACCTTTGCCTCTTTCTCCTGCTTCGGCAGTGTGACGGTCAGGATGCCGTTCTCGACGCGAGCCGAAATCTTGTCCTTCACCACGTCCTCGGGCAGCGAGTAGTTCTGCTGGTAGTTCGTGTACGAGAACTCGCGGCGCAGGTAGTGCTGCTTCTTGTCCTCCTCCTTGTGCTCCATCTTGTTCTCGATGGCTATCGACAGGTTGCCGTCTTCGTTGAGGCTCACGCGGCAGTACTCTTTCTTGATGCCAGGGGCGGCCACCTCCATCGTATAAGCCTTCTCATCCTCCTTCACATTGACGGCCGGTGCTGTCGTTGTGCAGGTGCTCGGCGTGACGTCGCTGTTCAGAAACTCGTCAAATACTGTGGGAAACCAACTGTTCTTAAACATTACTGGTAGCATAATCATTACCTCCTAATTCTATTGTTTTAAAGGGTTTAACATTCTTGTTTTCTTTGATTGCCTTGCGGCTTTCACTGTAGGTAATGCAAGTTGCGTGCCAGTGATAAAAACACTGCCAGATTGTCATAACAGCGCGACATTCTGGCAGTTTCTCTTTGCGTAAATGAAGGTCTATATCTTTTCCAGCGCCTGTTTGATATCGTCAAGAATATCTTCGACGTCCTCGATACCGACGCTGAGGCGGATGAGGTCGGGGGCAACACCGGCCTCGCGCAGCTGCTCGTCGCTGAGCTGGCGGTGGGTATGCGAGGCAGGGTGTAATACACAGGTACGGGCATCGGCAACGTGAGTAACGATGTTGATCATTTCCAATGAGTCCATCCACTTGATGGCCGTTGCACGATCGCCCTTCAGACCAAAGGCGATGACGCCGCACGAACCGTTGGGCAGGTATTTCTGTGCCAGTTCGTGGTAGGGGTCGTCCTTCAGACCGCTGTAGTGTACCCACGCCACCTTCGGGCTGTCGTGCAGGAACTCGGCTACGCGCTGGGCGTTGCTACAGTGCTGAGCCATACGTAGATGGAGCGTCTGCAGTCCGAGGTTCAGCAGGAACGAGTTCTGCGGGGCGGGGATGGAGCCTAGGTCGCGCATGAGCTGGGCGACGAGCTTCGTGGTGTAGCCCATCTTGCCGAAGGCTTTTACATACGTCAGTCCGTGGTACGACTCGTCGGGGGTGCAGAGTCCGGGGAACTTCTCGGCATGCTGAAGCCAGTCGAAGTTGCCGCTGTCGACAACGGCTCCGCCTACCTGTGTGGCCATACCGTCCATATATTTCGTGGTAGAGTGGGTGACGATGTCGGCGCCCCACTCGAAGGGACGGCAGTTGACGGGGGTGGGGAAGGTGTTGTCGATGATCAGGGGCACACCGTTCTTGTGGGCGATGCGTGCGAATTTCTCAATGTCGAGCACGGCGCAGCCGGGGTTGGTGATGGTCTCGCCGAAGAGCGCCTTTGTGTTTGGGCGGAAGGCTGCCAGAATCTCCTCCTCGGTAGCGGTGGGCGACACGAAGGTGCACTCGATGCCGAGCTTCTTCATCGTCACGCCGAAGAGGTTGTAGGTGCCGCCGTAAATCTCGTTAGAGGTGACGAAGTGGTCGCCAGCCTGACAGATGTTGAACAGGGCGTAGAAGTTGGCAGCCTGGCCCGACGATGTCAGCACGGCGCCCACGCCGCCTTCGAGGGCTGCAATTTTGGCAGCCACGGCGTCGTTTGTCGGGTTTTGCAGGCGGGTGTAGAAGTAGCCCTCCTTCTCTAAGTCAAACAACTTTGCCATCTCGTCGGAGTCGTCGTACTTGAACGTCGTCGACTGGATGATGGGCAGTTCTATCGGTTCTCCGTTCTTGGCCTTGTAGCCAGCTTGTACGCAGAGCGTACCCGGCCTCATTTTCTTTTCCATTTGTTTTGCGGTTTCTGTTACAGCGTGCAAAAGTACCACTTTTTTTCTTTTTTCGCAAGGTTATTATGAAAAAAAGACTATCTTTGCAGCAACCTTTCGTAATAACTTATTTGTAGCGAAGTCGATATGAAGAAAAAAACTGTATTTATCACAGGCACCACCAGTGGCATCGGCCTTGGCTGCGCCAAGAAATTCGCCATACCGAGCGCGCCGCCAAGCTCTATCAGGGCATCAAGCCCCTGACAGCCGGCGATATTGCCGACGTGGCCGTCTATGCTGCCAATGCCCCTGAGCATGTGCAGATTGCCGAGGTGCTGATACTGGCTACCCACCAGGCCAGCGGCAGCGTCATCGTCCGTCGGTAGGATGGGGTAGCGCGGATGCTGTTTACGTTAGTTACAAATAGATTCCTTGCTTATATGTTACTATATCTCTTCAAACGGATATGTTTCGTCGTAGATGTCGCTGAGTAGTTTGTCCTTATAGAGCCAATGGGCGCCGGGGGCAATGTGCTTCACCCTGTATCCTTTCAGTTTGGCAGAGAGCGCGCTGATGGAAGTCTCTTCCCCTTCATAGCAGATTTTTCGCTCCGAGACAATCGTGACTGTTATCGTGGGGTCGTCTTTCCACGTCAGCACGTCGCCTTTCTGCATGCCCATTTCGTAGAAGTTGAGTGGGGGGCGGTGAATCTGAGCCTTTACCGATGCGGCCTTGTCGTCGTCGGTCAGGTCGTTTTCTATTTCGTCGCTCACCTCCTCGGTCACGTCGGTGTGGTGGAACAGTTCGAGAATGGCTTTGGCTTGCTCCACCTGAATACGGAAGAACTCACGGTTGGCGTTGATGCGCTGCGGAGCGAATGCCGTGTGCAGGGCTTTCTCAATCTTGGCGCAATCGGTTTTCTTTACCTTGCAAGCGAACTGGCACTCAAAGGGAACAGGGACGCCCGTTGTATAGAGTTCCCTCATTCTCCTTTCTATGTCTTCCTGTGTGGTCATGCCAATCTTCACGAGCCCTGGCATTACAGGATTGGTCAAAAGATAAACTATTCCGTATTCCATATTTCTAATTCAGAAAAATATTATATAACGCTAAATTACACAAAACTCCCTTGATTAAATTTGTCTCCTATAGTTCCTACTATATAGATAAGATTGATAGTTGCAGATACGGCTAATAACATATCTTTCTTCGTTGCACTCATATCATGTGTGAGTTTATTTGCAAGGTCGTTTGTTGCTTTTGCATATGCTTTGAGATATTTATTATGCTTCCCTTTTAATGAATATTCAAAATAGCTTGATAACATCTCCTCAGCATCGTTTTTTCCAATTTCCACCCCTGATTCTGTTATATTATTATGCTTTTGGGAATCATATACCATTTGAGCAACTTTTATAAGCAAATGGCGACAAGAATTCCCTAAATTCTGAAAATCCATTGTGGTTTCTGCATACCGACACTCATTTTCAAGTCGATAAATAGCATCCTTTATTTCATTCCATTTTGTTATTTCTATTGTGAGATTATTTGTGAAAGGTGCATCTTCTGAATATATATCAATTTCAGGGGTATTGAGGACTCCAATAGATAATAGAGTTGCCCTTATCTTTTTTAAATTTATCTTTTTATTATTATTCTCGCAGTAACACTTAACCAAAAATGATATAAACTTATAAATTGAAGGTGCTCCATCTTGAATTAGTGAGCGACACATGTTTTTTATCTTCACCTTTGTTACAGCATCTTTCCCTTCAAGAGATTCTTTGAGAGTAAATCCAAGACCTACTAGAATGCCCCATTGTACTCTATATTGGCTCTTTAGGATTTCTTTCTCAAAAACAGGTGAGGATAGAAAACTCATAGGAATAATCTCAAAGATTTCTTCCTCTAAATTATCCAAGTTGTGAGCATATTGTCCCATATTTACCTTGCCCCTTTCTTCCTATTACAATCCTTGCACAGCATTTGACAGTTTTCGGCAGTCGTTACACCACCTTCTGCCCATGGAGTGATATGGTCGCCCTCCATTTCTTCCAGTTCAAAGTGCTTGCCGCAATGTGGGCAGATGCCTTGTTGACGCTCGTAGGCTTCTCGCTTCTGTTTCTTGTCGAAGGTGCGGAAACTGAGGTCGCGCAGGTCACCGCTGAGCACGTAGCTATAAATACCCGACTTCTTCATAATCTCATCGTCTTCCATGAGGTCGTGAATACGCTGTTCCAAGGCTGTAGTGTCGTAGATATTATCGTGGTAGTTGTCATAGAGCAGACCCCAATCCAAGCCTTTCATTTCTTTACGATACTTGATGAAGGTAGAGCGCACCCAAGTTACGATAGCCGAGAAATAGGCCCAAAGTTGGTTTGCATTGGCATCATCCTTATGCTTCGACATGTATTCGCTCACCTCCTTAATTCCTTCGCGGCGAGCTGCCCATTGAAAAACAGTATGGAGATAAGCCTGTTCGCGAGCCACACCGTTTAATAAGTCTGCGGCCATCTTATAGGCTGGGCATCCGTCCTTAGAGAAATGCCTTCGAGCATCAGTAACAAAAGGCCCGACATAAACAGCATTCAATAGTTCTTGGTCAAGCAGTCGTTCACCTGCAATGTTGATGACGCGGAACCAATCAAGCTTCTCCTTGTCAGTACCTGTGCAGAAGTAAACCGTCAGTTTATAGTCCAAGAACTTCTGTTGTTCGTCGGGAGTAAGCGAACTGAAATACAGAATGCCACGGTCAGGGTCTTCAATATTAAACTCATGGGTGAAGTATTCACAAATGGAAAGTGTGCGTTGTTGGCCGTCAATCATTTCAAACTGATTCTCATTTACAACACTCCAATACATGATATTAAGTGGAAATCCTTTTAAAATCGTATTAACCACAGCCTGTTTCTGCTTCGTGTCATAACGAAACTCTCTTTGGTAAGGTGGGCGAATGTCAAGACGTCCATCATATCCACGCACACCGTGATCTGGGTCGTTAATATAACCATCCACAAGGTCACGAACCGTAATTGTTTGCTGATTAATATCCATAGTCACTCCATTTTGTCAAGTTGCTCAATGAATTTCTTAAAGCCATAGTTATGCAAAGAACACTCCTTGATGTCCTTTGGTTTCTTCTTTTGTTTCAGGATATAATCGTATGCACTCTTTGCGCCATCGCTGTTCTTGTTGTCTGCATCAATGAAGAGGTCTTTACCCTTGATGTTCTTATTGACGATGTTGACACACCGATTTGTACTTTCGCAATTTTTCCTGTTAGCATCAACAAATGGTATCAGCCAACACTCTATTTCATCAATACAGATAGCAAATATCAGTTTGCTCCTGTCGAACTCTTCGGGCAGACGATTGCTTAGATTGTCGCAGACGTTCTGCCAAAAGACGCCCATGTCTGTCAGATTATGCTTTACACCATACTCTTCACATACATCAGTATCAATCTGCACTACGATATATTCAAAATCTTCCTTTAGTGCTTCGACCATTAGCTTTTTCTCTTTATCTTCAAGATACTTCATCACCAATCCCCAGCCACCAGGACCATCCTGCTTGCCGTCCTTGGTTTGCTTGGGATTTAATGGTAATACCCACAGGTCTTGATCTTTCAAATATCTTGTGATAATATGGCGAAGCACCCAGAAGTCAGAAACGCCTTCGCTTACAATACCTATCTTTTTGCTCATAGTAGTTAGAAATTATCGGGCAGTGCGCCAATTAAACCTGACATCCATAACTCTGAAAGCGACATCTTCCTGTCCTCACGATATTTCACACGCTCAATCTTCGTATGCCCATCAATGTCACGCCGACAGACAAACAGCCGGATTTCATCATCTGACAAGTCCATTCCGTCAAGCACAAAGGGATTATGAGTGGTCAGTATAACCTGTTTGTCATTCTCCTTGGTAGTCTTGACAAAATATTTGGTAAGATTCTGACATAGTCCAGGATTAAAAGATGTTTCAATATTATCAACAGCGAAAAACTGTGGAGTGTCTTTGCTGTTGAAAAGTGTCAAAAAGAACAACAGATAGAGAAAACCTTCATTCGTGCTTCGTTGGTCGAAATAGTGTAAAGAGTCTTTTAGGAATTTGTCGCCAATAGACAATTTGTATTCATTCGACAACAAACCATCAGGAATATTAAAACCGTCAAACCAGTCAAGCATCCTTAACCCCTCGTTAATTTTCAAGAACAGTTCTCTGTAATCTTCATTTGTACTGATGGTCTTTAGATATTGCATCAAGCCTTCTCCACGTATGCCAAGCGGATAGATAGGCGAGTCTTTCATTTCACGCAACAAGTTTTCAACAGGACGATATGACAGGAAAGATGCAAACTCCTCTACGACAGCAGCAAATGGATTCATCCCTTGCTGATTCATCACATTATTTGGTCGTAAGACAGATCCTTCCAATAAATTTATCCAAGTCTTTGTCTTTTCATAATATATTAGGTTAAAGCCAATGTTATAATATTGCCCATCATTCCCAATGACAACATAATACATGTGCCCGTCATTTTGTTCAACATCGTCAAATGCATTCGTCATAAAGAAAGGCTCTGTCACGCGTACATTTCTGTTTAGCAAGAACTCGGTATCAAGTTTGCGTTGGTGAGATGCTGAAGCGACAGTGATTGCCTCTAATATGTTCGACTTGCCACAACCGTTTGTTCCAATGATTACATTGAAACGGCCTAACTCAAGGGTTAAGTCTACAATAGACTTATAGTTTATGATTTGTATCTCCTTAATCATAATTAATTGTTCTTTCTACGAATGAATATTCTTTGATAAGTCATCTTGGCATTGTCGTTGACATCGGTAATGTAAGGTATTTGCACACGCCAAGTTTTATCTGCTTTCTTATATTTTGCCAGTTTCTCTGCGGTAGGAGGACGAAAGAATGTACATCCATTCTCTGCCCACTCTATGTCATGACTGCGCCAAATTATCTCGAACTGGTCCGGATTGTATTTGTCAAGAAAAGTAAGCGGTACGCCCATCACACCATCATAGTCACAAGGGATATTCTCAACCTTGTTTATTTCTATAGCATCGTAGTTATCATACTTAGGATATTCTTCTGGGATAAAATGCTTGTAAAGAATTAGGTCTTCGTGACGTTCTTTGAAATCAAGATTAGTAAACCATCTTACTCCTTTCACACGTATAAACTTTCTACCTGTTTCGTCTATACCACAACCTGAAGCATTCAATTCGTAATTGTCTGGGACCCAAAATTTGCGGTCTCCACTATGAATGCTTGGTCCTAACCAGATTTTGTTTTGCATGATGAATGGGAATATCTCGCGATAGTTAATTGCGTTGACATTTCCAATTATCAAAAACATCTTATCATACTCCATCAACTGCGCCACATATTCACGGAACAGGGAGAAAGGAGGATTAGTAACCACAATGTCTGCCTGTTTCAGCAGTTCAATACACTCACGGCTACGGAAATCCCCATTGCCTTTAAGCGGATGGATGCCTATTTCTTCTGGGTCGGGAATGTTGTTCCCGTTCTTGTCACCATCATATATTAAGTATATAGCTTGTTCACTCTTGTTCTGACTAAACAAGTCCATATCCTGGCTTTTGTAGCAAGTTGTAATGAGCCGCTTCAATCCTAAGAACTCAAAATTATAAGCAAAGTATGTGAAGAAATTCGACACACGCGGATCATCACAATTGCAAAGGACTGTCTTTCCTCGGAAGTGTTCACGGTAATGACGCAACTCATTATTGATGTCTTCCAATTGTGTATAGAATTCATCCTTCTTTGCCTCTTTCGCTGCATTCAGATTCTTGTTTGCCATATTGCACTCTTTGTTTCTTATTATGCTTGCAAAGATAATCAATTTCCCTGACTCTCGGATGTTTTTTGACTAAAAAAAGCATAAATCTTAACCGTTTTTAGTTTAGATGTTGAGTCAATCTCATCTTTGCGAAAAACTTTTTTCTTATCTGCCAAAAGAATCTGGCGGTTTTTCAGTCCATCACGACATCGTCTTTTGAGAAGCGGATGGTGTGGTGAGACTGGGGGGGTACGAAGTCAGAGAACATGATGCCGAAGACGACGGCGATGATGTAAAGCAAGAATAATCCGTCCATAATTCTTATTGTTTTTAGTTACACATTTATTGTTTTCGAGTGCAAAGATAGGGCGGAGGTGTACCATAAGTCGGTACACCCCTGAACCTTTTCTGTTAAAAGATGCTAAACGGACGGACGCTACTTCTGATAGCGCTGAAGTATGGATTCTACCTGTTGCTGGAACCGGGCGCGGAGTTCCTGTGGCTGAAGAATCTCAAGACCGTCGGCGTGGGTGAGAAGCTGGCCGAGGAAGTCGGCGGTGGGACGGATGTCGAATGAGAAGTCGGTATAATCGGTGGTGACGGTCGTCGTACGCTGCGACAGATGGAGAGGAAGGGTGCGCAGGTAGTTGGGCGTCTTGCCGTAAGCACGGACGACGACGTGGGTCAGGGGTGTCTCGTCGGTCAGCACGCCGAAGTACTCTGCGAAGTAGTCCTGCGGCGAGAAGTCGGCGGGCATCTGGAAATCTTCGTCGGTAAGGTTGACTGCCTGCATACGGTCAAGCGAATAGGTGGCGAAATGATGGCCGGTGAAGGAGAGCAGATACCAGCGTCGGTGGAATAGCTTGAGGGCGTAGGGTGCCACGACCTTCTTGTAGCTGTCGGCCCCGAAGCGCTGATACTGCATCAGAATCTTCTTGCCGGCCTTGATGGCACTGATGATGGTCTCGAGGTATTCCTCGCCTGCGGGTACGTTTTCAAGGATGATGCGGTCTTTCAGCGAGACGCTGTCGGAGAGTACGCCGCCGACGGTCATCGTGGAGAGCATCCAGCGCTCCAGACTGTCGTCGAGCAGCACTTCGGGGTTGGCGATGTAGTACTTGTAATGGTCCTTCACGTCGCAGTCGATGATGACGCCGAACATGTCGAGTATGGCGTCGCGATGGCGGTTGAAGGTGGTGCGGGGCAGGGGGTTGCCGTCGGCTACCCCCTCCCTCATCCAGTGTTCGTTCAGCTCGTCCAACGTCATCTGCCGATAGCGGCGGAAAGCGTTGATGAGCCAGATGTACTGCTGGTATATCTGTGCGGGCTTCATCGGCTTTGGCTACAGGAAGAAACGTTGGAACTCGCTCTCGAAGTTGGGCGTGAGGCAGTCCTGGCCGATAGCGGCGCGTATCTCGTCGAGCGTCCAGAAGCGGCCGCCGTCGAGCTCTTCGGCTGACGGACTGACGGGACCGTCGTAGATGGTGCTGTAGACGTAGACCAACTCGCGTTCGCGGCGGCTGTCGAAGACGTACTTGCCATTGAACGTGGGTGTGAAGTCGGTGATGCCAAGTTCCTCGCGTACCTCTCTTGCCAGTGCCTGCTCAGGCGTCTCGCCGTAGTCCATGTGTCCGCCGACGCTGGTGTCCCACTTGCCTGGCTGAATGTCTTTCCATGCGGGCCGTTTCTGCAGATAGACCTCGCCCCGCGAGTTGAAGACGTGCAGGTGGACCACGGGGTGCAGCAGACGTGAGCCGTTATGACATTCGCCACGTGTGGCCGCGCCGACGACATGGCCTTCGTCGTCGACGATGGGGAACCGTTCTTGCAGATTGTCTTGCATCATCATAGTCCGCGTGCTTTAAGGAGGCTGGAGGCATCGGGTTGCTGCATTCCCGTGAAGTCGGTGAACATCTGCATGAGGTCGCCGGTGTTGCCCCGGCTCTCTGCGAGCAGGGGATTCTCATGCTGCGCCTCCTTGCAGGCGCTGAACTGCATTGTCATTGCCGATGCGATACCGATGGTCATAATAGTCTTTGTTATATTCATTGCTATATCTGTAATTCCGGTGCAAAGATACGAAATAATTCATAATGAATTGTGCATAATTCATAATTATTTTCTAACTTTGCAGCCGAATTAATGTAAAAGCTATGAAAGAGAATCGTATTTTTGCAGCTGCCCTCATTGCATTGGGACTGGTGTGTCTGGGCTGGTTTATCAAGGCTGGTATTGATGACTTTGCCAGCAAGGACCGTAAGGTGAACGTGAAGGGACTGGCCGAGCAGGAGGTAGAGGCCGACAAGGTGACGTGGCCTATCGTGTCGAAGGAGGTGGGCAACGACCTGCCCGGACTCTACGACCGCATTGGTGCCACGCAGCAGAAGATCAAGGCCTTCTTGCTCCGTAGTGGTATCAAGCAGGCGGAACTGACGGAGAACGCGCCGCAGGTTGTCGACCTTCAGGCCCGTGAGTATGGCGACAACAAGCCCTACCGCTACATCGTGACGAGCGTCATTACCGTGACGAGCAGTCAGGTGAAGCAGGTGCGCCAGATTATCGCCAAGCAGGGTGACCTGTTGAAGGAGGGTGTCGCCATTGTCGACGGCGGTTATGACAACCCCGTGAAGTACGAGTACGTATCGTTCAAGGAGATGAAGCCGAAGATGATGCAGGAAGCCATTGAGAACGCCGAGAAGACGGCGCAGCAGTTTGCCGAGAACTCGCACTCGAAGCTCGACAAGATAGTGAGTGCCGACCAGGGGCAGTTCTCCATTGAGAACCGCGACGAGAACACCCCGTATATCAAGAAGGTGCGCGTAGTGACCACCGTTACCTATTCGCTGAAGGACTGACCGTCAGGGCGAGCGAGGCCGACAGCGCGATGGCCTGTCAGCTGATGCCTATAATGATGATTATGGACGAAACAAACAACATACCACAGGAGTGGAATAAATTCTATCTGAAAGACGTGTCGTTCGTCAACCTGATGACGAAGCGCATCTTCAACGTGCTCATCGTGGCCAACCCCTACGACGCCTTTATGCTGGAGGACGATGGACGTATCGATGAGAAACTCTTCGACGAGTATATGGAGCTGGGCATGCGCTACCCGCCGTCGTTCACCCAGGTGTCGACCACCGAGGAGGCCGATGCCGTGCTGGCCACGACGGATATCGACCTGGTCATCTGTATGCCCGGTAATGCCGACAACGACGCCTTTACCGTTGCCCGTGAGGTGAAGGCCGCCCACCCGCAGATTCCCTGTGTGGTGCTGACGCCCTTCTCACACGGTATCACGAAGCGCATACAGGACGAGGATATGTCGGTGTTCGACTACGTCTTCTGCTGGCTTGGCAACACGAACCTCATCATGTCCATCATCAAACTGTTGGAGGACAAGATGAACATTGAGCACGACATACGCGAGGCCGGTGTGCAGATGATTCTGCTCGTCGAGGACAACATACGCTTCTACTCCTCCGTACTGCCAAACCTCTATAATTACATATTGGCACAGTCGAAGCGCTTCTCGACCGAGGCGCTGAACCCCCACGCCGCCGCCCAGCGCAAGCGTGGCCGTCCGAAGGTGGTGCTGGCCACGAATTACGAGGAGGCGATGGAGATTTACGAGAAGTACCACGAGAACACGCTGGGCGTCATCAGCGACACCCGCTTCCCGTTGAAGAATGTTCCCGGCCGCCTCTCGCATGTCGAGGAGGGCGACCCCGAGGCCGGTCTGAAGCTGCTGCGCGAGATTCGCCGGCGCGACGAGTACGTGCCGCTAATCCTCGACTCCAGCGAGACGGTCAACGCCAAGAAGGCAGCAGCAGAGGGCTTCCACTTCATCGACAAGAACTCGACGAAGATGAACGTCGACCTGCACCGGCTGATGGAGGAGCACATGGGCTTTGGCGACTTCATCTTCCGCGACCCGAAGACGAAGCAGGAGATAGCCCGCATCTCCAGCCTGAAGGACCTGCAGGACAATATCTTCAAGATTCCCGCTGACTCACTCAGCTACCACGTCTCGCGCAACAATATGAGCCGCTGGTTGACGGCCCGTGCCATCTTCCCCGTCTCAGCCTTCCTGAAACACGTCACGTGGCATAAGCTGCAGGACATTGACGCCCACCGCCAGATTATCTTCGACGCCATTGTGCAGTACCGCCGCATGAAGAACATCGGCGTGGTGGCCGTCTTCGACCGCCTGAAGTTCGACCGCTATGCCCACTTCGCCCGCATCGGCGAAGGCTCGCTCGGCGGCAAGGGCCGCGGCCTGGCCTTCCTCGACCGCATCATCAAGCGCCACCCCGAGCTGAACCAGTACGAGGGCGCCCAGGTGTCGATACCGAAGACCGTCGTCCTCTGTACCGACTTCTTCGATGAGTTCATGGAGAAAAACAATCTCTACCCCATAGCCCTCTCCGACGCTCCCGATGAAGAGATTCTGCAACACTTCCTCCGTGCGCAGCTTCCCGACTCGCTGATAGCCGACTTCTTCACCTTCTTCGATGCTATCAAGTCGCCTATCGCCGTCCGTTCCAGTTCGCTCTTGGAGGACAGCCACTATCAGCCCTTCGCCGGCATCTACAGTACGTATATGATACCCTATCTGGACGACAAGTATGAGATGCTGCGCATGCTGGCCTGTGCCATCAAGGGCGTCTACGCCTCGGTGTACTACAAGGACTCGAAGGCATATATGATAGCCACGCAGAACGTCATCGACCAGGAGAAGATGGCCGTCATCCTGCAGGAGGTCGTCGGCCGTCAGTATGGTGACCGCTATTATCCCACGTTCTCGGGCGTGCTCCGTTCGCTGAACTACTACCCCATCGGCGACGAGACCGCCGAGGAGGGTATCGCCTCGCTGGCGCTGGGACTGGGCAAGTATATCGTCGACGGCGGACAGACGCTGCGCGTCTCGCCCTATCATCCCACGCAGGTGTTGCAGACCAGTGAGATGGAGATGGCCCTGCGCGACACGCAGACCCGTTTCTACGCCCTTGATATGAGCCACGTCGGCGGCGACTTCAAGGTCGACGACGGCTTCAATATCGTGAAACTGCGCGTGAAGCAGGCCGATGCCGACGGTGCGCTGACCTATATCGCCTCCACCTTCGACCCTGTCGACCAAGTCATCCGCGACGGCATCTACGAGGGTGGCCGTAAGATTATCTCCTTCTGTGGCGTCCTGCAGCAGGGCATCTTCCCGTTGCCCGAGTTGTTACAGCTGTCGCAGAAGTACGGTTCCGAGGAGATGCGCCGTCCCGTGGAGATAGAGTTTGCCTGCAACCTCAACGACGACAAGACCGGCGAGCTCTACCTGCTGCAGATACGTCCTATCGTCGACTCCAAGCAAATGCTCGACGAGGACTTGGCGGCAATTCCCGACGGGCAGTGCCTGCTGCGCTCCAACAATTCCCTTGGTCACGGCATCTCGGAGGACATTACCGATGTCGTCTACATCAAGGCCGGCGACGATTTTACAGCTGCCAATAATCCCACCATCGCCTCTCATGTCGAGCGTGTCAACCAGCAGTTCCTCGACAAGGGCGGCTCGTATGTGCTGGTAGGTCCGGGGCGTTGGGGGTCCAGCGACCCGTGGTTAGGCGTGCCCGTGAAGTGGCCTCACATCTCAGCTGCCCGTGTCATTGTTGAGACGGCGCTGAAGGACTACAACGTCGACCCCTCGCAAGGTACCCATTTCTTCCAGAACCTGACATCGTTCGGCGTGGGCTACTTTACGGTTAACACTTATACGGGCGACGGCATCTTCCGGCAGGACATCCTCGACCAGATGCCTGCCCTTGAGGAGACGGAGTACGTGCGGCACGTCCGCTTCCCGCGTCCGCTGAAAGTCATGATGGACGGCAAGAAGCAGCTCGGCGTCGTCTTATTGCCCGCCGAGTCGTGAGAAGTATTCTGTCACGTCCTCCCACGTCTTGAAGGTGTCAGAACCAAACTCCAGGAGGGTGGCCATGGTGTCGCCCTCCTTTTGTTTGCTGATGAGGTAGTCGCCGTAGAGCAGGTCGCGACGCGGGGTGTAGATGGTGTGCTGCCAGGCCGGCACGTTGATATACTCCTCCAACCAGGCGGTACTGTCTTTGTCGCCCACGAAGTACACCTGATAGTTCTCTATGAGCTGTCTGACTGCTTTCTGACAGCTGCTGGCCGGTTTGTCGTATCCGTCTTTCAACGTCTCTATGCCTATATAGATGATGGGGCGCTCGCGCCCCTCCTGCCGGTCGTCGATCCAGCGTATGACGGGCACGACGCTGTGCATGAACGAGTGGTCGTTCATACGATGCTCACCGTGGAAGCGGATGGCCGTGGGGTAGTGTTCGTGGAACATTCCGTAGGTGTCTACCGTCGTGTCTTCATCGCCGAAGAGTCCCCAGACGCGCCGGCGGTCGGCGTCGTCGAGCCCTTCGAAGCGGTGCTCCGATGCTTCGCGGTATTCCTTGATGAGCGCCTTGTCGACATAGAACTCCTGGACGCCGTCCTGCCGCGGATTCTGAAACTGCTGCGTGCCCGTCATGCCGTGCTGGCGCATGGTCTCCGCCATCTCCAGCGCAGGGTTCACGCAGATGCGGTCGAAGCCGCGTAGCTGCTCGGTATACATACCGCCCATGGACGTGCCGATGATGAGGTCGGGCTGCTCGCTGTCGCACAGCCGGTGCAACAGGTCGAGGGCCTCCTGCGGGTGGACGGGTATGTCGGGTGCTATGGCCGTAGCGTTGGGGAATACTTCGCGGATGCGGCTCACCGTTCCCGACTGCCCACTGGAGGCGAAGCCGTGGACGTAGAGAATCTTCTTTCCCTTGAAAAGTTCGGGAAACTGCTTGATATACTGGTTTGTCTGTTCCATACGCTTGCAAAAGTACGAATTTTTTTTCAATCGTGTGCAACTTTCTCCTGTTTTCCTGCGTCAAACGTTCAGAAACAAACCAATAAAATCAGCGAAATATGAAACAATCCCTGTTATTGACAGCCCTTTGTTCGCTCTTGCTTGCATCGTGCAGACTGAGCAGTGTTAACTTTGGCGATGGCAAGAAGCTGGAGCCTAGCCAGCAAATCGTGAAGCGTGAGTCGGTGATGAAGCCGTTCGACAAGATTGACGTCGACGTCGTGGCCAACGTGAAGTTCATACAGACCGACACGGCTGTCTTCCGCGTCGTGCTCAGCTGCCCCGACAACTACGTCGACCTGTTCCGCTTCGAGGTCGATGGCGGCGAGCTCGAAGTGGCGTTCACCCGTGACAATGTTAACATCGAGCCGGCAAACGTCGACATCACCATCTATGCCCCCAGCCTGCGCAGTCTTGAGAACAGCGGCGTGGCCAGCGTCGAGATAGACCGTCTGAGGGCTGAGCGCCTCGAGATCGACAACTCGGGCGTGGGCTCGCTCTACCTGTCGGGCTTGGCGGTCGGTGATCTGGAGGCCGACTGCAGCGGCGTTGGCAGCATCGAACTGGCGGGCAGTGCCGACCGCGTCGTGCTCGACTGTAGCGGTGTGGGCAGCATCAAGGCCGCGGCCCTGAAGGGGCGTGTGGTGAAGGCCGACGTCAGCGGCGTCGGCGGTGTCTCGTGCTACGCCTCCGAGCGTATCGACGGTGAGGTGAGCGGCGTCGGCTCGCTGAGCTACGGCGGCTCTCCCCGTCAGAAGCAGTTCCGTCGCGACGGTGTGGGAAAAATATCTGAGCTTTAGCCTGCTTCACGATTGACGCAAATCAATAAAACGTATGGATTACACCAAAAACACGGTTGGAAAAGTTGCATATTTATAAAAGATGTGTTACCTTTGCACCGTGTTTTTCATAGTATTAGATTTAAGGTTAACAAAGGTTGGGGCTTAGCGAAGCCCCTTTTTTATGCCCGATTTTATTTGGTGTGTATCGTTTTTTTTATTAATTTTGCCACCAGAAACAAGTTTAACCATTTAAAGATTATCATGATGAAAAAGTATTTGGCAGAAATGGTGGGCACGATGGTGCTCGTACTGATGGGCTGCGGCGTTGCCGTCAGTCTGGGTTGTGACCCTGTTAACAATATCCCCGCTGTCGTCGGCACGGCCCTGGCCTTCGGCCTGGCCGTCGTCGCTATGGCCTACACTATCGGCGGCATCTCCGGTTGCCACATCAACCCGGCCATCACACTGGGCTGTTTCCTCAGCGGCCGCATGAACGCCAAGGACTGCGGCATGTATATGTTGTTCCAGGTCATTGGAGCCTTCATCGGCAGTCTGTTGCTCTATGTCCTCACTGAGAACGTCCCCGGTCTGGAGGGCACCGGTGCCAACGACCTGCAGGCCAACGTCTCGATGCTGGGCGGCTTGCTGGCCGAGATTATCTTCACCTGCGTCTTCGTCCTCGTTGTGCTGGGTGCTACGGCCAAGACCAACGGCGCTACCAACAACTTTGCCGGTCTGGCCATCGGCCTCTCGCTGGTGCTCGTCCATCTGGTGTGCATCCGCTATACAGGTACCTCGGTCAACCCCGCCCGCTCCATTGCTCCCGCCGTGTTCCAAGGTGGTACGGCCCTGGCCAATCTCTGGATCTTCATCGTCGGTCCCTTCGTGGGCGCCGCCCTTGCTGCAGGCATCTGGAAGATGATTGAGCCTGCTGAGAAGTAAATTTTTTGTCGTTTTATCGTCACTTCTGTTCTAACGCGCTGATACAGAGTTAGTTGCGGCGTGACGACAAAAAAGGCGTGTCGACACGCCTGCTCTTGCACTCTCGCGCCGCGAATAATTTCTCTCGCGGCGCGAAATTTTTCTACCCCGCTTATAATTTTTTCTCTCACGCCTATATTTTTTCTCCCACGCCCTCTGTCGTTGACAGACATCTGGCACTAACCGTGTCGACACGCCCTACATTTGTCGTCACGCTGTAAGCTATTGAAAATCAATATATTATGTAAGAAGTGAAGACGTGCAGGTAAAAAGTTTGAAATTGTTGGTTAGTTTTTTAACAATTCACACAAAGGGTCTGACCCTTTGTGTGAAAACAGTTTCCGAATGACCATCCGGTGCCAGTTAAGTTGTCTTAATTGGCACTTTTTTTTGTTATTTGTTTCTTTGATGTGGCGAATTATTATTACTTTTGCATAGCAAAACCTAAAAAGCGATGAAAAGAATTCTTTTGATGTCTGCTACCGCCCTGCTGTTTACATCGCTGTCGGCGCAGACGAAACAATGGACGCTGCAGGAGTGTATCGACTATGCCCTGCAGAACAATATCACGCTGCAGCAGTCGCGACTGAAGCAGCAGTCGGCCCAGGAAGACGTGAAACAGTCGAAGGCGGCCCTGCTGCCGTCGCTCAGCGCGTCGACCAACCAGAGCGTCGGTTACCGCCCGTGGCAGGATGCCGGTGTGACGACGGTCACCAACGGTACGGTGAATGCCAAGGTTGACAAGTTCTACTACAACGGCTCCTACGGCGTGAACGCCCAGTGGACGGTGTGGAACGGTAACCGCAACCTGAACCAGGTGAAGCTCAACCGGCTGACAGCGGAGCAGGCGGAACTGGACGCCCAGACGACGGCCAACTCTATACAGGAGCAGATAGCCCAACTCTATGTGCAGATACTCTACCTGACGGAGGCCGTCAGAGTGGATGAGGAGGCGCTTAAGACCAGCAGCAAGAACGAGGAGCGCGGCCGCGAGCTGGTCGGGGTGGGCAAGATGTCGAAGGCCGATCTGGCTCAGCTGTCGGCCCAGTGCGCTGCCGACGAGTACAATATCGTGGCGGCTCAGTCACAGGTGAGCAGCTACAAGCTGCAGCTGAAGCAGCTGCTGGAGATTACCGGCGACGAGGCGTTCGATATCGCCGTCCCCGCCACTACTGACGAGCAGGCACTGGCCGAGGTGCCGTCGCTGATGGGTGTCTACGAACAGGCGCTGGCTGCGCGGCCTGAGATACAGAGTGCCGAGCTGGCCGTGAAGAGTAGCGACGTGAGCATCTCGATTGCCAAGGCCGGACGAATGCCGTCGGTGAACATGACGGCCGGCGTGGGCACCAGCAGCAACTCGTTGTCGAACAACGGGTGGGGCAGCCAGATGAAGCAGAATTTCGACGCCTCGGCTGGCGTCTCGGTGAGTATCCCTATCTTTGACCAGCGTCAGACGAAAACGAACGTCAACAAGGCTAAGATACAGCATGAGGCCAGCCTGCTGGCCCTGCAGGACGAGCAAAAGAAGCTGTTCCAGACGATAGAGAACTACTGGCTCGACGCCACGACTAACCAGCAGAAGTTCCGCGCCGCACAGTCCACCGTCGACAGCGAACAGCAGAGCTACGACCTGCTGCAGGAGAAGTTCAACGTGGGCCTGACCAACATCGTGGAGCTGATGACGGGCAAGGACCGTCTGCTGCAGGCTGAGCAAAACTGTCTGCAGTCGAAGTACATGACGATCCTGAACTTGCAGATGCTCAGGTTCTATGGCGGTCTGGGGGATAACGAAAAATGAATAATGAACAAAGAAGAGATATGAAGAACAAGAAACTGTGGATTGCCGTTGGCGTTGTTGCTGTGGCAGTCATTGCTTACCTCCTGCTGTCGGGCGGCAAGAAAGAGGAAAAGACAACGTTTGAAACGGCCAAGGTGGAACAAGGTAATATCCAGACCACCATCACGGCTACGGGCACCATCGAGCCGGTGACGTCGGTCACCGTCGGTACGCAGGTCAGCGGCATCGTCTCACGACTCTATGTCGACTACAACTCGGTGGTGAAGAAGGGGCAGGTCATTGCCGAGCTCGACAAGACCAACCTTATCAGCGAGCTGAACGCCCAGAAGGCCAACCTTTCGTCGGCACAGAGTTCGCTGAACTATCAGCAGAGTAATTATAATAGGTATAAGACGCTCTACGACAAGGGTCTGGTGTCGGCCGATGAATATGAGAACGCCCTGCTACAGTATAACCAGGCCAAGGAGCAGGTAGCTTCGGCCCGTGAGAGCGTGCAGCGTGCGCAGACGAACCTGGGCTATGCCACCATCACCAGCCCCATCGACGGCGTCGTACTGTCGAAGGCTGTGGAGGAAGGCCAGACTGTGGCTGCCTCGTTTAACACGCCAGAGCTGTTTACGATAGCACAGGACCTGACCGACATGCGCGTCATTGCCGACATCGACGAGGCCGACATCGGTGGCGTGAAGGAAGGGCAGCGCGTGACGTTCACCGTCGATGCCTTCCCCGACGACAGGTTTGAGGGACGTGTGACACAGGTGCGCCAGCAGGCCACGACGGAGAGCAATGTCGTCACCTACGAGGTGGTGATCTCAGCCCCCAACAACGACCTGAAACTGAAGCCCGGCCTGACGGCCAACGTCACCATCTTCACGCTGGAGAAGAACGGCGTGCTCACCGTCCCTGCCAAAGCCCTGCGCTTCATGCCCAACGAGGCATTCCTGGAGAAGGGTCAGACCATCGAGGACGTGGAGGCTCCCACGAAACTGTGGACGCGCGAGGGTAATACGTTCAAGGCACATAAGGTAGAGACAGGCACCTCTAACGGCATGCTGACCGAAATCGTCAGCGGCATCAGCGCCGGCACCGAGGTGTTGGTAGACTTCAATATCAGCGGTGGCGAAGAGGCGCAGGAGCAGCAGGCCCAGAACCCCTTCATGCCGAGGCCCAAAGGCAATAACAACAAGAACGGAAACCAGCAGAAGAAGTAAATGGACACAAGGAAAGTTGTTATCGAACTGCAGAACGTGAAACGCTACTTCCAGGTGGGAAGTGAGACGGTGAAGGCGTTGCGTGGCGTCTCGTTCAAAATCTATGAGGGCGAGTTCGTCACCATTCAAGGCACCTCCGGTTCCGGTAAGTCGACGCTGCTGAACCAGCTGGGCTGTCTCGACACGCCCACCAGCGGCGAGTACTTCCTCGACGGCATTTCCGTACGCTCGATGTCGAAGACACAGCGCGCCCACCTGCGTAACCAGAAGATAGGCTTCGTCTTCCAGAACTACAACCTGCTGGCGAAGACCACCGCCGTGGAGAATGTGGAACTGCCGCTGATGTACAACTCGAAGTACAACGCCCAACAACGCCGCGAGGCTGCCGTCAAAGCCCTACAGGCCGTTGGCCTTGGCGACCGGCTTGAACATAAGTCGAACCAGATGTCGGGCGGACAGATGCAGCGCGTGGCCATCGCCCGGGCCCTGGTCAACGACCCTGCCGTGCTGCTGGCCGACGAGGCCACCGGCAACCTCGACACCCGTACGTCGTTCGAGATGCTGGTGCTCTTCCAGGAGCTTTACAAGCAGGGCCACACCATCATCTTCGTGACCCACAACCCTGAGATTGCCGAATACTCGAGCCGCAACATCAACCTGCGCGACGGCAAGATACGCGAGGACACCATCAACCAGAACATCAAGTCGGCAGCCGAGGCTCTGGCCGCCCTGCCGATACCGCAAGACGATTGATTTATGGAGTTTAGAGTTTATAGTTTAGAGTTTATAGTTGATTACTGGGTAAGCCCTTCTATGAGGGGTAGTAATCAACTATAGAGCAAATCATCTATAAACGATAAACTTTAAACTATAAACTGAAAAAAATTTAAAAATGAATATTTTAAATTTGTTTAAAGTAAGTCTCCGGGCTGTCGCCAACAACAAGATGCGCTCGTTCCTCTCTATGCTGGGCATCATCATCGGCGTGGCAGCGGTCATCATCATGATGTCTATCGGACAAGGCTCGAAGGAGAGCATCCGTCAGGAGCTGTCGACGATGGGCACCAACCTGCTGACCATCCGGCCCGGTGCCGATATGCGAGGCGGCGTGCGTCAGGACCCGTCGGCCATGCAGACGCTGAAGATGGCTGACTACGAACGCATCATGCGTGAGAAGAAATTTGTGACGAAGGTGTCGCCTGAAGTGACAGCCTCAGGCCAGGTCATCTACGGCAACAACAACACTAACACGTCGCTCTACGGTGAGTCGCCAGAGTATCTTGACATCAAGCTGTGGGACGTTGAGGAGGGTGAGTGCTTCACTGAGGAAGACATCAAGAAGGCTGCCAAGGTGGTCGTTGTCGGCAAGACCATCGTCACCGAGCTGTTCGGCGACGGTGTCGACCCCATCGGCAAGACCATCCGTTTCAAGAGCATCCCCATGCGCATCGTCGGCGTGCTGAAGTCGAAGGGCTACAACTCGTGGGGCATGGACCAGGACAACGTCATGATAGCCCCTTACACCACGGTGATGAAGCGCATTGCCGCCCAGACGTGGTTCTCGAGCATCGTCTGCTCGGCTGTCACCGAGGAACTGTCTGATGCCGCCATTGAGGAGCTGACACAGATTCTGCGCGACAACCACAAGCTGAAGGAAGAGGCCGACGATGACTTCACCATCCGCTCACAGGCAGAGATGATGGAGACGATGTCGAGCACGATGGACACCGTGACGCTCATACTCGTGGTGGCTGCCGCCTTCTCGCTGCTCGTCGCCGGCATCGGCATCATGAACATCATGCTTGTCTCCGTCACCGAGCGTACCAAGGAGATAGGCCTGCGCATGGCCGTCGGCGCCACGGGGCCCGTCATCTCGTTTCAGTTCCTCATCGAGTCGGTGCTGATATCCGTTACGGGCGGACTGTTGGGCATCCTCGTCGGCGGCGGTGTCAGTATGCTGCTGCCGGCTATGGGCATGCCGTCGAGCGTCCCCGCCTGGTCGGTCTACGTGTCGTTCCTCGTCTGCGTCTTCATCGGCGTCCTCTTCGGCTATATCCCTGCACAGAAGGCCGCCAACATGGATCCTATCGAGGCCATCCGTCATGAATAGCGATACGTAAGACGCTATTTCGCTGAAAAGACTCCGTTTAGAGTTCACCGATATCTGCAAGCCCGTTCATGACGACATAGATAATGATGTCAGCCAGTGAACGGGCTTGCAGCTTCTCCATGATGTTCTTCCTGTGGGTTATCACTGTAGTGATGCTGATGTTCAGCCGGTCGGCAATCTCCTTGTTGATGTTGCCCTTGGCCAACAGTATGGCAACCTCTTCTTCACGAGTTGTCAGTAACTGGTGCGACCCGTTGTCGCGTTTTTGACAGTGCGCCGCAGTATGATTATGCTGGTGTCCACGGTGGTGGAGCATCATCAGCGCCTTTGCCAGCATCGCCTCGCTTTGGCAGACATTCAGCGTGGGCACGCCTGACACTGCCGTCTCACCAGTTGTGAGCACTATGGCCCGGCGTGACGGTGCATGGAAGTAGGAGGCATGTTCGAAGAAGATGCGGGAAGACACGAAATAATGGGCAAACAGTCCGTCATCCGCCGACTCCAGCTCACAGAAATCACGGAACAGCCTCACCTTGATCATCGGAATCATGTCAAGGAGCAGCTGCTGTAGGCCGAGTGCCGTGAGCGTGTTGGGCTCGACTATAGCTATCGAGAAGTGGGGCATCGGGTGCGGTTGACTCTCCATCAGGGTGCAAAGGTACGAATAAGTACGCGAAAAACCAAATGTTTTCTGAAAAACAGTTCCGCCGAGAGTCCCGAAAGAGAAAAATTCCTTATTAATGAGGATTGCAGGTTACAGCAAATTGTACTACCTTTGCACCCAAATTTTTATATTAGGTAAAATGAAGAATAAAAAGATTGTTTTTACTGTCGTCTGCTCTCTCACTCTGGCCGCTACAGGCATCAGAGCTGAGGAACTGGCAGACACCAGCAGGGTTGTTGACCTTGATGAGGTGGTCGTTGTCTCTCAGCCAAAGGATCTGTATCTGTTGCGTCAGCAGCCGGTCAGTTCGTCGCTCTTCGCCACCGATGAGCTGAATAGCCTTCATGTGCGTGACCTACGTGACCTCTCGCTATACGTTCCCTCGTTCACCATGCCTGCATACGGCTCGCGCTATACGTCTTCTATGTACGTCAGAGGTATCGGCTCACGCGTCAACAGTCCTGCAGTAGGCCTCTATGTCGACAATATCCCTATTGTGAGCAGAAGCATGCATAATTTCTCTCTGTCGCAACTGGAGAGAGCCGATATTCTGCGCGGACCGCAGGGCACACTCTACGGACAGAACGCCGAGGGTGGACTGCTGCGCCTCTACACCAAAAACCCGTTGAACTATCAGGGTACCGATGTCCTGCTCAGAGTGGGAACGGGACTCACACGGCGCGCCGAGGTGGGACACTATGCCAAGCTCAACGGCCAGTTGGGACTTGCTGTGTCGGCTTTCTACGACGGTCAGCGTGGATTCTTCGAGAATGTTGCTACCGGCGACCGTGCTGATAAGTCCGACGAGGCCGGCGGACGTGTGCGCTTGTCTTGGCAACCGTCGGAGCGGCTTACCCTCGGGTTGCTGGCCGACTACCAGTGGGTTGACCAGAATGGTTTCCCTTACGGTGAATTAGACCAGACGACAGGTGACGTTGCCGACCCGTCGACAAACCGTCAGGGCAACTACAAGCGCCATATACTGACGACAGGCTTGACGATGTCCTACGACGGCGACTGGGCTACTGCTCACTATGCCGGAAGCTGGCAGTACTTGAAAGACCAGATGCTCATGGATATCGACTACATGCCGCAGGACTTCATGCACATGGAGCAGGCACAGCTTATGAACGCCCTGACACAGGAACTATCGCTGAAGAGTTATAAGAATAAGGTGTGGAACTGGACTTTCGGCATCTACTACTCACACCAGGCGCTGAAGACCGATGCTCCCGTCTATTTCGACCCCGCCATGAATACGTTCCTCTCCAAGACTATCGAGGACTACGCCTACTACGGCATGCTCAACTCGATGGCCAAGCGTATGGGGAGAGAGGCCGCTGAGGCTATGATAGCACGTGCCGGAGGCTGCCATATCGACATGCAGGTAGGTACTATCCCCGGACTGTTCCGAACGCCGCATGACAACTTCGCCGTCTTCCATGAGTCAGCAATAAGTCTCACCGACCGTCTTACCGCCACACTCGGACTGCGCTACGACCTCAGTCAAGTGTCGATAGACTACAAGACCAGTGCGCTGATGACACTCGACGAAAGCGTGATGGGAGTGAACGTGAAAGCAACGGTCAACTCTGTGCTTGAGCACAAGAAGGACAACAGCTTCGGTCAGTTTCTGCCAAAGGTGGGACTGAGCTACCGTATAGACCAACACAACAGTAATATATATGCCACCGTTTCAAAGGGCTATCGCGCCGGTGGCTACAATATCCAGATGTTCAGTGACATACTGCAGACCGAACTGCAAAACGAAGCTCAGTCTGCTCGTGGCGATAAGACTATCGAACACAGCGGACAGGACTACGACAACATCTGTAACACCATCAGCTACAAACCCGAGGAGTCGTGGAACTATGAGTTCGGCACTCACCTGAACCTCTTCGATGGACGTCTGCAGGCCGACTTCGCCGGGTTCTACATGCAGATTCGTAACCAGCAGCTTTCGGTGATGGCCGGGAACTACGGCTTCGGACGTATGATGGTCAACGCCGGAAAAAGCAGCAGCTGCGGTGTAGAGCTCTCGCTCAGAGGCTCGGGGCTTGACAACCGTCTGCGCTGGGCTGTAGGCTATGGCTTCACACGGGCCGTCTTCAAGGAGTACACCGACAGTGTAAAGACTGCTGATGGCAACATCGCCGTCGACTACAAGGATAACTATGTCCCCTTCGTCCCTCAGCACACGTTCAACCTGATGGCAGACTACACTCTCGGTCGTTTTACTCTGGGGGCCAACGTCGCCGGACAGGGAAAGACCTACTGGGACGAGGCTAACAGCTATTCGCAGAAGGCTTATGCTACGCTCGGCGCACACGTCGACTACTCCGTCGGCTGTTGTGTAGTAAGTCTCTGGGGACGTAACCTCACTGACACCAAGTACAACACCTTTGCCGTGCAGAGTGCAGCTACCGGCACCACCCACACCTTTGCTCAGCAGGCTAACCCGCTGCAGGTGGGGGTGGACGTCAGGCTACACTTCTGATGCGTCGTATTCTTTGCGGCGCTTGGGGTTCATGGGGAACCATCCCTTCTGAACTCTTTTGCGCTGAGAGAAAAGCTCACCAATGCCCCATAGTGCTGAGGCTCCGAACACGCCGATAATTGCCGAGACAATAGTGCTCTCAATAAATAGCGCGGTAACTATCGACAGCACTCCTATAAGCAGGAAGACAACCCAAGGCCGGGTACCCCAGTGGTACTCGACCTTTATGACTATCGGATGCCACAGCCCTATTGTCAGGAATGTGCTGATGGCGATGATGATTCCGGTGAAATACATTATGTCGTTTCTATCGTTTTTAATTTGTTTTGGTGCAAAGGTACGAATAAAAACTAGAACTTCCATTGTTTTCAAGTAAGAAATGTTTGGCCGTTATGATTATTATTCGTATTTTTGCACAAAATCCGGTTACATACACATGAAGAAACTTTTCTTTTTGCTCGTTGTGACGAGCCTGACAATGACGGCGACGGCCAGAAGGCTGACTTCGCCAAATGGCAAGTTGACGGTAGAAACGAAGAAAGGACAGTTTATCGTCAATTATCAAGGTCAGCAGGTGCTGTATATCAAGGCAGCTGAGGCAACTACGCCCTTGAAGGGACTGAAGGCAGAGAGGGTAAAGGCCGACTACCTGATGCTGACGGGTAAATGCAGTCATCCTACGAACGAGGCCAACGAGTACAGAGTGGGGCAGATGATGCTGCGTCTCTATAATGATGGGCTGGCTTTCCGCTACGAGACACCCGTCAAGGAACAGGCGGTCTACATTATTCCTGAAGGCACTAAACGGTGGATGCAGCAGTGGTGCGACTCTTACGAGGGATTCTTCCCGCTGTCGACGACGTGTAAGCAGAAGGCGGTGCCGTCATACGGCCGGCAGTATAAGGATGCTGAAGGCAACTGCGTGCGCTGGGGCTATCCGGCACTGTTGGAGCCGCGCGAGGGTGTGTTCGTCCTGCTGACGGAAGCCAACATAGAGCACGGGCAGAGTGCCTCATCGCTCTATAACGACGGTGAAATGTTCCGTGTAGTGCCCGACGAGGGTGAGAATATGGGATGTTCGCCGTGGCGCGTGGCCATCGTCGGTACGCTGGCTGACGTCGTGCAGTCAACGTTAGTGACCGACGTCTCGGAGCCTTGCCGTCTGGAAGATACCAGCTGGATTCAGCCTGGTGTAGTGTCGTGGGTCTACTGGGCCTATAATCATGGAAGTAACGACTACAATATCATCAAGAAGTATGTCGATATGGCCGATGTCCTCAAACTGCCATACGTCTTGATTGATGCAGAATGGGACGAGATGAAGGATGGCAAGACCATCGAGGATGCCGTGGCCTACGCTCAGTCGAAGGGTGTCAAACCGCTCATCTGGTATAACTCGTCGGTGGGATGGGTGGACGGCGCACCGACACCGAAGTTCCGCCTGAACAAACCCGAAGACCGCGAACGCGAGTTTGCGTGGCTGGAGAAGTTAGGCGTTGCCGGTGTGAAGATAGACTTCTTCAGCGGCGACAACCAGCGCAATATGGACTACTGCATCGACCTGTTGGAGAGTGCCGCCCGTCACCATTTGTTGGTCAACTTTCATGGTGCCACCATACCCCGTGGCTGGCAGCGCACCTATCCCAACCTGATGTCTACCGAGGGCGTCTATGGTGCCGAGTGGTATAACAACGTGCCGACGTTTACCGCCAAGGCTGCCTGCCATAACGCCACCTTGCCCTTTACCCGCAATGTTATCGGCCCCATGGACTATACCCCCTGTACGTTCAGCGACTCACAGCATCCGCACATCACCACCAACGCCCACGAACTGGCATTGACGGTACTCTTTGAGAGTGCCTTGCAACATCTGGCCGACCGTCCAGAGAGCTATCTGTCGCAACCCAAGGAGGTGCAGCAGTTTCTTAGCCAGTTGCCTGCCGCTTGGGACGAGACACGGCTCGTATCGGGCTATCCTGGCGAGAGTGTGGTTATGGCGCGCCGTTACGGTGCTACCTGGTATGTGGCAGGCATCAACGGTACCGACAGCCAGCTGACGCTGAAAACCCCGCTCGGCTTCATCGGCCAAGGCGAGGCAACATTCTATATGGATGGTGAGCCGTGGACTATCAGTCATGGGCAGACATTGCCACAGACTGTTACCTGTAAGCCTCGTGGCGGTTTTGTCATTGTGGTGCAACCGAAACGTGACGCGCTGCCCTCCGTCTACGATGTGGAGCATACAGGCGCGGCTTTTGCCAAGCCAGCTCTTCCAGCTGTTGCCGACCTTCCTATACAGCATGGTCTGCCTGATGCCCTCAAGGGTGTCGGCAGTTTTGCCGACTGGTCGAAGCGCCGTAGTGAGATTGCCGCCCAGATACAACATTACGGTATCGGTGAGAAACCTGCCGTCAGCAAGGAGTGTGTAAAAGCTCGTATGGACGGTGACACACTTCTTGTCGATGTGACGGTCAACGGACAGACGCTGACGTTGAAGTCAGAGATACAATATCCCAAGACGGGCACGGCCCCATACGCCCTGATGATTGGAACCAGCGGTATTGCCCTGCCCAAGCCGCTGTTCGAAAATCGTCCCATTGCCCGGATGGTGTTCCACGAGAAGCAGGTCAACGACTACGGCCAGTGGGGTAGGCACCATGAGCGTGGCGAGCACCCCTTCGACCGTCTCTATCCCGACCTGAAGGACAACGGAGCCTACAGCGAGTGGGCTTGGGGCCTGAGCCGCCTGATTGACGGTCTGCAGCTGTTGGGTCCCGAGATAACAAAGATTGATACGCGTCATATTGGGGTTACGGGCTGTTCGTATGCCGGCAAGATGGCCCTTTACTGTGGTGCCTTTGACGAGCGCGTGGCTCTGGTCATAGCTCAGGAACCTGGTGGCGGCGGTGCTGCGGCCTGGCGTGCCTCCCATGAGTCGGCGAAGAACGTTGAGGACTTGGACAAGACCGACTACCACTGGTTCCTTGAGAGCCAGAAGGAGAACTTCCACGGCGACAGCGTCTACCGCCTGCCTTACGACCAGCACGCCCTCTGTGCGATGGTCTTCCCGCGTGCTCTGCTGCTGTTGGGCAATCCCGACTATGAGTGGCTGGCCGACGCGTCGATGCTCGTCTCTGCCAAGGCTGCCCGTGAGGTGTGGCGCCGCTTCGGCGTTGCCGACCGCATGGGGTGGAGCATCGTCGGCGGTCACGGCCATTGTCAGCTGCCGGCGTGCCAGTATCCTGAAGTGGAAGCTTTCTTAGACAAGTTCCTGTTAGGGCGCAAGACCGATACCGGCGACATACGCATAGCCGATTTTACGACCACGGCAAAGCACAGATAGCAACTGTAATTGCAAACTGCGCGTTGCAGTTTCTCGTCGTGGGCTCCGCTAAGACTGCCGAAAAGAATTAAAAACCGTGAAATCTGCGTAATCCGCACGCTTTTCTTTTCTCCGTTTCAAAAGAATTGTGTAACTTTGCGCTCGAAAAATTAAAACCCAATATTCAAAATACAAATAATTATGGTAAACTACAAGGATTTAGGTCTCGTGAATACTCGCGAGATGTTCAAGAGAGCAGTAGCCGGTGGCTATGCTATCCCCGCTTTCAACTTCAACACGATGGAGCAGATGCAGGCTATCGTACAGGCTGCCGTCGAGACAAAGTCGCCCGTCATCATGCAGGTGTCTAAGGGTGCCCGTAACTATGCCAACGCTACCATCCTCCGCTATATGGCCGAGGGTGCCGTGGCATACGCCAAGGAACTGGGCTGTGAGCATCCTGAAATCGTGCTTCACCTCGACCACGGTGACAGCTTCGAGCTTTGCAAGGACTGCATCGACATGGGCTTCTCCAGCGTGATGTACGACGGTTCGTCTCTGCCTTACGAGGAGAACATCAAGATTTCGCGTCAGGTTGTGGAGTATGCTCACAAGTATGACGTCACTGTTGAGTGCGAGCTCGGTGTGCTCGCCGGTGTTGAGGACGAGGTAGCTTCTGAGGTTAGCCACTACACCAAGCCCGAGGAGGTTATCGACTTCGCTACCCGTACTGGCTGCGACTCACTGGCCATCTCTATCGGTACGAGCCACGGTGCTTACAAGTTCAAGCCCGAGCAGTGTACCCGCGACCCGAAGACCGGCAAGCTCGTTCCGCCGCCATTGGCATTCGATGTGCTGCACGAGATTGAGCAGAAGCTCCCCGGATTCCCCATCGTGCTCCACGGCTCTTCTTCTGTTCCCCAGGACGAGGTCGACACCATCAACAAGTACGGTGGCAACCTGCCCGACGCCGTCGGTATCCCCGAGGAGCAGCTGCGTGAGGCTTCTAAGAGCGCCGTCTGCAAGATTAACATCGACTCAGACTCGCGTCTGGCCATGACCGCTGCCGTTCGCAAGTATCTGGCTGAGCATCCCGACCACTTCGATCCTCGCCAGTATCTGAAGCCCGCCCGTGAGAACATGAAGAAGATGTACATCCACAAGATTGTAGACGTCCTCGGTTCTGACGGCAAGCTCGCTCAGTGCTAAACGGCCTGCGGCCTAATTGATAATTGAAAATTGATAATTGATAATTAAGAGGCGTGCTCGAAGTGGGCACGCTTCTTCTTTTCCGAGAACCTATGACTAAAAGATTCTATTGACCACTATCGCTGCCGTTGCGCTGACGGCAACAGCACAGCATTACCTCCGTCTACCTGCTCGGCTATGGTAAGCTCCCTGCGCGCCAGACCGCCGAAGGTCTCGAGGTGCAGCTGCTACCGGCAAGTATTTCGGCCCAAATGGCCGCTTGCCAGAGCAAGAACAAGATTGCGCCAGTTCTGCGCATCAACAAGTAACGAGACTCAGCTAAAAAACTCCGAACCCCACCGGCTTCGGAGTTTTTTGTGTTTTTCTTGGAAGTTTCAAAAGAAATCATTAACTTTGCACGCAAAGCGTGCGAAGACGGGAATCACCTTGGCAATTCAGGCAAACTTGGTTGCATTCGGTTTGTACCGTCCGTGGGCATAAAAACGTAATAGACATGGGAAAGTTCATCAATCCATTCACCGATGTGGGTTTCAAAATTATCTTCGGGCAGGAGTTCTCCAAGCCCCGGTTGCTTGATTTCCTGAATACGCTGCTTGAAGGGGAGCGAGTAATTACCGATTTGAAGTTCCTTGACAAGGAACAGCCTGCGATATACGATGGTGACCGCTCGCCCATCTACGATATTCTTTGTGAGACAGACAGTGGCGAGAAAATCATAGTTGAGATGCAAAATCGCGAGCATCCGAACTTCAAAGAGCGGATGCTGTATTACTCGTCAGAAGCCATTGCCCGTCAGGGTGAAAAGGGTACAGGTTGGGGCTACGACATCAAGGCGATATATATGGTCGCTTTTACCAATTTTGTGTTGACGGGTTATACGGGTCAACTGCGCATAGATGTAAGCCTAACAGACCAGGATGGCCGGTTGTTCACTGACAAAATACGCCTGATATGCCTCCAAATGCCTTGTTTCACCAAGGAGGCTGATGCGTGTGAGAATCATTTTGAGCGTTGGATATATATACTGAAGAATATGGAGATACTGGATAGAATGCCATGGGCTGCACAGAATGCAGTGTTCCAACGGCTGGCAGAGGTTGCCGAGGTTAGTAAACTGTCAAAAAAGGAGCGCTTAGAATACGATCATGCCTTGAAGCGTTACCGTGACACGCTTAACGCCATGACTGGCGCTGAGCAGAAAGGTCGTGCTGAAGGTTTGGCTCAGGGCATGGCTCAGGGTATGGCTCAGGGCGTAGACAGGGCTAATCGTGAAAATGCGCTCCGCATGAAGGCCGACGGAATGCCGGCAGAGCTGATAGCCAAATACACGGGACTTGACATGGATACCATCAATAGCTTATAAACAGAGACATACAATAATGTGTAACCCACTAAGAAAACAATGAATATGACATAGTAACAGAATAAAAGACATATTAAGATAAGAAGCGTCCGCTTGAATCTTGTTCTACAAATTCGCCAAAATTTCAAGAACATGCAAGAGTAAAAGCAAGGATGCTCACACCGATGGCGTGGGCTTTTACTCGGATATGCATGTTGGGTGTTTGGCGATACCCAAATAAAATTTTTCTTTTTGATTGATTATCAACTATTTATAAGATGATTGGTAATTGTTGAGTAACAAACTGGTAACGAAAGGGAAAAGAAAAGAGATTTATGTTACTCGGATGATGCAAAGGTAACAAAAATCCTGTAATCTGCAAAGAAATCAATCAAAAAAAAGAATATTTTTCTTTTCACCAGAAAGTAAGGAACCCATCATCAGGAACCAATCACCAAGCAATTCTGCAATCCATTGACAGCAATTCTGCAAGATGCCTTGCTGCTGGCAGAAAATTATTAAAGGTTTAGTCCGTATTGCGTATATAT
>JAFUTI010000053.1 GCA_017471465.1 Prevotella sp. | reverse complement strand
AAAGTTCAAACGCATGTCCTTATTGTGGCTGTAGCCTGCCGCGAAGTTCAGCCACGAGTAGGTGACATTAAGGTCGAGGTTCTGCTTGATGGTAGGACGCAACAAAGGATTTCCACCCTCGTACTCATAGCGATTGTCATACTGGGTGTTGGAATTAAGTTGATAATAACTCGGTCTGCTGATGCGCTTGTTATAACTCAGTTGGATGCCCCATTTGTTCTTTTGCCAGCCAACTGAGAGATTCGGAAACAGATCGTGGTATTTACGGCTCGGCTCTGTTTGGTACTGACCGAAGGAATAGTAGTCGGACGTGACGGCCTCGTAGCGAAGCCCGCCGTTGAGACTCCAATCGCCCAACTTCATCTTGTACTCGGCAAATCCCGCAACATTGCTTTCCTTGATTTCATCATTGGACGGAGCCACCACTTGCTCCACATTGTCATAGATGCCGTGGCTGTTGGAACGTGATATTTCCGTGCCTGCATTCAATTCGCCCTTCCATATCGGATAGGTCAGCACCAGTTTTCCGGCCAGCATATGGTTGCGGCTCTCGTTGTGAGTGGTCACGGTGCGGTCGGCCAGTTGCAGACTATGCTCAGTTGAAACACCGTCGCGAGTGGACTTCTTCCATATCCACGAGCCATTGAAGTCAATGCCCAGTTTGCCCGCCTTGCCTACATAGTAAATATTTGCAGCATGATGCGGACGGTCGGCAGCAGTGATGCCCATAAACTGATCAATGTTGCCTTCCAGCGTGTTGTTGCGTGTAATAGTTTGCTCACACATCGCCTCGCCTCCCTGATACAGCGAGCCACTCAGTTCATAGGAAAAACCGATGGAATTATCCTCGTCGAATTCGTAGCTGGCCCCCAGTTTCCCACCCATCTCGGTGTACCAAAAGGTGTTGGGGGCAGATTGGCGGATGCTGATATGATTGCCGTTAGCATGTGTGTCGGTTGTAATGGTATTATCCTCACTGTGACTTCCATTGGTAAACTCCAGCATGCCGAATACCTCCATACCTCCTTTGCGATGCTTCACGGTCACGTCATCGTAGGTTGTCAACTTGTTATTACGCTTCACCTGGCTATATGCCTCCACGCTCATGCCGTCACCTTGCCGTCGGATGGTCTTGATGCGAATGACCGCCCCGACTTCTGCATTGTACTTAGCACCTGGTGACGTAATCACGTCCACGCTCTTGATGTCTGTGGACTTCAACTGTTTTAGTTCGCGAGCGTTCTGCACCTTCTTGTTGTTGATGTAAATCTCAGGCGTACCCTTGGCAAAGACGGTGAAGTTGCCGTCGCTACCCTGTACCTGTGGCAGCATGGAGAGCACATCGTCAGCAGTTCCTACATCCTTCAGCAGCGAGTTTTGAATATCAACGGTCATGCCGCCCGTGGTCATCTTGTATTGCGGTATCTCGCCTCTAACAACGACTCCTTTCAGCGTCATCGTTTCTGGCTGCATCCGTATCGTGCCGAGTTCTTTGGTGTCACATTGTCTGTAAATCGTCTTGTAACCCACGTATGAGACACGTGCGAGGACGGGCTGCTGCTCGCAAGGAATGACGAAGAAACCGCTTTCGTTCGACACGCCGCCAGTAATCAGCGTGGAGTCCTGCGGCGAGAGCAGGGCGATGTTGGCGTATGCTACTGGCTGGCCGTCGGTGTCAATAATGGTGCCCTTGTAGCGGAGGGCCGTCTTCTGCGGACACTCCACAATGATTTCCTTGTCATCAACGGTCATGCGGATGGGATAAAAGCCTATCATCTGACGGATGGCATCGGGTATGGTCTTGCGGTGTACCGAAGTGGTGATGCGGAAGTCCTCCAGTTCGTTGTAGAGGAAACTGATGGTGTATTCCTCGGTCTGCTCGTTCAGTTGGCGCAGGGCCTCGCTGAGCGACACGTTGTTGTATTCGTGTGTAATCTTTTGGGCCTGCACTCCGGCAAAGACAAAGCAGCAGACAAGCATTGATATGATTCTCTTCATGGCTTATTCTACTACGATCTTGTCCGACTTCAGTTCTACGGTGATGCTCTCGAAGAGGTTGAGACGATGCAGCACGACGTCGAGGGTCTCATCCTGTTTCCACACGAAATAGAAACGGAACTGACGGGCATCGGTATTCTGGAACTCCACCTCCTTATTATAATAGGCAGCTATCTGAGGTAGCATCTTATCCAATGCAACATTGTCGAAAACAATGGGCTTCACGTTGGCGGTCGTGTCTGTCTTGACTGTATCTGTCGGCAATGCCGATGTAGGCTTGGCAGATATGGTTTGTTCTGCCTGCATAGTCTGCGGTTTGGGATCGCTAACCATACGCACGATGTGGATGGCGGCAAAGGCCACTCCCGCCGTAAAGAGTATGCCGATGATGCTTGCTGCAACCTTGTAAGGGAGTATGCCCATCAGTCTCGTAATGGTGGCAGTGCGTGGTTCATCTTTTTCAAGGGCTTCTAATTCTTCAGCGTGTTCCGTTGCGAATTTCTCCCACTCCTCGTCCACGGGGACGGATTCCTTTTCGACTTCGCGCTTCACAAAGGCTTGCTTCGTCAGCGCGAGCAGTTCCTGGTTCTCTGCTACCAACTGGTCAATTTTGTCTTGCTTTTCCATAACGTTTATCGTTTTGCTGTTTCTTTCTGAAAATACTCCTTGATTCGCTGTACCGACTGTGACAGGTGGTTGTAGACCGTCACTTTGCTCACGCCCGCGGCCTGTGCCACTTCCTCATAACTCATCTCGCTGAGAAACCGCAGCCGGAATATCTGCTGGCTAAGCGGTGGCAGTTCCGCCTCGATAAATTGCATCAGCCGTTCCAGACGGTCATCGTCATTCATCGAAACGATCTGGCTCTGCATCGACTCCTGCAAGAAGTGCTTTTCCACCCGTTCCTGCATCGACTTGCGGTTGAGCACGTCGCGACAGCGGTTGCGCACGGCAGTCATCAGGTAGCCTTCCATCCTATCCTTCTGTGGCCTGTCACCATCCCGTAACAGTCGGGCGAAGATGTCGCTCACCACGTCCTTGCTTTCGTCTGCATCATAGAGCATCGTCCTTGCCAGACGGTACATCCTGGCATAATGCTGACGGTATATGTCTTCAAATTCTTTTTTCGTCATAATTATCATTCATACACAACAAGGACGATTCAGCGAACCGAAAAACTAAGCAAAACGATAACTTTTTTCAAATTTCCTTCATTTTT
>JAFUTI010000052.1 GCA_017471465.1 Prevotella sp. | reverse complement strand
GAACTTTTGGTTGTTTCGCGGAAAATTTGTACCTTTGTACCCAAGAAACAGCAAAGGAACGATTTCGGTACATTTTGTTTCTCGTTTGTGTCTTTTGAGCAAGCGGCTCGCGTAAGTTGTTGATTTACAAGGCACAAGAAATTCCCTAAAAACTCTCTTGCACGAACTTTTTCCATACTTCCCAAGAGCCGTCGGGGCGAATTTCAGCATCGGGGGCAGTCGGCGTGTATCCGCCATTTGAGAACTTGAATGTAGGAACGTCCACACCCGTAAGCCAGTGAATGGAATCGACTGCGAAAGGCAGTTCCTTCATAATACTCCGCTCAAACCGTTGCGTTTCCGTAATGTTATTTGTCTTGCAGCCAACAAATGTCGCAAAGACTAATAGTGTGGTTATTTTCAAGACGGGCTGCGTCTTGAAGTAGTCGGTTATGGTCTGTCGCATCAGTTGACTGCTCATACACAAATTGTTTGATTATGTGTGCAAAAGTAATAATAGTTTTGCAATCTTGTATCATTTGGAATGTTAAATAAGCGAAAGCAGGCTGGATTGCATCGTTTATTCTCCAAAGTTTCATTAGATGGAGGTGACAGAATTTCTTGACTAAAGTTAGCGGATTATTTCATTAACAACATTTTTTAAAGCGGAGCGGCGCAGATTTTTTCGACAATTTTCACTATCTTTGCAGGCGCAATGTTGTAAGTGAAGGATATAAGGAACAATGACATTTAGAATAAGAGTTTATGGAATCAATCGTTTTCTGGGGATTTAATCTCCATGCGTGGATAACCATCGCGACGGTGCTCACGATGTTCACCATCCTGCTCTTTACGAAGTTGCGTGCCGACATGGTGTTTATGGGTGCCGTTGCCATCCTGTTTGTGACGGGCGTGCTCGATGCCAAGGAAGCCTTCTCGGGATTCAGTTCCGGGTCGGTGGTGGTCATTGGTGTGCTGTTTGTCGTGGTAGCAGGTCTTACGTATACGGGTGTGCTGCAATGGATAGTGAAACACCTGTTAGGAATGCCTGGCAGTTACGGGAAGGCTGTCGTCCGTCTGATGCTGCCCGTGGCTGCGCTGAGTTCGTTTCTGAGTAACACCACGGTAGTGGCGCTCTTTGTGGGCATCGTCAAGATGTGGTCGAAGAAATTGGGTATCTCACCCTCAAAACTGCTCATTCCCTTGAGTTATGCCTCGGGCATGGGTGGTGTGTGTACGCTGATTGGCACACCGCCCAACCTGATCATCTCTGGGCTCTATGCCGAGCAGGCGGGAACGGCGATGAACGTGCTTGCCACAACTATCCCCGGTCTCTTCTGTCTTGCCGTCGGCGTGCTAAGCATCATCACCATGCGCCGTCTGCTGCCCGACCGCAAGGTGCCTGAATCCGGCGATGAGGGCACAGCGGAATATACCGTGGAGTTGATCGTACCGTCGGACAACAAGTTTATCGGCGAGACACTGGGCTATGCCGGGCTTTTAGACGTGAAAGGCGGGCGGCTCATCAAGATGCACCACTTCGACAACGTGAAGGTGCCCATTGACGAGAACGAGTTCATCATGGGCGGTGACCACATGGTGTTTGCTGGACAAATCAAGGACATCATGGAACTCTCAATGACCCACGGGCTGGTACTGGGCGACGAGGTCATCAACGTCGGTCTGAAGACGCTGCTTTCGTCACTCGTCATGCTGACGATGGTGGTGCTCTCCGCCACGGGCGTTATGCCGCTCCTGCAGTGTGCCTTCCTTGCAGCATTTGCCATGCTCCTGCTACGCTGCTGCACACCCGACCAGGCTATGAAGTCAATCAACTGGGACATCCTTCTGGTATTTGCCGGTAGCGTTGTATTGGGACTTGCCATCCAGAAGACAGGCATTGCCGAGCGCATGGCATTCGGCATCCTCGATGTCTGCGGCACCAATCCATTAGTAGTCATGACGGCAATCTGCTTCGTCGGCACCTTCATCACCGAGTTCATCTCCAACACAGCGGCAGGTGCCATGTTCTTCCCCATTATGTACGAGGCGGCGGAGAAACTGGGCTACGAGCCTTACCCCTTTCTCATCGCCCTGATGATCAGCGTCAGCAGCAGTTTCGCAACACCCATCGGCTCGCCTACCCACATGCTGGTATATGGTCCCGGCGGCTACCGCTTCAGCGACTTTATGCGCATCGGCCTGCTGATGAACCTCATCATCCTGGCTGCCAACATCTTTATCGTCAACATCGTTTATCCATTAACACCTTCACAATAATTGACCATAGGAGATTAGATAGAATGGAACATTAATAAATAAAATAAATATATGAAGCAAAGAAAACTTTGGATGCTGGCCGCCACCCTCATTTGCGGCGCAAGCATGTTCACCTCGTGTACGTCGGACAACGACGACAACCCCGTCGTGCCGACCGACGAGGTGGAGGCGCAGTTGCAGCGGATGACGCTGCGCGAAAAGGTGGGACAGTTGTTCTACGTGCGCCCCGAGTGCCTCGACACCACCATCCACTTCAACCTGCCCAGCAGCGTCGACGCCAGTTCGGACGACATCCGCGAAATCAAACTGCAGGCCGTGAACGCCACGATGCGCGGAGTCAACGAGAAGTACCCCGTGGGCGGCATCATCCTCTATGCCCACAACATCGAGGACGAGGCGCAACTCGCGGCCTTCGTCGCGCAGATTCGGGCCCTGAACGGTTCGCCGCTGCTCTGCATCGACGAGGAGGGTGGCCGCGTGGCACGCATCGCCAACAATGCCAACTTCGACGTGGAGAAGTTCGAGTCGATGGGTGCCATCGGTGCAACAGGTGACCCGCAGAATGCCTACCACTGCGGCAACACTATCGGCACCTACCTGCACCGCTACGGCTTCGACATCGACTTTGCCCCCGTGGCCGACGTGAACACCAACCCTGAGAACATCGTCATCGGCGCCCGTGCCTTCAGCGACGACCCGCAAGTGGCCGCGCCGATGGTCACGGGCTATCTGCAGGGGCTGAAAGATGCCGGCAT
>JAFUTI010000051.1 GCA_017471465.1 Prevotella sp. | reverse complement strand
TTCCTTTAGCCTTAGAACTATTGATAGGATAAACCTTGGCGATACGGTTTCCTGGGTCGTAATACACCTTGTGCTCTATCTTGATAAAGGTCGTAACCAACAATGTCAGCAGACAAAAGACATAGCCGTATTTGATGCGTGATGCCGGCACCTTCAGTCCCGACTTGGTATTCTTTGCGCTGGGTGAGCAGAAGAGCAGGTAGATGGCCTTCTGCTTTTCGGCGGATCTGCTGATAAAGTCGTAGATGCCGCTAAGTCCGACGGGCAGCATCAGCCATGTGCCTACCCACATTGTCTGGAAACCGCCGTCGCTTCCTAATGGGAATATCAGTGACATGATGATGGCACCGATGGCTATGGCGCGTTTGTCTTTCTCCTTATTGTAATAATAAAGGGAACCGAAGAGCCCCAGACCGTTCATCATCGCCAGCAGTGTGTCGCCCAGCATGTTGCTGCGCATATAGGTGTTCTGGTAGAGGAAAAACACGACGGCAGCCAGTCCGGCGAGCCCCAGGAGACGGCTCTTCAGTCGGAAGGCCACACCGGCGACGATGGCGAGCAGGCAGAAAACGAAGAAGTGCCAGACGCAGCTGAGGTAGTTGTCGATATACTTCGTCAATAGTGCGTCCGAGGCATGGGTGCTGTCTCCGCCAAGTGTCTCCGGGATAGATGTGATGAGCTCTACCGTCAGCTTGTCAGCCCCCCAGTATACCAAAAGCTCCCAGACGGCGATGGTGGCGGTGATGAAGCCGCAGCCTATGGTCAGGGCGTATAGTGCGTTTTTGCGGAGTTCCAATTTCATCGTCTCGCGAGGGGTGACGATGAAGGGCAGTGCCAGAAAGGCGAGACTGGCCAGGTTGGGTAGGCGGACGAAGACGTTGACGCCTAACAGCAGGCCGCCTCCAAACATCAGGCTGTAGCGTCGGCGCAGCGTACCTTCGCAGAGGAGGATAAAAGCGATGATGCCGATGAAAGCTGTCAGCGTGTTATAGCCGAAAGGCTTTGGGTCGCCGGCCACGAAGACAGTCTGCATCAGTAGTCCCATCAGTACGGCCTTCGGCTCAAAATAGCGTTTCAAGTAGAGGAAGGCCACAATCTCGGTCAGCGTCACGACAAGGATGCCCCAGAGACGCATGCCGAGGATGCCGCCATGAGGGAACAGGTGGTCGAGTGTCCAGCCTAAATAGCACGTCAGCGGATAGCCGCCGGCTCCCTGGGCGTAGTCAATGTCGTTGCCGAACCAGTGGTATAGTGACATCAGGTATCCCTCGTCTGTCAGGTCGAAGCCGTGAATGGCACAGTGAACCTGATAGGCGATGGAGAGTAACAAGACGAGTCCTGCCCAGAAATAGTGCTTGTTTTGCGTCATTGAATATCCATAGCAAATTTGTGGGTGCAAAGTTACGAAAAAAAGTTGTAGTTACGAAGCGATTTTGGAAGATTAACGCAATTCAGCCTGAAATAAAGGCTAATGTTCTTGGACTGATGTTCAGCATTTGGCATGCTATTAATTGTGAAAGTATCTTGTTTTTAGCACTTACAAAAATACAATCCAATTATTATCGTACTAAATTTTTATGTCTCTTTTTCTTCGCGAAGCCCCTTTTCACGCAACGTGAGGCGTAGAGGTTCTCGAAGCGTTGCAAAGAGGTTCTCTGCACCTCACGGTGCGGAATATTTCACCGCCTATGGAATATTTCCTACCGGCTGCTTGGTATTTTCGTTTGCAAACATAGTAACTTTTCATTTCCGAAAAAAAGACAAGTAAGAGGCTGCATTCCGCAATGGGTGCAGCCTCTTGGTGGCTGTTGCTTGGGGAAGGAAAGAGCCCAAGCGATGACGCCTTACTTTGGCATGCTCATAGCTGCCAGAACCAATCCTCGGAGTCGATGCTTCGAGTCAATATCTCGTTGGGGTCGCTTACAGATTCGTCAAACCTGCCCAATGTCATTGTTGATTCAGCCAGCATCTGCGTGGTTTCTATTTTGATAACCTCCAGGGTGGGATTCATATATGTTCTTTTCATATTGATGTTCTTTTTATTTCGTTATCTGTACTTAATCCTTTCTTTTATTTGAAAAACTTACTTCACGACGACCTTACGTCCACCGATGATGTAAAGGCCCTTCTTGGGCTGGCTGACGCGCTGACCAGAGAGGCTGAATATTTTTTTCTTCACTTTTTCGTTATTCATTAGCAAAGCGCCAATGCCGGTGGTCTCGATGTCTAGGGGAAGGAATGATCGGGCGTCTGATCCGCCGTCGATGTGCAGGTAAGCCTTTCCTGCGGGAATCACCAAATCGTCGTTAGCCGGAAAGAAGCCCCTGGTATTATCTTTATAAGCTAGCACGTAGTCGCCCTCCTCAGCTACGTAATCCGATGTGACGCCAATCAGCAAGTTGCCTACGACAGGGTCGGCAGAAGAAATCACGGGAACGTTGTACGTTTTAGGTTCACCTGCCACGACCACGCCCGTTCCGGCGGGAATCTTCTTCACCGCTTGTAGGTTAATCCACCCCTCAATGGAATAGACAATGTAGGCAGTCAGACCTTCAACTGAACTGAAGTCGAGAGCTTTGTCGCGGTTGCAGTAGGTGGCAACTTCTGCTTCGCTGGTGATTGTAACTTGGACGTTTTCACCATCCGCCCACGCGCTGTTGGTTCCTCCCACCATCATGGTGATAACGAGGAGTACCGCTTTAAGGAAATTTTTTTCATTGTTTGTTTTGCTTAATTAATATTGATGAAATACTTCATTGCCGTTTGTAGATTCCCGCTTCCATGGCTTTCGGATTCGGCCTACAAAATTAAATAAAAAAGGTGAATAAATGAGTAGGGGTGGGTAAAAAAAGGTTAAATAATGCGTTTTTGTAAGAGAAACGCTGTTCAAATGTGACACATGGCTTGAAAGTGTGGTTTACACGATCGGCTAACAACGGATACCAATAACCGCTCATGCGATAGTAGCTCACACGGCGCAACCATGTTTCAGCAGCCGCCACGTCTGCGAAGGTCATACCACGCTGTTTCAGGATGCCAATCTGATTGGCAAAAGTCTGGATCTGTTTGGGATAGGGAACCTTGGGCATAATTCTATTAAATGAAAAGGCTCACCCTGAGCGCGCTGATCTGACGAGAAGCGGGGTGAGCTTGTTGAGTGTAAAGATACGAATAATTTCCGAACTACCAAAGAAATCATTGAATTATTTGCATGTTTTAAGGAAAATCCATACTTTTGGAGCGGCAAGAGAATCATTCTATATCCAGGGCAGCACTGGCTAAGGCACTTGGAAGAAGTGGGCGTCAGGTGAGAAAGGCTATTGATGTCTTGCGTGATAAAAGGATACGTCGCAAGGGTGGTGACAAAGGTGAATGGGATAATTTAGGATAGAAGAAAACTTGAAACCACACTGTCATTGGATAATAGGACGTAGCCTCTTACCTTTGCACCAGATTATGGATAATGTTCTAAATATCCGATGTTAAACATCGTATAAGTTTAGGACATACGTTCACGATGACGCAGTTGCAGCTTCTCTATGAGGCCATGCTCGGCGTTAAGTCCGACCGTCGTAACTTCTACACGAAGAGGCAGTAACCCGGGCTGTTGACACAGTTCGACGAGACTGTCTTTGGGGGCACGGAAAAATCTGGGTGCACCTATCTGAAGCTTGACGAAATAGCAGAGGGAGATGGACTGGTACATTGTATGACACAGGTCATAGGTAGAAACTAAAACCATACAACTGGATGGCTTTGAGAATGCCATCACCAAGCATTCTTCTCTGCCTTTCAAACGAGCAAGGTCGAGCGGGGAGCAATATGGCTTTAAGACAGAAACAGCATGCGACTCGCAGGTAGTCATTCAGTTAAAGCGAGAGTATTTCGACAAACGCCGGTATCCCGAATCTCTTTTCCGCCTGTACCTTTATGTCTTACACCGCCACGCCTGTCCGCATCACCTCGCGGTAGATGGGCGTATCCTCGCCGCTTTCCAAGAGAATGGGTTCGATATAACTACTAATGTCGCGTGTGGCGCGACCAAGAGATACGGCAGTGTCCCACCACTTTTCCCTATTGACTTTGGGTACTATGACGGCCACGTCGATGTCGCTCCACTCGTTGGGGCAGTCCTTTGCGTACGAGCCGAACATCATCACCTTCATCGCCGGGTCGAAGATTGGCGCGATGGCCTCCTTGTAGCGGCGCACCAGTTCCAAGGCGAATTCCTTGGGAAGGATTCCCTGTATGGTATCGGGCGTGAAGTCTATCGGGTCGATGACTTTTCCTGTAGTTTTTCGAGTATCCATGCGTGCAGTTGCTTGGTAGTTTCTAATATCATGGCTGTGGTTTCGCGGTCGAGTGTGCGTGCCACAGCATCCTTTGACTCTTGATAGCGTGCCTCGATGTTCATCTGTTTGATGCCTTCGAGGAAGTCTTTCTGCTCCTCGCTCATCTTTGTGTAGAGGCCGCACCCCTTGGCTATTTTTCCGTGGTCGTGAAGGTAGGGAGGGTCATCGTCACGACACACGCACCAGTAGGCTTTCAAGGCCTTTTCGATGACCTGATGACACATGAAGCCCGTGTAGAGCCAATGCCCGTTGTTGAACAGCAGTTCAGCCACGCTCAAGTCCTCGGCCACGATGTCGAGCCACTTGTCTGCTCTGTCTTTGTTTGCCATAATTGCGTCGTTTTATGTTCTACGGGTGCAAATTTACAATTATTTTCTGATATTCTATTCACTTTTATACAAAAACTGCAAAAACATGGGCGTGAGCTACGTAAAACGTCGTTTGGAGTGGAAGCAAGATTCTGTGCCGCTTACCTTAGCAAGACTTCCAAACAAGAAAAGACAAATGAAAGACGAAATCATTGTATCGTGCATTAAGGGCTACGCTACCCGCCAACAACGCCAATGTGATATGGCTATGCTGGGCTTTGTCAACCATTCGAAAGTTCCTCTCCGTATGGCCAGCTTCCTTGGTTTCATCTGCAGCGGCATCAGTCTTCTGGCAGCTCTCGTCTATCTCGTGTTGAAACTCTGTTTCTGGGACTCTTTC
>JAFUTI010000050.1 GCA_017471465.1 Prevotella sp. | reverse complement strand
TTTCCGGTTCCTCGTTTTCTGACAATTTGAAGTTGCTCATAATTACTATTTTATAAATGACGGTACAAAGGTACTAAATAAAAATCGTACCACCATAGATTTCTTGCGAAAAATTTGGTGGTATGTTTGCGGATAATCATTATTTATTTTCAATTATCGCGCACTCCCCCCCCTCCTTTTTGATATATATTAAGGAAAATCACTCCTAAGATCACGGGGTCGGTTCTCTCTTCGAGAGTGTGGCGTTGCAATCTAGTGATCATTTTGTTAATTTCTGAACGACTCCATATGAAACGCCAGTTAGTCTCGACAGTTGTCGGACTCCAGCCCCAAGGGAAGGTTCACAGGGATATACCCCTGTGACAAAGATGTCCTGGCGGTTGATACCTCGCAGCATGACATGGTAGACACCTGTTCCGATCTTCTTCCGTATCGCTCTGGCCATATTATATTCAGCAATATTCAATGTCGAACGCAAAAATACTAACATATTCCCAAACCACCAAATTTTATTCTCTAAAAATAATCAAAAGAACCGACCCCGTGATTCCCGATTTTGGATAGTACGCTACATTTTCCATTTAATAGAGAATGTCGGGTTCCAGAAAAAAGAACGGTCGTTCGCTGTATTATATATGAAGTGGTTGGAAATTTCCCACTCTGTGCCAATGCTCAGGTGCGGGGTGACATTATACCATAACTGTGGTTCCGTTAACAACACTATCTGACCATGGCCGTCGGGTTTCTCGCCGCGCCATAGGTCGATGAAACCGCTAAACGTGCATTTACGCTGGGCAAACGTCAGGCTCCACACACCTGTCAACTGCATGCTGTGATAAGCTGATGTATAGTCGTAGCCCTTGAAATAGCGTTTGTAAAGCAGTTGCAGGGAGTAGGTTTTTGAATAGTCGGTAGAATGACCATTCCATGCAGCACCTAACAGGGCCGCCTGCTGGAAGCTGCCGCTGCGGTTCAGTCCACCATCATATTCGATATGGGCAGCAAATGGCGACTCACGGCCAAGATTGAACTCACGTGAAATTTCCGTATAGGCACTTTCCGTAAAGCGTCGGCTCATATCCACATCTACAAAATAGAACCACGAGCCCCACTTGTCGGCCTTGAACTGTTCGAGGGTGAGGGTCACTTTCTGGCGCCCTGCCTCTTCTGTAGGGTAAAGATGACGTCCGAAGTCGTAGTGCAGCTGGATGTCTTGCGCCTGAATACCGATGGCTGACATCAGCAATACGACGAGTCCCAACAGACGCTTCTTATGCCTGGCCCATCCTGCTATAAAGGACAGGGTGATGAAGGTGAAAAGACCGAAGATGATACCATCTGTAATGCTGCCCGTGACAGGCATGAGCAGTATGGTGAGGAAGGCGGGCATGGTCTCGACAGGATCAGAGAGCTTGATGTGGCGCACGACACCGAAGAGATAAAGACCGGCTATAATCATCACCGGCGCGGTGGCCGCAGCGGGAATAGTAAGAAACACCGGGGCTAAGAACAGGCTGACAGTGAAACAAAGGGCGATGACCAGTGCCGCAACACCGGTACGGCCTCCCTCGGCAAAGCCCGTGGCACTCTCCACGTAGGTAGTCACCGTGCTGCAGCCTAAGCAGGCACCAGCTGTGGTGCCCAGCGCGTCGCTGAGCATGATGTTGCGCAGGTGTGGAATGCGCCCGTCCTTACGGATAATGCCCGAACAGGCCATCACGCCCACAATCGTGCCCAGGCTGTCGAACACATCAAAGAACAGCATCGTGAGCACGCAGACCCAGAAATCGGGCAACAGCAGGAAGTCCCAGGAGAACTGGCAGAAGAGCGGTGCCGGTGATGAGGGCAAGGTGAAGAACTGTTCGGGAATAACCGTAACACCAAGCGGAATGCCCGCGAGGGTGACAATGGCAATGCTGAGCAACAGTCCGCCCCTGGATACGCATGATGGTGAACAGGCCCGTGAGCACGATGCCAAGCAGGAAGAGCAGTGAGGAGGGGGTGGTCAGCGTCTCCATGTGGTTGAAGATGGTGCCGTCGGCCAGCAGTCCGCTGTTTTTGAAGCCTATCGTGGCGATGAAGAATCCGATGCCAGCCGCTATGCCGTATTTCAGTGTGGCAGGCAGCATCTCAAAGATAACTTGCCGCATGTTGCTCATGCAGATGCCTATGAACAGCAGACCCTCGACGAACACTGCCGTCAGGGCGAACTGCCAGGGATAGCCCAGCGACAGGCATACCGTACTGACAAAGAAAGCGTTGAGCGTCAGTCCGGGAGCCTGTCCAAAGGGACGTTTGGCGATGAAGGCCATGAACAGCGTGCCCACGATGGCACCCAGTGCGGTGACGGTGAAGACGGACTCCACGGGGAATCCTTTGCTGCCCAACGGGGCAAACACTACTGGCATCAGGGCGAGGATATAGACCATCGTAATAAAGGTGGTGAGACCAGAGAGAATCTCGGTCTTCAGGCTGTCTCTCTGGAGGGAGAAGCCCATAAGCGAAAAAATCTTTTCTTTCATACTTGCGAGGTGATGGGGATAATGAGGTCGAACTTGGAACCTCCCTGATAACTGGTGTCGAGCGTCAGCGTACCGCCCAAACGCTCAGCAATCATGCGGGCCACAGACAGCCCGAGGCCAGTACCCTGGGCGAAACTGTCGAGCTTGGAGAAGCGTTCGAAGATGTATTCTTTCTTGTCGGGTGGGATGCCCGGACCGGTATCGCTGACTGCGAAATGCAACTTGTCGCCCTCTTGGCTAAGCGTCAGGGTGATGCTTCCCTCGCGTGTGAACTTAGCGGCATTGTCGAGCAATTTCTCCAGTATCATGTGGATCATGCGTGGGTGGCTCATGACGGGTTGGTCATCGGCAATCGTGCACTGACTGTCAAGCAGTACTGTAGAAGTTACCAGCGGGCGTACACCGTCGATGGCCTCAGTCACCATGGCCGAGGCAAAGCATAATTCAGGTGCGGGCAGCTCGGTGCTGCTCTCCAATTCGGTAATCAGGATGAGCTCGTCGATGATGTTGGTCAGCAGCCGCGTGTTCTCCTGAATGCGCTGGCTGAAGTCGAGCCGCTCTTCAGCGGGCAGGTCAATGTCGGGCATGGTGAGCACCTGCGTAAAGCCGCTGATGGCATTGAGCGGCGTGCGAATCTCGTGCGTCATGCTCTGCATAAAGGCCGTCTTGGCACGCAATGCTGCCTCGGCGCGGTCACGCTCGATGGCCAGTTGCTTGTTCTGCGCAATCGTCACATTGCGCTCCCGCTGTAACTGCCGGTTCTTTACCTCCAACCGATGGTTCCAACGGTTGTTGATGACAAGGAATACCAGTATGGCTCCGAATCCGAGCACCATGGCGATGCCACCGGTAGTGAAGCGCGACCGCTGTTGCAGCAGCTCGTTCTCGGCCCGCAGCTCCTCCACCGTCAGGCTGTCGGTCACTGGTTCTTTCCCTTCGGCACACATCGACACCACTGCCATTAACATCAGCAATACCGTCACGATAGTTCGTGGGATGAGTTGTTTTTTCTTCATTATGTACATGGTTGTTTTTAAGATATTCGTAAGCACATCATCGTGAGGTCATCGTTGGGCTCGGCACCATTACGGTGCTCTTCCACCTTGGCATGGATGCCGTCGATGACCTTGCGGGCAGATGAAAACAATGTTCCTTGCAGGATGTCAATCAGTCGGTCGTCGCCAAACTGCTCCTGCTGCTGATTCTCAGCCTCATTGAGTCCGTCGGTGTAGATAAACAGTTGCCGCCCTTTGATACAGTCTATCTGCTCACCCTCATAGTCGAGTCCGGGGAACAGACCGATGGGCGCATTGGGCTGCATATTGAGGAATTCGTAGTCTTGTTCCTTACCGCCAATGACGGGCGGATTATGCCCGGCATTGCAGAAATCGAGATGCCCGGTCTGCAGGTCGACCAAGCCGAGCCAGAACGTCACGAACATGCCGTTCTCGTTGTCGTCGCCACTCAGGGCATCGTTCATGCGTGTACAGATTTCATCAGGCATCATGCCCTGCTTGGCCATGGTCAGGAACAGGCGCGTGGCCTGTGCCATGAACAGCGAGGCCGGAACGCCCTTGCCACTCACATCGCCAATGGCGAAATAGAGTCGGTCACCCATCAGCAGATAGCCGTAGAGGTCACCACCGACCTCCTTGGCTGGCGTCATCGAGGCATACATGTCCAGTCCCTCGCGCTCTGGGAACACACTGGGTACCATCGACATCTGGATGTCGCGGGCCACACGCAGTTCTGACTCGATGCGCTCTTGCACGGCTTGCATCGCCGTCATGCGGCGGCGGTAGACGGTGTAGATGGCAAAAGCCAGCACCACCAAGGCCAGCACCACCATAGTGGCTATCCACCAAAGGCGCGTCAGTGAGGCCTCCTTCTGCGCTATCTGTGCCTCCTTGCCCTGCGTGTCGTAGATGGTGGCCAGCTCCATTGCATCGCTGTTGCGCCAACGCTCGATAGCACTGTCGAGTGTTCCGCAGATGCTGTCGGCCATCGCCAGGGCTTTCGGGCTGTCACCCAACCCCCGCCAGGCCTTATATTGTGGGATGAGTATCTGATTGACATCGTCGAGCGATAGTTGACTCAGGTCGTAAGCTGCAGAGTCGAGGCGCAGAAACATGCCGATAGCTTCTTGCCAGTGGTGGCCATCGAGCAGGAACTGACCACACTCCCTGATGTCCTCGGCCTTCAATGCGGCGATGTCGTCCAGACACGGCTGGAAGGTGTGGAAGGCTTCTGAAGTCCTGCCCTGATGGTGCAGCAGGCGTGCCTCGGCCAGTGCCATCGTGAAGACGATCCTGCGATACTGTGGCTTACTCATATTGGCATGCTCCTGCAGCCATTGATAGTTCTCACGGGCCGTGGTAAACCATGCGTCGGCCTCGTCGTATCGTTGTTGACCGATGTAGGCAAGGGCGGCTCCCCCTGCTGTGTTCACTTTCACTTCGAAGAACGTCGTGTCGCTGTCGAAGCCCTCTCCGTCAAGTAAGATGGTCGACTCATTACGCTCATATGATGCTATCGCTTCGTGGTAATGCCGTTCGGCCTCGCCGTAGCGTCCCAGCGCCACCAGACAGTTGCCCATCGTGGTGTAAAGGTCGGAGGTGGAACTCGGCAACAGATGAAGAATGCTCTTCTGGTGGGCCTTGATGGTCTCCATGGCAGGCATCAGCACCTCCAGTGCCCCGGCGTAGTCGTGCTTCTCTATGAGTAGTTGCGACAGCACCTTGACGCTGTGGGCGTATGTCGTCAGTTCGGCCTCGTCACCTGAAAACGCTGCGATAGACTTTCGTAATTGGAACTCTGCCACCTTTGGCTGCTTCTGCAACACGTAGGCCACGGCATGATAGAGGTGAAGGTCGGTCTGAAAAACCTTCGTGCGCCCTTCGAGGCTGTCGCACACCACGTGGACCGAGTCGTAGTTCTTGCGGTTGAACTGGTCGGTAATAAGATTGAAGTCGTGCTCCTGCTCATTGTAGATATCGGTATTCAGGATGTGTGACAGCACACCAGATATTACATCGTCCACCTTTTCCGGTGCTATCCTCCAGGCCGCCTCCAGCAGCAAGTACGACAACAGAACCAGCGCCACAGGGAACCCAATACCCCATAACAGTGTGCGTCTGATCCATTTCTTAATCCGTTTATTCATTTGTATTTATATTGTTATTCTGATAATTCCTCTGTGGCATTGGTGGCCGACTCGATGACTGAGCCATATTCCTCAAGGGC
>JAFUTI010000004.1 GCA_017471465.1 Prevotella sp. | reverse complement strand
TCGAGAACGTCAAAGTATCAAGTATACTGGCCAATAAACGGTGGACAACGGAAATCACGTCAAGAGATGCACTGTACCTCGAAAAGCTTGGGGTCAAGCTGACCGTCTGATTTGAGTACATATTATCTCACTTTTAGGTTAATAAAAGTATTCCCATATAACTCAATTTCAGAAGGAATTCTTTCTTTGCATCCAAACATGGAAAAAAGAATAAAGATGGAAACAAATACTTTCTTCATATGCTCAAAATATTTTATTGGTCTACTCCAATCTTGACAGGTCGCTATAGTATATTTTGAATTCAGAAATCTCCCCCGATTCTCTACAGATGTATCTGTAGTAGATTCCTCTATGAGTTTCAACCAGTAAATCAATCATGGGTTGCATTTCGTGATATACTATTTTGAGATTTTTCAACTGAATATCCCTTGACATAGCATGTTCTTTGAATTCAGAAAAGAAATCATCGTCGACTTTATATACGTAGACCAAAGCATCACGTTCCAGCAAGACTTCTTCTGTCGTGATGTTCTTGTCCATGTCCTGTGGAAGTTTGATATTCTTCTCAATTATGAATCGTCTCAACTGATTTTCAGCACTTTCACTAGAATTCATCGTGTTTGATAATTCGTAGGATCCCCTTGCTTTTTCTCTAGAACACTTTGAGATATAGACGAAAGACATTAACACAATATACAAAAGAAAGGCTTTGCCAATACAACCAAGAGCCTTCATTCCCTTGCTTTTCTTTTTGGGCACAAATGGCTTGGGGGGCTTATATCCTGGACTTAATATCGTATTAACAACAAAGGCACGCTCACGTTCAATACCCGACAACAGCCAATCGTCCCCTGTCTTGTATGTCTCAAAACCTTCTGTTATCGCCTTTTGGTATTCTTTATCATATGCCGTTTTCAAAATATATGAAGCTCCTAACACTCGATATGCTTCTTCTACGTCAACCCGAACTTGATATTTTGGGTTTGATGGATTGGCTGAATCGGCTCCAAGGGTGTTAACTAAAGTAGTATATGCAGTTTTGATATCTTCATCACGTGCAGGATAAGACAATTTCAAAATGGAATAGTAATCTTTGAACATAGTCATTTCGCTTATTAGTTAAAAGTATTCAGACTAAAGGATGCTCCCTCAATTTCCACAAAAGGTCATTGAAATATTTCTCAATCCGTGGGTCATATCCATCTGGATGCCCATTGTTAGGATAGTTACGCGCCTCCTCAAACTTCTCTTGTGCACTCTCTATGACAAAAGCTAAGTAAGGATAAGCGTATTTGTAAGAAACCCATATAAGTCCTATATAAACAGGATAGCATAGAATATCAAAAAGTTTGCCGTATCCTCTCATGAAATCATTGAAATGTCCTACAATAAAAAAGAAAATAAAGACAAGGAGTAAGACCGCCATTACCTTGAAGAAATTGCTCCGATGCACATATATCTTATGTCTTTCTGCAGCTTCCTGACGACGTTGTTTTATCAGTTGTTCGTAACTATAGACATCCTGCTTTGTGATACCATAATCCGAAAGTTTAAGGAATTCCTCATTGTTGTTTCTCCACAAGAAGCTACTTTCGCTCCATGTAAATCCCATCCCAGTGCGATAGAAATCGAAAGGTTCAAAGTTTTCTTTGCTGTCAGCCATAATAGTTGCTTATAAAAAACGCGGGTCGAATATAGAGGGTATAACACCAGATAAAACTAAAGAGAGAAAAATAATAGTCAAAGGGGCTATTACAACTGCCAATATGGTTGCCCAGACATAGTTCTTAGGCAGACCGAAATACTTGATTGCTTCGGAGGCCAAAGCATAAGACAACAACCAAGCAATTAGACAAACGACCAATGCAATCACAGCCAATATGATAAAGAAAAACCAATCCCAACCAGTTACATGCATGGCAGAACCTATGACATTCTTTCCATACATATACACGTAGAACAGCCCCATAAGCACTAACATGTACTTATCAGTCTTGTCCATCTTCTCTTTGTTCTCCATTCTTGCTTACTTTTGCGAGTATCTGTATTTGTCTTGAACTCTCTTCACTCCATCTTTAACGCTGGGAGTAACATTAAAAAGAATAATGAGGAGCAAAATAATCATCCCTCTTAGAGAACTTGTATGGAATTCACTTTGCTGACTATAATAAATAAAACTCAGCAGGAAGGCAATGCAGAAACAACCTCCAAGCTTGCAGAGATATAGAAGCCACGTGTCATTGGTGCTCATCAAGACACTAAGCTCCGGATGTTTCTCATATTTTTTCTTCACAAGGTTATAACCTAACACGTTCATGACAATAATTAAGAGGAAAGCGAGCATAGCCGCACTACTTCCTGAAAGAATTAATACAAAAGAGATTACCGCGCATGCATAAATCGTATTCGAAGTTCCTAAGTTTTTTGTTTCCATAATTCTTATTTGCTTTGGTTATTTGGCAAAAGAAAGGTGTGAACTAACCCTGTTGTCGCATCACGGTATCGCCAAACACCTGCATCATTACAACAGCGTGTTGCACAGCGGAACCGACCCTTCTGTGTTGTGTTTAATATCGCAACATTGCGGCTGGCGTTATTCCTAAAGTGGCACAGAGCAGACGGGCAATTTTCAGCGTAGGCTCTGCCCTACCTGAGACATAGTCGCTTATGCGTGAAGGACTAACCCCAATCTCTGAAGCCAACTGCTTCTGGCTCATATTCTTTTCGTCCAACGAAAGCTGTATCAACTGGGCTACGGTAGGTTTGCCTATGGGGTAGTGCTCCTTCTCATAGTCAATAACAACATCCGACATCATTGTCAACTCCACAGCATTGCGATTGTTGGCGGGGGTGTTGTCATCTACCATTGGCAACAGTTCCTCAATCCGTGCCAATGCGAACTCGTATTGTTCTTTAGTAATCTTTGCCATATTCGTACATCCTTATATTATATCGTTGAAACGTCTATCTTATCGTATTCACTATGAGTACCCACAAACCGGATGAAGATATGCCCGATTGTGAATTTTACGACCACCACCAGACGATATTTGTTGCCTCTGATGTCAAAGACATAATGTTGGTTTCCAACGTAGTCTGTTGTGGGGAAGTCTGCCTTTATATCCGACAGGTTCTTCCACTCTGCCTTTTCTGCGATGTTATACCATCGTTCAAGTGCAGCCTGAGCATCTCCATGTCCTTCTGAACTATAGAACTCAACTAATCGCCTATGTGATACTATCCTCATATTGAGTGCAAATTTACGAAATAATTTTGAAATTCAAAAGAATATCGCTCAATTTTACTGATTTTTAGGATTTTTCTTTTGGCTTTCTTTGGCTGCGTGGAACAATGCGCCACTCCATAAATTACTTTTTCCATAAGTTTTTGTTTTAAAAGTTAAACGAAAAATCTGTGTAATCCGTGCTGTCTGTGCATAAAAATTTGTATCTTTGCGCTCGAATTACGAAGAAACACGGCATAACACAATGACCTATCAGGAACTATGGCGACCGCTGACGGCGGTCTACGACCAGCGTGAGGCGCAATCCTTGGCGCGGATGGTGTTGGAGATGCGCTTCGGCCTGACGCTGGCCGACGTGCTCTGCGGACAGATGCCCGACGAATGCGACCTGCGGCCGATACAGCAACGGCTGCTGGCTGGCGAGCCCGTGCAGTATGTCATCGGCGAGGCGGAGTTTGGCGGGCGGCGCTTCCGGGTAGCACCCGGCGTGCTCATACCACGACCGGAGACCTACGAGCTGTGCCAGTGGGTGAGAGAGGTGATGTCGAGGTGCGAGGTACGAGGTACGAGGTACGAGGAGAGAATTCTCGATATAGGCACGGGGAGCGGCTGTATAGCCTGCACCCTGGCTGCCGAACTGCCTGAGGCTGAGGTGACGGCGTGGGACATCTCCGAGGAGGCGTTGGCCATCGCCCGTGAGAACGCCCGGCGCACCCATGTCCATGTGTTGTTCGAACAGGCGGACATCCTTGACCCTCGTCTCATTGCCGCTTCACCCCAGAACCGGTATCAGGTTATCGTCAGCAACCCGCCCTACATCTGTCAGAAGGAGCAGGCGACGATGGAGCGCCACGTGCTCGACCACGAGCCGCACCTGGCCCTCTTCGTGCCCGACGACGACCCGCTGCTGTTCTACCGTGCCATCGCCCGGTATGCCAGCCTGTCGCTCACCCCTGGCGGCAGCCTGTATTTTGAAATCAACCCTCTCTACGCCACCGAGTTGTCTGCCTTGCTCAGTGCGATGTCGTACCACGACATCGCACTCAAGAATGACCAATTCGGCAAACCACGAATGATAAAAGCCACACGATGAAAGAAGTTACCGAACAAGGAGCCTACCTGCAATTAGCACAGCTCTGCGCCCGCAGTGAGCACTGCCAGCACGAACTGACGGAGAAGATGCGGCGCTGGGGCATGACCAACGAGGCTCAGGCCCGCGTCATGCAGCGTCTCGTCAGCGAGCGCTATGTCGATGACTTGCGCTTTGCCCGTGCCTTTGTCAAGGACAAGATTCTCTATAACAAATGGGGTCGGCGCAAGGTGGAGCAGGCACTGTGGACGAAGCGCATCAGCGACGATGTCTGTGCTGAGGTGCTTTCCGAGGTTGCCGACGAGCAGTATCTCAGTGTGCTCCGCCCTCTGCTCAAGCAGAAACGCCGCAGTATCAAGGCCGCCACCGACTACGAACTGAATCAGAAGCTGGTGAAGTTTGCCTTGGGGCGTGGCTTTACATATAACATCATCCGCCAGTGTGTCGACGGCGACATTGACGAAGAGTACGATGAAGATTAGCTTCTGGCACCGACTGCTGGACCTGATAGCCCCACGGCTCTGTGTGGTCTGCGGCCGGCGACTGTCGCCGACGGAAGAGGTCCTTTGTGTTGCCTGTAACATGCACCTGCCGCGTACCGGCTTTCAGTCGTCGCCTCTCGACAATCCTATGGCGCGCCTCTTCTGGGGGCTTATTCCCGTGGAGCGTGTGGCGGCCCTCTTCTATTATGAGGCAGGTTCGCGCACCAGCAACATCCTGTATGATCTGAAGTATCATGACCATCCCGAGATCGGGTATGTGATGGGACGACTCATGGCCAGCGAGTTCATGGCTGCCGGCTTTTTCGAGGGCATAGACCTCATCATCCCCCTGCCATTGGCCAAGAGGCGACAGCGGCAGCGTGGCTATAACCAGAGTATGGAGCTGGCCCGTGGCATCAGTAGTGTCACCGGTTTGACGATATGCAACAAGGTGGTCTGCCGCACGCGTTTTGAGAAGAGCCAGACGCAGATGCACCACTGGGAGCGACAGGAGAATGTCGCCCACGTCTTCAAGGTGGAGGACCTGCGTGCTGTCCGTGGCCGTCATGTCTTGTTGGTAGACGACGTCATCACGACGGGTGCCACGATGATGGCCTGTGCCCGTGAGATACTGAAAACCGAGGGCGTCAGAGTCAGTCTCCTCGCCCTCGGCTTCACAAAGTCTTGACGCCTGAACGCCTTACAGCTTGATGCGGCGGGTCAGCATGATGTAGCCAACGCGACGCTTGCCGAAGCCGGGGCCGCAATTCTCCTTGAACATATCGTGGAGCGGCATGGAGAACTGCAGGGTGAGCGACGAGGGGTCGTTCTTGTCGAAATTGGTAAAGGCGAAGTCGAGGCCTAAGCCTTCCTTGAGGATGTCCTTGTCGGGGTTGACAGGGCCTGTTGACGTGCAGCCTGTGGGAATGTCGTAGAAGATGCCCGCCTCGAACGTACTCTTCGCACCTCCAAAGCTGAGGCCGGCACGTGGCTGGAAGTAGAAACCGCGGATGTTGTCGCCGTCGCGGGGCTCGTTCTTGTAGACAATCTCCTGACTCTTGAAATAGGCACCGGCATAGAACCCGATGACTGAAGGCTGATATGAGATGTCGAGACCGACAGCATAGTCGCCGATGTGCTTGAACGGATTGCTGAAAGCGCGGTGGTAGGGACCGTAAATGTTGTACGGCTCATCGAAGCCCTCCTTCTTCATACCGACAGGGAACACCAGGGCGGGAAGGGGGACAATGCGGTCGATGGTCACTGAGTCGGGACCGTTTGAGTCGAGGATGACGCCGGTAATCAGGAAATTGGCGGCAGCGCCAATCATCGTCGTGAAATAGTTCGTACTCCATGCACGGGTGTTCAGTGTCCATTGGCTGTCATCACTCTGGGCACTGGCTGTCGTGACCGTCATCAAGGCCAGAAGAGCCATTACAAATACTTTTCTTTTCATGTCAATATAATTATATGTGTCAAATCTGCCGCAAAATTACGTTTTTTTTCTCTTTCTGTCAAGGGAAAAGGAATTTTTTTGTAACTTTGCAGCCAAATTAACGATTGAAACTATGGAAGTAAAGCATCAATTTGCACGAAAGCTGATGGAGATTCAAGCCATCAAGTTGCAGCCGCAGGAGCCGTTCACATGGGCCAGCGGCTGGAAGTCGCCCATCTATACCGACAACCGCAAGACGTTGGGGTTCCCCCGTCTGCGCTCGTTCGTGAAGTTAGAGCTGTGCCACGTCATCCAGGAGCAGTTCCCCGAGGCTGAGGCTGTGGCCGGTGTGGCTACGGGTGCTATTGCACAGGGAGCACTGGTGGCCGAGGAGCTGGGACTGCCGTATTGCTACGTCCGTCCGAAGCCGAAGGACCACGGTATGGGCAACCAGGTAGAGGGCGAACTGCCGCAGGGCTGTAAGGTGGTGGTCGTCGAGGACCTTATCTCTACCGGCGGCTCGTCGCTGAAGGCTGTCGAGGCGCTGCGCCAGTATGGCGTCGAGGTGATTGGCATGGTGGCGTCGTTCACCTACGGTTTCCCCGTTGCTGAGGAAGCTTTTGCCGCTGCCGGTGTGAAGCTCGTGACGCTGAGCAACTACGAGGCTGTCGTTGAGGTGGCTGCCACCAATGGTTATATTAAAGATGATGAGAAGGCTGTGCTGGCCGAGTGGCGCAAGTCGCCGTCAACGTGGAAACAGGAATAGGCTTATGGGACTCTTTGACAGTACAACGAAGTTTGAGAGTAGCGTGAAGCAGATTCCCTACTCACAGGAGGCCGTCTATCGCAATATCAGCGACCTGAGTAATTTGGAAAAGGTACGCGACCGTGTGCCTGCTGACAAGGTCAGCGACTTCTCCTTCGATGCGGATACCGTGTCGCTGAACGTGGCCCCCGTTGGCGAACTGAAATTGCGAATCATTGAGCGCGACGAGCCTAAGTGTGTGAAGTTTGAGACGGCGCAATCGCCCGTGCCCTTCAACGTGTGGATTCAGGTGCTCCCCGTCACCGAGACGACCTCTAAGATGAAGGTCACGGTGAAGGCCGAGCTGAACCCGTTCATCAAGGGCATGGTCAGCGGTCCGTTGCAGGATGGTGTCGAGAAGATTGCCGACGCCCTTTCCAAAATAGAATATGTATAACGAAATAACGTTATAACGAAAAAAGGCGATGAAACTCTGGGAGAAGAACTTTGAGATAAACAAGGAGATAGAGCGGTTCACCGTAGGTCGTGACCGCGAGATGGACCTCTATCTGGCCAAATACGACGTGCTGGGCTCGATGGCCCACATCACCATGCTTGAGTCAATCGGCCTGATAGGCAAGGACGAACTGCCGGTGCTGCTGCGCGAGCTGAAGAGCATCTACGAGTTGTGTGAGCGTGGCGAGTTTCAGATAGAGAACGACGTGGAGGACGTACACTCACAGGTGGAGATGCTGCTGACGCGCCGTCTCGGCGACATGGGCAAGAAGATTCACTCCGGACGTTCACGCAACGACCAGGTGCTGGTCGACCTGAAGCTCTTTACCCGTCACCAGCTGATGGAGATTGCCGAAGAGGTGAAGACACTGTTCGATGAGCTGATAGCAAAGAGCAACCAGTACAAGGACGTGCTAATGCCCGGCTACACCCACCTGCAGGTGGCTATGCCCTCGTCGTTCGGTCTCTGGTTCGGGGCCTACGCCGAGAGCCTCTGCGATGACATGCTCTTCCTGCAGGCCGCCTATAAGATGACCAACCGTAATCCTCTAGGCTCGGCTGCCGGCTACGGCAGCTCGTTCCCCCTGAACCGCCAGATGACCACCGATCTGCTCGGCTTCGACTCCATGGACTACAACGTCGTCTACGCCCAGATGGGTCGTGGCAAGATGGAGCGCAACGTGGGCTTCGCCATCGCCACCATCGCCGGCACGCTGGCAAAGCTGGCCTTCGACGCCTGTATGTTCAACTCGCAGAACTTCTCGTTCGTCAAGTTGCCGAAGGAGTGTACCACGGGGTCGAGCATCATGCCACACAAGAAGAACCCCGATGTTTTCGAACTGATCCGTGCCAAGTCTAACAAGCTGCAGTCGCTGCCGCAGCAGGTGATGCTCATCATGAACAATTTGCCTGTGGGCTACTTCCGCGACCTGCAGATTATCAAAGAGGTGTTCCTGCCCGCCTTCGACGAACTGAAGGACTGTCTCCAGATGACGGCATACATCATCAATAAGATAGAGGTGAACGACCACATCCTGGACAACCCGATGTACGACCCGATATTCAGTGTCGAGGAGGTGAACCGCCTTGCTGCTGAAGGCATGCCCTTCCGTGATGCTTATAAGAAGGTGGGCCTCGACATCGAGGCCGGCCGGTTTGCCCCCGACAAGAACATCCACCATACCCACGAGGGCAGTATCGGCAACCTCTGCAACGACCGCATACAGGCACTTATGGACAGTGTACTCGAAGGTTTTGCCTTCGAGCGTGTCACGGAGGCCGAGAAAGCACTCCTTGGCCGATGAAGCGCCTCTCGCTGTTACTGCTGTGTGCACTGCTGCTGGTCGCCTGCGACGAGGAGGACAGCATCTACCACGGTCATAGGTGTTATTTCATTTTCGACACCACACTGCACCCGGCCCCCTGCCACCTGACGGGGGCGCTGGGCAACCCGGGTCATTTCCTCATTGTCAAGACGCGCCTGGAACAGGGCGTTCGTCATATCATGACAACCAGAAACTATGACCATGCCGAGGAGGATGTCCGGCTGACGACAGCCAAGGAGAACCAGACATCCTGCCAGCTGGGTGCTGGCGGCGCCGTCATCATCGGCCGTAGCAGCTATACGAGCGTCCTCGTCTGCTACGATGGCCAATGCTCGAACTGTATGGACAGTTACGGCGGTACCAGCTACCCCTTGACGTGGACCGCCAACGGACAGCAACTCACCTGCAGCCGCTGCCATCGCTGCTACGATGTGAACAACGGCATTGTCGCTTCTGGCGATGGCGGTCGGCAGCTCTACACCTATAATGCTGCCTACGATGGCTCTGTCCTGCGTGCGTGGAACTGAGGCGTTAAAGGTTAAATTCTGCAAAACCTTTGGAGGTTACAGGAAATAAGCGTACCTTTGTGCCGCATTTACAGTACTGGGGGTGCTTGTCTGTAACCCTTGCCGCAATGGTGGAATTGGTAGACACGAGGGACTTAAAATCCCTTGGCCAGTAATGGCTGTGCGGGTTCGAGTCCCGCTCGCGGCACACAAAAATAATATCCAAAAATCATTTTCAAGAAAGATGCAAAAACATTATTTTGTTCTTATGTCAGCAGCAGCACTCCTGCTTATGACATCGTGCTCCGGCAAGCTGGGAGCCCTCTCAGCCGATAATTTTACGGTGACTCCTAACCCGCTGGAGACTCAGGCCGGAAAAGTGACCGCCACCATCAATGGTACCTTCCCCGAGAAGTATATGAAGAAAAAGGCCGTCGTGACTGTCACGCCGGAACTGCGCTATGCCGACGGCCAGGTGGCCAAGGGTCAGAGTGCTACCTTCCAGGGTGAGAAGGTGCAGGGTAACGATCAGACCATCCTCTATCAGGTCGGTGGCCGCTATAACCTGAAGACTGCTTTCGACTATCTGGACTGCAACAAAGCTGATATGTACCTGACCTTCGATGCCAAGGTTGGCAAGAAGACCGTTGAAGTGCCTGCCGTCAAGGTGGCCGATGGAATTCTCGCTACCAGCGAGCTCTATAAGCAGACTCTCAAGTCGGCTCAGGCCGCCATTGCTCCCGATGCCTTCCAGCGTATCAACGCCCAGAAGCAGCAGGCCGATATCAAGTTCCTCATTCAGCAGGCTACCCTGCGCCAGAGCGAGCTGAAGAACAACTCTGTACAGGAGTTCGTGAAGTTGCTTGAGAAGATCAACAACGACCGCGAGGGTCTGAACCTGAAGGACGTCGAGGTGTCGGCTTACGCTTCACCTGACGGTGGCTATGACCTCAACGACAAGCTGGCCGCCCAGCGCCAGAAGGCTACTGAGCAGTACGTTCAGCAGCAGCTGAAGAAGGCCAAGCTGACCGACGCTGCCGTCGATGCCAAGTACACTGCCGAGGACTGGGACGGTTTCCAGGAGCTTGTCAAGGCTTCTAACATCCAGGACAAGGACGTTATCCTGCGTGTCCTCTCTATGTATAAGGACCCGCAGGAGCGCGAGCAGCAGATTAAGAATATCTCTAGCGCCTTCCGCGAGCTGGCCGACGGTATCCTGCCTCAGTTGCGCCGTGCCCGTATGATCATCAACTACGAGACTGTGGGCCGTAGCGACGAGCAGATTCAGCAGCAGCTGAAGGACGACGCTACAAAGCTCAGTGTCGAGGAGATGCTCTATGCAGCAGCCATCACCAATGACGCCAATGCCAAGGAGGATGCCTACAAACTGACGACAGAGCTTTACCCCAGCGATGCCCGCGCCTATAACAATATCGCTGCCATGGAGTATGCCAAGCGTAACATCGAGGCAGCCCAGAAGTATGTCGAGCAGGCCCAGAAGGTTGGTGCAAAGCTGCCTGAGACAGCCGCCAACCTCGGTATGATAGCACTGGCCAAGGGCGACCTGCAGGCTGCAGAGAACTATATCAGCCAGGCTACGGGTGCCAACGGACTGTCTGAGGTGCTGGGTAACCTCAATCTGGCTAAGGGCAACTACGCCCAGGCAGAGCAGGACTTCAAGGATGTCTACTCCAACAGTGCTGCCCTGGCACAGATTCTCAATAAGAACTATGCGTCGGCAGCCGTCACGCTGAAGTATGTCAAGAATGCCGATGCCACGACCGACTATCTGAAAGCCATCCTCGCCGCACGTATGGGACACAACAGCGAAGCCGCCGAGGCACTGCGTGCCGCCATCGCCAAGGACGGCAGCTACGCCAAGTACGCAGCCAACGATCTGGAACTCCTCAAGGTGGCCAAGTAAGAGCCTGATGAAGAGAATACTCGGATACTTTCTGTTCACCCTGATTGTAGCCTCTTGCTCCACTTCGGGCGGCACGTTCCGCATGAAGGGGAAGTTCAAGAACTTCAATCAGGGTGAACTTCTTGTCTACAGCCTCATGGGCAAGGGGCGCATCGACACCGTCAAGCTCACCGAGGGCCGCTTCAATTACGAAGTGCCCATCGATGACACACTGCTGCTGTCGGTCGTCTTCCCCAACTATTCCGAGATTCCCGTTATAGCAGCGCCGGGGCTGACGCTGACCATGCAGGGCGATGCTTCGCACCTGCGTGAAGTGAAGGTCGAGGGCGACGATGAGAACGACCTGCTCACGGAGTTCCGCCTGAAAATCAACGAGGCCATGCCGCCAGAGGTGGAGAAGACGGCCTCCGACTTCATCGAGGCCCATCCTGAGTCGCAGGCCAGCCTCTATGTCCTCAACAAGTACTTCCTGCTGAAGACCAAGGCGCCATACGGCAAGGCCTATAGCCTGCTGAAAAAGATGCAGAAGGCGGCTCCCCGCCGTCTCACCACACGGCTCTACGAGCAGCTGGCGCCCGTCAAGGCCGTCAAGGTCGGCGACCGTCTGCCGAAGGTCACGGCAAGAACGCTTACGGGGACTTCTGTCAGCACGGCCGACTTGAAGGGCGATGTCAACGTCATCACTCTCTGGTCTACCTGGAACTACGAGTCGCAGAGTGTCCAGCGACAGCTCCACCGTCTGAAGAACAAATATGGGCAGCGTCTCCAACTCCTTAGCATCAGTCTTGACGGGAACCCTGCCGACAGCCGCCAGACCGTCCGTCGCGACTCACTCTCGTGGCCCGTTGTCTGCAGTGGTCAGATGTGGGACACACCGCTTGTCAGACAGTTGGGCTTCTTTGCCGTCCCCGACGCCATCATCGCCGATCGTAGTGGCCGCGTCACAGCCCGTCAGTTGACAGGCACCGCTCTCTACGACGAAATTGAGAAACGGCTTAAATAATCTTTTTCTCCTTTTTTTGTCTTTATATTGTCCTTATCTTATAGGAATGACGAGGACAACTGGCAGGACTATGTAGCTGCTTCACAGTGTAAAATCGATCTTGCTGATGTACTGAAGGGTGAGGGTGAGCCTGTGAAATACGTGCAGCAATTCGGCAAGTAAGCGTGCCGGCGACTATATGCTCAGCTCGTCGAGCACCTTGATGAGCTTCTTGTTGAAAGGCTTGTCGGTACGGATGCACTCCGAGAAGGGTACGTAGACCACCTCGTTGTTACGCACACCCACCATGACGTTGCGCTGCCCCTGCTTGATGGCTTCGATGGCACCGACACCCGTGCGCGAGGCCAGGATGCGGTCGTGGGCCGAGGGACTGCCGCCGCGCTGCAGGTGGCCAAGGATGGAGACACGTACGTCGAACTCCGGGAACTCCTTTTTCACACGGTCGGCATAGTAGAGGGCACCGCACTTGGGACTCTCCGACACGATAACGATACACGACTTCTTCGACTTGCGGATGCCGCGAGCCATGAAGTGTGCCAGCTGGTCTTCCTCCATCATCTCCTCGGGGATGATGGCTGCCTCAGCACCACAGGCAATGGCTGAGTTCTGAGCCAGGAAACCGGCGTCGCGGCCCATCACCTCGACAAAGAAGATGCGCTCGTGGGAGTTGGCCGTGTCGCGGATGCGGTCGACACACTCCATGATGGTGTTCATCGTCGTGTCGTAGCCAATGGTGGAGTCGGTGCCGTAGAGGTCGTTGTCGATGGTGCCGGGCAGACCGATGCAGGGGAAGTCGAACTCCATGCCGAAGTTACGGGCACCGGTGAGCGAACCGTTGCCGCCGATGACGACCAATGCGTCGATAGCCTCCTTCTGACAGGTCTCGTAGGCCTTTTCCATGCCTTCCTTGGTCATAAACTCCTTCGAACGGGCTGTCTTCAGGATGGTGCCGCCACGGGTGATGATGCCGCTCACGTCTTCCGTCGTAAACTGCTTCACCTCGCCTTTGATAAGGCCGTCGTAGCCGCGGTAGATACCCTTGATGTTGAAACCATTGTAAATGCCGGCGCGTGTCACGGCGCGGATGGCGGCGTTCATGCCGGGGGCATCGCCTCCAGAGGTCAGGATACCGATAGTCTTAATCTTTGTCATAGTCAGTTGTTTTTAAATTCGATTCTGCCGCAAATATACAAAATAACTGAGAGAAAAACAAAGAAATTCTTTTTTTTCTTTTGTTTCTGCCAGTACGATGAGCCGCCACTAGCAGGTCTGTTTATCGTCACGTTGCACGCAAGCTACTGAAAACCAGGAGGTTACGGCGTGACGACAAAGTGAGGGCGTGACGACAAACGGGCATAGCGACTTGTAAGTAGTTGACAGTCAGTGGATTTTGTTTTTAGGATTATCCTGGCACCTGCCTTTTCCTTGGAACCAAGACGCTGATGTCGTATCTTTGCCGACAATTTCAGACACAACAATCAGAAAATGTATGTAAAGATGGAAAAAGAAATCCTTTTCAGTGACGTTCCCCAAGGATGGGCACTGTGTTTCAACCAGCAGTGTGAGAAGAAAAACTGCTGTCTGCGGCAGCTGGCGGGCGCCAAGGCTCCCCATACGGTGCAACAGGCGGTATGTGTGACACCGGCGGCATGGGCCGACGGAATGTGCAGCCAGTTTGTTGAAGCAACGCCGGTCAGTCTGGCCCGTGGCTTCGACCGTGCCTTCCTGTGCCTGCACAGTCGCGACGCCCGCCATGAGCTGCGGCTGGCGCTCACCGAGTATTTTGGCAGCCGGGGCAGCTACTATCGCCATAAGCACGGAGAACGCCTGCTCACTCCCGACCGACAGCAGACAGTGGGATCGCTGTTCCGCCGCTACGGCTATCAGCAGCCGGAGGTCTTCGACGAGCACATTCTCGACTACTGCTACGAATAACCGGCCTCGGGAACATATTCCCAGGGCGTGGGACAAAAGTCCCAAGCACTGGCACAAACATCCCATACTGTAGAATTTTTATCAATGATTTATTAACAAAAAGGAGAACAAGAGCTATGAAATTTACACTTTTCAGGAGAGACAAGAACAACCAGTTGCACATCAGTACCAGAACTATTGAGCAGGTCATGGCTCGCATGACCGCCACAGCCAAGCAGGCCGCCTACGAGGTGTATCCCAACGTGGAGATGCGAAGAGACTCGGCAGGTACACCCGTGCCGCGCGAGCTGAACGGAGTGGTGGTGCTGACCTTCGGCAACCTGCCGGAGACCAGGCGTCGTGATCAGGTGAAAGAGACCGCCATGACGCTGCCCACCACGCTGGCCGCCTTCAACGGTGCCGATGGCGAGAGTGTCGTCGTGCTGGTGCGGTATCAGGTGGGCAGTCAGGACTTCAGCCTGGCCGACACGCTGGCCGACTCGGCCTACGAGGATGCCGTCGTGATGTATTCGCGTGTCACTGGAGCCGATGTGCGCCGCGAGGAGCCGTCGGCACGCATGCACTTCACCCTGCCGCACGACGCGCAGCCGCTCTGCCATGCGGAGGCCATACCGCTCGACAGGAACGTCAACGGCGAAGAGACCTTGCGTATCATCAAGTTGCTGAACACACGCTATCTGTTCCGCTTCAACACCCTGATGGGGTTCACCGAGTGCTGCTCGAAACGGTCGGTGAGCCAGGAATGGAAGCCCGTGGACGACCGAATGATCAACAGCCTGACCATCGAGGCGCGGCTCTCGGGGCTGGACGCGTGGGACAAGGACATCCGGCGCTATGTGATGTCCGACATGGTGAAGGCCTTCAACCCCATCCAGGACTTTCTGGAACGGGCGGAGCAGGCCTGGGACGGACATACCGACCACATCGGACGGCTGGCCCGCACGGTGCCGTGCCAGGTGCCCCAGTGGGAAGGGTGGTTCCGCAAGTGGCTGCTCTATATGGTGGCACAGTGGCTGGGCATGACCCGACAATACGGCAACAGCGTGGTGCCGCTGCTCATCTCGGAACAGGGCAACAACAAGTCGACATTCTGCCGGCGACTGCTACCCGAGTGTCTGCAGTGGGGATACAACGACAACCTGCTCATCACGGAGAAAAAGGCCACCCTGCAGGCCATGTCGCAGTTTCTGCTCATCAACCTCGATGAGTTCAACCAGATTCCGGCTACCATCCAGGAGGGATTCCTGAAGAACGTCATCCAGCTGGCCCGCGTGAAAATCAAGCGGCCCTACGGCAAGCATGTGGAGGACTTTCCGCGACTGGCCTCGTTCATCGCCACCACCAATGAACACTCGGTGCTGGCCGACCCCAGCGGCAACCGCCGGTTCATCGGCATTGAGCTGACCGGCAGCATCGACCTCTCGCGGCCCATCGACTATGAGGGACTCTACGGACAGGCCGTCAACCTGCTGAAACGCGGCGAGCAATACTGGTTCGGCGAGAGCGAGGTGAGAGACATCATGGCGCACAACCGCCAGTTCCAGATACTCTCGCCTGCCGAGCAGTGGTTCAACGAGTGTTTCGACATTGCCACCGACGAGAGCGACGGCGAATGGCTGACGTGTGCCGCCATCTTCAACCGGCTGAAGCGCTATGCCGGCAGCGGCTTCAAGGGCAGTCTCAACCACTTCGGGCGCGTGCTCAACAATATGAGAGGACTCAGCCAGAGGCGCTCGAACATCGGCAAGCGCTATCTGGTGCGAAGCAAATAAAAGCGGCACCGTTGTTACCGTCACTCATCACAGTTGTCGTCACGCTGTATCATGTTGTATTTCAACAACATAGAGCAGCGTGACGAGCTGTCGGCGCATAGATGCCCGTTGTCTCACCGAATCCGAAGAACTCGCGAGCGGCTGCACCTGCCGGAACGGTATAAGTCAGGTAGGCCTTGTTGGCACCGAGTGTTCCCGATGGACTGAGTTTGTAGAAGCCAGCACCTGTACCAGATTTCGCATTCAGCACGTAGATGTTTCCTGCAGCTCCCGTCATCGAGGCTGTAGTTCCCTTCAGTTCGTTGCCCGAAAAGTCGCTTTCCGTGGTGGTCGGCGTCAGCTCCATGTCGAGCGTGCCACCAGAAGTAGCCTTCAGTACCACGGTCTTGTCCTTGTTGAAAAGTACGCCGTCATCATCTTCGGCTCGCCTAAGATTGATATCAGCGACGAGGTGCTCCGCAAGCTCGGCTACTCTTATTAGTCGTCCCATAGGGCCTATAAGCCCTATAGGCCGTATAGGCCCCATTTGCCCAATAACAATATCACTCAATAAAAAAAGAAGAAAATGAAAAAATTGATTATCTGCGCACTCTGCGCAATCTGCGGTTTCACCACCGCCAACGCACAGGCTAAGTTCGGCCTCGTGAACACACAGGAAATTATCCAGGCCATGCCTGAGTTTGCCGCTGCACGTGCCGACATCCCCTACATCAGCACCACCCTCTCTACCGACGTCACCGTACAGATGAAGGCCAAGCTGGGATTGAAGCAAACCGTCTTTTTGATAAGAACAAAAAAAAGAGACCGACATTCCTTATGGATGCCGGTCCTTTTTTTTACTCCTTGTCCTTTTTTCCTGAGCCATTCGCTTCTTGGTAAATGCGGACGTAGTCTATCTCGTATCGCATAGGCAGGCCACTGTCATCAATGGGACCACCGTTAATTATACCTTAGAAGCGTGAATTCTCCCCTTTTTATTGTTTGCGAATCAAAGACCTGTCCCCATGATCTCCAGTCGAGCTTCCTGCGGCACTGTGTGGACTCTACTTATCTTGAACCGCGCGCACGGTCATGCCGTAGCGGCGGTTTTCGGGGTTCATTTGGGCACCCGTCGAGAGGAGGTAGAGGTAGCGGCAGTTATTCGCATCGCTCGAGCTAAGTGTCGACGACCAGTAGTAGCCTGCAGTCCCAGCGAGGCTCGTCGAACTAAGTCGGACGCCAGCGGCGGGCAGGAAAATGGACTTGTCGGTATAACCTTCCTTTTTTGAGGTGAACAGTAAACCATTTACGCCGCTTCCGTTGTAGTTGGTCTGCCACGTGCGCGTGGTATTATCCAGCAGTTCCTTCATCTCGGTCTCGGTAGGCATGCGCCATGAGCCACCCCAATTGGCACGGGCAGCGTCGTCAGCAGCCTCAAGAGTCGGCTTGCTGTCAGAGCCAGTGTACTTCGTCCAGCTGTGCGTGGTGCCGTCACCATTATAATAAGGGGTATTAGCCCAAGAGTAGTTCTTACTCTCGCTATAGTTATCGGTAGTTGCACCCCAAGCGTAGTACTTGCCGTAGTCGGTAACGCTCTCGGCACCGACGTTCATGTTCGCCCACTTCACGCTCAAACCCAGGTCAACGGCCTCGGCTGTGGCGGGGGCAAAGTCCTGCACCATCCTCAGTCCGAGGTTATATAAGTTTCCGACGGCATACTCGCGGCTCGTTGCGGTTTTCGTGTAGCTGATGGTGCCGTTAGTAGCGGTGTAACTGAGGGCGGCAGTGACGGGGCGGATGGCAACAAAGATTCTGTCATCGCCGAAGATACCATAGGCGGCCGACACAGTATAGTTGTTTACACCGTCGCTGACGGTCACCTGAGTGAGACTGCTGGTGATGGTGCTCGATCCCGTACTGTTCTTCAGCGTCAAGGCGAGGATAGCGAGCTGATTATCCAGCGTGGCGGCAGGCAGTGAGGTGCCGTCCGTCCATGCTCCAGTGTAGGTGGCGAGATCGAGCGAACTGGAGAGCGTCTCTTCTGTACCGTCCTGCGTAGAGAGAGCATCGTAGTTTACCGTACCGTCGGCATTTGCCATCACGGCGGGATAGACGTAGGTTACGTTCTGCGTTTTGTTGGGGTTCTCAAGTTCGAAGGTGAATGTGGCCGACTTGCCTTCGTTGGTAATGTCGCCATCGGTCAGGGCCACGCTCACGGCCTTCACAGTATTGCCTTTGTTGTTCTTGTAAACGATGGCCATCGCCTCGCCAACGGCAAAGGTCTTCTCGGCTGTTTTTTTCTCGAAGTCAATTGCAAGTGCGCGAGTGGTGCCACCTGCTTCCGTTCCATCGTCGAAACTGACGGTGGTGGTCAGGGTTACTACATTTGTCTTGTTCTCGGGCTGCTGGGGCTGTTCGATGATATTGTCGTCCATGGTGCAGCCAGTCAATACCGTACCCACCAGTGCGAGGGTGGCCATGCTAAGAAATCTCATTGTCTTATCCATTTTGCTCTTCGTTTTAGTGGGTTCATTACTCTTCATCTACGTCGTTCCAATTGTAGTTCTGTACTTCGGCCTGTCCTGGACTGGTGCAGATGAAGCTTTATTGTTGCAACTTGACGACTTGCATCGTCGGTTTCTCATAAAGTTTCTTTTTCATTCTTTTGTTGTTTTAGATACTGTTTCTATTGTGTTCTCAGTCTTTTCTCGTTCGGGCAGGCGCTCCACAAGGTCGTGTACGGCCTGGGCCATCTGCAGCATGGCCACGTTACGACGGCTGATGGTCTGATAGAGCAACAGGCCGAGGCCGGCGACGACGGCTACGAGCAACAGTACGAGGATGATGATGAGCAGTTCCATAGGCTTATACTTTCTACCATATATCGTTCTTGTTGCTGATCACATCATCGTCATCGTCGTAGGTGTGGAGCGATTTTACATCGTCGTAGGGACTGCTGCACAGCATCTGTGTTTGCTGTATCTTGACCACGCGCATCGTGGGCTTCATATATTCTTGCTTAGGCAAGCGATTAAAATCGATTACTTGCTTCATTGCCGTGTCCTCCGTTTATTTTATTATTACCTTCTTTCCGTTGTTTATATACAGACCGCTCTTGGTGGGCTTGCCTTGGAGGCGGCGACCATCGAGGCTATTCCACGCATCATCAGAATTCGTGAAATTCGTATAATTCGTAGTCGTTATGCCCGTGGCCTCGTCGAACATCATCGTCAGACTGTGGCTCTGTGCCACGCCGCTGTCCACCAGCAGGAACGCCTTGTGGCCGGCCATGGTGGAACCCTCGTACTGATGGAAGCCGAAGTGGGCGTTCTTGTTGCCCAGCACATAGAACGTCCCATTGCCAAGGTTCGTCAGGATGGTGCTGGTGGGTGTGTCTATATCTACACCGTGCAGATCGTTCTCGCCATCGTATGCGTCGAGCGTGTTATCAACCGTCATGTTCACTTTGGCATTGCCTTCGCTGGCCACGACGATGACTGCCGTGTTGGCAGGGATGTTGCGTCCGTCGGTACCCAGTTTGTGCAGCGTCAGCGTGCCTGCACCCCCGTTGTAGGTGGCGGTATAGGCGCAGGCCTCCTCACCATCGTCAAACGTGTATCCCACATTGTCGGTGTAGAACGTGGTCCACCGCTTGTCGTTGGCGGCATTGGCCGTCAGCGAGCGTGTCAAGCCGGTCAAATAGCCACCTGTGCCAGTGTGTGCGTAGGTGGCATCGATGGTAGTACCTACCTTGGTACCGTCCTGCCCCACGAGGCTGGTACAGTCTTTGAACATTTCTTTGCTGGAATAGAAAGCGTCTGTCGACCAGTCAGGCCCAACGATGATGGTGGTGAGGTTGGTGCAGCCACTAAACAACCTCCAAGGCCACCGAACCTTTCGGGTGTTGAAATTGCTGAGGTTGAGGGTGGTCAGGGCTGTACAATGACTGAACATATCGTCTATTGTGGTGACATTCTCTGTGTTCCATGTCCTGATGTCAAGATGCTTCAGGCTGGTGCAGTCTTTGAACATCGCTGTCATGTCGGTGACTTGGGAGGTGTTGAACGTGCGGAGGTCGAGGGAGGTCAGCTTAAAGCACTCTTCGAACACCGACCTCATTGCGGTGACCTTGGAGGTGTTGAGCGAGCTGACATCGAGCGATGGCAGTTTCTCGCAGTTTTCGAAGAGGCGGTTTATGACGGTGACATTCTCGGTGTTGAGGTTCTCGATACCGCTGATGTCCTCCAGATTGTAGTACCCGTAGAACAGGCATTTCAGCGAGGTGTTCTTGAAATTGCGGCAGCTTTCGTCGACGATGATGTGTTTTACGGAGCTGCGGAAGTGCGAGGCCCAGCCTTCATAGGTATTGTAAGCGTATGCTTCTGGCTCCACCATACCGCACTTCAGCGTCATAACGTTGCCGCTGACCACGGCGTAGAGTACGTGTGTGCCCCACAGATAGCCGGGAAGCGACGCGAGGCCGTCGATGCGGGCGTAGGTGTGGTCGGCTTTGTCTTTGTTGTACGACGTGTCTTGCTCGCCGCCGATGGCCGTGCAACCTAAGAACATACCGTCACCCGACGTAACGCTCTCCACCGTCCAGTCGTCGCCGACGTGGATGGTTTTCAGACTGCTGCAGCCATAGAACATGTCCGTCATATTAGTGACCTTGGCGGTGTTGAAACTGCTGAGGTTGAGTACCTTCAGGCCGGTGCAGCGGCCGAACATACTGCTCATGCTGGTGACGTTCTCGGTGTTGAATCCCGTGACATCGAGCGAGGTCAGCTTACTGCAGCGGTTGAACATACCGTTCATCTGGGTGACCTTGGCGGTGTTGAAGTTCGTGACGTCGATTGAGGTCAGCTCCGCGCAGCCTTCGAACATGCCGCTCATGTTGGTGACGTTGTCGGTGTTAAACTTGGTGACATCAATTGAGGTCAGACTTTTGCAGAGATGGAACATGTCATACATACTGGTGACTTTCTCCGTGTTGAACGTCGAGATATCGAGCGCGGTCAGATTTTGGCAACTCTGAAACATCCCTACCATCGTGGTGACGTTGGAGGTGTTGAAATGGCTCAGGTCGAGCGAGGTCAGGGCGCGGCAGCCGCAAAACATGTCAGACATACTGGTGACCTTCTCCGTGTTGAAGTTGCTGATGTTGAGCGAAGTCAGGCCTTTGCAGCTTAAGAACATATTGGACATGTTGGTGACTTTGGACGTATTGAACGTGCTGACATCCAGCGAAGTCAGACTTTGGCAGTTGCCGAACATATACTTCATGCTTGTCACCTTGCTGGTATTGAAGTTGCTAAGGTCGATGGACTTCAAACTATCGCACATGTAAAACATATATTCCATGGTGGTAACATTGCTGGTATTAAGGTTGCTGAGGCCGCTGATGGTTTCCAGCTTCGAGCAGCGATAGAACAAGTAATCCAGCTTCGAGCCGTCATAATTTTTACAGCTTGCGTCTATGACGGCAGTAGTGACATTATCGCGGAAGGTGCTGTTCCATGAGTTCTCTTTCTGAAAGAGTACGCCACCTTTAGGGACAAACGTATACCCAATCCGAGCAGCCTTGATGGTCAGTTCCGTTCCGTCGACGACGGCATAGAGGTAGTACACATCCGCCTTTGCCGTCATGGCGAGCATCACCATGAGCAGCAGCATGAGTTTCTTTTTCATTGTAGTTATTATTTTATTGTGTTCAAACTGTCTTCTATATAACTAACGGTTATTACACTGCTCCCTGATTTAACGCTGCGAAGGTACGAAAAAAAGCGGACTTCCGTCATGGGAAGTCCGCCTGTTGTCAGTCCAAAACGGCAAAAAGCACCGTCCATTTTGGCAAAAGCAGGCTATTGCAGCAGCGATTTGCGGTAGTCGGAGGGCGACATTCCGTGCATATCCTTACATAGCCGCTTGAAGGTGGTCAGGGTGAGGCCGCAGTCGCCAGCAATGGCCTCGATGGTGTAGTCGGGATGCTGGCGAAGCAGCTGCTCGGCATGGCGCATTCGTTTCTGGTTCAGATAGTCCTTCAGGTTCTTGCAGCCACTCTGCTCCTGAATGATGCGGCTGAAGGTGGTGCGGTCGACGCCCATCAGGTCGGCCAGCATCTCGCGTGAGAGGTCGCTCTGGGTGTATAGGCGGCCCTGCTCTACGGTGCGGTCGAAGGCGGCGAAGCGGCTGGTCTCGGCATCTTCCGCAGGTGCATCATCAGCCGTAGTTTCAAGTTGTGTCATGTTTCTCACAACATCAACAATGGCCTTGTTCTTCCGCTGGCGGACGGCCTGAATTCTGTAAACCAACAGCAGGACGGTCAGTACGGCCGCTATTCCGCCAAGTATGATGATCCACAGACGCTGACGGCTGATCTGCTCCGTCTTCAACTGGTTCTGATAGACGGCCTCCAACTCCTGTGCGTTTTCCTCCGCCTGACGGGCCAGCAGGGTGTCGTTGATCTCGTATGACTCCTTCAACAGCCGGAAAGCCTCGTCGCCATGCCCCAAGGCAGCCTCCGCCTCGGCCATCTGGTATTTCGACGTGCGCTCAGAAGCCGTCCACTGGCCTTTCTTCTCGCGTACCCATTCCACATATCGTCTTTGAATTTCCACAACCTCCTGATACCGTCCGCGACTGGTCAGGTAAGGACAGATGTCGCGCTCGTTGGATACGGTCATGGGATGATGCTGCTGCCAGAGGCTGTAAGTGCTGTCGGCTTTCGAGGTGCTGTCCGTCATGTAATAGAGGTAGGCCCTCGTAGCCAAGGTACGGACCAGCATGTTCTCACCTTTTTCAGGCTCTTCGGACTTTAGCAAATTGGCCTCTACCGCCTTCGAGTCGATGAGGGCCTGTGCGTAGTCTTCATCCACCGCCCTGCGCTTCATCAGCTCGTAGTGATAATAGGCCAGCAGATAGGGGGCATCGGCAGCGTCACTTTCCTCCATCAAACTGACTGCCTGCGTCATATAGTCGTAAGCCGTCTGCTTGTCGCCAGTATCGTATATTTGCATGCCCAGAGTGCGCATCGCCTCGGCTTTCATCTGTTCGTCACCGGCAGCATGAGCCTCCTCCAACTGCGTCTTCAGCAGTTCACGTGCCTTCGTCTGGTTGCCCAGCGCCTGATGGCAGTCGATGATGTCCTGCCGCAGCACCAGCCGGTCTTTCCCCTGTGCTTTCGACAGCGCTTTCTCGTACACGTCAAGAGCCTCCTGATACTGCTGGCCGTTGAATAGTTCATTGGCCTCCTCGCGCAAAGCCTGCCAGTCCGATGAACTTTTCGTGCAGGACACGAATGCCAGCAAAAGAAAGAGAACCGCAAAAATAAAGCCGCCAAGGGTCAGGCAGCGCAGCGACAAGGGGCGATATGGGAGCGCGGTCGGGGGCATGGGGGAAATTAGTATTCTATCAATTCGAGTCCTTGGTTGCGGTAGAAGGGGAATTTCGTGTCGCTCGACATTAGAGCCATGCGCTCGGTAATGGCGTGCGAGATGATGACACAGGTGTCGAGCATCAGTCTCATGGCCGTATGATTCTTTGTCCGTCCTTGTATGCCTTGCACTGCTTCTGCAGTTCAGGGTCAACCACTTCGATTACCCACTTGTGGGCTCTTGCCCACCTTGCTGTTTTTGAAATACCTTTCTTCGGGGTTCTGAAAGTCGTTGTTGATTCCATAATTCTTGCTCCATTTTATTGCGCAAGCATCACCCCCTTTTGGATGCCGAGCGCTTGTTGTTTATATGTTTCTGGTTGCAAAGTTACAACTTTTTTGTGATTTATTGTTCAATCGCCCCCACCTTTTTAATAATATTAAGGCAAAAGCGGGCCAAGATGCATCGTTTTCGCATCCTAGCCCGCTGATTTGTTCCTATCGCTGCCGTTTCTCGAAAAGACGTGTCGATTTAGTTCGCTGCTTCTACACCTTTCACCCACACCTTCTTGATGTTGCGACAGACGGAGATGTTCTGTGTGGGGTCGCCCTCCCTGATGCCCTCCTGCGGGTCGGTGCCGTGGATGACATCCTCGTCGCGGATAATCACCACCTTGGGCAACAGACCACCAGGTCGAACAACTCGCCGTCGGTAGGCACGTCGCCACCGATAGCCGTAATATACCCATTCTCAAAACTCACGTTGGTGGGTGCAGTCAACTTCTCACCGTCGAACACCCGTACATTCTTAATTGTTGTTGCCATAATTGTAATTGTTTTAAACAATCTGCTACAAAATTACAATGATTTTGCCAAAAATCCGTTATCTGATAAAAAGTAGAAAAGTTCTGATTCAACGAAAGGCTACGGGTAGGCGAATGAAATTCGGGAATTTATGGACAAGACATTCCATCAGTTCCTGCACCTTGTTAATATGTATGGCCTGCGAGAGCGAAAGATAGAATTCTATGCCGACAAACTCTGCGTGACGCCCAATCATCTCGGGGCTGTCATCAAGAAGGCCAGCGGACTGACCATCATGCAGTGGCTCAACCGCCACGCCATTCAGAAAGCCAAGTTGCTGTTATGATACAGCGACCTCCCTATCTGGGAAGTCGCCGAACGTATGAACTTTGCCAATCCCTCGTTTTTCTCGAAGTTTTTCAAAAACGAGACGGGTATGACACCTGGGGAATACAGGCAAAAGAAATAGCTATCATCCACCTCTCTCTGCCCAGTCACTACGGTCAAGGTTCCGATAGCCGATGGCCTCGGCGATATGTTGACTTTGGACTTTATCTGACCCCTCTAAGTCGGCAATCGTTCTGGCTACCTTCAGGATTCTGCTATATGCTCTGGCTGACAGGCTCAGTTTCTCCATAGCCAACCGTAGCATTTCTAGGCTTGCATCGTTGGGTTCAGCAAATTTATGCAGCATCCGTTCCGTCATTTGGGCATTGCAATGAACGTTCTTATAGTCCTTGAAACGCTCTTCTTGGATGAGCCTTGCCTTGATGACTCGTTGACGGTGTGATGCGGACGGTTCTCCTGGCTGCATTTTGGACAGTTGAGCGAACGGAACAGCCTGAATTTCACAGTGTATGTCAATTCTGTCGAGAAGCGGACCGCTGATTTTCGAGAGATAACGGCTGATTTGTCCGGGCGTACAGGTACACTTGTGTAAAGGGTCGCCATAGTAGCCGCAAGGACATGGATTCATTGATGCCACAAGCATAAATGAGCAGGGATATTCCACTGTGTAATTTGCCCTGGTTATCGTGATTTTACGATCTTCTAAGGGCTGTCTGAGGATTTCCAAAGTAGCCCGATTGAACTCTGTTAATTCATCAAGAAAGAGGACTCCATTATGGGCCAATGACACCTCTCCAGGCATCGCCTTAGAAGTTCCGCCAGCTAGCCCTACTTGGGATATCGTGTGGTGAGGAGCACGGAAGGGACGCTGGCTGATGAGGCTGGTGTCACGGCTCAGCTTGCCGGCGACACTGTGTATCTGAGTGGTCTCTAAGCTTTCCGCCAGCGACAACGGGGGCAGAATGCCAGGCAGACGCTTGGCGAGCATCGACTTGCCGCTGCCAGGCGGACCTATCATGATAAGGTTATGTCCACCCGCGGCCGCCACCTCAAGGGCACGTTTCACACTCTCCTGACCCTTCACGTCGCAGAAGTCAAGGTCGAACAGGGTCTGTCGCGCGTAGAACTCTCGGCGGGTGTCGATGATGGTGGGCTCGTAGGAGGTGTCGCCATTCATAAACTTGATGACGTCCATCAGGTTGTCCATGCCGTAGACCTCCAGTTGGTTCACAACGGCAGCCTCGCGGATGTTCTGCTGGGGAACAATCAGCCCCTTGAACTTCTCCTTGCGAGCACGGATGGCAATGGGCAGGGCACCTCGGATGGGCTGCAGGCGTCCGTCGAGCCCCAGTTCGCCTACCAGCATATACTTGTCAAGTCGTTCGCTCTCCACCTTGCTGTTGGCGGCAAGGATGCCGATGGCCAGAGGCAGGTCGTACCCCGACCCCTCCTTCTTGATGTCGGCCGGCGACAGGTTGACGGTGATGTCCATTGACGGCATCTTCAAGCCGTTGTTCGTCAGGGCAGCCTTGATACGGTCGTAACTTTCACGGACGGCGGTGTCGGCCAGTCCCGTCAGGTGGAACTGCACGCCGCGTGACATGCTGACTTCGACCGTGACGGTTGTCACCTCCAGTCCGTTGACGGCTGCACAGTAAGTCTTAACAAGCATAGTGTCTTAGGTTTTTCCGGCAAAGATACAAATTATTTTCGGAACTCAGTGCTCACCTCGACAAATTTTATCGTGCCTGATTAGGGAAAAACATACTCCAGATACTGCATGCCCTGCTCTGTCGCGTAGTTGGTGAGTTGTCCTGAGCGTGACACAAACGACAAGATACCATTGTATAAGCCGTGGCCAAAGCTATATTGATTGCCATAGATATTAATATGGTGAATACGGCGGGCATCATAGTTCAACAGACGTTCTATGTCGCTGACGGGCATGCCGTCGATGAGCACCAATGTTGGCAGAAAGGTCATGTAGTCGCCTTGCTCTTTACTGACGAACAGCTGAGGCACACCATTGACTTTCGCGTTTTTGACGTAGCTCACATATTCCACGAGCACCTCCCTGACAGTGAGGAACTGACGGTACTCGTCGAGATTATAGCTCAGGTCGGGTTCAGTGCCAAGCACAGTCTCGTCATATTCCAATAGCGTAGCAGAAGGCATTGTCATCTGATGGCGCTGCATAGCTATCGACCGGGCTTCTACCTCGCTGCGCTCGTAGTGGAACACAAGATGCGGCAGCCGCTTGGGAAGCAGGACGGCGAAAGGACTGATAATCCTGACAGGCAGGTTCACACCCGATGACGACTTGGCAGAGAGCACTAACGGCAGCTTGCCATGTATGCCGTATGTGCGGAAGACTGCCGTAGAGTCGTTGGTCATCTCTCCCTCAAAATAGTGTATCTGTTTGCCTACGATACTCAGGGAAGGACAAATCTGGCTCCCCTTGAAAGTTTGGCCGTCATAGACATTCTGAATATGGGCCTTGACGATATGCCCGTCTGTCTCACGTATGTCGGCAGTCTTCTCGCTCACTAAAGCGGCTGTTCCGTCAGCAGCTGTCCAGCAACTGTCAGCCGGAAGCCATTCAATGTCGTCATCGACACTCTTGCGGAGTGCATTGACGACAGCAACAAGACGGTGGGATACCAGCGTGTTGTCGCGTGTATAAGCCGACAAGACATAGTAGCCGCTATGGAGGTCGGCAGGCAGTTCGATGACTCCCCTTCCCAATCCCTCTTGAAGGCTTATGACAATGCCGGCAACCATTCCGTAAGTGTCGCACAGCTCTGCGTAGACTGTCGAGACTTCGTCGGCCTTCACGCTGACCCTCATCGCCTCTCCGGCCAGATACCACGGGTGGTCGGTCTCTATGGTGACGGCATAGGTGCTGTGTGTCAGCACGATAGCGGTTATGAGTGATAATACTTTCAGTTTCATCTTAATAACTTGTGTTTTCTTCCAACGACCAGAAAGGAGGCTCCTCAATATAGGCTCCCTGACTCCTGACGTCGAGTTGACTCCTGGATGCCCATGCCGTTCGCAGTGTGCCCGTAGGTGAGTTCATGGGCGTAATCCATTCGCACAGATACAACCCCCTTTCAACCTGTTGGCGGCAAACCGCTTCGGAAGGATCCTCAATCCATATACGGGCGTCTGGTTGGCGGGGATGGTAGATAGAGAAGTCATCGGGACTGAGGAAGAATCGGTATTCGCTTGTGTTCAACGCACATCCCACAAACCCAATCACGTGTTTCTTTGACGTGAGGCAACGGATATTGGTAGGCAGGGCCGACGGCTGAGGCGTGAACAGGCCCCCCATCTCCGAACTCGCCTGACGACGCGCCAGCTCATACTCGTATTCAGCCTTCGAAATGGCACGCTGATGCACTAAGCCGCTATACCTGTAATACACACGACTGCTGCCTCTGTCAATGTCGTACAGCTTGAGACGGCGTATGTGCTGTCCTTCATAATTCTGGCTGGCGCCAACCATGATGGTCGAACTTGCCATATCTTTCCATCCGCGTTCTGGAAACTGATAAAGCTTGAAGACTGGTTTCTTCTCCACCGTGTCATAAAACAGGTTCGTTGTGTATTCAGGATGCACTTCCCATGTCTCGTCGTACGTCCACGAGTAGTAATAAGGCTGAGTAGGCTCTGAAGGTTCAGCAGGAGTAACGAGTATGTCGATGTTGCTCTCCGGCGTGTCCTGAACGGCAACAACCTCTTCTATCGCCTCAGTACGTATGGGCTTCTGTGGGACTGATTCGTAGACATCACCACCGGTCTCGATATGCAGATAATAGTCAACGTCAGGAGCGAGGTCGACTATCAGGCAGGTGTAACACCCACCGGCTTCCTGCATCCTGTATTCAGAGCCGTCGCTGCCGCGCACAGAGACCGTAGCTCCTGTTACCATCCGTGGTGTACTGCCGGGGCTGAACGTAGAGTTAAGAGGCTGTGTGCGCGACAGGATGAACTTATTTGTCTTTCCAGAGCATATCGCGCCTTCGACGACGAGCAGGTTGGAGTCGTCTTCAGGAATGTCAGCCTCGTATTCCTCGATACAGCCCGCCAGTGTGCTGACGCCAACCCAGAGGCATAACATGAGATAGAGCGTTTTTGTCAGTTTCATGATCTCTTAGTTGAATCGTAAATTGAGTGAGACGTAAGGAATGGCAGTGCCAAATACCGACAGCTTATACCCCTTGACATTCTCTCCTTCAGTCACATAGTAGACGGTATAGGCATTTCGCCGTGCCAGGGCATTATAGACACCGATGGAGAACGACCCGTGCAGAAAATTTGTCAGCTTGTGGGTCGGCTCTATGTTAAACGCAACGTCCAGTCGCATATAGTCAGGGATACGGTATGTGTTGCGGCCGGTATAGTACGGCATGTATTTCTGATTCCGCGAGTCGTAATACCGGCCGGCGGGAATGGTCGCCGGTCGGCCTGTGGCATAGTTGAAGTTGCTGGAAAGGCTATACCGCTCAGTAAACTTGCAGTTGAACACAGCTTTCACCTCATGCGGCCTGTCGTACTCAGCCGGATACCAGTCGCCGTCGTTCAGGGGCATTGCCACACGCTGGTCATCCTGACGGAGCAGGGAGCGTGAGAAGGTGTAGCTCACCCATCCGTTCAATCGTCCTGTCGGTTTCTTCGCCTGCAGTTCTATGCCGTAGGCTTTTCCCTTGGTCGGTATGACGTCGGTCTCAAGGTGGGGGTTCATCAGCAGGACTGCCGAACTACGATAATTGAGGTAGTCGCTGATGTGTTTGTAGTACACCTCTGCTGAGAACTCATATCTCTTTCCGGCGGTCTCGTGATAGATGCCACCCGCCAACTGCCAGCCACTCTGTGGCTTGATGTTCGAGTCAGACAGTTTCCAGATGTCGGTAGGCGACATAATCAATGTGTTCGACACTTTATGGATATATTGGTGCATGGTGTTGAAGCCGACCTTCAGCGACATGCTTTCCCGGAGGGCGTAGCGAGCCGACAGACGCAGCTCCGGCGCATGATAGGTCTTGATGATACCGGTCTCATGACCCGTCTCCAGCAATGTCCCCTCTGACGGAAGGTCTCTGTCGTCATAGTGGTTCACGTTGCGAGGACCCAGTGCATTGAACAGCGAATAGCGCAAACCGGCGGAAACCGACAGCTTCTCCGTCAGTTGGCGTTCGTAGTCAATGTATGCAGCACTCTCCAGGGCCTTTTCTTCCTGTAACTCGTCTTCCTTGACACACGACAGTTCACCCACAGGTTCATACCTGCCTGGCTGCACATGATAATGCTGCATGGAGAGTCCGTATGTGAGGGAGTGCCTCTCCGACAGCCGATGGCGAAGATGTAGTTTTCCCCACAGCTGGTCGATACCGAAACTCAGACGTGCCGCCATCGACGGTGTGTTCCTGTCTTCGTTGAAATAGTCGTAGTGGTCTTGTCCGGCAGACAGCGTTGCCGTCACCCTGTCATTCAGGATGGAGCGCCACTCGGCAGAGACATTACGGTTTCGGTAGCCGTAATTGTCCTTTGAACTGAACGAGAACTTGTCGTTGCTCCAATAGCCGTATATCCTGAGACGGTGCATGCTGTTGAGCTTCCAGGTCAGTGCTCCCCCGAAGTCGTAGAAGTTAGCAGTGCCGTTCTTGTAGCCGCTCTTCTCTGGCAACTGCTTTAAAAGCCAGTCGCTATAGGTCGTTCGACCGTTCAATAGCAGCGACAGATGATTCTTGACAATCGGCAGCTCGATGTTCGCCTTGCTGGTGAGCACACCGATGCTTGCCTGTCCCGTCAGCTTCTGCATGTTGGCCTCCTTCGATGTCACCCTTAGCACACTGCTGATTCTGCCGCCGTATTCTACGGGGATACTCGACTTGTAGAGCTCCACATCCTCTACGGCATCGGAATTGAACGAGGTGAACAGCCCGAACAAGTGTGACGGATTGTACACGGTGCCGCCGTTGAAGAGAATGAGGTTCTGGTCAGTGGCACCACCTCGCACATTGTATCCGCTGGAAGCCTCGCCGACGGTAGTGACACCAGGCAGTGTGAGCACAATCTTCATAATGTCGGACTCGCCAAAGGCCGACGGGATGTTCTTCAGGATCTGCGGCTTGAACTTCTCTGACCCTATCATGATGTTGTCCACTGCCGACTGTCGTCCGCCGACAACGACAATCTCAGCAAGATTCTGGTCGTCGGCAATACTTGCCTTTGCTTCCTTTACGCCAGGTACCACATAGACTTTTGTCCTGGACGGAGTGGTCGAAACGGTGTCGCTGTCGAGGACGGGAATGCCGGTGATAAGATCTGTCGTTTGAAGTTTGGCGTTTGATGTTTGAAGTTTTTGAGTACTGACTTCCCTATCTACTCTAACTTCTTTAACTTCTTTAACTTCCCCTTTCAAAGCCTCCACCACTTTCACAAGGCTTTGCTCACGCTCTCTCTTCGAAAAGGAGAGATGATTCTCTCGAACAAACTGACTAATCAGCTTTTTCTGTTCAGGGAAGAGTTTGGCTACATCCGATGCTCGCTTGACGTGCTGCATCTCTCCGTCGGGTGTTGCCACCGTATACTGCTCTTTGGTAGCCAGAACCTTCTGGTACGTCTTTCCTCCGAAAGTGTTTTCTCCGCTAGCCGTCTTCCATACACTATGATAAAGGCGGATGCCGTTTGTACTGCCGTCGGCAAGTAGGGAAGCATAACGCAAGCTGTCCTCCGGGTCGTGCACATATCTGTGGCCATCCATCTCAAACCAGTCAATGTGCTGCTGTATGGGCAGGCAATATCGTTGCCCTACAGGAGAAAGGACCACTACCCGCTGCTTCAGCTGGTCAAAACGCAACAGGACTTCATCATAGACCACGCCATAATAGCAGATGCGGCCTTTATACATGTCAGTGCTGCCTTTATAATAAGGAATGTCGTGCCATTGCCAAGTCGGGTACTGAGGTTCAAGAGCCCCAACATAGAGACGGGCAAAATCAGAAGCATCGGAAAGATGCTTCTGGGCTCCAACAAACTGTACGACTGCCATCATACAGAAAACTGCCAATTTCCTTCTCATAACCATATAAATTACAAAAGTATGAAAAACTTGCTTGAAAGCGACAAATCTTAACATTGTTTTACGTTTTGTGAATAAAATATCCATGCGTTGGGCCGAATGACGGGAAAAAAGTTGCAGATGTCAGGAAAAAAAGCTATATTTGCAACCGCAACCATCAAAAATAAGCAGAAGAATGAAAAGAAAACAGATGCTTTTCGCACTGGTGCTGACCTGTCTGACGTCTGTCTTTGCTCAGCCGCAGTTTGGCGAACGGCCAAAGTTAGTAGTAGGAATCGTGGTAGACCAGATGCGCTGGGACTACCTGTCGCGTTATTATGAAAAGTTTACGGCCGACGGCTTCCGCCGACTGATAGACCAGGGCTTTTCGTGTGACAACTGCTTGATTAATTACGTGCCGACGGTGACGGCTATCGGCCATACGTCGGTGTATACGGGGACAACGCCCGCCTTTCACGGCATCTGTGGCAACAACTTCTATATTGACGGGCGTAAGACCTATTGTACGACCGACACAACCGTCGACGTCGTTGGATCCGACAACCGTGAGAAAGGCTGCATGTCGCCTCGCAATATGCTGGCTACTACGATAGGTGACCAGTTGCGCCTGCACACTGACTTCGTGTCAAAGGTCGTTGGCGTCAGCTACAAGGACCGTGCTGCCATCCTGCCTGCCGGCCACTCGGCCACAGCAGCCTACTGGCTCGACTTGAAGAATCGCCGCTTCATCACCTCTACCTATTATATGAAAGAGTTACCGTCATGGGTCGTTGAGCAGAACAGACAGGTAGAGAAGAACGACCTCTTCAAGCGGGTGGGTAAGGATATTGGGCTCTATCCTGAGTGTGGCACCATCACTACCGACATGGCCATTGCCGCCCTCAAAGGCGAGAGTCTCGGCAAGGGCAAGGCGACCGATATGCTATGTGTCAGCTATTCTCAGACCGACGTCATCGGCCACAAGTGGGCCACCCGAGGTGAGCATACCGACGCTGCCTATTTGCAGCTGGACCGCGACTTAGCCCGATTGTTGAAGGCACTTGACGAGCAGGTGGGGGCTGGTAATTATCTGTTGTTCCTGACGGCCGACCATGGTGGCGCCCACAACTTCCAGTTTATGCAAGACCACCGACTGCCCGCCGGCAAGTGGCAGGACCCCGCCATGCGCAAGGGTGTGGAAGAGGCCATCGCCAAGCGTTTCGGTAACCAAAAGGCGGTAGTGGCTGCTGAGATCGACTACCGCTATTTCCTCAATCGTCAGGCTATCGATGAGCAGGGACTGGACTTTGAACAGGTGAAGACCGTCGCCATCAATCACCTTCGGCAGCAGCCTCATGTCTGCTTCGTCGTCGACTATGAGCGCGCTGCTCAGCAGACTCTGCCGCCCATCATCCGCGACCGTGCCCTCATGGGCTATCATTATCGTCGGTCGGGCGATATCTTGGTGGTGACAGATCCCGGTTATTATACCTATGGTCCGTGGTCGTCGTCAGTAGGTACTACTCATGGTGAGTGGAATCCCTACGACGCCCATATCCCCCTGCTGTTCTATGGCTGGAAAGTGAGTCATGGCGCCACCTCGCGTGAGGTCCATATTACCGACATAGCACCCACCGTTTGTCAGATGTTGCATATCCAGCAGCCCAATGCCTGTATCGGTGAGGCTATAGAAGAGGTGAAGAGGTGAAGAAGTGGGAGGTTATTGCGTTCGACGCTGACGACACGCTGTGGGACTGTCAGTCGTTTTTCGAGACGGTGGAGAACCGTCTCTACGAACTCATCGCCCCCTATTGCGATGATCCTGCACGCGAGCTGTTCAAGACAGAGAGTGGCAATATGGCCGACCTGGGCTATGGCTGTAAGGCTTTCACCATATCTGTCATAGAGACAGCTCTAAGGGTAGGCGGTGCCCATCTCGACAGCGAGACGTTGTCGGAATTGCTCCGTCAGTGTAAGAGGCTGTTGCAGTTGCCGGCCACACCATTGCCGGAGGTGGAACAGACGCTGGCCGCCATTGACGGCTACCGTAAGGTGTGCTTCACCAAGGGCGAGCTGCAGGACCAGGAGAACAAGTTGCGCCGCTCAGGGCTGCTCCGCTACTTCGACGATGTAGAGATTACCAGCGACAAGAGCCAGAAGGAGTTTGAGGCCCTCTGCGACCACCAGCACATACATCCCTCTGAGCTGCTGATGGTGGGCAACTCTCTGAAAAGTGATATCGCTCCCGCCTTGGCCATCGGTGCCTGGGCCATACACATACCGTTCCATGTGACGTGGCAGCTGGAGCATTTCGACGATTTTGACCACGAGCGACTGATAAAAATTGAGAAATTCAGTGATATTCTCAAGTTTATTTAGAGAAAAAGTTGTAACTTTGCACCCCAATTCACATAAATATATCATGGAAGAGAAAAAATACAAGAGAATAACCGTTACGTCGGCTCTACCATACGCCAACGGTGGTGTGCACATCGGACATCTGGCCGGCGTCTACGTACCGGCAGACATTTACGTGAGATATCTGCGTCTGAAGAAGCGCGACGTCATGTTCATTGGCGGTTCCGACGAGCACGGTGTGCCCATTACGGTTCGTGCCCGTAAGGAGGGTATCACTCCGCAGGATGTAGTTGACCGTTATCACAAGATGATCAAGGACTCTTTCGAGGAGTTTGGAATATCTTTTGATATCTATAGCCGCACCACCTCCGAGACTCACCATAAGTTTGCTGCAGAGTGGTTTAAGAAACTCTACGACGAGGGCAAACTGACTGAGGAGACCACCGAGCAGCTCTACGACGAGGAAGCCAAACAGTTTTTGGCCGACCGTTATGTCGTAGGTGAGTGTCCTTACTGCCACAATGAGGGAGCCTATGGCGACCAGTGTGAGAAGTGCGGACGTGACTTGAGTCCTACAGAGCTCATCAACCCGAAGTCTACTATCAGCGGTTCTACTCCAGTACTGAAGAAGACCAAGAACTGGTATCTGCCTCTGAACGAGTATCAGGACTGGTTGAAGAAGTGGATCTTGGAGGAGCACAAAGAGTGGCGTCCTAACGTCTACGGCCAGTGCAAGTCGTGGCTCGACATGGACCTGCAGCCCCGCGCCATGACTCGCGACCTGGACTGGGGTATCCCCGTGCCCGTGGAAGGAGCCGACGGCAAGGTGCTCTACGTATGGTTCGACGCCCCCATCGGCTATGTGTCGAACACGGTAGAACTGTGTGAGAAGGAGCCAGAGAAATGGGGTGACTGGCGCAAGTGGTGGCAGGACGAGGACACCCGTCTGGTACACTTCATCGGCAAGGACAACATCGTGTTCCACTGCATCATCTTCCCCACGATGATGAAGGCCTGGAACGACGCAAACAAGCTCCCCTCCCTCGGAGGGGCCGGGAGAGGCTTCATCATGCCCGACAACGTGCCCGCCAACGAGTTCCTGAACCTGGAGAACGACAAGATTTCGACCTCAAGGAACTGGGCCGTCTGGCTGCACGAATACCTGGAGGACATGCCCGGCAAGCAGGATGTGCTGCGCTACGTGCTGACCGCCAATGCCCCTGAGACCAAGGACAACAACTTCACGTGGAAGGACTTCCAGGACCGCAACAACAACGAGCTGGTGGCCGTCTATGGCAATTTTGTCAACCGTGCCCTGCAGCTGACGAAGAAATACTGGAACGGCGTCGTTCCCGCCTGCGGCGAACTGACCGACGTTGACCGTCAAGCCCTGGAGGAGTTCAAGGACGTGAAGGCCAAGGTGGAAAACCTGCTGGAGCAGTTCAAGTTCCGCGACGCACAGTTTGAGGCCATGAACCTGGCCCGCATCGGCAACAAGTACATCACCGACTGCGAGCCGTGGAAAGTGTGGAAGACCGACCCGAAGCGCTGCGAAACCATCCTGAACATCTGTCTGCAGCTGACGGCCAACCTCGCTATTGCCTTCGAGCCGTTCCTGCCGTTCTCGAGTAAAAAACTCCGCGAGATGCTTAACATCGACAGCTTTGAGTGGGAGCAGCTGGGCAGCACCGACCTGTTGCAGGCTGGCCACCAGTTAGGCGAGCCGCAGCTGCTGTTCGAGAAGATTGAGGACGACGTCATACAGAAGCAGCTCGACAAGCTGGAAGCCACCAAGAAAGCCAATGAGGCTGCCGCCTTCAAGCCTGCTGACATCAAGGAAACGGTTAGCTTCGAGGACTTTGAGAAGCTCGACATCCGTGTGGGCTTGGTGAAGGACTGCCAAAAGGTGAAGAAGTCGAAGAAGCTCCTGCAGTTCACCATCGATGACGGTTCAGGCACCGACCGCACCATCTGCTCGGGCATCGCCCAGTTCTACGACGACCCGTCGGCGCTCGTGGGCAAGCGCATCCTCTTCGTGGCCAACTTCGCGCCGCGCACGATGATGGGCATCGAGAGCCAGGGCATGATTCTCTCGGCCGTCGATGCCGACGAGAGCCTGAGCGTAGTCACCACGACGAAGGACGTCAAGCCCGGCTGTCAGGTGGGATGATCCGTTCTGACGGACAAGCGCTCTGAAAAGTCAGAAACGGATGGACACATTGAAGGAGAAGACCGCTAAAGGTCTGTTCTGGGGTGGACTAAGCAACGTGTTGCAGCAGATGCTGAACCTTGTATTTGGCATCTTTCTGGCACGGTTGCTGAGCACCGAGGATTATGGTCTGGTGGGTATGCTCACCATCTTCTCCCTTGTGGCAAACTCACTGCAGGAGGGCGGGTTCATCTCAGCTCTGAACAGGCGCAAGGAGGCGAGTCACAAGGATTATAACGCCGTGTTCTGGACTTGCACGCTGACGAGCCTTCTCCTTTATGTCATTTTCGCTCTCTGTACCCCACTTATAGCGCGCTTCTATCACGAGCCACGGCTTGTGCCCTTGGCGCGCTTTATCTTTCTTGGCTTTTTCATCTCAAGTCTTGGCATTGCGCCACGGGCCATCCTCTTCCGGAACATGAAGGTTCGCGAGACGGCCATCGTGAACTTCGTCGGTCTTCTACTGTCGGGAATCGTGGGGGTGTGTATGGCCGCAGCGGACTTTGCCTACTGGGGCATAGCGACCCAGTCTCTTGTATATGTAGGCGTCACGACGGGTCTTAACTTCTGGTATGCCCGCTGGCATCCCACGCTGCCTGTGGATTTCTCTCCGGTACGCGAGATGATAGGCTTCAGCAGCAAGCTGATGGTCACCAGTCTGGTGGTGATATTCAACACGAATATGTTTTCCGTCATTCTGGGACGTAAATTCCCGGCTAGTGTGGTTGGCAATTACACACAAGCCAGCAAGTGGAACAATATGGGGTGGTCGCTCATCAACAACATGCTCAGCGGCATAGCTCAGCCAGTACTGGCTAAAACCGACGACGAACCCGAACGCCAGAAACGTATCTTCAGGAAACTGCTGCGCTTCACCGCCTTTGTCAGTTTCCCCGCTATGCTTGGCCTGGCACTGGTGTCACACGAGTTTATTGTCATCCTGCTTGGCGAGAAGTGGCTTGACAGTGCCATCATCCTGCAGTGGCTGTGCGTGATGGGGGCTTTCTACCCGCTATCCAACCTGTTTTCCTATTACATGGTCAGCCATGGCCAGTCTTCACGCTTCATGTGGTGTCACACCGTTTTAGGAGCGGTTCAGTTGGCGGCGGTCTTCGTCTCAGCGCCCTACGGGATGGGGATGATGATTAAGGTGTATGTAGGAATAGCTGTCGGCTGGTTTTGGGTGTGGTATCGGCTGTCGCGAAGCTGGATAGGTCTTACGCTATATGAAGTCGTGAAGGACATTTCGCCCTATTTTTTCATTACTGTAGCATTGGTGCTTTCGGCGCAGGTCATTACGGAGCCCATAGCGAACATCTACATCAGGTTTGCTGCCAAGGTGCTGTTTGTGGCATCGCTCTACGTTCTGGTACTGTGGCTCTTAGGTTCGGCCATATTCCGTGAGAGTCTCGATTTCTTCGAAAGCAAAGTAAAATTCCCTTTTAAAAAGCACGCACAATGAGTTTGAATTTCTACCATAAGGCCCTAACGGCAGGACGTCGTATTTATACTAAATACTGGTACCCGAAGACATCGTTGCTCACCTTTGAGTCAGACCCTGACAGGGCTGGAGACAGAATCTACGAACTGCTGGCAAGTGGCAAACCTTGCATGATAGCCAGATACGGTGCCAACGAACTGACGACCGTGTTCAACTATTTGGGCATTACGGAACATCGGGGAGATGCATGGGTATATGACGCGAAAGAATGGTCCCTGGTGGTGGAACAAGCACATATTGATGCAGATGAAGCATGCAGCAGGTTTCTTCCCCATAGACAATGAACATCTATACCGCTTCAGCGAGATGATGCTTGAAGACTCGCAGCAGGTAGACATCCTGGGAAGCTGGCTGAATGAAGAGATTGCCGTCAGCCATCTATTAAAGAATGCCTACAAGGTAGCCCTCCCCTGTTTAGAACCCTGGCTTGCCAAAAAGCCTTGGAGCAGGGCTTTGGAAGGCAGGAAGGTGCTTGTCGTTCATCCTTTTGATGAACTGATACGCCGGCAATATGAAAAGCGGCGGTTGTTGTTCTCCGACAATGTGCTTCCTACTTTTAAAGAGCTCCATGTCATCAAAGCCGTACAAAGCTATGGGAATAATAGTGAATCATGTGGATATGACGACTGGTTTTCTGCCTTACATTGGATGGAGCAAGAAATGGACAAGATCGAGTACGACGTCTGCATATTAGGATGCGGAGCCTATGGTTTTCCGTTAGCAGCCTATGCCAAGCGCCAAGGTAAGCAGGCCATCCATCTTGGTGGCGTCAGCCAGTTGCTGTTTGGCATCACAGGCCATCGCTGGCTTAATCCGATGCACGGTGTAGAGCGATGGGGACTGCCCAAGGGCTTCTACGTCAACCTGATGAACGAGCATTGGATAAGACCTGACGCCACCACCAAACCCAAGGACTCCGACAAGGTGGAGGGGAACTGCTATTGGTGAGGGCTGCTTATCCCCTTCCGAAGAGCCACTTCTTGAAGAACGGACTGACGCGAAGGATGTTCGACGCTATGATGCTGAAGCCAATGACGATGAGGGCTATCAGCAGGGAGAGCGTGGTGTCAATGGCGAAATTGTGGCGATACTGGTTGAAGTAGGTGCCGATGGTAGGCAGGTTGGGCATGAAAAGGAAGTGGATAAGGTAGATGTCGAGCGTACGTCGGCCGATATACTGCAAGCTGGCGCCGATGACCGTCCGCTGCGTAAAGTACTGGTGGTAGTGGCGGAAGTACATAAAGACTATCGTCAACAGCGAGATGCGTGCCAACGTCAGTGGTATGACGGCCCAGGCAGCGTGTAGCCAATGCCATTTCTGTGAGTCGAGCCAAGCATACATGGCCAGCATGACAAGTGCAGGATAAAACCATTTGGAGTCCATGAGGCGCTGGGCCTGGTCCCAGTAGCGGCGCACGGCGTTGCCATAGACGAAATAAGGGAAGTACATGAAGAGCTGCCCGAAGCTGCTGTAGTTCATGAACTCATTGCCAGGCCCCTTTCTCCCCTGGGCCCAACTGAAGTAATGAGGCTGGTAGCAGGTGTCGTAGCAGACCAGCGAGATGACGAAGAGCACGGCTATGGGCAGCCACGAAGGCATCTTCGGGAAATGCTTCTTCAGTAACTCCTCAACGTAGCAGAACAGGTAGTAGACGATGAACATATAAAGCAGCACAATGGTGAACCAGTAGCCGCCCTTCGTCGGCAGTGCTAACCATTTCAGTGTCGTGGGCAGAAAATAGCCGCCCAGGATAGCTACGCCAAAGAAGAAGAAGACGACGGTTGGTATGGTCTGCACCCTGATTTTCTTCAGCAGCAGACTTTTGAGCGTGCCCATATTCCACACCAGCCCTGCCTTGTAAGCCAGGAAACCACTGACGAAGAAGAACAGCGGCATACGGAAAAGGACGAGGAAGCGCATTGAAGACGACAAATTGTGCTGCTCGGAGAATCCGATAAGTGCTACGTGATAGGCTACAACAAGAATCATCGTGAACCCTCTGAGAGCGTCCAACCATTCCAACCGGGGCTTCTTTGCTACTGTTTCCATACGTATGTATTCTGTTTTTAAGTATTTTTGGTGCAAAGATACAAAATATTTCATAATAAATTTATACCTTTGCAGCAAAAATGCGAAAAAGCTCATGGAGGATTTGAGAATAGCGCTTCTGAAGCAGGATGTCTATCAGGATTTGTACGTTTGTCCTGTCACCGAGAAATCGGCAGCCAACGTACTGTTCAGCTCAATGATGCGGGTGGGACCTATTGGTCTGGTGAGCGAGCTGGGAGCCGACTTCTATATTGTCAAGGAAGAGCCAGCCCCCGAAACGCAGATTTACAAAAAGGTAATCCCTCATATCGTCTGGATGCTGCCGCTGCTGAAGACGAAGCCGCTGAACCAGGTGCCGGGCTATGAAAAATGGCAGTTGGAGACCGACCATGCCAATGGCGACTTCTCCGTCGACTGCCATGACGTAGACTGGGGGCAGTATGATGTCGTCATTTCCGTCAATGTCTGTCTGCCTACGGAGGTGGTGAAGCAGTACCCTAAGACCCTCTTTGCCTATATGATTGGTGAGGCAAATATGGCTATGGGCAAGGCACGCTTCGGCTACGACATCACGCTGAACCAAATGGCACGCGGTATAGTGGCCAACGGCTTAGGTGAGGTGGACTTCCCCTATACCTTCGTGGGGCGTGACACCCTGGAGCGCATCATTCATTCCAAGGTAAGACGCGCTTCGAAGCGCGATGGCGTGTTTGTGGAAATCAACTCCGTGGCCAAGGACCGTGACAAGGTGCCGCCTCAGTTCCTACCTATTCAGGAAGCAGGCTACGCCATCCACCTGCACAAGCCGAAAATCAGTGACAACCTGATGGCCATCTACGACTCAAAATACTTCGTAAAGATTGGCGGACGCCCCATCCGTGGCAACTCCGTGGCAGAGGCCGTGTCGTTAGGTACATTGGCCATTATGAACCGCGACGAGGTGACCCACGGCGAACTGATTATCGACGAGTGTAATGTCGGTACGTCAGAGGAAGTGCTTCAGCTGATGCGCCGCCTCGATGCCGACGACGCCCTTTACGAGCGTCTGTTGGAGAAGCAGAGGCAGGCGCTCCACCACCTGTTCTTCGAGACGCCCGTTGAGTCGCTGCGCAACTGTCTCAACATCAAGCAGCAGATGAAACCACGACGCTACAGCCTATGGGATAAACTTGGGGACCTCCTCTATCTGAAAGGCTGCGACGTCTACAACTTTCTGAAGGAGAAGAAGCGCTGGTTAAAAAGCTTGAAGAAGAACAAATAACAGTAAGAACAGAATATAAATGGAAAAAGAAAAGATAGTTTACGTCGGCATGAGTGCCGACATCATACACCCGGGACATCTCAACATCCTGCATGAAGCCCAGAAATACGGACGCGTCATCGTGGGCGTACTGACCGACGCGGCCATTGCCAGCTACAAGCGGCTGCCCTACTTGAACTACGAACAGCGCTCACTGATAGTCAGTGACCTGAAAGGCGTTTCAGAGGTGATACCCCAGACGACGCTTGACTACCGCCCGAATCTGGAGAAAATCAAACCAGACTACGTGGTTCACGGCGACGACTGGAAACAGGGTGTACAGGCAAAGACCCGTCAGCAGATTATCGAGAAGCTGGCGGAATGGGGCGGCAAGGTCATAGACGTGCCCTACACCAAAGGTATATCCTCGACGATGCTGAATGAGCGTCTGAAGGAAATCGGCACGACGCCCGACGTCCGTCTGAAGCGTCTCCGCCGGCTCATCGGTGCCAAGAAGATTGTGCGATTCTGCGAGTCGCACAGCGGACTGACAGGTCTGATTATCGAGAATACATCGGTAATGATTAACAATATGAAACACGAGTTCGACGGTATGTGGGCCAGTTCGCTAACCGACTCGACGTCAAAAGGCAAGCCCGACATCGAGGCCGTTGACCTGACAACACGACTGCACGACCTGAACGATGCTTTGGAGGTGACCACCAAGCCCGTCATCTTCGACGGCGATACGGGGGGCAAGCCAGAACATCTGGCCTTTACCGTGCGCACGCTGGAACGACTGGGCATCTCGGCGATTATCATCGAGGACAAAGTAGGACTGAAGAAGAACTCTCTCTTCGGCACGGAGGTGAAACAGGAACAAGACACCATAGAGGGTTTCTGCGAGAAAATACGTTCAGGCAAACGGGCACAGATAACCAGCGACTTCATGCTGATAGCCCGTATTGAGAGCCTCATTGCCGGCAAGGGCATTGACGATGCTATGGAGCGCGCCTTGGCCTATATCGAGGCAGGGGCCGACGGCATCATGATTCACAGCAAAGAACAGACGGGCGAGGACATCAAGGAGTTCTGCCAGCGATTGCGAGCTAAGAACGCCTCTGTGCCCATTGTGGTAGTGCCTACGACTTACAACCAGATTACCGAGGACGAACTGGCATCTTGGGGCGTCAACGTCGTCATCTATGCCAACCACTTGCTGCGCGCTGCCTACCCGGCAATGGTACAGTGTGCCGAGTCTATCCTGGCCAACGGCCGCTCATACGAAGCCAACAGTCTATGTATGCCCATCAAGGAAATCTTAGAACTTATTCCCGGCACGAAATGATACGTCCTTCATTCTTCTACGATACCCTGGCATCCAACGGCATAAACTTCTATGCCGGCGTGCCCGACTCCCTGTTGAAGCAACTCTGTGCCTACATCACAGACCATGCCGATGCCACGCATAACATTATCGCTGCCAACGAGGGCGGTGCACTGGGTGTGGCCGCAGGGCACTATCTGGCCACGCGCCAGATTCCCGTCGTCTATATGCAGAACTCAGGCGAGGGAAACATCATTAACCCGCTGGCTTCGCTGACCGACAAGGATGTGTACAACATTCCCGTCCTGCTGCTGATAGGCTGGCGCGGACGTCCCGGCGTACACGACGAGCCGCAGCACGTGAAACAGGGGAAGGTGACGCTGACACTGCTGGAGACGATGGGCGTCAGGTATGAGGTGCTTAGCAAGGACGAGGTTCAGGCGGCAGCGCAGGTCAAGGCGGCCGTCGACTATATGCACGAGACAGGTGAGGTTTTTGCGCTAGTCGTTGAAAAGGACACGTTCGATAGCTATGCGCTACAGAATGTCGTGCTTAACGACTTGACGATGACACGTGAAGACGCCATTCAGACCGTGGCGGCGGCATTAGCCCCACGGGACGTGATAGTGTCAACAACGGGCATGATCAGCCGCGAACTCTTCGAATACCGTACGGCGAAAGGCGAAGGTCACGAGCGCGACTTCCTGACGGTTGGCTCCATGGGTCACGCCAGTCAGATAGCATTGGGTATCGCTATGGAGAAGCCAGAGCGCCGCGTCTGGTGCTTCGACGGCGACGGTGCAGCCATTATGCACATGGGCGGTTTGGCTATCGTGGCCAGCAAGCGCCCTCGGAATTATGTTCACGTCGTCTTTAATAATGGTGCTCACGACTCTGTTGGCGGCCAGCCGACGGTAGGTCTCGACATCGACTTGCCCGCCATAGCCAAGGCCGTGGGCTATGCCCATGCCTATAGCGTCAGTACACTGGAGGAACTGACGGCACGGTTGGACGACGTAAAGCAACAGGCAGGGCCGATGCTGCTACAGGTGTGTGTGAAGAAGGGCAACCGCAAGGATTTGGGCCGTCCCACGACCACGCCTGTACAGAACAAGGAAGCCCTGATGGATTTTTTGGAGGACTGATATGGCACAACAGATTTTGAACGGTATAGAGCACCTGAACGGCGTAGTGGCAGACAGCAGGAAGGTTATGCTGGTTTGCGACGGCTCATTCCCGTTCCTAAGTATTAAGACGACCGTCGAGAGCATAGGCGTGCCTTTTGTCAAGTTCGACCAGTTTACTCCCAATCCGCTGTACGAGGACGTCTGTAAGGGTGTTGAACTGTTCAATCAAGAGCAGTGTGACACCATTCTCGCCGTTGGAGGCGGAAGTACTATCGACGTGGCAAAGTGTATCAAGCTGTATTGCCGGATGCCGGCAGACAAGCTTTTCCTGGAACAAGAATACCACGACACGGGCGTGCAGCTCATTGCTATTCCTACCACAGCCGGCACGGGCAGTGAGTCGACCCGCTTCGCCGTAATATATTATGGTGGAAAGAAACAAAGTGTGACGCATGAGAGCATCATACCCAACGTGGCCATCTTGGAACCACAGGTGCTGAAGACGCTGCCGGTCTATCAGAAAAAGTGTACGATGATGGATGCCTTATGTCAGGGCATAGAGTCGTGGTGGTCGGTGAACAGTACGGACGAAAGCAGATGTCTTTCGGAAAAAGCCGTGACAACCATTATGCACTGGTGGCGCGACTACATCTTCGATAATTCCGATGAGGCAGCCTGGCAAGTGATGGCCGCAGCCAACCTGGCCGGCCGTGCCATCTGTATCACGCAGACGACGGCGCCCCACGCTTTCAGCTATAAGATTACGTCGCTCTACAAATTGCCACACGGCCATGCCGTAGCAGTCTGTTTACCAGAAATCTGGCAGTATATGCAGAGTCATCCCGACCGTTGTATCGACCGTCGGGGAACCGGCTATCTACAGGCTACTTTCAAAGAAATAGCACAGGCTATGCAGGTAGCCGACGTTCCGTCGGCCATCGGCTGTTTCCGCGAAATGATGAAAGTGCTGGGCCTGCAGAATCCTGTATCGTCGGAAAAGCGGGATGAAGAATTACACACGCTGAGCACTTCCGTCAACCCTATCCGTCTGCGTAACAACCCCGTAGAACTCGACGCAGAGGCCATCATGGGATTGTACCATACCATCATTGACAAACCGCTATGAACAGTATTAAAGAGAAGATAACCATGCCGCTTGACGATAGCTTCCTTCAGGAAGAGGTCAGGTGCGAGTATACAGTGTCGTCAAGGCAGAAACGGATATGGGCCATTGAGATGGATCTGCTTTACCAGTTGCTGGCGGTATGCAAGAAGCACGACATCAAGGTCTTTGCCTTTGCTGGTACATTATTGGGAGCCGTCAGGCACCGTGGCTTTATTCCCTGGGATGACGACATTGACGTGTGTATGACGCGGCCGGAGTTTGAGAAGCTTCGTGCCATAGCCGCCACAGAGTTCCGCCATCCGTATTTCCTACAGACGGATTTGTCTGACAGACGCTACTTCTGCCAGGGCTATGCCCGCTTGCGAAACTCGTTGACAACGGGGCACATCCTGGCTCACGAGTCGCCAGACTACAATCACGGCATTTATATTGACGTCTTTGTGATGGACGGCTATGTGGATGGCGCAGCGTTCAAGCGCCAGATGCTGGTTAAGGAAACCCTCGTCAGTCTGGTGTCACTATACCGCCCTAAACAGCAGAACAATCTGTTGCGGCGCCTGTATCGTAGCGTGATGGCCCATACGTTCTGCAAACTGGTACCCTACGAGACCGTGGTAGGCTGGTATGACAAGAACCTCAGGAAGTATAGTGCTACCGCTAAGCGGCTGACGATTCTGACACATCCTATGTATTTCATCACACGCTACTGGTGTGAGGCTGCTGATTTGGACGAGACGGTCTATCTGCCTTTCGAGAACATGACGGTTCCTGTTCCGGCAAACTACGACAAGGTGCTCAGAAACATATATGGCGACTATATGGCCTTCCCGCCTGTTGAGGAGCGGGGCAAATGGCATTCCAATGACATTTACTTCGACCCCGATATGGCTTATACCGATTATTTCAAACAGAAAAAGGATTCATGGCGGAAGTGACGAAGACAGCCGTCTTACTGACGGTGTTCAACAGGAGAGAGATGACGCTTGTCAGCCTGCGCACATTGTATGCAGCCATCGACAGGTTAGGTCCGGGCTATGCGTTTGATGTCTATCTGGTAGACGACGGTTCTACGGACGGGACGTCTGAAAGCGTGGGTAGTGAGTTCCCGGCTGTCAGACTGTTCAAGGGTGATGGCGGTCTCTATTGGGGACATGGTATGCTGATGGCGTGGGAGAAGGCTGTTGAGTCGGGTGTCGGCTACGACTATTTCCTCTGGTATAATGATGATTCCGAGTTGTACCCCGATGCCTTACAGACGCTATTCAAGTCGATGGATGACAATGGCGAACGCTGCGTCGTGACGGGCGCCTTCTGTGACCATCAGGGTTGCTGTTCATACGGCGGCGGGGATGAAAACAACAAGGGGTTAGTCCCGGATGGCAGTTATCAGAAGGTGGTGACGATGAACGGCAACTTGGTGCTTATCCCCTATCAGGTCTACAAGGCCGTAGGAATGATTGACCGAGGGTATCGTCATGCATTCGGTGACCATGATTACGGTTACAGAGTCCAGAAGCAGGGCTTCAGTGTGCTGTTGACGCCTCGCTACGTGGGCGTGGTTGACAATCATACCGAAACACCTTACTCTGGTATTGCGAGTTTTAAGAAGCGGTGGAAGAACTTGCATAGCCCAAAGAACTCGCCCCGCTATGGTTTCCGCTATCTGCGGACTTACAAAGGTTGGAACAGCGCTTTACGCTATTGGATCAGTTCCTACCTATACACATTCTTTCCCTCTATAGCACCAAAGCAAAACTAATAAAAAAGAAAACATGAAAAAAGCAGCTCAAGTTGATATCGCAGTATTGATGTTGTTCTTCACCCGTTCTGATACGTTTCAGCAGGTATTCGACGAAGTAAGGAAGGCGCGTCCCTCGCGGTTGTTCCTCTTTCAGGACGGTCCCCGTGGCGAGCGCGATATGGCGGGTATAGAAGCCTGCCGACAGATTGCCAGCGACGAGAACATCGACTGGGAGTGTGAGGTACACCGAAACTATCAGGAGCGTAACTTAGGCTGTATGATAGCTGGATATACGTCCCATCAGTGGGCTTTCTCGCTGGCCGACAAGTGTATGGTGCTTGAGGACGACGTGGTACCGTCGCAGTCGTTCTTCCCGTTCTGTAAGGAGATGCTCGACCGCTACGAGCACGACGAGCGCATCTCGATGGTGGCGGGCTTCAACGTCGACGAGGTGACGCCCGACATTCCCTACGACTACTTCTTCACTTCTGCCTTCAGCATCTGGGGCTGGGCGTCGTGGCGCAGGGTCGTTAACCAATGGGATAAGGAATACGCATTCCTTGACGATGCGTTCAGTATGCGACAGCTTGAGGCGCTCATCAAGCAGCGCGGCTATAGGAAGAGCTTTGTCAAAATGTGTCGCGACCATCGCGAGACGGGGCACCCTCAATTCGAGAGCGTCTTCTGGGCGACTATGCTTTTCAACTCGGCCATGGCCATTGTGCCCTGTAAGAATATGATTAATAATGTTGGTGCCTCGGAGGACTCTACACACTATTCGGCCTTCCGCACCTTACCCCGTCGCCTAAAACAGCTGTTTACTATGAAACGCTATGACATCGATTTTCCTCTGCGTCATCCCAGGTACGTGATTGAGGAAGTGGGCTATTGGAAGCGCTTCTATAAGGCTCAGGGCTGGGGCTATCCACTGACGAAGGTCGGACGCTCCTTCGAAGAACTGGTTCTGAATATCCGCTACGGCAACTGGTCGTTCATCATGAATTCTGTCAAGCGGCGTGTCCGAAAATGGAGGGGCGCGGAGAAGTTTGGATAAGTTTTGTTGATGGGAAATCTCAGGACGGTGTGTGCTTCCTCACGAAAGATGTTGTAAGAGTTCCTTCAATTCTTCAACGCTTTTCCCCAATTTTGCTGAAATGGCCTCTAACGACAATCCATTATCCTGCATTATCTGAATAGAATAGCCTAATAGTTTTTGCTGTTCACTCAGCTGGACCTGCTGTTCACTCAATTGGACTTGCTGTTCACTCAGCTGGACCTGCTGTTCACTCAGCTGGACCTGCTGTTCACTCAGCTGGACCTGCTGTTCATTCAGCTGGACCTGCTGTTCACTCAGCTGGACCTGCTGTTCAGCGAGTTTGCGGTCACGAAGCATAATTTCCGTGTCACGTTTCTCAATGGCTGCGAAATATTCGTCTTCGACATTCATATCCTGACGTACGTCGGCATCAGTAGAAGCCATTAACAGGCGGTGGACGATGTGTTTCATATCGGCATCGTCCTCCATGAGATACTTGAATACGATGTCGTAAATCGGGTTCGCTATATTAACCATATAAAAACGTTTTTTCTTTTGGGCAAAGATAGGAAGAAAAATTGAAATGGCCAAGAAAGCGACGTGTTAAAATGTTAAATAATCGTAAATATGGGACTGTTGGCTCTAAGTATGTCGTCTAAAAGAAGAAAAAGCAGTACCTTTGCAGTCCGATTATTGGGGAGAGACTTAGAATCCCCGGAAATGCTGTGTGAATAGCGGCGTCTTTGGCCGGACGAAGCGGTTCGGGAATCAGTGTTTCAGCACGAGTTAGACTTGCAGCCGAGTGACTAACCTCGGATGTGGGACTATGTGTGCGTAATTAATAATGTATAACTGTTTTTTAGTAAACCAAAAAGAGAAATGAACACTTTAAGTTACAAGACGCTTTCCGTCAACAAGGAGACCGCTAAGAAAGAGTGGGTGGTCATCGACGCTACCGATCAGGTGGTGGGCCGTCTCTGCTCAAAGGTTGCCAAGCTGATTCGCGGAAAGTACAAGCCAACTTTTACGCCGCACGTTGACTGCGGTGACAATGTTATCCTTATCAACGCCGATAAGGTGGTATTCACTGGTAAGAAGGAGACCGACAAGGTCTACACCCGTTACACAGGCTATCCCGGTGGCCAGCGTTTCAACACGCCTGCCCAGCTGCGTCAGCGCAAGGACGGTATTGACAAGATCCTGCGTCACGCTGTGAAGGGTATGCTGCCGAAGGGTCCCCTCGGCCGTTCGCTGATGAACAACCTCTACATCTATGAGGGTACCGAGCATCCCCATGAGGCTCAGAAGCCCAAGGCAATTGATATTAACCAGTATAAATAATAGATAAGGAAAGCAATGGAAGTAATAAATGCAATCGGTCGTCGCAAGAGCTCTGTAGCTCGTGTGTATCTCCAGGAAGGTTCTGGTAAGATTACGATCAACAAGAAGGATCTCGAAGTTTATTTCCCCTCTGCCATCCTGCAGTACGTGGTTAAGCAGCCGCTGAACCTGCTCGAGGTGGCTGAGAAGTATGACATCAAGGTGAACCTCGATGGTGGTGGTTTCACTGGCCAGAGCCAGGCTCTCCGCATGGCTATCGCCCGTGCCCTCGTCAAGGTGAACGAAGAGGATAAGAAGAAGCTGAAGGACGCTGGTTTCCTGACACGTGACAGCCGTGAGGTTGAGCGTAAGAAGCCGGGTCAGCCGAAGGCTCGTCGTCGCTTCCAGTTCAGTAAGCGTTAATATTGGCTGTTGGCTTTTAGCTGTTGGCTATTGGCCACAACCGATACTGAACGGTTTAGCATCTAAACCCGTTGGACTCCTACGGATTACCATCGGGCTGATTCTAAGAAGAATTAAAAAAGAAAGTAAACAATTAAAACAGAAAAGACAATGTCAAGAACAAATTTTGATCAGTTGCTGCAGGCTGGCTGCCACTTCGGCCACCTGAAGCGTAAGTGGAACCCCGCTATGGCTCCTTACATCTACACCGAGCGTAACGGCATCCATATCATCGACCTGCATAAGACGGTAGCCAAGATTGACGAGGCTGCCGAGGCTCTGAAGCAGATTGCCAAGAGCGGCAAGAAAATCCTCTTCGTAGGTACTAAGAAACAGACTAAGGACGTGATTGCCGAGAAGGCAGCCAGCGTCAATATGCCTTACGTCATCGAGCGTTGGCCGGGCGGTATGCTCACCAACTTCCCCACCATCCGTAAGGCTGTGAAGAAAATGGCCAATATCGACAAGCTGATGAATGACGGTACGTACGGTAACCTGTCGAAGCGTGAGTTGCTTCAGGTGACCCGTCAGCGTGCCAAGCTCGAGAAGAACCTCGGTTCTATCGCCGACCTGACCCGTCTGCCCAGCGCACTGTTCGTCATCGACGTGCTGAAGGAGCAGATTGCCGTCAAGGAGGCTAACCGCCTGGGTATCCCCGTGTTTGCCATCGTCGACACCAACAGCGACCCTAAGAATATCGACTTCGTTATTCCTGCTAACGACGACGCTAAGGACAGTGTTGAGATGATACTCAACGCCTGCTGCACCGCTATCGCCGAGGGCATCGAGGAGCGCAAGGTGGAGAAGGCCGACGAGAAGGCTGCCGACGCTCAGGAAGAGGCTGAGGCTGAAGAGGCAAAGCCCAAGCGCGCTCGTAAGGCTCGCAAGGAAGAGGCTCCCGCCGAGGCTCCTGCTGCTGAGGAGGCCCCTGCTGCTGAGGAGGCTGCTGCCCCCGCTGAGGAAGAGGCTCCCGCCGCTGAGTGATTTTAGTTTATAGTTTAAAGTTTATAGTTTATAGAATTATGGCAATTTCAATTGACGATATCAAGAAGCTTCGCGCTATGACCGGCGCTGGTCTGGCTGACGTTAAGAAGGCTCTGACTGAGGCTGAGGGCGACTTCGACAAGGCTAAGGAGCTGCTCCGCGAGCGTGGCCTGGCTATCGCTGCCAAGCGTAGCGACCGTGAGACATCTAATGGTTGTGTACTCGTGAAGAAGGTGGATGGCTTTGCTGCTATGATAGCTCTGAAGTGCGAGACCGACTTCGTGGCTAACGGTGCCGACTTCATCGCTCTGACTCAGAGCATTCTCGACGCTGCCATCGCTGCCAAGGCTCAGGACATCGAGGCTGTGAAGGCTCTCGACCTGGGTGGTCAGACCGCTCAGGAGGCTGTCACTCAGCGCAGTGGTATCACCGGTGAGAAGATGGAGCTTGACGGCTACCTGACGCTTGAGGGTGAGAATGTTGAGGTTTACGACCACATGGGCAAGCACACCCTGTGCACCATGGTACAGACTAACAAGCCCGCTGCCGAGCAGGGTCACCTCGTGGCTATGCAGGTTGCAGCCATGAAGCCTGTAGCTCTCGACAAGGAGAGTGTTGAGCAGAAGATTCTCGACGAGGAGTACAAGACTGCTGTTGAGAAGACGAAGCTCGAGCAGGTGGAGAAGTTCGTGGAGATGAAGATTAAGAAGGCAGGTATCAACCCCAACCTCGTTGATAGCGAAGACCACATCGAGTCGAACATGGCTAAGGGCTGGCTGACACAGGCTCAGGCCGACGAGGCTCGCAAGATCATTGCCGAGGCAAAGGTCGAGGGTGAGGCTCAGCTGAAGATGCCTATGATTGAGAACATCGCCAAGGGTCGTGTGCAGAAGTTCCTCAAGGAGAACTGCCTCGTCGACCAGGAGTTCCAGTTCGGCGACGGTGACAAGGCTACTGTCGAGCAGTGGCTGGCCAAGCAGGACAAGGAGCTGAAGATTGTCGCTTTCAAGCGCTTCACGCTCGTTGCCGACTAATTTGAATTTTCTCAATACACTATTCATGAGGGATGCGCCTGTCGGCACGTCCCTCATATTTTTTTATGATGGAAGACGATATGACGTCAACAGTGTTTCACCCTTTGCAGACTGATGTGGAGCGGCCGGCCAGGTTCACCTGGCCCTTCTGCTACGAGCCTCATCCCCTCTGCCTGTTGGCAGCGAAGGAGGTGCAGCAGGAATTAGGGCGCATGGTGCTCACAGAGGGAAAGATGTTCGGTGTCCTGGTTGTTACCGATGCCGACGGCCGGTTGGGCTTCGTTGCCGCCTATTCAGGACTGCTGGAAGGTCGCAACGACTGGCCTTATTTCGTACCGCCCGTCTACGATGCCCAGCAGCCCGACGGACATTTCAAGCAAGAGGAGCGTCTGATCTCAGCCATGCGCGATGACAGTCAGAAAGAGGAGCGCCGCCGCCGGTCACAACAGCTGCAGCTGTGGCTCTTCGACCAATACCGGTTCCTCAATGCCCGTGGCGAGCGCCGCCAGCTGGTCGATGTATGGCAGGACTATCATAGTTCGGAGCGGATACGCCGCCGGTTTCCGTTTCCACCGGGCGGCACCGGCGACTGCTGTGCTCCCAAGTTGCTTCAGTATGCCTATGAGCACCGTATGAGACCACTGTGTATGGCTGAGTTCTGGTGGGGGCCGTCACCCAGGACCGAAGTCCGTCAGCACGGGCAGTTCTATCCTGCCTGTCGTGGCAAGTGCAAGCCCGTACTGACGTGGATGCTTCAAGGACTGGCCGTCGACGCCAACCCTGAGGAACAGACGGAAGCACCACGGCAGACTATAGAGATAGTCTATGAGGATGAGACCGTTATTGTCGTCAACAAACCGTCGGGCCTGCTCAGCGTCCCTGGGCGTATCGGCAGTTATTCGGTAGCCACCATCCTGAGTCAGCGCTACCCCGGCGCCTTGTTGGCCCATCGGCTCGACATGGGCACCAGCGGACTGATGGTCGCCGGCCGCTCCCGTGACGTCTACCGCGACTTGCAGCAACAGTTCGCCGACCGTAGTATCCGTAAGACCTACGTGGCACTGTTGGACGTCACGTTAGGCGCACCACGCACCACCAAGGGCACTCTCTCGCTGCCTCTGTCCGGCGACCCGCTGAACCGGCCCCGCCAAGTTGTTGACTATGAGCATGGCAAAGCGGCTGTCACCGACTTCGAGATGATTGGCCCCGACCGCGTGCGCCTCTCTCCTCACACCGGTCGTACCCACCAGCTTCGTATGCATTGTGCTCACCCCGATGGTCTTGGCTGTCCCATCCTTGGCGACGAGCTCTATGGTCGTCCTGCCGACCGTCTCTATCTCCATGCCGATCGTCTGGAATTTACGCATCCCCAGACCAAGGAACGGATGACCTTTGAACAGCCCCCTGATTTTTAGAAAGATAAAAAAAGACGGCCAGACTCTCCGGAGAGCCTGGCCGTTTTTTTTATTGCATTAAGGGTTACTTAGCCTCAGCAGCAGTAGCCTCGTCTTCACGGATGGTGCGACCCATGGTGAGATAAGCCACGGGAGCAGCGATGAAGAGTGAGGAGAGCGTACCGAAGATGACACCCAGGATCATGGCGAACGAGAAGCTGCGGATCGAGTCACCACCGAGGATGAAGATACAGAGCAGCACGATGAGCGTTGTCACCGAGGTGTTGATGGTACGTGCCAGCGTCTGGTTCAGCGAGTCGTTGAACAGCGTCTGGCGGTCGCGCTTGCCGAAGAGCTGGATGTTCTCACGCACGCGGTCGAAGACCACCACCTTATCGTTGATGGAGTAACCGATCACCGTCAGGATAGCACCGATGAATGTCTGGTCAATCTCAAGTGACATGGGTACCCAGCCCCACAGTACGCTGTAGAAGCCGATAACAACGAGGGCGTCGAAGAACAGGGCCACGGTAGAGCCTACCGAGAAGGCGACGTTGCGGAAACGCAGCAGGATATAGAGGAAGATGGCTATCAGGGCAATGATGACCGAGATGATAGCACCGTAGGTGATGTCCTTAGCCACCGACGGGCCTACCTTTGCCGAGCTGATGATAGAGCCACCCTCGCGGATGTCAGGGTTCTTGAATGAGTTGACGTCAGCCTGTTTGATGAGACCGCTCTTCTTCAATGCGTTGTAAAGGATGGTCTCTGCCTTGTCGTCCACCTCGGGATTGTTCGACTCGATGTCCCAGTTGGTAGAGATACGGACGGTCTTGCCGTCGGTACCCAGGGCGATGACGCTGGTGTTAGCCTCCTGGTTGGCCTTCTCGCCGATGGTGTTGATGAAGGCGCCGCTGAGAGCCTGGCGCACCTGCTCTACGGGTGTCTCCTTGTCGAGCACGACGACGTAGTTACGGCCACCGGTGAAGTCGATACTCTGGCTTAAGCCGCGGACAGCGAACGAGATACAGAAGATGACGGCAGCGGCAGCCCAGATGATGAACGACTTCTTATAGGCGCCCATGAAGTTGATGTGCGAGTTCTGCATCATGTTCTTTGAGTAGGCGGTGACGAAGGTCAGGTTGGTCCACTTGTCCTTCTTCAGACGGTTCTCATAGACCAGACGTGTCAGGAACACGGCGGTGAAGAACGAGCAGAAGATACCGATAATCCAGGTGGTGGCGAAGCCCTTGACAGGACCAGTACCGAAGAACAGCAGGATGAAACCGGTGATGAGTGACGTGACGTTCGAGTCGAAGATAGCCGAGAAGGCGTTCGAGTAACCCTTGTTCAGAGCCTCCTTCACCTTCAGACCCTTACGCAGCTCCTCCTTGGTACGCTCGTAAATCAGCACGTTGGCGTCGACGGCCGTACCCAGTGTCAGCACGATACCGGCGATACCCGGCATGGTCAGTGCGGCCTGGAACGAGGTGAGGATACCCAGTGTGAAGAACAGGTTGAAGAGCAGGGCGCAGTCGGCCATCAGACCAGGGATGGGTCCGTACAGCATGATCATGTAGATCATCAGCAGTACGAAAGCGACGACAAACGAGATGATACCCTGCTGGATAGACTGAGCACCGAGTGACGGGCCAACGACCTCTTCCTGTACGATACGTGTAGGAGCCGGCATTTTTCCGCTATTCAGCGTGTTGGCCAGGTCCTTGGTGTCCTCGATGGTGAAGTTACCCGTAATCTGCGAGTTGCCGCCATCAATCTGTGTGAGGATACGGGGAGCGGAGTAGACAGCGTCGTCGAGGACGATGGCTACGCCGCGGCCGATGTTCTGCTTCGTAATCTGACTCCAGCGACGGGCGCCGTCGGAGTTCATCTGCATCGATACAGAGGGGTGACCCATCTGGTCGAAGTCGTCCTTGGAGTTGGTGATAACATCACCCTCCAGCGGAGCACGGCCGTTGGGCTCGGTAATCTTCAGGGCATACAGCGCGAAGATGTCGCCACGGGTGTTCTCGCCGCCGAAGTCCTCGGGTTTGGCACCCCAGCGCAGCTTGCACTCAGCAGGCAGCACCGTAGCGGCAATCTCTGAGTAGATAACCTTGTTGACGTCAGCAGTATCGCGGGCATTGGCATAGCCGACGATGGCCAGACCCTGACCCTGTACGGGCTGGAAGATGGCGAAGAGCGGGTTCTGCTTCTTCATCAGCTCCTTAGCCTTGGCATCAGCAGCTTTGTCGGTAGCTCCTTTCTTGGCCAGCTTGGCAGCCAGATCGGTGCCGACAGCCGAACTGTCAGCCACCGTAGCAGCCTCGGCAACGGCGGCAGTATCAGCAGCGACAGAATCGGTGCTCACGTTGGCTGCATCGCCACCCAGGGCGGCATACTTCTGGTTCAGTGTAGCCAGCATCGGCACAATCTCCTGTGAGTTGTAGGTCTCCCAGAACTCCAGGTTGGCCGAACCCTGCAGGAGCTTACGCACACGCTCAGGCTCTTTGATACCAGGCATCTCGACCATGATACGGCCGCTCTGTCCCTCCAGCTTCTGGATGTTGGGCTGAACGACACCGAACTTGTCGATACGGTTACGGACCACGTTGAAAGAGTTGTCGACGGCCGACTGGATCTCTGCGCGCAGGGCATTCTCCACCTCAGAGTCGGTAGACTGTGTGCTCACCTTGCCCTTCATCTGCTGTGTAGCAAAGATGGCGGCCAGGGGACGTCCGTTCGAATTCTGTTTCCAATACTTGATGAACAGCGAGAGGAAGTCGTCCTGACTGGTCTCCTCCTCCTTCTTGGCCTGCTCCATCGACTTCTTGTAGGCAGCATCCTGCTTGTGGTCGGCCAGCACGTCGACGACATCGGGTACCGACACCTCAAGAATCACGTTCATACCGCCTTTCAGGTCAAGACCCAGGCCAATCTCCATCTCGCGGCACTGCTTCAGCGAGTAAATGCCCATGTAGACTTTCTCGTTCATGATGCTGTCAAGATACTCCTGACCAGCCTCCTCACCCATGGCGGCCGCCTTCGATTCGTAGTGGCGGGTCACAAACGAGAAGGAGAGGTAGAAGCAGCATACGAGCACCAGAAGCACTGCAATAAACTTTACAATTCCTTTGTTTTGCATTTTTGTTATTTATAATAATTATTTATTTATATGCGCGATTGAGCCTGCAAATATACACATTTTTTTACGGTTGGGAAAATTTATTGGCGTTTTTCAGCGAAAAAACGTCATTTATCCTTCATTTTTAACCAACAAACCATCGGATAATGGTCGCTAAGGTCGTTTTTTGAGTCTACTTCGCAGTTGTATGGTGTCAGGTGGGAAGAACACAAAATGTGGTCGATACGCACCCAAAATCCTTTCTGATTATATGACAAACCGATGCCCCGTCCTGACTGTTTGAAGCAGTCGGTGAGATGCTGTGCCAGTGCCCGTCGGGTGTATGAGACAGGCGTGTCGTTGAAGTCGCCGCAGACGATGGTGGGGTATTGGCAGTGGCGGTTGATGTAGTCGACGATGTTGTCGACGGCCTTGGCGCGCAGGACGGTAGCCTGGCCCAGTTTGTCGAAGATGAGCATCGACTCCGCCCTTGCCGTGTCGCTGTCCATGTCGCCGCGAAGCATGTCTTTGTAGCGGGTGCGGTCTTCGGTTGTCAGGTGCGTACTCTCCAGGTGGTTGTTGATGACCAGCAGCGTGTCGTTGCCGCATAGCAGGTAGTAGGCCACGGAGCCGTTGGCGGATGAGGGGTAGTCGATACGTTCCTTGCGCAGGATGGGGTAGCGGCTGTGAATGCCGACGGCATTGAGTGATTCCGGCGTGTTGCAGATGACTGTGGTGTCGTTATAGGGGTAGATTTTCTCATAGCGCAGGAAGGCATAGCGTCGCCACGTGTCGACATCCTCCTGCAGACAGACGATGTCGGCATCCTGCTCTTTCAGGTAGTCGAGTATCCGCTCGAAGGCGTCTTCGTACTTATAGTTGCCTCCGTATGAGCAGACGTTGTAGGTCAGCACCTTGATGCAGCCGTCAGGGATGTCCTGGCGCGGATTAAGTGGCAGGTAGGTGGCGATGGGGGCGTATGCCAGCAGGTAGCCGGCAACGGGAATCCACAGGCGTCGCCATTTGAAGACCACCCAGAAGAGCAGGAACAGCAGGTTCAGCAGCAGGAAGATAGGGAATGTCAGGCCGAGTACCGACAGCAGTGGGTGGTCGGGCGGATACAGTCGGTCGGCATAGCCGGTGGCCAGCATGGTCAGTACCGTTGCCACGTTGGCGCCAGCTATCAGGTTCAGTGTAAAATGTTTTAACTGCTTGATCATGCGTTGCGGCTGGCTTCGAAGAGTTTCTGCTTCTCCTCTTTGGTCAGACTGTCGTAGCCGCTCTTGCGTATCTTGTCAAGAATGGCGTCTATCTCTTCCTGGTTCTGCTTCTTGCGGGCGTTATAGTTCATGTCGTCCCTTAAGTCGTCGGCACCTCCTTGCTCAGCATGCATGTGGCTGCCTGTACCGCGCCGCCGCTCGAAGTTGTTTTTCAGCCGGTCGAAGAACTCCTGGCCGCCCGAGCGGTTGTAGCTTGAGTCGGGATGCTTGTTCCAGTAGCGTATCATCAGGAAGCCGAAGAGCATACCGCCCAGGTGTGCCATATGCGCCACGCCGTCGCCCGACGAACCGATGGCCGAGAACAGTTCGATGGCGGCATAGCCGCAGACAAACCACTTGGCCTTGATGGGTATGGGTAGTGGGAAGATGAAGATGCGCTCGTTGGGGAAGATCATGCCGAAGGCCAACAGGACGGCGTAAGTGGCACCTGACGCGCCGATGGTGGTCCAGCCGTTCAGCTGTTGGCTGAGTTGCTGCCCGATGACAAAGAGTTCCGAGAAGCTGACACTCGGCTCCTGAGCCGTGATGCGGAAGTAGAAGTCGAACAGCTGCACCAGCTCCTGCATCAGTCCGGCCCCTATGCCGCAGGAAATGTAATAAAAAAGGAATTTCTTCGGTCCCCATACATTCTCTACTACACAGCCAAACATCCACAGCGCGAACATATTAAAGAATATGTGTGTGAAGTTGGCGTGCAGGAACATATAGGTAACAAACTGGAACAGATGGAAGTCGCTGGCCATGAAAAAGTGAAGGCCACCGATATTAGCCAGATTGATTCCGCGCTGTTGCAGAATCCATGTTGCTACGAATGTCAGGAAATTGACAATGAGCAGGTTCTTGGTGATGGTAGGTATGTTGCGAAACACGTTTTGACTTACTATTAACTGGTTTGTTGTTTTCGTTTTTTTATGCCGTCAGCCTTTCTTGCTGTTTTCGGCTGCAAAATTACGAAAAATATCCGGTTTTTGGACCAAAAACAGCACTGAAGCAAATTTTTTTCATTAAAAAAGCAAATTTTTCCGTTTTTTTGTTGTTTTTCTGAATACTTTACCCTATATTTGCGGAAAATTTCTGAACTTAAAGCAATTTTACCATTTATAAATCATTTAAATTAACAACAAATTATGAACAAAACAGAATTAGTGGAGAAGATTGCAGCTGGTGCTGGTCTCTCAAAGGTTGACGCAAAGAAGGCTCTGGACGCTACTGTAGCAGCTATCAAGGACGCTCTCGTAGCCGGCGACAAGATTGCCCTCGTTGGTTTCGGTACATTCAGTGTTAACGAGCGCCCCGCTCGTGAGGGTATCAACCCTGCTACCAAGCAGAAGATTACCATCGCTGCCAAGAAGGTTGCCAAGTTCAAGGCTGGTGCTGAGCTGGCTGACGCTCTGAACTAATTTTTGTAAAGAAAAATCAAAATTGAGGCGGTTCCCACGGAGCCGCCTCAATTCGTTATGTGCAGGGTCGCTTCTTAGCTCTCCAGTCCGCGCAGGATCATTCTCCAGCCGCTGAAGACGAACCACAGGGCAACGATGGTCAGCAGACCACCCACCAGGCCTATCACCGGGATGAGGCTGATGATGAAGGCCACGATGACCAGGATCATGCTGGTGCGCAGTTTGCCGGCACCAGCCTGCCCTTCCAGTCCGACGGTCTCTGAACGTGCAATGTTACCATAGCCGATGAACTCCAGGATGAAGGCCACGATGTTGGCAATGCCGATGATAATGCCCAGGACGAAGCCGATAAGGGGAATCCACCCCAGCAGCACCTTGATGGCGAAGCCGACGATGCCTATCCATGCGGCAATCTTCAGTTTCGACACGCCGCTCTTTCCGTTGGCGTCGAGCGAATGGCCGAACTTGCCGAGGGCGATGATAAAGAGAATCAGAGCCACGAGGCCGGCGATGGCCGTCGAGATCTTGGCATCGATGTTGTAGTAGAAGTGTACGAGCGTTGTCAGCAGGATGAGATAGGCTCCCTGTGTGCTCTCCAGTTTCCAGACGATACCCAGGCTGTCCTTACCCATGTAGAGTGCTGCGAACATGAGGATCATGGCCACGTAGTCGAGCCAGATGGGTGTGCCGGGAATCAGGGTGATGAGTGTCAGCACCAGTGCACCGCCCATCACGCAGAGGTAGGGTACGGGTATCTGACCGTTCATGCCGTCGTAGAGCTTATAACAGGCCAGGCCAGCCCCGATGAGACCCACGACGCGTGCGATGATGACAACGACGCTTAGTCCGCCTAAGCCGAGCGCCGAGCTGATGACCGATCCGAAATCGGGCAGTAGAGAACAAGCTAAGAGCAATGCGCAGAACTGCAGTTGCACAAATTGGTTTTTCTTTAATGCTTCGTCCATCATAAAAAATTAGGTTTTAAAGGTTAGTGTAAAAAATGGAATTCTGCCACAAAGATACAAAATAAATGTAAATTGACAACGAAAATTGATAATTTTTCGTAACTTTGCAGCCAAATTTTTTAATTATACTGAAAAATGGCTTACACACGTATGACGGCTGCCGAGGCGGCAGCGCTTATCAAGAATGGCGACCATATCGCCATGAGTGGTTTTACTCCTGCCGGTGTGGCTAAGGCTACGACCAAGGAGCTGGCAAAGATTGCTGTGGCTGAGCATGAGGCTGGCCGCGAGTTCAAGGTGGCAATTTTTACGGGTGCCTCTACGGGACAGTCTACCGATGGTGACCTGGCTAACGCCCAGGCCATCCTTTACCGTGCACCCTACACGACGAATCCCGACTTCCGCAAGCATGTCAACCTGGGCGAGATTCCCTACAACGACCTGCACCTGAGCCACATGGCACAGGAACTGCGCTATGGCTTCTATGGCGATGTGGACTGGGCCATCCTCGAAGTGTGCGACATCGAGGAGGTCGGCAACGACTATCATGTCTACCTGACAGCTGCCGGTGGTATTTCGCCGACTGCTGCCCGTCTGGCTAAGCATGTCATCCTGGAGCTGAACTCATTCCATAACCCCAATGCGAAGTTCATCCACGACGTGTATGAGCCCCTGGACCCTCCTTACCGCAAGGCCATTCCCATTGAGCATGTCGGCGACCGTATCGGCAAGCCCTACATCGCAATACCCAAAGAGAAGGTAGTAGGTGTCGTGGAGTGTAACATACCCGACGAGGCCCGTGCTTTCAAGGACAGCGACCCAGTGACCGACAAGATTGGCTTCCTGACAGCGGAGTTCCTGGTTGAGGAGATGCATAAGGGACGTATCCCCCGTGAGTTCCTGCCCCTGCAGAGCGGTGTCGGCTCTACGGCCAACGCCATCCTCGGTGCCCTGGGCGAGGACAAGCACGTGCCCGACTTCAACATCTATACCGAGGTGATTCAGAACTCCGTCATCGACATGATGCTCAACGGCCGTGTGAAGGACGCTTCGGCCTGTTCGCTCACCGTCTCCAACGAGTGTCTGATGCAGGTCTACGACAATATGGACTACATGAAGCAGCACTTGACGCTGCGCCAGAGCGAGATCTCGAACTCGCCTGAGATTATCCGCCGTTTAGGCGTCATCGCCATCAACACCGCCATCGAGGCCGACCTCTACGGCAATGTCAACTCCACCCACATCAGTGGTACGAAGATGATGAATGGTATCGGCGGCAGCGGCGACTTCATCCGCAACGCGTACCTTTCTATCTTTACGTGCCCGTCGGTGGCCAAGGGCGGCGTCATCTCGTCCATCGTGCCCTTCGTCAGCCACCAGGACTCTTCGGAGCACGACGTGAACATCATCGTCACGGAACAGGGCATCGCCGACCTGCGCGGCAAGTCGCCTGCACAGCGTGCCGAGTGCATCATCGAGAATTGCGCCCATCCCGACTACAAGCAGCTGCTCTGGGACTACCTGAAGATCTCGAAGATGGGACAGACGCGTCACAACCTGCCTGCCGCCTTCGCCATGCACGACACGCTGGCACGCAAGGGCGACATGAAGCTGACTGACTTCGCAGAATACGTGAAATAAGAAAAGGAGCGGAAACGCCATCGAAAAAAGGCTCGCAATCACTGCGAGCCTTATTTCATAACCAAAACCAAAAAACTAATAACTAAAAACCAACCAACTAATATATGTTTTGTATGAAAAAAGATTTCTGATGCAAAGATAAGTCCTTTTCTGTCCTCATTCCAAATAAAAGCCCCATTTCTTTCCAGAATTGTTGCGACAAACCAAGAATCTTCGGACAAAATGGAGGCAGAGAGTCAAAATCTGTCCTAACTATAGAAACATCTCCATGATTTTTCAAACTTGTTACCACTTCCACCACTTCCACCACTTTTGGGGTTATATTTCTGTAAATAAGGCGGTTAGGCAGTGGTAGATATAGTGGTAGAAGTGGTGGATATCTACCACTTTTGCCGATTTTTAACAAATGTTTGCTAACTTTTGACCCAAAAACGTTTGTTTTTGGCTGTTTTTTTGCTGCTTTTGCTGCTGATAATCCATATATGTGTTTAGTTTTGAATCAAATTTTGGATAATTTCTCGCTACTGGGATTCCGTTTCCGGCTGCTCCACAGTTTTCTGTTGCGCCGCGACAGTTTGTTCCGCGGCCGTTGGAACGATGTTCCACGGCCGCTGGAACGTCGCTTCAGTTCAAAAACAAGGCGTTGGTGGCCGTTTTTGCGTTTATTTCGAGCAAAAAAGTGTTAAATAGTGGTAGAAGTGGTAGAAGTGGTAGATATCTACCACTTCTACCACTATATCTACCACTGTCTAACCGCCTTATTTACAGCGATATAAGCCAAAAAGTGGTGGAAGTGGTAATAATCAGTGAAAAAATATTGTGGAATACGCAACAGAGTCGGTTCCCGAAACAGACACCTTTTCAAGACCATTATCAAATAGCATCCATAATCCTATTACGGCTACTCGTGACTACATTCAGGGCAAAGGCCCTTGGCCATGTAGTTGATGCTGGTCAGTTGGTAGCCGGCAGGAAGCGTGACGGCAGGGATGGGGGTGTCGGTGAGACAGAAAGTGCGGTGGCAGCGCTCGCAGTAGAAGTGGACGTGCTGGTCGTCGTCTTCGGCGTGGCCGTCGTGGCTGTGGCACAGTTCGTAGCGCACGCCGTCGCCGCCGTCCTCGATGACATGCACCAGATGGTGTTCGCGGAACAGCGTCAGTACACGGAACACTCCCGACTTGTCAATCGACAGGATCTTGTATTCCAGTTCCGATAACGACATCGGCCGCTCTGCAGCGGCCAATGTCTTAGCCACGACAAGGCGGTTTGCCGTCGGCTTGATATCATGAGACGCCAGGAGCGTCTCGCACTCTGACGTTGTCATAGCTTCCACATGGTGGTGTCGTTGAAGTAGTCGATGCGCATGGCCTTTCTGACCTCGTCCATCGTCTGTGCACCCACCTCGCGGGCCTGATCCGTACCACGCTTGAGGATGTTCTGGATTTCGGCAATGTCGGTCTCCAGCTCGGCACGGCGCTGGCGCATGGGGTCGAGGAACTTGTTGAGCACCTCGTTCAAGAACTTCTTGCACTTCATGTCGCCCAGACCGCCGCGCTGATAGTGCTCCTTCAGCTCGTCAAGGTTCTGGTACTCGGGCCAGAAGTCGGCAAAGTCCTGATCGGTAGAGAAGGCGTCGAGATAGGTAAACACGGCATTGCCCTCGACATGGCCCGGGTCGCTGACGTTCAGGTGCGTCGGGTCGGTGTACATGGAGCGCACCTTCTGCCACACCTCGTCCTTGGAGTCGCTGAGGTAGATGCAGTTGCCCAGCGACTTCGACATCTTCTCCTTGCCGTCGGTGCCGGGGAGTCGGCGCGCCGTCAGGTTCTCGGGCAGCAGGATGTTGGGCTCTACGAGGACGGGCGCGTAGATGTTGTTGAAGCGGTTCACCAGCTCGCGCGTCACCTCAAGCATGGGTTCCTGGTCTTCGCCGGCGGGCACTGTCGTTGCCTTGAACAGCGTGATGTCGGCAGCCTGCGAGACGGGGTAGCAGAAGAAGCCTAAGGGGATGCTCTCGCCCTCGAAGCCACGCATCTTGATCTCGGTCTTCACCGTCGGGTTGCGCTGTACGCGGCTCACCGAGATGAGGTTCATCAGGTAGGTCGTCAGCTCGGCCAGCTCGGGGATGTGGCTCTGTATGAAGATGGTGCACTTGGCAGGGTCGAGGCCTGCCGAGAGGTAGTCGAGTGCCACTTGGATGATGCTCTGGCGCAGTTTCTCGGGGTTGTCGGCATTGTCGGTCAGTGCCTGAACGTCAGCCATGAAAACAAACATGCGGTCGTAGTCGCCTGCGTTCTGCAGCTCTACGCGGCGGCGCAGCGAACCCACGTAGTGGCCCAGATGGAGCTTACCCGTAGGACGGTCGCCTGTCAGTATTACTTTTCCCATTTTTTTCTCGTTTTTTCAATTCTGGCTGCAAAGTTACGCATTTTTTTTTAAACGGCGGCAAGTTTGGTGCAGAATGTCAGCCCGCATGCTCCTTTTGCAAACGATTGCACAATGCGGAGGCATAATAATTAAGGTATATGTTGCCATAACGTGTACCTTTTTCGTAACTTTGCCGCAGAGAAAAACCAATAACACAGAAAGAACGATGAAACAGACAATCCTGAAACTGATGATGATGGTGCTGACAGTAACGGCGACAGTAAGCCTGACGGCCTGTGGCGGCGACGATGATGAACCGGCCACGACACCGACGACGCCGACGACACCGACAAATCCGGAAACGCCCAGCGAGCCTGCGACGCCCACCGTGTGTGAGGGATGGCCGGCAGCGTATGGCGGTGTCATGCTCCAGGCCTTCTACTGGGACTCTTACGACGACTCGCAATGGACGGTGCTGGAGGCACAGGCCGACCAGCTCAGTGGCACTTTCGATCTAGTGTGGCTGCCGCAGAGTGCCAATTGCGGCGGACAGTCGATGGGCTATGACGACCTGTACTGGTTCAGCAACTACAACAGCTCGTTCGGCAATGAGCAACAGTTGCGGTCGCTCATCAGCACGCTCAGGCAGAAGGGCATGAAGACCCTTGCCGACGTGGTCGTCAACCACCGTAAGAACGTCAGCAACTGGGTGGACTTCCCCAAGGAGACGTATAAGGGTGTGACCTACGAGATGACGTCGACAGACATCTGTGCCAACGACGACAACGGCGCCACCAAGACCTGGGCTACGCAGAACGGCTATACGCTGAGCTCGAACAACGACACCGGCGAGGGCTGGGACGGCATGCGCGACCTGGACCATAAGAGCGAGAATGTGCAGGCCATTGTCAAGGCCTATCTCGACAAGCTGAAGAACGACCTGGGCTATGCCGGCTTCCGCTACGACATGGTGAAGGGCTACAGCCCCTCGTTCACGGGTGTCTACAACGCCGCTTCGCTGCCAGAGTTCTCCGTGGGTGAGTATTGGGACGGCACGGCCAAGATCAAGAACTGGATTGAGGGTACGAAGGTGTCGGGCCAGATACAGAGTGCCGCCTTCGACTTCCAGTTCCGCTATGTGGTGCGCAACGCCATGAACAATGGCAACTACTCCCGTCTGTCGCAGCAGAACGACGGCAGCTGGCCGCTGGTGAGCAGCAATGTGGATGGTGGCAAGTATCGTCGCTATGCCGTCACGTTCGTCGAGAACCACGACACGGAGCGCCGCTCGAACGCTGCCCAGGACCCCCTGCTGAAAGACACTCTGGCTGCCAACGCCTATATGATGGCCATGCCCGGCACCCCTTGCGTGTTTATGAAGCACTGGATGGCCTACAAGCAGGAGATAGCCAACATGGTGGCCGTCCGCAAGGCTGTAGGCATCAACAACGAGAGTGTGCCCACCCAGGTGGCTGCCAACATGGACTACTATGCCGTGCAGGTGGCCGGCAGCGGCGACAAACAGCTGCTCTGCATCGTCGGCACCAAGGCTGCCGACTATACGCCTGCCGAGGGCACCTGGAAGAAGGCTATCAGCGGCTACCATTACGTCTACTACGTACAGGGCATCGAGCCCAGTGCCATCACGCTGCCCCAGCTGCCGCAGGAAGAGCAGCCGGCAGTGGAGATACCATCGTTCTGCACCGTCGGTAGCGGCGAGACCTGTGCCTTCTTTGAGGCACCGGCCACGTGGACGGCTACCGTCAAGTGCTGGGCTTGGATAGACGATGGCGCTAACTTCACCGGCGGCAGCTGGCCCGGTGCCGACTGCACGCTGCTGGGACAGGCCGCCAACGGCAACAAGGTGTGGAAGTGGACGTATACGGGCACGCTGACCAGCCGTCCGGCAAAGATTATCTTCAGCAACAACGGTTCGCCGCAGACGGACGACCTGACATTCCAGAACGGCGGCTACTATACCAAGGCCGGTCTGCAGGGCATCGTCAGTGGCGAATGACGGCTCTGACGGCAAACCAGCAGTGTAGCAGGAAGGTCTGCACCACGCCGTAGTGGCGCTGCATCACAAGGTATCGCTCGCCGAGCGATGCCTTGTGGTTTTTTGTGGTCTGTCCCTCTTCCAGGTAGTTGGCCACCACCATACCTATATTATATAGTGGCAGTCCCAGCCGCTCGGTCTCGTGCATCACGCGAATACACCAGTCGACGTCGGCCGAGAAGCGGTAGCGCGTGTCGTACTGCACGTTCTTGGCAATGTCGGTGCGGGCATAGAAGGCCTGGTGGCAGACGAGCATACCCTGGCGGAACGAGCGCCACGACAGCCGGGCCGGTGGCTGTAGCCGGCGGTGACGCAGGAAACGTCCTTCGCCATCGACGATGTCGGTATATCCATAGAGCACGCCGGGCAGGTCGTCGGTGGGCAGCACCTCCAGTCCGCAGCGGTGGACAATCTGCTGGAGCGTGTCTGCCTGAGGAAAGCTGTCGCCGGCGTTCAGGAAGACGATGTAGTCGCCCGAGGCCTGTGTCAGTCCCTTGTTCATAGCGTCGTAGATGCCGTTGTCGGGCTCCGACTTGACGATGACCTTGTGGTCGCTGTCCGAACTGTCCGACAGCCGTTTGTAGGCCTCGGCCATCGGTAGTGTGCCGTCGGTGGAGGCTCCGTCGATAATCAGGTGCTCCACGCCCTCGTAGGTCTGGTGTAGCACGCTGTCGAGTGTCCGTTGCAGCACCGTCTCCGCGTTATAGGTGATGGTGACAACCGTGAATCGTATCATAGCTTGTAGTGTTTCTGGGCAATGGTCTCGTTGTAGAGTTCGGTGTAGCGCAGGGCGACGCTCTGCTGCGAGTAGCTATGGGCTACCTTGGTGACGGCCTGTTGGCTCAGCGTGGCGTAGGCAGAGTCATAGAGCACCCAGCGGATGCCGCGGGCCAGGTCGGCAGCGTCGCGATAGCGGGCCACGTAGCCGTTCTTCTGGTGGTCGATCTCTTCGGGGATGCCTCCCACCTTGAAGCCCACGCAGGGCACGCCGCAGGCCATCGCCTCCATGATGGTGTTGGGCAGGTTGTCCTCCAGCGACGGTGTGACGAAGACGTCGGCAGCGCGGTAGATGTTGACAATCTGCCGTTCGTCGCTGACATAGCCCAGCGGATGGACGGGCAGCGACAGCTGGTCGGCAAGTCCCTCGGAGTGGCCGCCCAGGATGGCGATGACCGCCTGCTGGCCCATGTCGGGGTGGTCGCTGACCATCAGTCTGACGGCTTCCGTCAGGTAGTTCATGCCCTTGCGCTCGTCGGTCACGCGCTGCGACACGAAGAGTATGACCTTGCGGTCGGCAGGCAGACCTGCCGTCCGGCGGGCTTCCTGCTTGTCGCGAGGGCAGTAGACGCGTGTGTCGATGGCATTGGGGATGCTCGTCACACGATGGCCTTGGAGCAGGGCGCTGGCCCGGGCCTCGCCGCGCAGCCATTGGCTGCATGTCACGAAGCTGATGTCCTGACCGTCAAGCATGCGCTGCTTACGCCGCCAGACGCGGCTGGCCAGGTCGTTGGCACTGCCATTGCCGGGCAGCAGCCTGCAGTGGGCGCAGCCTGTACGGTAGTTCTTGCAGCCGCGGGCATAGTGGCAGATGGCTGTCGCTGGCCACAGGTCGTGCATCGTCCATACCACCGGCTTCCCCGAACGCAGGATCTTGCCGATGACGCCTAGCGACAGCATGCCCTGGTTCACCCAGTGCAGGTGGATGACGTCGGCCTCGCGGAACTCGCGCAGACCCGTGATGTCGGTGCCGGCATTGGCGATGTCGATCTCGAACAGCCGCTGACGGTTGCAGTGCAGGTGCAGGAAGATGACCAGCCGTTCCCAGAGGAAGTGCCACTGCTGGCGCCACTTGCCCCGCAGACCGACGACGGTCAGCGCGTCGGTCTCCTTATCACGGACCAGCATGCGGGCTTTCACCCCGTGGTTGTTCAGCGCGTCCATCAGCCGGTGGGCAGCCACGGCGGCACCGCCGGTCTTCTCGCTCGTGTTGACAATGAGGACCTTCATAGATGATAATTGCTGATTTTGCGACAAAGGTACAAAAATGCCGCGAAAGGGTGAAGGAGAAACGTGAAAAAATTGCTGTTTGCGCACACAAAGTGTTGATTTACGTCAAGAACAACGCCGTTTTTCCGCTTTTCCACATAAAAAGTCTTGCGCAATCCGGAAAATCGTCGTACCTTTGCATCGTCAAAAGACAAAAGGTTAATAGATTGTTTTAGGTTAGTAGTAATATTTATAGTTTTAGGTTTTTAGTTATTGGTAAAAGAAAGTTTTCAACTGTAGGATAACAGGAGGTCGCTGTGAAGCTCCCTTTAAACTTTCAAATTTTTAGCCCTTGTGGGCTGAAAATTTCTTTTAGAGAAAAGGATTTTTAGTTAAACATAGGCTTGTTCCGCTGTAGCTCGCGAGAGTTGCAGCGGACTTTTTTTGTATTTTAACGACAACTATGACAACTTTAACAACTTTTTTACACTATGTACCATCCGAATGGTTAAGTTGTCCTTTGTTGTCCTTGTTGTCGTCTAATAAATAAACTAAGTTGTTGTTATCGAATACTAGAACGGTGCAATGGTGACGCCCACCAGGAAGTTGGCCGTCTGCAGGTAAGGGTTGGTATGCAGTTCGGCGAAGACGGGCAGATGGGCAATACCCAGGTCGAGCGTCTTCGTAGCACGCAGCGAGGCCATGACGCAGGCCGGCCCCTCGGCATATTCGTAGTGGTGGATATAGTGGGTCTCGTCGCCGAAGAACCCTTGGTTGGTGAGCACCTCGTCGTAGCCGGCACTCTCGAAGGGTGTGCCGCCGACGGCTGCCCTCCAGTCCAGGCCGGCCAGCTTGAAGGGCACGCTCAGTTCGACATAGGTGGAGTAGGCCTTCTCGCCGGAGATCCTGTAGTCGTTGCCATAGACGATGGTATAGGCCTGCAGCGAGCCGTACTTCCAGGAGTAGCCGAAGTTCACCTCTATCTGGTGCGGCCCTTTCGTGTCGTAGTAGAAGTAGCGGTCGTTCTTGTCGACGCCCGACGTCCAGTAGTCGATGACGCCGATATTAAAGCCCCAGCGCTCGTAGCCCAGGGTCAGGTCTATCTCTTTCTTGTCGGCGCTGTTGAAGCCCGCATTGCCTTCGGCGCGCAGGGTCAGTCCGCGCCAGCTGACGTAGGCCTCGGGCTGTATGGAGATGCCGCCTTTTTCTATTCCGCGCCACATATATTGGCTGACGATGTCGGCATCCAGGTAGGCTTCCACCTCGTCGTTGTCATCCTGAGCAAAGGCTCCCAGCATCGGGAGGGTTGCCATCATGGCCGCCAGGGCCAGTTTTCCTGATAGTTTCATTCTGAAAATACTTTTTATGGTTTGCGGCTGCAAAGATACAAAAATATTTTGTATCTTTGCAGCGTCTAATCAATATTTAACGTTTATGCAAGAGACAAGACAGAACAAGATAGCACGCCTGCTGCAGAAGGAGCTGAGCATCATCTTCCAGGAGCAGACACGCGCCATGCACGGTACGATGGTCAGCGTCACCCGAGTAAAGGTGTCGCCCGACCTGAGCATCTGCACGGCCTATCTGAGCATCTTCCCCTCGGAGCGTGCCCAGGAACTGCTGCAGAATATCGAGAGCAACCAGAAGGCGGTGCGCTACGCCCTGGGCCAGCGCGTACGCAACCAGCTGCGCATCATCCCCGAACTGCGCTTCTTCATCGACGACTCGCTGGACTATATCGACCGCATCGACGAACTCCTTAAGAAATGAGGCGCATGGTCGACGCTGTCAACTTCCCCTTCTACATCGCCCGCCGCTACCTCTTCTCGAAGAAGTCTACCAACGCCATCAACGTCATCAGCGGCATCTCCGTCGTAGGCGTCGCCGTCGCCACGATGGCACTCGTGGTGACGCTGAGCGTCTTCAACGGTTTCCACGACCTGGTGGCATCGTTCCTCACGTCGTTCGACCCGCAGCTGAAGGTGACGCCCGTCCGCGGCAAGACGGTGGCTGCCGACGACCCGAAGCTGACGGCCATAAGGCAGCTGCCACAGGTGGATGTGGCTACCGAGTGTCTGGAAGACCAGGCGCTGGCCATCTACAACGACCATCAGTCGATGGTCGTCGTGAAGGGTGTCGACGACAATTTCGACGAGCTGACACACATCGGCGAGATACTGATGGGCGACGGCGAATTCGCGCTGCATGCTGCCGACATGCACTACGGCATCCTCGGCGTCAGGCTGGCAGAGGCCCTGGGCACGGGTTTTACATACGAGCGTCCGCTGAAGATCTACGCCCCGCGACGTGAAGGACAGTTCGACATGACCAATCCCGAGGACGGCTTCGTCGAGGACGAGCTCTACTCGCCAGGCGTGCTGTTCAACGTCCGCCAGGCGAAGTACGACAAGAACTACATCATCACCTCCCTCGGCTTTGCCCGCCGCATCTTCGAACAGCAGGGCATGGTGTCGTCGCTGGAACTGCGTCTGAAGGCTGGCAGCGACTTCGAAGCCGTGAAGCGCGAGATGCAGCGCCTGGCCGGCAACGACTTCTACGTCAAGGACCGCTTCGAACAGCAGGACGAGACGTTTAAGATTATGAAGATCGAGAAGTTCATCGCCTACATCTTCCTCACCTTCATCCTCATCGTGGCCTGCTTCAACATCATCAGCTCGCTCTCGATGCTCATCATCGACAAGAAGGACGACGTGGTCACCCTCCGCAATCTCGGTGCCACCGACCACCAGATAACGCGCATCTTCCTCTTCGAGGGACGTCTCATCTCGGCCATCGGTGCCGTCATCGGCATTGCCGTCGGCCTGCTGCTCTGCTGGCTCCAACAGACCTTCGGCATCGTCAAGCTCGGCTCCTCCAGTGGCTCCTTCGTCGTCAACGCCTATCCCGTCAGCGTCCATCCCGACGATATCGTCATCATCTTCCTCACCGTCTTCGTCGTCGGCTTCCTCGCCGTCTGGTATCCCGTACGCTACTTCTCACGCCGCCTGCTTGACAATCGGGCGTGTTGAGGTAGCTATAATAGTTATTACAAGCGAAAATGAACCCTCACCTCCCGCACCTCTCACACCTACAGCAGGTGCGGGAAGTGTGGGAGGTGTGGGTTGTTTTTCTGTTTCGCTACTATAATACGCGCGCGAGGAGAAGGATGAGACAAATTGAAAAGTGGTCGGTCAAAGTTGGATTCTTTCACCACAGGCCTATATTTTTTTACGAGAGGCCGTGAGAGATTTCTGAGAGGCCGTGACGTTTTCACAAGAGGCCGTGAGATTTCAGCCTAACGTGATGTTCTCTACCTCAACGGGTTCATGGAGGAAAATCTGGGCCTGCTCCTTGAACTTGTCGGGATTCTCGGTTGTCAGGTAGCGGACTGAGTGGTTCTTGGAACATTTCTGCTCGATGGCCGTGTTGCGCTTGAAGTAACTCTTCAAACTCTCCGCCACATATTCGCCCTGAGGGACGACGCGCACGCCGGCGGGCAGGTACTTCAGGATTTTCGGCATGAGCAGCGGGTAGTGGGTGCAGCCCAGGATGAGCGCATCGATCTGCGGGTCGAGGTGCATGATCTGGTCGATGCGCTTCTTGACGAAGTAGTCGGCGCCGGGGGAGTCGGCCTCGTTATACTCTACCAGCGGCACCCAGAAGGGGCAGGCGACGCCGCTGACGGTGATGTCGGGGAAGAGTTTCTGGATTTCCAGGTTGTAGCTCTCGCTCTTGATGGTGCCTTCGGTGGCGAGGATGCCTACGTGGCGGGTCTGTGTCAGCGAGCCGATGACCTCGGCGGTAGGGCGTATGACGCCCAGGACACGCCGCTCAGGGTCCCACAGTGGCAGGTCGTTCTGCTGGATACTGCGCAGGGCCTTTGCCGAGGCGGTGTTGCAGCCGAGGATGACGAGATGGCAGCCCATCTCGAAGAGTCGTTCGACGGCCTGTCGCGTGAACTCGTAGACGACGTCGAAGGAACGTGGTCCGTAGGGTGTACGGGCATTATCGCCGAGGTACAGGTAGTCGTACTCGGGTAACAGCTGGCGGATGCCGTGCAGGATGGTCAGTCCGCCGTAGCCGCTGTCGAAGACGCCGATAGGTCCGGGCTTAGTGGAGAGCACCCTTGGGAGTTTCTGTTGACTGCAGTGTGGCGATGACCAGCTCGTTAACATCCTCGCCCATGGCGGGGTTGATAAAGGGAGCGGCATCGCGGTCGGTATTCAGGATAAAGGCGTAGCCGCGCTCCAGGGCTATCTGTGCCAGGATGTCGGCCAGTCGCTGTTTCAAGGGCGCCAGCGCCTCGGCCTCGGCTGCTGCCAGCTGCCGGCGGCTCTCGTTCTTGAAGGCGATGTTACGCTCCAGCAGTTCCTTCAGCTCCGTCTGCCGCTTGCGGAGGATGGTCTGCGGGAAGTCGCGCTGTCCCTCGAGGAACTCCTCGTACTTCAGGTTGAAGTCTTGCTCCACCCGCTGCTGCTCGGCATCGTATTGTGCCCTGAGGTCGGTGAGCTGCTGCTGTACCACGGCGTAGTCGGGCATCGACTGCAGCGTCCGTTCGTAGCTGATGTAGCCGAACTTAAGGACGGGTATGCTGTCCTGAGCCGAGAGCGTCAGGACAGCACACAGTGACAGGATGAAAGTCAGTATCCGTCTCATATTACTTCAGGCCGAGCTTCTGTTTCACCTGTGCGGTGACGTCGGTAGAGAGCGTTGTCGAGATGTAGGGGATGCCGGCACCCATCTCCATGATGTAGACATAGCCGCCGGCCTGACCGACAGCCTTGATGGCGTCGAGCACCTTGGTGGTGATGGCCTGCATCTTCTCCTGCTGGGCCTTCGACAGTGCCTGCTGGTTGTCCTGATACGACTGCTGTATCTTCTGGTACATGTCCTGCAGCTCCTGCTGACGGCGCTGCTTGATGTTGTCGGGCAGTGTGGCCTGCTCCTTCTCGAAGGCCTCGCCCTTCTTCTGCAGCTCGTCCTGCATCGACTTCAGGTCGGCCTCATACTGCTGTGTCAAGGTCTCGATCTCGGTCTTTGCCTTGGCGTATTCGGGCATAGCCTGGATAATCTCCTGAGTGTTCACATGGCCGAACTTGGCCTGTGCGTTAGCGGTGGTGAAACCGCAGACAGCGCAGATAGCGCAAAGAATAATTTTTTTCATTTTCTTTCTTTTATTTCGTTATTACGTTATTTCGTTATGACGACTTAGTGGGAGTAGCCGAGCTTGGAGAGTACCTCGTTGCTGATGTCGATCTTCGGCGAACCGAAGATGATGGCGGCGTCGCTGGCGCGGTCGAGCACCAGCTGGTAGCCGCGGAGGTCGGCAATGTCCTTGATGGCGTTGTAGATCTCGTCCTGGATGGGCGACATCAGCGACGTCCGTTTCTTGTAGAGCTCACCCTCGGGGCCAAAGTACTTGCGTTTCAGCTCGGCGGCCTGTTTCTCCTTCTCCATGATGGCGTCCTGCTTGGCCTTCTTCTGCTCGGCCGAGAGGAACACCACCTCGTTCTGGTAGTTCTTGTACAGTGTCTGCGCCTCGGTGGTCAGCGCGTCGACCTCGGCCTGCCATTTCTTCGACACCTGTGCCAGCTGTTCGTTGGCACGCTCGTAGGCCGGCACGTTCTTCAGGATATAGTCCATGTCGACTAAGGCAAACTTCTGCGCTTGCATCGACAGCGTTGATGCAAGGAGAACGATAAATGTGATGATTTTCTTCATAATTCTATATGCTTAATTCTTACTTGCGCAGAGCGCAATATCTCATAACTCCTAACTCCTAACTCATATCTTATATCTCATATCTCCTCTTAGAACTCCTGTCCGAGCACGAAGTGGAACTGACTGCCGCCCTTGCTCCATCCGCCGCTGGTGTAGACCTTGTCGAAGCCGTAGGCCCAGTCGATACCCATCAGACCGACCATCGGCAGGAAGATGCGTACACCGACGCCGGCCGACTTCTTCAGGTTGAAGGGATTGATCTTCTTGACGTCGGCCCAGGCATTACCGCCTTCGAGGAAGCCCAGTCCGTAGATGGTGGTGTTGCCCAGCATGAGCGGGTAGCGCAGCTCCAGCGTGAAGCGGTCGTAGGCGTAGGCGTTGTTCGACGTGCGGCGGCCGGAGGATTCTGTATAGGCCGACGACGTGGATATCGAGCCGTTGTCGTAGCCACGCAGACCGACGGTCTCCTCAGCGTAGCTGTAGCTGTAGCCACTCATACCGTCGCCGCCGACATAGAAGGTCTCGAAGGGCGACTTCTTGTCGCTGTTGAAGGAGCCGAGGATACCCATCTCCACGCGTGTCATCAGGACGAAGCACTTCTGTCCGCCGGTGAGAGCGGTGTATGTGCGGCTCTTGAACTTCCACTTGTGGTATTCTATCCAGCGGTACATGTCCTGCAGCTCCTTGTCGTAGTTGGCCGATGTTGAGTTGAGGGCCAGATTGGCATAGTCCTTTCCGTCGAAGAGCGACCAGGGCGGGGTGATGTTCAGCGAGAGCATGAACTCCGACCCTCGTCGTGGAAACAGCTGGTTGTCGGTCGACGTACGTGAGAGTGTTAGGCCGAGGTTCAGGTTGTTGCAGTTGCCGTTGGAGATATAGAAGTAGCTCCAGTCGCGCAGCATATAGCGGGTGTAGCCCAGTGTTGCCATGAACTGGAAGTAGTCGTCGGGCCAGCGCAGACGCTTACCCCAGCCTACGGAGGCGCCGAACATGCGGATGTTCTTGTCGTCGTCGAGCATCGACTCGTAGTTGTAGGCGTAGTTGTTGTATGTGCCGTAGCCATAGCCGTAGCCGTAGCTGTAGAGGCTGTTGTAGAGGCTGTTGTTGCGGTAGTAGCTGGAGATGTCCGACTGCTTGGAGTAGAAGAGGCTGACACTCAGCGAGTTCGGGCGTTTGTTGCCAAACCATCCCGTGGAGTAGCTCGTAGAGATCTGGCTGTAGTAGGAGCCGTTGGTCTGGAAGTTGATGCCCAGCTGCTCACCGTCGCCGATAGGCATCACGCCACGGTGCATCTTGTTCTTCCCGAAGAGGTTGCGCATGGAGAAGTTGTTGAGCTTCAGACCGATGCGGCCGATGACGCCCGTCTGTCCCCAGCCGAGTGAGAACTCTATCTGGTCGTTCGACTTCTGGGCCAGCTGCCAGTTGATGTCGACGGTGCCGTCCTCGTAGTTGGGCTTCACGTCGGGGTTCACCGACTCCGGGTCGAAGTGTCCCATCGAGGCGATGTCGCGGGCCGAGCGCTGCAGGGCCTCTTTCGAGAACAGGTCGCCGGGTTTCGTGCGCAGTTCGCGGCGTACCACCTCCTCGTAGAGACGGTCGTTGCCGTAGATGCGGACGTGGCTCAGGTGTGCCTGCTGTCCTTCGAAGATACGCATCTCCAGGTCGATAGAGTCGCCGTCGATGTTCACCTCCGTTGGTTGCAGGTTGTAGAAGAGGTAGCCGTTGTTCCAGTAGTAGTTGCCCACGGCATCCTCGTCGTCCGACAGACGCTTCTGCAGATGGCGCTGGTTGTAGACGTCGCCCTTCTTCATGCCCAGGACGCGGTTCAGGTAGTCTGTCGAGGCCACGGTGTTGCCCACCCAGGTGATGTTGCGGAGGTAGTATTTCTGTCCCTCCTCAATCTTGACATAGATGTTGACGTGCTTCTCGTCATGGTTCCACACGGAGTCTTCCAGGATGGTCATGTCGCGGTAGCCCAGCTCGTTGTATTTGTCGATGAGAGCCTCCTTGGCTTCTTTGTAACGCTCGTCGGTGAACTTCTTCGACTTGAACATGTTGGCCAGCTTGCCGGCCTCGTGAACCTTGCCAAAGGCACCCTTGTCGAAGAGCGTACCCTTGATTTTCTTCTCCTTAAGCTTTTCGTTGCCGTCGAAGATGATGTGACGCACCTTGATCTTCGACTTCTTGTCGACGGTGACGTCCAGGATAACCTGGTTCTTGCCGCTCGTCACGTCGTCGCGCTGCATAATCTCGACCTCGGCGTTCTTATAGCCTTTCTGGTCGAAGTACTTGGCAGCCAGGATCTTGGCGCGGTCGATCATGTTGGGCGTTATCTGACTGCCTTTCATGATGCCGAGTTTCGCCTCCATATCCTCGCGCTCCGACTTCTTCAGACCATAGTAGTTGATGGTGCTCACACGTGGCCGCAGGGCCAGGTGGATACACAGGTAAATCTTCGAGCCCACCAGTGAGTCGGCCGTAATCTGCACCTTCGAGAACAGACCGTGTTTCCAGTAGCGTTTCACGGCCTCGGTAATCTCCTGACCAGGCACGTCAATCTGCTGTCCCACCGACAGTCCCGACAGTCCTGTCAGCACATAGTCCTCATAGCCTTCCACACCCTCGACGGCCAGTCCGCCAATCTCGCAGGTGCGTGGCGTGCCGGCATACGAGATGTCGGGATTGATGATGACATCCTGCGCCTGGCAATGCATAATGCATAATGCATAATGCATCATAAATAGCGCAGAAAATGCTATTAATCTTTTGGTCCTATTATAATTATTTATTCTCATTGTCCGTTTCATTATGCATGATGCATTATGAATTTTCATTTTCAACCTGTGCTTCCGTCTTTCCGAAACGGCGCTGGCGCTGCTGGTAGCTGGCAATGGCCTTGTGTAAGGCTGCCTCGTCGAAGTCGGGCCAGTAGGTGTCGCAGAAATACAGCTCCGAGTAGGCTATCTGCCAGAGCAGGTAGTTGGAGATACGCAGCTCGCCGCCCGTGCGGATGAGCAGCTCAGGGTCGGGCATGAAACTGGTCCACAGATGACTGTCGATGGTCTTCTCGTCGATGTCCTCGACGTTGAGCCGTCCGTCCTTGACTTCCTGTGCTATCAGCTGTGTGGCACGTGTCAGTTCGAGTTTCGACGAGTAGCTCAGCGCAACGACCATCGTCATGGCGTCGTTGTTGGCAGTATGCTCTTCCGTCTCCGCCAGTTTCCTGTTGACGTCGGCGGGGATGCGTGAGCGGTCGCCGACGACGCGGAAGCGCACGTTGTTCTTCATAAAGATCTCGTCTTCCAGCGAGGTGAGCACCAGTCCCATGAGGGCTGCCACCTCGTCGGCAGGCCGGTTCCAGTTCTCTGTCGAGAAGGTATATAGCGTCAGATATTTCACGCCCAGACGGGTACATTCTGAGGTGATGCACCGCACGGCGTCAACGCCGGCCTGATGTCCAAAACTACGGTCCTTGCCGCGTTCCATAGCCCAGCGTCCGTTGCCGTCCATGATGATGGCAATGTGCTGGGGAATACGTTTCATATCCAATGTGAATTCAGTCTCTGTCATTATTGCAAGTTTTACATTTTGCCCATATATCGTATGTCAGCGTTAGCAGCAGCGTGCTGTAGCAGTCGGTATTCTTGAAGAGGCCGCTGCTCTTGATGGCGTATGGGTCGGCGACGCCGTCAAGCTTGTCGCCGCCTGTCAGGTGCATCATCCAGGCGATGCCCAGGTTCAGCCGCTCTGCCATCTTGTATTTCAAACCTAAGCCCAGCGGCAGGTTCATCGTGAACACACTCGGCGAGGCGCTGACATGAGTGACGCCCAGTCCGAAGGTGATGTAGGGTGCCCAGGGACGTGCGCCGCGGTATTCGCGACCGGTGCCGTAGGCCCAGAAGTTATACTCAAAGCGCAGGCCGGCGTCTATCAGCGGGTGACTGAAGGTGGCCGGCAGCGTCTCCTGGTCGGGGTACCACGTCTGTCCGTCTTTTATGTCGCCTTTCAGCTGACCATAGCCGATGGCCAGTGTCCATGCCATTCGTGGGTTCTTGCGGTATTTGGCCGTCAGCGTACCCATTGGCTGTGTGCTTCCCAGCAGACTGCTGTTGTAGTCGCCAAGGTAGTTGACCACCCCGGCTCCCGCGCCTATCTCCATCCGGTATTCCGGATCGTCCTGGGCTTTCGCTGCGGTAGCAGTAGCCATCAGGAGTAGGGCCAACAGCATGCTTCTCATAGGCCTCAATTCGTCAGTTTCCCTTGCCAGGCCTTGCCGGTGGCAGGGTCTTTCAGCCACAGGGTGTCTCCGTCGGCACTGACGGCAACCTGATAGCCGGCGGTGGCGGTGAAGTCAGTGGGATAGCTATAGTTGGAGCTGGTCTTCCAGGTGATGCCCTGGTCGCGGCTCACGTAGATTTCCTGATTGCTGCCGAAGGCCAGCACCTGCCCTTTGAAGCAGGCCAGCGCCACGTAGTCCATGAGTGGCAGGTAGTAGGGGTTGTCATCTGCCAGTGGCATGAAGACCCATCTGCCCTCCAGGTCGTAGTCGGCCAGTTTCCGCCATAGCGTCATCGCCGTGTCGGAAGCGGCGCTCTGGCCCACCAGCAGGGCGTAGTCTGTCAGGGCGTCCAGCTGCCATGATATGAAAGCCAGACTTGTCGTCGGCAGCAGTGTGTGGTCGCTGTCGAGCTCATCGCGCTTCCAGTTCTCGCCGCCGTCCTCCGATTCCATGATATAGCCGTCGGCCGACAGGGCATAGACTTCCACGCCGGTACTCCCTATATAGGTCAGTCCCGCCTCTTCAGCAGCCTTGCGCTCCTGCTCATGCGTCAGGTCAGCGGGGAAGCTGCTGCTGTCGGCCTCCGTCCACTGGAAGATGCCGGCCTTCTGCTGGCGTGCTGCCAGGCTGACCTGATAGTCGCGATGTCCCGACCCGTCGGTAGAGAAGACGCGGAACACCCGTGGCTGCGAGAAGTCGACGGAGTCGGAGCCTGAGCTGAAATACGTCAGTGAGTCGCTGGTTGTCGACTTCAGAAAGACGGTGCCGCCGTTCTTGGTCGTCACGTTGCAGATGACGTGGGCGATGTCGGTACCCAGCGGCAGTGAGTCGGCATTATGGATGATGTCTCTGACCTGGTCGATATTCATCTTGTAGGAGCTGGCCGAAAAGGTCGTCTTATAGACTGAGTCGTTGCCGGCACTCGTCGTGGTGTGCAGGTATCGGTTCAGCGTTCCCAAGGTGAAGGTCTTGATAACCATATCATCATAGGTTGTCGTATCGTCATCACCCCCAAGACATGAGCAGAGCGCTAACGACAGCACGAACATCCCGCAGAAAGTCTGAAGAATTCTTTTCATCGGATATGTTATTTCGAATTTGGGTGCAAATTTACGCACATTTCTGCAAATAACGGCCATTTTCACCTTATTATTCTTTAAAATAACCATAAAATACGTGTTTTTAAGTTAGTTTTAGTTTTCTTTTATAAAAAAAAGAGAGCGGTATGAATCACTCACTCCGCACTCTTCTAACGTGTTGTTGGCTATTTGACGTTTGTCTGTGTCAGAGTAAAAATACTCAGCACCGTGGCCACTGCCACCGAAGCCAACATTACCGTTGTTTGAAAATCTAATAACATAATCTTTACCTTAAATTCTAATAAAACTACTAACCTAATGAATAACGACGCAATCGTCACGATTGCTGATGCAAAGATACGTAGTTTTTCCGGATATTTATCAAAAAAAGGACGATTCCCAATGAAATCGCCCCTTATTTTTGATATAAGTCAAAAACTGCTTAGAGTTTCGGACCAGCAGCAACCAGTGCCTTACCGGCCTCATTACCCTCGTACTTCTTGAAGTTCTTGATGAAGCGGGCAGCCAGATCCTTGGCTTTCTCCTCCCACTGAGCAGCGTCAGCGTAGGTGTCGCGAGGATCGAGGATGTTGGTGTCAACGCCCTCCAGCTCTGTGGGCACCTCGAAGTCGAAGTAAGGAATCTTCTTCGTGGGAGCCTTCAAGATGGCACCGCCCAGGATGGCGTCGATGATGCCGCGGGTGTCGCGGATAGAGATACGCTTGCCAGTGCCGTTCCAACCGGTGTTCACCAGGTATGCCTTGGCGCCGCTCTTCTCCATCTTCTTCACCAGCTCCTCTGCATACTTCGTGGGATGCAGCTCAAGGAAGGCCTGGCCGAAGCAAGCCGAGAAGGTAGGTGTGGGCTCGGTGATGCCGCGCTCTGTACCTGCCAGCTTGGCGGTGAAACCGCTGAGGAAGTAGTACTTCGTCTGCTCCGGAGTCAGAATGCTGACGGGAGGCAGCACGCCGAAGGCATCGGCCGAGAGGAAGATGACGTTCTGTGCGTCGGGACCGGCGCTCTTGCCGTTCACCTTCTGGGCAATCTTCTCGATGTGGTTGATGGGGTAGCTGACGCGGGTATTCTCTGTTACGCTCTTGTCGGCGAAGTCAATCTTGCCATCGGCGGCTACGGTGACGTTTTCGAGCAGGGCGTCGCGGCGGATAGCGTTGTAGATGTCGGGCTCGCTCTCCTTGTCGAGGTTGATGACCTTGGCGTAGCAGCCGCCCTCAAGATTAAAGACGCCCTCGTCGTCCCATCCGTGCTCGTCGTCGCCGATGAGCAGGCGCTTCGGGTCGGTAGACAGCGTGGTCTTACCCGTACCTGACAGACCGAAGAAGATAGCGGTGTTCTTACCCTCCATGTCGGTGTTGGCCGAGCAGTGCATAGAAGCGATACCCTGCAGGGGCAGGTAGTAGTTCTGCATCGAGAACATACCCTTCTTCATCTCACCACCGTACCAGGTGTTGATGATCACCTGCTCACGGCTGGTGGTGTTGAAGGCTACGCAGGTCTCTGAGTTCAGACCCAGCTCCTTGTAGTTCTCAACCTTGGCCTTCGAGGCGTTGTAGATGACGAAGTTCGGCTCGAACTTCTCAAGCTCCTCAGCGGTGGGCTGGATGAACATGTTCTTCACGAAGTGAGCCTGCCAGGCCACCTCCACGATGAAGCGGACGGCCAGACGGGTAGCCTCGTTAGCACCGCAGAAAGCGTCGACCACATACAGCTCCTTGTTACAGAGCTCCTTGATGGCGATGTCCTTCACGGTAGCCCATACCTGCTCAGACATGGGGTGGTTGTCGTTTTTGTACTCCTCAGTGGTCCACCACACCTTGTCGTGGCTCTGGGCGTCGTCAACGATGTACTTGTCCTTAGGCGAACGGCCGGTGTAGATACCTGTCATCACGTTCACAGCGTTCAGCTCTGTGTTCTGACCCTTGTCGAAACCGGTCAGACCAGCCTTTGTCTCTTCCTCAAAGAGGAACTCATACGACGGATTGTGGGCAATCACCTTCGAACCGGTGATGCCATACTGTGTCAAATCTAACTTTGCCATAACTTAAATGATATTTTAGTTGTTATTTATCCTATTACCTTAAATCTGGCTGCAAAGATACAAAGTTTTTGTTGATTTCCCATGATGAATTATGATTTATTAGCCTTTAATTTCCGTTTTTTAGCGTAAATCAATTATAAATGAATGTATGGGCAACACTTTTGCAACATCTACATAACAAAAAGAATTTCAAAAAATTGGCCGTTTCGTTTTTTATACGTACTTTTGTAGCCGACAACAAAAGTTACCAATAGCTATGCAAGTCATCAATCTCTCTGACAGCCAGTCGGTCGTCAACCAGTATTTGGCAGAAATACGCGACAAGAAATATCAGCAGAATCGCCTGCTGTTTCGTAACAATATCCAACGTATAGGCCAGATGATGGCTTTCGAGCTGTCGAAGACCTTGGAGTATAAGCCTAAGACGGTCACGACGCCGCTCGGCACCATCGACATACCCTTAGCAAAGGATGACATCGTCATTGCCACCGTGCTGCGTGCCGGTCTGCCTTTCCACGAGGGATTCCTGCAGGTGTTCGATCATGCCGAGAACGCCTTTGTCTCGGCCTATCGTATGTATACCAACCGCGAGCATACGGAGGTCGGCGTGCATACGGAGTATATGGCATCGCCGAGTGTCAGGAATAAGACGCTGCTCATCGTCGACCCCATGCTGGCAACAGGCGGTTCGATGGCTGCCAGCATTGAAGCACTGGTGGCAACAGGGAAGCCGCACCATATCCATATCTGCTGCGTCATAGCAACCCCCGAGGGACTGGACGTCGTCAAGAAGGCACTGCCGGAGGACTCTACCATCTGGTGCGCTGCCATCGATCCCGGGATGAACGAGCACAAGTACATCGTCCCCGGCTTTGGCGACTGCGGCGACCTGTGCTACGGTGAGAAGCTGTAGTCATTGGCCGGTAGACTGGCGATACTCTAACAGCTTGTTCTGCAGGGTGGCGTATGCGTCGGTGTGCTTGTCGCGAGCCTGCTGATAGAGCAGCTGGGCTTCAAGCAGGTTACTCATGGTCGACGTGCCGGCCTGATAGTAGTTGCGGTTCAGACGCAGGTTCTCTTCAGCCTGCTCGATGCTGCGCTGGGCAAGCGTCAGCTGCTGCTGGGCTTCAACGACGTCGTTCCACGCCTTTTGCATCCGTATTTGTAGCAGCTGGGCATTGTCCTGAAGCTGCTCCTCAGCTTTCTGCTGTTCTATCTTGCGGCGCCTGATGGCGTGTGAACCGCCCCACCAGTCGCTGATGGGCACGCTGACGGTGGCGAAGACCATGCCAAAGGTGTGGTCGTTCTCCAGCAGGTTGTGATAGTTGTAGCCTGCGCCGACAGCCACGCTGGGCAGCTGCTTGCCCACCTCCAGCCTCTTTTGCAGGGTTGTGGCCTCCACCTGCTTTTGCAGGAGCTGGTACTCGGGGAGGGGGCTTAGTTCATAGTGCATAGTGCATGGTGCATCGTTGGGCTGTGCTAAAGAGGAGTCCGCAGGCAATAGCTGTGAACGATACACTGTGAACAGTGGACTATGCAGTCCGCAGAACTGAGCAAGGAGCAGTCGGACGATGCTGATGCCATTCTCCAGTTTCAGACGTTGGCTTTCTACGTCGTTCTGTCGGAGTTGCACCTGTAGCAGGTCGTTGCGAACGGCGATGCCGGCACGTACCGCTACGTCAGCATCTTTGGCGATGGAGCGCAGCAGGGAGTCCACAGCGTCAATGGTGTGCTTCTTTTCTTGTAAGGCCGCCAATTGCCAGTAGTACTGCTCGGTCTGCTTTTCCACTTCATTCTCTGAAAGTTTCAACTGCAGCCGGCTGACGTCCTCGCCCACCTTGGCGAGTTTGTTGCCGTTGACAATCTGTCCACCGGCAAAGATGGGTTGAACAGCCGTCAGACTGCCGATGGTGCCGTTCTTCATCATCGAGATGCTGATGGGGTTTGCCAGTGCGGCGAGGGCCTCGGCAGGGAAACTCTGGGCAAGGGTGGCACCCAGTTCAGGAGCAATCATCTCGGAGGGGTTGACATCCATCTGGGCCATGCCCCGATTGGCGTTGAACCAGAGGCCGGTGCCGCTGACGTTGGGGAAGTATTTCGTCAGAGCCTCGCGCCGCTGCTGCCGGGCGGCGTCAATGCCGTGGCGGGCCGTACGGATGGCGATGTTGTTGTGCAGGGCGGAGTCCTTCAGCTGCTGGAGGGTGTAGACGGGCTGGGCTGTTGCGGCAAAACTGCCATACACACAACAAAGGATGATGGTTATTATCTTTTTCATACGTTACTTCAAATTTACCTTCCAGTAGACGACGGGAAGCATGGTGACGACCATGATGAGCGAGCCGATGCCGCCGGCAAAGATGGTGACGCCGACGGGCATCCAGAACGAACTCTGGGCAATGATCATCGGCACCACACCGACAGCTGTCGTGGCGGTGGTGAGGAAGATAGGCACCATACGGCGCTTGCCGGCATCGTAGGCCGCCTGGCGCACGGCTTCGTTGTAATCTTTAGTGGTGAGTGGAGAGTTCTCACCTCTCACCTCTAACCTCTTACCTCTAAGAAGATTGATGGCATGTTCGAAAATCAGAATCTCATTACGCATGATCATTCCCATCAGGGTGATGAGTCCGAAGATGGAGGTCAGGCCGAGGGCACGGTTCATCAGTCCCAGGCCGATCAGCGCTCCGGGAATCATCAGGCCGAGGGCAGCCATGCAGACCAGTGTGATGCCGTACTTCTTGAAGTTGAACAGCAGGAAGAAGAACACGATAATCATGGCAATGACGATACCCCAGAAAATCTGTGGGAGTGCCTCATCACCATATTCTATCTCACCGCCCACTTCGCACCGTACGCCCTGAGGAATATCGATTTCCTCCTGCATGATCTTGGCGATGCGCTGCTCGACGGGCGAGGTGTAGACACCCTGCGCAAACTGGGCTGTCACCGTGATACAGCGTTCACCGCCCCGATGCAGGATGCGGCTCTCGCTCCACTGCGGACCGACTTTGGCAATCTGACGCAGCGGCACGGTCTTATTCGAACTGGTAAGCCCTGCCGACACCATACTGACAGGCGTGGCGATACCTAAGTTCTCGATGTCGGAGTAGGTCATGTCGCTGTTGTCACGAACCACGATGGGCAACTCATAGTCGCCCTCCCAGATCTGTCCCACTCGCAGGTCGCTCGACGTGGCGCTCAGTGCCAGTGCGGCCGTGGCGCGTGTGACACCCAGTTGGGCTGACGCGACGGGGTCGAGTTCCACATTAATGATAGGATAAGGCTGCAGGTAGTCGGTGTGTACCCACTCCAGTTCCGGCATCTCCCGCATACGCACCATCAGCCGTTCGGCCACGGTGTGCAGCGAGTCGAGGTCGTCGCCATAGAAGCGATACTCCAGTTCATTGACCTCCAGATAGTCCAGCCGCTTGAACTTGACGTAGGCATTGGGGAAAGCCTCGCTCAGTCGGGGCTGATAGTCGGCCAAGAGGTCGAGCGTCGCCTTGTCCGACTTCGTGTTGACGATGAACTGTGCATAGTTCTTGCCGGCCATCTGTGGGGCGTAGGCATCCATGAAGCGGGGCGACGAGCAGCCAATGAAGCTGGTGATGCCCGTGATGCGCTCGTCGTTCTCCAGGATGTGGCGGACAGAATCCGCCACCACAGTGGTTTCGGCCATGCCCTTACCCTCAGGCAGGAATATCTCTACGGCAAACTGGTCGCGGTCGGCGTAGGGGAACAGACGGATCTTCAGTGTCGGCAGGATGAGGCACGACAGCAGGATGACGCCGATGCCGCCGCCGATGGTTAGCCAGGGATGACCGAACGTCCAGTCGAGCACGTGGTTGTAGGTGCGCTGTACCCAGTGGGTGATGACATTCCCATTCGTACTCACCTTGCCCGGCTTGATGATTTTTACTTCCAAGAACGGAATCACTGTTACGGCCAGCAGCAGTGACACCATCAGGTTGATGGTGATGGTAATGGGGAAGTCCTCCAGACAGTCGTGGAACACGCCTTTCATCGTGATGAGGAAGGGGTAGAAGATGGCACAGATGCAGAGCGTGGCCAGCATCATCGGCATGAAGTACTGGCGTGACGACTCGACGGCAGCATCCTTGGGGTCGTAGCCCTTGCCGAGGTATTCCAGATAGCCGTCGATGACGACGATGGCGTTATCGACAATCATACCCAGCACCACGATGAGTGCCGCCAGCGTCACGATGTTCAGTTCGATGCCCATCATATACATCATGGCTACCGAGACAAACGTGCTCAGCGGGATGGTGATCGAGGCCACGATGGCTGAGCGCAGCGGGAAGAGCACCATCATCACGAGGATGATGATGACCATCGAGATGATGAGGTCGCGCAAGAAATTGCTGACGCTCAGCGCCACCACCTTCGGCTTGTCGGCGATGCGGGTGATGGTGACGTCGTCGGGCAGCTCCTCGGCAGCGAAACTGCTGAGCACACGCTCCACCTCCTCGCCATATTGCACCACGTTGTTGCCGGGCGTCATCTCCATCGACAGCAGCACACAGGGATGCCCCTCCTGTTCGATACGGCTGCTCTGGGTGTCGTACTCACGCACCACACGGGCCACGTCGCGGACCCGCGCCACCTTTCCGCTGACGGGGTCGGAGAAGATAATCTGGTTGGCTATCTCCTCGACGCTGTTCTCCGTCGGTGCTATATGGATAGGCACCTGCTGGTCATCGTCGCTGATGCTGCCGCTCATGGTGGTGATGCCCTGGGCCTGCAAACGGCTGAAGAGCATCTGCTGGCCAATGCCGTAGGCCTGCAGGCGCTGACGGTCCACATAGAGCGTTATCTGTTCCTTCTGTTCGCCGAACATCTTCACATTGGCAACAGAGGGGATGCGACGCAGACGGTCGCTGAGGCGGTCAGAGTAGTCTTTCAGTTCGCGATAGCTGCGCTGTCCGCTCTCCACGGCGATGAGCAGGGCAGAGGTGTTGCCAAAGTCATCGTTGACGACCACCGCCAGCACACCGGCGGGCAGTGCCGACTTGAAGGTGTTCAGCCCATGCTTGATTTTGCTCCACACCTCGTCCTTGTTGTTTACGTCGTCGTTCAGTCTGACCATCACGATGCACAGACCGTTTTGCGAGGTGGTGGTGGTCTTCGTGCGGTTCACCTCGCCGTAAGTAAAGAGGTAGCGTTCCAGCGGGCGGGCCACTTGCTGTTCCACCTCTTCGCTGGTAGCGCCGGGATAGACGGCAACCACCACACCCTGGCGGATGGTGGCGTGCGGAAATTCGTCTTTCGGCATCACGTACATGCCGTAGATGCCCATCACAAACAGTATCAGTATGATGAGCAGCGATATGGAATAGTGCTCCAGTGGCCAGCGGAGCCAGGTCATCTGTTTCATAACTCCCAACTCTTAACCCTCAACTAAAATATCACTTTTGTTCCTTCACTCAGTTTCTGATATCCCTCGGTCACGATGCGCTGACCGTTCTCAATGCCGCTGGTGATGGCGATGCGGTTCTTGGACAAGCCCACCGTCTCGTTCGTCGCCGAGCGGCCCTGGGTCGTGCCTATCTGAACGGATTTCCTGTGGACGGTGCTGTCTTTCTCGACAGTCCAGACAAAGAGCGTGCCGTCTACATTCTTCTGCACCGCTGTTACTGGTATCTGGACATCCGTTCCTTGGGAGGGGCTTGGGGCGGTCTTGAACTGAACGCTCGCCACCATGCCCGGCAGCAACTTGCGCTCCGTGTTCTGCACGTTAATCCGTACATCGTAGGTATGTGTCAGCGCATCGGCCGTTACACCTTTTTCTATATGTCCCCCTCCGCAACGGCTGTTGATAGCCTCCACCAAAATCTCCGATGGCGTGTGAGCCGTGATGCTGCCAATCTCTGCCTCAGGCACTGCCACCTTGACTTTCACCGTACTGATGTCAAGGATGTTCACAACGGCCTGTGAGGGCAGGGCCGTCTCGCCCGCCCCAACCATTTTGTGCCCGACGATGCCGCTGACGGGTGCCACCAGCCGGCAGTCGGCCAGATTCTTCCGGGCTACCTCCAGCTGCGATCGGGCCTGTGCCACCTTGCTCTGTATCTCCACCCATTGCACCTCGGGCAGTGAACCGTTGTCGTGCAGCATCTGGTAACGCTCCAGGGCATCGTTGGCCTGAGCCATCTGTGCCTCGGCACCGCTCAGCAGGTTGCGGGCCTGTGTGTCGTCCATCTCTGCCAACAGCTGTCCACGGCCGACGGCTTGTCCCTCGCCGACCAGCACACGCTTCACAACGCCCATGCCAGTGAAGCTGACAGCCGTAGCCTCACGTTCCTCCACGATGCCCACATAAGTCTGCCCCTCGTTGTCAGCAGTGGTGCTTGCTACTTCAGTCTTCACCCGTGTCGGGGCTTTCTCTACGTCTTTCTGTTTCTTACTGCAACTGACAGCCAAGAGGCAACAGCCAATGGCCGTAATGATACCGTATCTCATACGCTATTTCTGTTCTGGACTGTGTCTTAGATGAAGTGGAGCGTACCCATGAGGTAGACCAGGCCGAAGCCCAGCACCATCGAGATGACACCCATGATGATGCCCATCTTGGCCATGTCGTTCTGCTTGACGAAGCCGGTGGCGAAGGCCAGGGCGTTCGGCGGCGTGGAGATAGGCAGGATCATAGCCGACGAGGCAGCAATGGCGACGCCGATGAGTACGGTGGGCGTGCCGCCGATAGGTGCCAGCTTGTCGCCCATAGCGCCGCAGACGATGGCGAGGATAGGCATGAGCAGCGCTGCCGTCGCCGAGTTTGAGATGAAGTTCGACAGTGTGTAGCAGATGGCACCGCCAAGCAGTAGGATGAGCAGGGGCGAGAACTCGCCGAAGGGTATGCTCTCCACGGCGTTGGCTGCCAGTCCGGAGGCGTTGAGGCCGTAGCCCAGTGCAAAGCCGCCGGCCACCATCCAGATGACTGACCAGTTAATCTGCTCCAGGTCGCGCTTGTTGATGACACCTGTCAGGGCGAACACCATGAAGGGTATCATGGCGACGGTGTAGGAGTTGATGCCCGTTACGCGGTCGAGCAGCCAGAGGACTACCGTGAGGAAGAAGGTGACGATGACCACATTGGCGTGGAAGCCCTTCTTCATGCCGCCCTCGATGTTCAGCTCAATGGTCTTCTGCGTGAAGGGGAACATCCTGAGCAGGATGCGCCAGCTGATGAACAGCAGCACCAGCACCAGCGGGAACATGAACATCATCCACTGACCGAAGCCCAGGCCGAGGTTCAGGCCCTCAGGGTCGTTCAGGTATTTCAGGGCAATGGTGTTCGGCGGTGTGCCGATGGGCGTACCCATACCGCCGAGGTTGGCGGCTACGGGGATGCTCATGGCCAGGGCGATGCGGCCCTTGCCCTCAGGGGGCAGCTGGCGGAACACGGGCGTCAGGAATGTCAGCATCATAGCTGCCGTAGCCGTGTTGCTGACGAACATCGAGAAGAGGCCCGTGATGAGCAGGAAGCCCAGCAGCACCATCTCACTCTTCGTGCCGAACGGCTTCAGCAGTACTTTTGCCAGCTGGGCGTCGAGACCGGTCTTCGTGGCGGCGATGGCTAATACGAAACCGCCTATGAACAGCATAATGACGGGGTCGGCAAACGTCGCCATCACCCCTTTGTAGCTGAGCAACTTGCCTACCTCCTCCTCGTTGACCATCGGCAGGATGCCGCTGTCGGTTGTGAAGAGGAGCATCAGCACGATGATGGCCACCGATGTGGCCCACGACGACACCACCTCGAGCACCCACATCAGGGTGGCAAAGGCGAAGATGGCGATGATGCGCTGCTGGATGACCGTCAGATCCTTGATGCCGAACCATTCTGCCGGCATGTTCCAGAGCAGAAGTGTGACAAGCGCAACAAGCAGTATCTTCAAGGCACGTTTCGTGCCGTCGGCAGGGTGATACTTACGCTGGTGACGCATCTTGTGGTATGCGTCAACCAAGTGGAATCCTTCGTAAATATGAAACATGCTATTTTACCTCCCAGATGTCGTTAGTTTCAAGCAACTCCGTGAAGTTGTGGTATTTCTTCTGGGCCGAGACCTCCTCGAGCTGTGCGTAGACAGCGTCGTTGTAGGTGGGAGCGTCGACGTCGCGGATGACACCAAGGGCGATGGGGAAGCCATTCTCCGGCGACATCAGGGCGAGCTTCAGCTGCAGGGTGTTGTCCTCGCAGTGGGCATCGTGGGTGAGGACGTCGTCCAGCGTGTAGCCGTCCTTGCCGATCTCCACCACCTTCAGGCCGAAGCCCTGCTGCACCAGTCCGTACTCGTTGTTCTCGCCGAAGACGAGCTTCTCGCCGTGGCGCACGTAGATGGCGTTCTTCCGTCGGCCCTCGTTGTTGTAGACGATGTCGTGGCAGTGGTCGTTGAAGATGACGCAGTTCTGCAGCACCTCGGTGACGCTGGCGCCCTTGTGCTCGTAGGCCGCCTTCAGCACTTCTACTGTTCCCTTGGCATCGGTAGCCACACAACGGGCGAAGAAGTGGCCGCGGGCACCGAAGCAGAGTTCGGCGGGACGGAACGGATCCTCGACGGTGCCGTAGGGTGAGGACTTCGACACGAAGCCACGGGGTGAGGTGGGCGAGTACTGACCCTTCGTCAGACCGTAGATGCGGTTGTTCAGCAGGATCATGTTCAGGTCGATGTTACGACGGTTGGCATGAATGAAATGGTTGCCGCCGATGGCCAGGCCGTCGCCGTCGCCAGAGACCTGCCAGATGGTGAGGGCGGGGTTGGCCACCTTCGCGCCGGTGGCGATGGCGGCGGCACGTCCGTGGATGGTGTTCATGCCGTAGGTAGCCATATAGTGGGGCAGACGGCTGGAGCAGCCGATACCCGAGATGACTGCCACGTTCTCAGGGGCTACGCCGATCTCGGCCATAGCCTTATGGAGTGAAGCCAGGAAGAAGTGGTCGCCGCACCCCGGACACCAGCGAGGCTGGCCTTTCTTAAAATCTTGTGCTGTATATGCCATAGTTGTTTACTTCTTTAGAATTTCTTCGAATGCGTTGACTAACTCTTCTACCACGAACGGCTGGCCCTTGACCTGATTGAACTGGTAGGGTACGAAACCGTCGACCTTCATGCGCAGGTAGGCGGCGAGCTGACCCATGTTCTGTTCGGCCACTACCACCTTTTTACATTTAGCGAGCACTTCATCCGTGTTCTTAGGCAGCGGGTTCAGGTACTTGAAGTGGGCCTGAGCCACTTTTTTACCTGCTGCGCGCAGTTCGTCCATCGCCGAGTGGAGATGACCGTAGGTGGAACCGAAGCCCACGATGAGCAGGTCGGCATCCTCGACGTCGCCCTCCACCTCGAGGTCGGGCACCTGGATGTTGGCTATCTTCTGCTGGCGCAGACGCGTCATCAGGTCGTGGTTCTCGGGGTTCGTCGAGATGGCACCGGTATTGGAGTCCTTCTCCAGTCCGCCGAGGATATGTGCAAAGCCCTCACGGCCGGGGACAGCCCAGTAGCGGGTGCCGTTCTCGGCACGCATATAGGGTGTCCACTTGCCCTTCAGTTCCTCGGGCACGTAGGGCGGGTTGATGGGGTCGAGCTTGGCCATCTCGGGCAGGCGGAAGGCGCCGGAGCCGTTGGCCACGAAGGCGTCGGTGAGCAGCACGACGGGCGTCATGTGCTCCAGGGCAATCTTACTGGCCTGGTAGGCGGCGTCGAAGCAGTCGGTAGGACTGGTGGCAGCCATCACCGGCATGGGACTCTCGCCGTTACGTCCGAAGAGGGCCTGCAGCAGGTCTGTCTGTTCCGACTTCGTGGGCAGACCCGTGGCAGGACCGCCGCGCTGGACGTCGAGGACGACGAGCGGCAGCTCCATGATGACAGCGAGGTTCATGGCCTCGCTCTTCAGGCAGATGCCGGGACCGGAGGTCGACGTCACGCCCAGTGCGCCGGCAAACGAGGCGCCGAGGGCTGAGGCGCAGCCCGAGATCTCATCCTCGCACTGCACGGTGATGACACCGCACGACTTGTGCTTCGACAGTTCGTGGAGCACGTCGGTGGCCGGCGTGATGGGGTAGGAGCCGAGATAGAGCTTCAGACCGGCTTTCTCGGCGGCAGCGATAAAGCCGTAGGCCGTCGCTTTGTTGCCGGTGATGTCCATATAGCGTCCCGGTGTCTTCTCTTTCGACTCGACACGGTAGACGTTGACAGCCGACGAGTGGGTGTTGTGACCGTAGTCCCAGCCGGCCTGGATGACCTTGATATTGGCCTCGGCGATGGCAGGCTTCTTGGCAAATTTCTCACGCAGGAAGTTGTTCACCAGCTCCAGGTCGCGGTCGAAGAGCCAGCAGACGAGTCCCAGGGCGAACATGTTGCGGCACTTCAAAACTGACTTCATATCCATGCTGACCCCTCCTACTGCCCCCGAGGGGGCTTCATTACTCTTGCCAACTTTTGTGGCCCCCTCGGGGGCCGAAGGGGGGGTCGGCATGAGCGCTTGTTTCACCATCGTCGTCAGCGGGCACTGGATGACGCGGTCGGGGTCGATGCCCATCTCGCACAGATAGTCCTCCGTCTGGAACTGCGCCTTCTCCAGGTCCTTCGGACCGAAGGAGTCGGTGTCGATGATGATCGTTGCCTGCGGCTTGGCATAGCGGTACTGCGTCTTCAGCGCTGCGGCGTTCATAGCCACCAGCACGTCGCACTTGTCGCCAGGGGTATAGACCTTGCCCGCACCGATGTGAACCTGAAAACCCGAGACACCCGTCAGCGAACCTTGCGGGGCGCGGATGTCCGCAGGGTAGTCGGGGAATGTGGAGATGCCGTTACCAACGGTGGCACTGACCGTAGAAAAGATGTTTCCGACCAGCTGCATGCCGTCGCCGGAGTCACCTGAGAAGCGGACGACCACCTGGTCGAGCTCCTTCACTTCTAATTGTTCTGCCATACTTTTATGTGGTTTGTTACTGTACTTTTATGTGGTCTGTTACTATACTTTCTCAAAATCGGCCGCAAAATTATTCATTTTTGACGGAATAGCCAAAGAAAAAGCACAAAAAGTGTATATTTGCAACAAAAAACCAGCAAATATACATTTTTGGTGCTATAAATATGCAAAAAGGACTGCTGCTTGTGGATCGTTGTAAACCCGTAGCAACGCCGTTGACTATATCAACTTTTTTTATCCTAAGAACGGGGAAAAATGTTTTTTGCCTTTTTGTCGTCACGGTCAAGTTAACTAGTTAAATATCAGTATGTTACAGAGTGACGGCAAAATGCAGAGTGACGACAAATCTGGCGTCCTCTCACGCCGCGAAATTTTTCTCTCACGCCTATATTTTTTTCTGTCACGCCGCGAAATTTTTCTCTCGCGCCCGCTGATTGTGCAAAAATTTATTGTGTGTCGTCACGCCTATGTTTGTCGTCACTTTATAACTATTTGGTTTACTGTTGGTTATGGCGGAGTGACGACAAAACGACAATTAAAAAAATTCTTTGAAAAAATAGTGTCGTGAATTCATCAAAAGCGGTGGCGGCTCGTCCTCACGGATGGGCCGCCACGAATTACAAACTTTTAAAAAACTGGTTCTACAGGATTTAGTGTGAGTTAACTTAACGAATTTAACACAAGGTAGTCTTTATGCAAGGTCAATCCACCATAGAAGAAAAGCACTGCAATGCGGAATCTCTCCACATCGCGGTACCCTCTGCCTACGGTCTGCAGC
>JAFUTI010000042.1 GCA_017471465.1 Prevotella sp. | reverse complement strand
GAAAGAGTCCCAGAAACAGAGTTTCAACACGAGATAGACGAGAGCTGCCAGAAGACTGATGCCGCTGCAGATGAAACCAAGGAAGCTGGCCATACGGAGAGGAACTTTCGAATGGTTGACAAAGCCCAGCATAGCCATATCGTAAAGCGTATAGAAATTATTCTTCGTCTTACCATGCAGACGCTTCGGCTGCGTGAAGAACACCTCACCTAAGTCGCCACCATACTCTGCCACCAGGCCGCGCATATAGGGATAGGGGTCGTCAATCTGCCGAAGCAACTTGATGAACGACTGGTCATAGAGGCCGAAGCCGGTGAAGTTCTCCACCTGACGGGTCTCACTGATGGCCTTGATAATCTTATAAAAGGCCGTGCGCAGACCGTACATCAGGGGATTCTCCTTGCTCTTGTTCTTCACGCCGATAACCACGCGATGGCCAGCTTCCCACTGCTCCAGGAACTGCGGTATCAGTTCGGGGGGATCTTGAAGATCGGCCACGACCAGCATGGCGGCGTCTCCAGTGGCTTGGCACAGCCCATAGAAAGGTGAACGGATATGGCCAAAATTCATGGCATTCATAATAATTTTGACCCGACGATCCTCTGCTGCCAGTTCTTTCAACACGCCAACAGTATTGTCTGTTGATGCGTTGTCGATGAAGATATGTTCATAGTCATAACGGTTGCTTAAACGGTCAAACTGCGCCTTTACCTGCGTATACAGCTCTCTGACGTTGGGCTCCTCGTTATAGCACGGGGTAACAATACTTATTTTCTTCATGTATTATATACAAATCGTTTCAATAAGAAATAGGAACATAAAGCGACGACGGGGGTGGCGACAATACCAGCCCAATAGCTGTTGAGCCCGCTCATCAAGAAGAGTTTTACAACCCCGGTATTGACGAAGTAGACGACAACATAGCAGGCCACAAACCGGAAGATGAGACGAGGATTGCCGTTGTGAAACACGAGATTTCCCGTGGTCACGAAATTAAAAAGGACACCTAACACGTTACTTACCAGTGTCGCAATGAAATAGGGCAGCCCAATAAGAATGGCCAGACAGTAGACACCCACGCCAAAGGCAGTGTTCAGACCGCCAACGAGTACGAAACGTAGGAACTGACTGTCGACCACGCCGTAGAATTTCTGTATGATGTCTTTAATCGTCAAGTTGATAGATGCACTTTTGTTGCAGTTCGTCGGGCATAAAGGGAGCCATCTTCTCTAACGGTGCCGATGACATACGTCCTGTTTCCTTATCCATAAACGACGCTGACTTCGGGAAAAGAGTCTGTTCCGGGTGCATGTGTACCTCGCAGATAACAGGACCTTCGGTAGCAAGTGTGCGGCTGATAGCATCGGTCAGCGCCTGACCATTCTCGCTAATGCTGAAATATGGAATGCTATATGCGGCAGCTAACTTTGAGAGATCAGGACAGACAACGCCACTAGCCGGATTACTACCTGTGAAACGGCCCTTAAAGAACGACTTCTGCGTGGTCTTAATAGCCAGGTAGCTCTCGTTCTCGATGACGAAAATTTTCAGCGGAAGCCGATAGGTGACCAATGTCTGCAACTCCTGAAGATTCATCTGGATAGAGCCGTCGCCTGTCACACAGACGGTACGTCCGTCCAAACCTTGTTGACTGACACAGGCACCGATAGCAGCAGGCAATCCGTAGCCCATTGCTGCACAGCCTTGGTTGGCAAAGACGCGTACGCCCTCCTTAACCTTCATCGCCTGGTATGTACAGGTATAAGCCGTACCATTGCCCGTTACGACCACATCGCCACTTTGAAGCTGGCGAAACAGTTCATCGGCAAAGCGATAGCTGTTGGTATATCCCTCGCTGTCAGGATTATCATCGAAGAGTGTCGGCAACTGCCGTTCTATGTCACGTCCCCACTCCCGCCATTGGCTGATATCGAGCGTTGGGACTTTTATGGCCAGCAGTTTGTCGATAGCCTCATCAAGCGAAACATGTATCTTCAAGTCGATGGCGAGCGTCGGCTTTTCCATCTCGGCAGCATCAGCATCAATCATCACTTTGTAGGCTTTTGGCGCCAGGAGTTCGTAAGCGTAACTCACCTGACGGATACTCAACCGAGTACCCATGATAATGAGAAGGTCGCTGTTCTGCACCATAATATTGCCGATACGGTCACCGCAGATGCCAGGCTTACCGAAATACAGCGGATGGTCGTACCATAGCAGGTCGCTGCCGCTGATAGCCGTCACGACAGGTACGCCCCATTGCTCAGCCAACCGCACAAACTGCTCTGTACGACCAGCCAGTCTGACGCCATTACCAACGTAAATGACAGGTGCCTTGGCCTCTTGCAAACGATCTACCAGCTGTTGTAATTGCCTGTCTACCACCTCATGATCAAAAGGATCGACAAGCTCGGCAGGATCAAACTCTCGCAATTCCGACTCCTCAACATACGCACCTTGGATGTCAAGCGGAACGTCTATCCATACAGGACCGGGGCGACCATTCAACGCAATGGCTATAGCCTTGTCGAGTTCATATTTCACATCATGCACATCGGTGATGGTGACACAATATTTTGTAATAGCCTGCACCATACTTTTGATATCAGCCTCCTGGTCGCCCAGCTGGCGTAGTGGCAACTCTGGGCAGGCAGCGATGGTGGTCGACTGTTTTACCTGTCCTGAAATATATAATCCAGGAATAGAGTCGAGCCATTGTCCCAACACGCCGGTAATGGCATTAGTGCCGCCCGGTCCTGTCGTGACACAGGTGACTGCCAGTTGTCCACTTGCACGATAATAGCCTTCTCCACAGATGGCTGATGCCTGTTCATGATGATTACAAATATAGTCGAGTCCTATAGTGTGACCAATAGAGTCGTCAAGGTGCATCGCTCCCCCACCCGTCACTAAGAAACAGTGACGGATGTGATGGCGTGTTACCAGATGCTGAAAGATGAAGTCACTTACCTTTATCATTATATAGCGTATGTATTATTCTTTGGATGACATCGGCAAACGGCGTTGTAGAGACCAAGCCGATTGTCTGTCGCAGTTTTGTAATGTCGGGTTGCAGCGACACAACATGTTGTTGCGGGATAGCCCCGTACAACAGCTGACTGTGTGACGCTGTCAGGTGGTACATCTCGTCAACGAAGTTTTTAAGCGGTCTCGTATCGTCGGACGCTATATTGAAAACGTCGTGAGTGAAATCGTCGTTGGAGAGAGCATACTCACAGAGCCTGACAATCTGTTCGGCAGCATCGCCGACATAGAGAAAGTTCCAATACTGGGTGCAGGACGACAGTTGTATGGGCGCATGACGCAACATGCGGTCAATGCAACTCATGACAAGCGTCCAGGGATGATCACCTTCGCCAATGAGACTGAAGATGCGCAGATGGAGGTATTTGATGCCTAGTGTGGCCGAGAGTTCTGTCAGTCGTTCTTTTACCTCAAGTTTAGCTTTACCGTAAGCAGAAAAAGGATGACAGGGCGTCGCCTCTTGAATGACAGTGTTAACAATGCCATATTCGGCCTGTGATCCGGTCTCCACAAAAAGTCGACATCCCATTTTGTCGGCACAGGACATAGCGGCTGTCGAATAAATAACGTTAGTCTGCTGTATCTCTTCGGAATCACGACCACTATGTCCCGTGCCTCCCCAAGCTAAGTTGACCCAGACATCAGCCTGCGACACGGCGTGATTCAAGTCACCGTACTCGTTCATATCAGCCAAAACCACCTCAACACCAACAGGCAGCGTCTCTATCGACAAAGCACCATGACGACAGACTGCTACAACGTGGTGTCCATCCTTCAGCAGACGATTTATCAGCACACGTCCTAAGAAACTGGTGGCTCCAGTGACAATACACTTCATCCTAAGAACTGATTTATCTGTTCAACGCAGAGCTGATACACATCCTCCGTACGGTAACGACGATACCATTCGGCTGTCATACGGCAGCAATCGTCAATATTGGTACGAGGCTCCCAGCCCAGGCGAACGCGCGCTTTACTGATGTCAAGCATCAGCAAGTTGGCTTCATGCAAGGCATTAGGATCGGAGGCGTCGCACAACTCCCCACTGCCATAATAATGAATCATCTTCGTAGCCACATCCCATACCGGAGTGATACTCTCGGCACGTGGTCCGAAGTTCCAGCCCTCGCAGTAGGCCGTCGGTTCCTTGAGCATTTTGGCAGCAAGCAGCATATAGCCGCTCAAAGGTTCAAGCACATGTTGCCAAGGACGGACAGCATGCGGGCTCCGGATATTGACAGGCCGGCCGGCTTCTAAGGCGCGGATACAGTCGGGGACGATGCGGTCCTTGGCCCAGTCGCCGCCACCAACGACATTACCGGCTCGTACACTCGCCAGACTGACATGATGTTTCGTTCCGTAGTCGGCGGGATTGAAAAACGAGCGACGCCACGAACTGATGGCCAGTTCGGCACAGCCTTTTGACGAGGAATAGGGATCATAGCCACCCATAGGCTCATCCTCGCGATATCCCCATATCTGCTCACGGTTCTCATAGCATTTGTCAGTGGTAATCATCACGCCCACGCGCACGCTGTCGGTACGGCGGATGGCTTCCATCACATGGATGGTTCCCATGACATTGGTCTCGTAGGTATCTACCGGCTGTTCGTAACTAAGACGCACCAAGGGTTGGGCAGCCAAATGAAACACAACCTCTGGCTGGCAGTCACCCATAATCTCTGCCATACGCTTGCCATCACGGATATCAGCACGGATATCAGCCTTCAGGCGCTTGCCTATATTTGAAAGCACAAAATTGTCACGTTCTGAATAAGGTTCCAGACCCACGCCTGTCACCTCAGCTCCCAACTCGTTCAGCCAGATGCAAAGCCACGATCCTTTAAACCCCGTATGCCCCGTTACCAGCACACGACGTCCACGGAATGTCTCTGCAAATATCTTGTTTAAGTTTGACATAGGGATAGATTAATTTTGCAAAAATAATCATTTCCCCTGACATTACCAAATAATTTGCAGTTTTTATATTAAGGTTAACGCTGACGGGGGACGACACGCTCCCACTTCTTCCACGGTGCTTTACCTGTACGCAAAAGATTTTCCAGGAAGTCACGCTCGCGAACATTATCCATACACTGCCAGAAGCCATGATGAACATAAGACTTCAGCTGTCCCTCCTTGGCCAGTTTCATCAACGGTCCCTTTTCAAAGACGGTGTTGTCGCCCTCAATATAGTCAAACACCTCTGGCTGTAGCACCATATAACCGGCATTAATGGGCTGACCGTCAGAGGCACGTTTCTCACGGAAGGAACGCACAGAATTTGCCTCGTCGATATCGAGCACTCCTTTCTCCTGAGCCTGAATAACAGCGGTCAACGTAGCCAATTTCCCCTCATGGCGATGGAAGTCGAGCAATGTGTTGATGTTGACATCGCAGACACCATCGCCGTAGGTCATGAAGAACGGTTCATCGCCGACATATTTCTGGATGCGCTTGATACGTCCGCCTGTCAGTGTATTGTAGCCAGTGTCGACGATAGTGACTTTCCATGGCTCCAGATGACTCTCATGAACAGTCATCTCATTATGCCCCCCTCGAAAGTCGAAACTGACGTCAGAGTTATGCAGGAAATAGTTAGCAAACCATTCCTTGATATACTCCTGGCGGTAACCTGCACAGATAATAAACTCGTTATGACCATAATAGGAATATTCCTTCATGATGTGCCATAAGATAGGCATACCGCCAATCTCTATCATCGGCTTGGGTTTGAACATCGACTCCTCGCTGATGCGAGTGCCAAAGCCACCGGCTAGCAATACAACTTTCATAGTATATTATTTGTTGGTGAAATCCTTAATCGTCTTTATCATATACTGTAGGCGCTCCTCAGTCATGCCAGGATAGAGGCCTAGCCAGAAAGAATCGCGCATGATGCGGTCGGTAACAGTCAGTTTCCCAATGACACGATAGTCAACACCTTCGTGGTACTGCTCGAACGCCGGATGTCGGAGCAGGTTACCGGCAAAGAGGTTACGCGTCTGGACTTTATGTTCCTCAAGATAGCTTGTTAGTTCATTGCGGGTGTAGCCGGCATCTTCTTTCACCGTAATGAAGAAACCAAACCAGCTTGGCCGGCTGTTCTTCTGCGGTTCAGGCAGCAGCAGTCCGCGAGCATCTTGCAGTCCGCTGTACATCATATCAAAATTCTCGCGACGACGCTGAACGATGAAGTCAAGTTTCTCAAGCTGTGCACAGCCGATGGCTGCCTGCAGATCGGTCGCTTTCAGGTTGTAACCCAGATGGCTGTAAACATACTTATGATCATAGCCTGCCGGCAACTGTCCGAACTGTCCGGTGAAGCGGCAGCCACAAGTATTGTCGACACCACCGACACACCAGCAGTCGCGTCCCCAGTCGCGATAGCTATTGACATATTTATGCAGCTCGGCATTATTGGTATAGACGGCACCACCTTCGCCCATCGTCATGTGGTGGGGCGGATAGAAAGACGACGTGCCGATATCACCTATCGTACCTGTCTTACGCCACGCGCCATCGATATAATATTCTGAGCCGAGAGCATCACAGTTATCCTCGACGAGCCATAGGTTGTGTTTGCGGCAGAAATCAACGACAGCCTGCAAATTGAAAGGATTTCCCAGACTATGAGCTATCATGACAGCCTTTGTCCGCGGAGAGAAAGCTGCTTCAAGCTGGGCGGTGTCGATATTTCCCTCTTCAACATTCATATCAACAAATACAGGGACGGCGCCGTACTGAACGATACAAGCCACTGTCGTGGGAAAGCCTGCGGCAACGGTTATCACCTCATCACCACGACGAACCTGGCGATCACCCAGCTCCGGGGCTGTCAAAGCGTTAAATGCCAACAGATTGGCTGACGACCCGGAGTTACAAAGCGAGCAATATTTCACATCCAGCCACTGTGCCAAGCGCGTTTCAAACTTATGAGCCCAAGGTCCTGCCGTCAACCAGAAGTCGAGCGATGCATCGACAAGATTCACCATTTCAGCGTCGTCAAAAAAGCGGCCGCCATAATTGACACGTGTTTCACCGGGAACGAAAGCCGTCTTAGGCTCATGAACTTCGTGATAATACTGGCGCGTCAGTTCCAGAATCTGTTGTTTCAGTTCGTCTTTCTTATTCATTGTATTATTATCAGTTGTTTTTTATTCGTGTATCAGGATTTTTGTTGTAAACAATTCAAGATCGTCGTCGCTATAGACAGACTGGTAGCCCTGTTTGGTCATCCACGGACGCAACACTTGACGGAACTCCTCCATGTCATCGGTATAATGGCCACGTTTGATAAACGCTATCAGCGGCAGACGGTTATAACACGCATGCTGTCTGTCAAGACGCTTAATGAGCGTTTCACCCATATATGTTCCCATCTGCGTATTGCCAGTAAAAGGCAGTAACCCCGTTGCATAATAGATTTCCGAGGCCTGATTGGCAACCAGTAACAGGTTATTGTCGGCAGCATATTGACGGATACGCGCCACCTCATTGCGGTATCGCTCAGCACGGTCGGCATCCGTCAACGTGTTAAGCGTACCTGGGAGCGCCTGAGTGAAAGTCTTTATTCGCGAATAGTCCTCACCATAGGCGGAAACACCCATTTTGTATAGCATATTCAGGGCTATCGCCAATCCTAACAAGCCCGTAACCGTGCGCTGCCATTGACTGGTCAGCTTCTTGTAGCAGCAGGCTGCCGGGATAATCAGCAGACCGCCACACCAATGAAAGATCCCTGGTATACCAATGTCGCTACCAAAGGGGAAAAGATAAGCGCAGGCCAGAGCATAGAACAACAATGGCTGCGGGTGTGGAGTGATGACTATCATCAATGTACAGATGGCCACGGCCGAGAGATACGGCTGGCTGGTGAGTACCAATACGAACAGGACCACAAGCATGATGACACGCAGCGCCATACGTAATTTAGAAGACAGATGACCTGTATCACCGAAATAGAGGGCTAGCAAGGCCACCACCAGAATCTGCAGGCCGATGTTGACGTAACTCTTGAGATACACCCCAAAGAGGTTGGCCGAGGTATGCGACGTCTCATGTCCGCCAAACGTGCCAAACGCCTCAGCGATAGCCTCGCCGAAGTATGGCAGATGTCCCAGAACACCCATCAGCGAGAGTATCAGCAGACAGCCCGTCAATATACCGCCGGCATAGTAACTTGCTGCTATAAGTCCACGCCGTGGCGACGTGCGCCATCCCCAGAACAAGGGGAACAATACCAATGCTCCGAGTACACCATTGACAATACGTGCAAAGAAACTGATGCCAATCATCGCGCCAGCCACAGTCAGCCACAGTTGAGAACAACCCTGAAGATAACGTGATGTCGCATAGACCGAGACGGCCATCAGCAGGAACGACAATGTGTCATAGTGGAAGGTGACGATAAACGATGGGAACAGGAATGACAGCAGTACGGCTGTGGCTGACACCCGTGGCGATGGCAGCCACGGACGGAACGCAATAAAAATCAGCCATATAGCCAACGCCATTGTCATCGTTTCGAGCAGACGGAAGCCTAATAGACCGAACTGTCCGAAAAGCAGCTGCCAGACGCCGCCGATGAGTCCCGTCAGATAGTAGTTGAAATAGAATGGCATTGCATCGGGATGAGTAAAGATGTTCTGGTAGAACGTCATACAGAATCCCATGTCGACATTGTCGATGCCCTGTAGACTCATCAACAGACGATAGGTGATGCCAAGAAGAAAGGCTCCTCCGATATACTTTTGTTCTTTCGTCATTATCTTTTATCTTTGTGGTCTTAAGCGATCATTGGTCATTCGTTCCATATATTGCTGTATGATAGCTTTCAATTCACGTTCCATCTGCGGCTGCTGAGAGAATCGGCCAACAAGGTTGTGGCGCATCATCGAGTCGCGCAATGCGTATACCGCACGGGGGGTCTGACCGTCGAATTGCAGGACGTGTCCGTACTTCACATACTGATAGATACCATTAAGATAGTTGACCGCCCACGTTTGCTCAGCAGGCGTGTTAAGTACATCAATACCGAAAGCGAAATAAGGTTCCGGGTAGTGCAAGAGTCCCATGATTGTGGGCAGGATGTCTATCTGTTGGGCTACCTTTGGTAGTATGGCTGGTTGCCGGTTGCTGCCAGGTTCGTATATAATAATAGGTGAACAGAAGCCGCCAAGGTCGGTTTGGTAGAAATTGTGGTCGCTCATGTTTGTGTGGTCGCTGGTCAACACAAAGATTGTGTTCTTAAACCATGGCTGGCGGCTGGCCTCACGGAAGAATTTTCCGATTGCCATGTCAGTGTACCGTATGCATTTATGCATGATGATGCCTTCCTCGGGATAGACGTCGCGATACTTTTCAGGTATCTCATAGGGATGATGCGACGAAGCGGTAAAGACAGCTGTCATAAACGGCTGTTTCATCTCCGACATCTTTGTTTGGTAGTATTGCAGGAAAGGCTCGTCCCAAATAGCCCACATACCGTCGAAATCTTTATCACCATCGAAGCGCGGGTCCTCGTCGTAGTCCTCACGGCCGTAATAATGCTGAAAACCTGTTTTGCGTGCGAAGGCCATAAACCCCATTGAGCCGCGCTGAGCACCGTGGAAGAAGGCCGTCTCATAACCCTTGCTGCCGAGCAAATCAGCAATGCCCGAGACCTGGTTCATTGATGCCGGCGTAAGGAAGAATGGCTCAACAAACATGGGAATTGACGACAGGATACTGGGCATACCGTCAATAGACTTTCGTCCGTTACAGAAGGAGTATTCAAAAGTGGTACTCAGGCTTATCAGCGAGTCGACGTTTGGGGTATAGCCATGATACCGTCCATTTTCCAGACTCTTGTTCAGGGCGCCTATATATTCGCGACCAAAACTTTCGACGATAAGCACAACGACATTCTTCTTTGTCATGGGAAGCGTATCGTTAGGTACATGGATGGGCGTAAACACACTGGCCATCTGCTGTTCATCATCAAAATACTGTGGCACCGTGAAGACAGCCTTGCCTATCGTGCGATAGAGGGCAAACGGCGTGTTCAGTACCAAGGCGGCATCAGTGGGACGGTCAACATACTGATTGGCATTGCTGATAGTGATAGGACGCACGGCGGTAGCAAAGCCGCCACGGATGCCTGCCACGACAAATGGGCTGGCAGCAGCCAAGGACAACAATGTCGCTATATCGTAGCGCCACCATGTCAGTTTGCCGGACTGTAGTCGCGGCATCGTATAGAGCCGCCACAGTCCATAGACGACAATGATGAAAAGTACGACGAAATACCAATGATGCAAGGTCTCGGTAAGCAACACTCCCCCCAGGTTCTGTTCGTTCTGAAATTCATTGAAGATCGTTGTCGTGGTACGTCGAAGGGTAAAGGGGAAGTAAGCAGCGTCACAGAGATTGACTGCCAGCGCCACACCATTGACAGCTACGAAGACGGTCTGACACAAACGGTGCCACCACCGGTTCTCTTTCCAGTGTAGCGGTAACAGCATCAGTATGATGTACGGAATATTTGTGACGAGAATGGCTGCCGTGTCAAACACCAGTCCACCCTGCAGAACTTCTGCCGTCAGGCTATCTGCAAAATAGCTCCAGTTGTCAAGCAGATAAGCTAAGCGGGCGATGGCATAGACCACATAGGCCAACAACAGGTTGACCACAGTGGCCAGCAAGGGCGACAAATATGACTCTAACAATCTCTTTCTCATCTTATTGCAAGTTCCTTAAATCAGAAGCCGCCGACTGCAACACGGCTTTCCCTATGTGTATCAGTTCTTCAGCAGCAGGACCACTGCCCTGAATCATACGGTTGGCATTGAGGTCGAAGATGGCACGGCCGGTGCTGTCGGTGACGGCGATACCGTTATTATAAGTATGGACAGCCACACGCCGTTTGTAATTTCCGCTCATGACATCACGGCTATAGCGATAGTCTGCATGCGGCACGCCCATTTGTCCAAGAAGTGTAGCGGGCAGGTCTGACTGATTACAAACCTGTTTGATCCGACGCGCTGTCTTGACAGCTCCGCCGGTCCACACCATCGGTATGTGATTGTGGCGCGGGTCTTCAACACCCACCTCACGGTAGTCTATACTATGATCGGGCAGCAGGATTACCAGCAGATTCTCCCAGGCAGGCATCTTGCGCAAGCCATCAATGAAACGGCCAACACACCTGTCGAGATAGAAGAAGGAATTGAGCACCTCATCATCAAACTGCTTCAACGGCACATCCCAGGGCTCGTGACTCGACAATGTTGAAAAGCCGATGAAGAAAGGGCTGTGCTGGTCGGTATAGGTTGTTATCTGGCGGGCTACTTCCCCAAAGGTAATATCATCTCTGACGCCCCATTCTGCCGTCTGCTGTTCGTCGGACGAGAAATCTTTCTTCCACGTCAGCCGCTCGAAACCAGTACCAATAAGATAACTGCGCATATTGGTAAAATTGATATCGCCGCCATAGACGTAACTCGTCTGATAACCCTCGGCACTCAGCGTCCTTGCCAGGCCTGGCAGCAGGTGGCTTTTCGACGGCATCTTCATGACCGATGAGACGGGGAAAGACGGATAGCCGCTGTAGGTACAGACCGTACCACGGTCTGTACGCCAGGAGTTTGCATAACAGCTGTCGAAACTGACGCCCTCATGCATCAGCCTGTCCAGTCGTGGCATCACGTCGGCACGTCCCTCCAGACCAGTGAAGATGGCTCCACAACTCTCCATCAATATGACGACGATATTGGGGCGCAGTGTTGTCAGTAAGGTGTCAATATCTCTGCTCTCTGTCGGGTAAAGACTGGCTACCAACCGCTCACACTCTGAATCGTCCATAAACTGATAGTCTGGCATATAGGTAGCCGTTTTCTCCATCGACGATAAGAAACTGAAAACAGGATTCACCGCCGCATGGTTCAAGAACTGCCTCGGAGAATAGTACACCTGTCCCACATTGGTGGTCGACTCGTCCAGTCCGCCACGGATACCGATGACCATCAAAGGCATCGCCAGCAGGTAAAAAGCCGTCTCGGCCAACTTATTCTTAAGCGCATCGCGGGATCCTCGTTCTCCCACTGACGTCACACGCCTATAGCACCAATAAATGACAGCTGCAACAAGTGCCACAGCGAGTCCACGCAACAGCAGGTACCACACCGACACGGAGGCCATGGCTTCCGTGGGAGTACTCAAGTACTGCAGGCATGAGGCGTCGAGCTTGAACCCCCAGAAAGGATAGAGGCTCGTATCAGCCACGAAAGCCAGGGCAAAGAGGGTGGCCACCACGGCATCATAGACAGCGGGTATCCACCGCGGCACACGCGTCCATACGCTGATAATTGTCAGCAGGAAAGGCAGGATGAGGATATAGAGTGCGGTAGAGAGGTCTAGCGACAGACCGTGCCAGATGACCTGGCCGACATCAGCCACACTAAATTCATGTCCTTCGCCATTGAAGAGCATGAACGCCACCTTTGCTACGACGAATACCAACACCGTCAGCAGGTAAAAGCGCAACAGCCTATTAACTCTGCATCTCATGTAGTTTTTTATAATAACCGTCAACTGACAACAGATCTTCATGTGTCCCGCGCTCGACGATGCGTCCTTCGTGGAGTACACATATCTCGTCGGCATTCTTGATGGTCGACAGGCGGTGAGCGATGGCTACCGTCGTACGCGTTTTCATCAGTCGTTCCAAGGCCTCCTGCACCATGTGCTCACTCTCGGTATCCAGTGCCGACGTAGCCTCATCAAGGATGAGTATGGGCGGATTCTTCAGAATGGCGCGGGCAATAGACACACGCTGGCGCTGACCGCCTGAAAGGCGTCCGCCACGGTCGCCGATGTTTGTATCAAACCCTTTCTCCGATGCGACGATGAAATCGTATGCATTGGCAATGTGTGCTGCCTCTTCTATCTGTTCCTGAGTCGCATAGTCTACACCAAAGGCGATATTGTTACGGAAAGAGTCGTTAAACAAGATAGCCTCCTGGTTGACATTGCCAATAAGCTGCCGCAGGTCGTTGATGCCCAAATCACGGACGTTGATGCCGTCGATAAGTACTTCGCCGCGTTGAACGTCGTAGTAACGGGGAATGAGATCGACGAGCGTCGACTTGCCTGAGCCCGACTGCCCGACGATGGCAACGGTCTTCCCTTTGGGAATGACGAGGTTGATACCGCGCAGCACCCAGGTCTCGCCATAGCCGAACCAGACATCACGGAACTCTATCTCGTGTTCGAAACGCTCTATAGGCTTCGGCTGAGCAGGCTCCATGATTGTATTCTCGGCCATGAGAATCTTGTCGATGCGCTCCATAGATGCCAGACCCTTGGGGATGTTGTAGCCCGCCTTCGAAAACTCTTTGAGGGGATTGATGATGCTATAGAGAATCACCATGTAATAGATGAATGTCGGGCCGGTGATGGTGTGCCCCTGAAGCACCAGAACACCGCCGAACCATAGGACAATGACTATCATGACCGTCCCCAGGAACTCGCTCATGGGATGGGCCGACGACTGTCGGATGTTGACTTTCATGAGGTCGTCACGATAGGCGCTGTTCGTGCGGTCAAAGCGCTGGTTCATCTTTTCCTGAGCACAAAAGGCCTTGATGATACGCAGCCCGCCCAGCGTTTCCTCCACTTGGCTCATAGTGTCACTCCACAGTGCCTGTGCCTTCACTGACTGTGCTTTCAGACGGCGGCCCACCAGTCCCATGAACCACCCCATGATAGGCACGATGATAAGGGTGAAGAGTGTCAACTGCCAGGAAATGAATATCAGTGTTGCGAAGTAGGCGATAATCAGTACGGGATTCTTGAAGAGCATTTCCAGTGATGACATAATAGAGTTTTCCACCTCTTGCACGTCGCCACTCATGCGGGCAATGATATCTCCCTTACGCTCTTCGCTAAAGAAGCCCAAGGGCAGAGACGTAATCTTCCGATAAAGCTGATTGCGGATGTCGCGGACGACACCCGTACGAATCGGCACGATGCAGGCCGATGTCAGGAAATAGGCGCCGGTTTTGAGAAATGTCGTTACAGCAAGAAACAGTCCGATGAACAGCAGTGTCGTCGTCGGTCCGTAGTCGCGGATGAGTCCGTTGACGGTGTAGTTGAGGTTGTTCATCAGCACCGCTTGGGCATTGGTCCAGTCCCAGGCCATCATTTCGGTTGCCGCATCAGCATCACCCGTCTGGAAAAGAATCTGCAGGATCGGGATCAAGGCTGCAAACGAGAAGATATTGAGCACTGCCGACAGGATATTAAACACCACCGACAGTACGAGATACTTCTTGTAAGGCGGCACGAAGCGCCTCAGCACTTGCAGGAATTCTTTCATACCTCTTCTCCGAATAATGTAGCACTCGTACTGGCCGTGATCCGTACGCGGACAGTCTCGCCGATATGGTGCTGCCCCTTGTCGAATACAACCATCTTGTTCTGTTCCGTGCGACCGCAGAGCTGACTACGCGAACGTTTGGAGAAACCCTCGACAAGAACGTCGAACTCACGGCCTTCGTCCTTCTTGTTCTGAAGAGCCGACATTTCCGTCTGCAGGGCGATAAGTTCATTCAGCCTGCGGATTTTCGTCTCTTCCGGCACGTCGTCCGGCAGGTGCTTCGAGGCGTAGGTTCCTGGGCGCTCGGAATATTTAAACATAAAGGCAGAGTCGTAACCCACCTCCCGTATAAGACTGAGCGACTGCTGGTGGTCTTCCTCCGTCTCTGAGCAGTAGCCTACAAAAATGTCGGTCGAGAGGCCGCAGTCTGGTATAATCCGACGGATGGCAGCCACCCGGTCCATATACCACTCGCGGGTGTACTTGCGGTTCATCAGGCCGAGGATACGGTTACTGCCACTCTGTACCGGCAGGTGGATATGCCGGCAGATATTTGGCGTGTCGGCAATGACCTGCAGGGTCTCGTCACTCATATCCTTCGGGTGTGAGGTTGTGAAGCGCACCCGCATCTCAGGAGCCTCCTCAGCCACTCGTCTCAGAAGATGCGGGAAGTCTGGACATTCCGGATTGTCCGGCAGATGATAGCTGTTGACATTCTGTCCCAGCAACGTCACCTCCCTGAACCCCCGGTCGCGCAGGTCGCGTACTTCACGCAAGACGCTCTCCACATCACGGCTACGCTCACGGCCGCGGGTATATGGGACGATGCAGTAATGACAGAAGTTGTTACATCCGCGCATGATGCTGACATAGCCGCCTATCCGGTGTCCTAAGCCGATACGTTGAGGAACCACTTGCGCGTAGGTCTCGGTGGTCGACAGTTCGATATTAATAGCCTTATGCCCATTCTCCGCCTGCGCCACAAGGTCGGGCAGTGTCAGGTAGGCATCGGGGCCGGCCACGAGGTCGGCACCATACCGCTCAAGGAGCTCCTCTTTCACACGCTCGGCCATACAGCCCAGGACGCCGACAATCAGCCGTCCCCGCTTGCGCCGCTCGGCGCTAAGGGCCTCCAGGCGGTGGTATATCTTCTGCTCTGCATTATCGCGTACGGAGCAAGTGTTCAGAAACACTGCATCCGCTACGGCGATATCGTCAGCAGGCTCATATCCCGCCATCTGCATCACCGACGCCACGACCTCCGAATCAGCCACATTCATCTGGCATCCGTAGGTCTCAATATACAGTTTTTTCATTCCTTCGTCTATATTTTGTGTGCAAAGATACGAATAATTAGGTAAACACACAAATAAAAAAGTACAAAATGATTATAATTCATTTCTTGGTGTCAGCTTTATTTTGTACCTTTGCAGGCAAAACGACAACAACAATGACAGTAACGATTACAAAAGCAAACATCGGGAAGGAGCTGCGTGACTATATCGTCATCACCATCGCCATGGTGAGCTACGCCATCGGATGGGGTGTGTTCCTGCTGCCCAATAGTATTACTACAGGCGGCGTGGCCGGTGTGTCATCTATCCTTTACTGGGCTACCGGCATTCCTGTGCAACTCAGCTATTTCGTCATCAACGGTCTGCTCCTGGCGGCAGCCTTGCGCATATTAGGCTGGCGCTTCTGTGTGAAGACCATTTATGCCGTTACCGTTCTGACGGTGAGCATTGGCATGGTGTCGTCACATTACAACGCCCATTTGCTGGCCGACCAGCCATTCATGGCCGCCATCATCGGCTCGGTGTTCTGCGGCTGCGGTGTGGGACTGGGGCTTTCAAGCAACGGTTCGACGGGCGGTACCGACATTATTGCGGCTATCGTCAACAAGTACCGTGACGTGTCGTTGGGCCGTGTTATCCTCATCTGCGACGTCATCATCATCTCCAGCTCCTACTTTGTCCTTCACGACTGGGAGAAGGTCATCTATGGCTATGTTGTCCTCTATGTCACAGCCTTTTGCATCGACCAGGTCGTGGAATCCGCCCGCCGCTCAGTACAGTTCTTCATCATCTCCGACAAGTATCAGGAGATAGGCAATCGCATCAACCGCGAACCACACCGCGGCTGTACGGTCGTCGACGCCCAGGGCTTCTACTCTGGCAAGGACGTGAAAATGCTCTTCGTGCTTGCCAAGCGCCGGCAGAGCGACATGATATTCCGCATCATCAACGAGGTAGATCCTCACGCCTTCGTCTCACAGAGTGCCGTCATCGGTGTCTATGGCGAGGGTTTCGACCACTTCAAAGTACGGACCAAGAAAGCTACAAGAACAAAAGAATTATAATAACTATGCAACTGATTAAAGACCAACAATTCGGTGGCGAGCGTCCGTTGTTCGCCACCCATGACGTACGTCTGGAAAACGTCACCATCACCGACGGCGAGAGCGCCATCAAGCAATGCCAGCGGATGGAAGCCTCTGGCTGTAAGTTCTATGGCAAATACCCGTGGTGGCACGTCGACGGCGCCGTCATCGACAACTGCTATTTCGCCCTCGACTCGCGATCAGCCATCTGGTATACCAACAATCTTAAGATGACCAACACACGCATCGATGCACCGAAGTTTTTCCGTGAGATGAAAAATCTGGAGCTGGAGAACGTCAAGATTTGCGATGCCGACGAGACGTTCTGGCGTGTTGACGGCCTGCGGTTGAAGAACGTAAAGCTGCACGGCGGGACATACCCCTTCATGTTCTCGCAGAACATCTATATCGACGGACTGGAGAGCGACTCTAAGTATGTTTTCCAGTACTGCAAGAACGTGGAGGTGCACAACGCCAAAATCCTGACAAAGGACTCTTTCTGGGAGTGCGAGAACGTGACCGTCTACGATTCCGAACTTGACGGCGAGTATCTGGCATGGCACTCCAAGAACGTGCGGCTTGTCAATTGTCATCTGGCTGGCGAGCAGTTGCTCTGTTACACCGACAACCTGGTACTCGAGAACTGCACCTTCGACCCGATGTGCGACCGTGTCTTTGAGTATTCTACCGTCGAGGCCGATATCCGTGGGCATATCGAGAACATCAAGAACCCGACCAGCGGTCATATCGTTGCCGACTCTATCGGCTCGATCACCATCGACGAGAATGTACGAGAGCCCAATAACTGTGACATCAGAGTTAGGAGTTAGGAGTTTAGGAGTTTATGAGTTATGAGGTACGATTTTGACGAACTGACGGAGCGGCGCGGCACGGGCTGCGTCAAGTGGGATGAGAGTCCATCGCCCGACGTTATCCCCCTGTGGGTGGCCGACATGGACTTCAAGGTGGCACCCGCCATTCAGCAGGCCCTGAAGCAGCGTTTGGAGCACGGTGTGTTTGGCTATACCCTTGTCGGCGACGACTACTATGACGCTGTCATCGCGTGGTTTCAGCGCCGCCACCAGTGGCACATAGAGCGCAAATGGATACTCTATACTACGGGCGTGGTTCCTGCCATATCGGTGGCCATCAAGGCGCTCACTATGCCTGGTGCCCGGGTGCTCATCCTGTCGCCCGACTACAACTGCTTCTTCAGCAGCATCCGCAACAACGGCTGCGAGGTGGCCGAGAGCGTATTGCGGTTCAGCAACGACCGCTTCGAGGTGGACTGGGCTGACTTTGAGACACAGTGTGCCGACGAGAAGACCACTGTCTTCCTGCTCTGCAACCCCCACAACCCCACGGGCCGTGTCTGGACAGCCGATGAGTTGCAACGCATGAGCGACATCTGTCGCCGCCACCACGTCCGCATCGTCTCCGACGAGATACACTGCGAGCTCGTCATGCCTGACAACACGTTCTGTCCGATGGGCACCATCGACCCTGACGCCATCATCCTCAACTCTCCGTCGAAGTCGTTCAACATCGCTGGTCTGCAGATGGCCAACATCATCTGTCAGGACGCTACTACACGCCGCCGACTGGACCGCGCCATCAACATCAACGAAGTGTGCGACGTCAACCCCTTTGCTCCCGTGTCTGTCAAGGCTGCCTATAACGACAGCGAGGACTGGCTCGACCAGCTGAACCTCTACCTGTGGGACAACTACACCGCACTTTGCGATTTCGCTGCAAAGAACCTTCTACACTGGCACGTCCGTCCCTTGGAGGGCACCTATCTCGTGTGGGTCGACATCACGCAGACGGGCATGACCGCCCAGCAGTATGCCGACCATCTGTTGCAGGAGGCGCGCGTCTGGGTAAACCCTGGCACGATGTACGGCCCGCAGTCTGGCGAGGGCTACATCCGCATCAACATCGCCTGTCCTCGCAGTCGCCTGATGGAGGCACTTGATCGCATCGCCTCAGCATAAAAAAGCTCAAATATATTTTGTATTTTTCTCGACTTTTCGTAACTTTGCGGTCAAATAAGGAATGTTATGGCAAAAAAACAGAAATGGCACGACGATTATTGGCTTCTGCTGATGCAAAATTACCTGCGTAAGCCGGCAGGCGTGAAACCGCTCTACAGCCGCAACATGGTGACGCTCGCCTTGGAACTGCATATCCATCCGCAGGTTTTGGCCACGAAGATGCAGCAGATAGGCACCCTCGACACGCCACGCATCGAGCGTATCTGGCAGACTTACAGCGGCAACCCCCGCAAGCTGACCCGTGCCGTTCGCTTACTGCGTGAGATGAAGGGTTTCGGACGGGCCGATGAGTTCTATAGCGGTGTCGAGCTGAACGAGACCTGGGAGCGCGACTGGCAGCCCATTGACGGTCAACAGCGGCTGACGCCCGTCATGCTGATACTGGTGCTCGACCTCTATTTCCGCCTGACACCGGCAACGATGGTCAAGGCCACCCCCGAGGTACAGGAGTTGGCCCGCCTCATAGGCATCACCGCCGATGAGGTCGTCAGTCTGCTGGAAGTCTTCCGCCACTGCGACCCTTATCTCAAACGCCACGGCGCTTCTGAGCTTCCCCTATCTGAGCCTTGTCGAGCTATCTGGCAGCGCTATGGCAACGACGACACGGAGAAACTGGCATCACTGGCCGAACAACTGAAGGAATACTATCGATGAACGAGAAGTCGTCACTCATACAGGAACAAAGACAGGAACAGAAACTCGCCCAGAGTTTCTCACAACAGCAGCTGCTGTACTCACAATTGGTGGAACTGCCCATCACCCAACTCTTGGAGCGTGTCAACACCGAGATGAACGACAACCCGGCTCTGGAGGTCGAGACTGACGGTGGTGATTACCAAGGCTATCCAGACTCAACGGACAGTCCTGACTCACAGGAAGTCCTGGAAGATTACGACAGCCAGCGCGACCGTGAAGACCGTCAGTCGGCACTCGACGACGCCCTTGCTGCCATCGGCCGCGATGATGAAGACCTGCCCGTATTTCACAACGACCCCACTGAAGGGCGCGAAGATTTTGTCTTTGGCGACTACACCTCCTTCTACGACCAGTTAAAGGAACAGATGACTTTGGCCGACCTGTCAGATACAGAACGCGACATTATGGAGTATCTCATCGGCTCACTCGACGACGACGGTCTGCTGCGCAAGTCGCTCGACGCCATCAGCGACGAACTGGCTGTCTACCACAACATAGAGACCACACCCCGACAGATAGAGAAAGTCCTGAAACAGCTCCAGCAATTTGATCCGGCGGGCATCGGGGCCCGTTCGCTGCAGGAGTGTCTCCTGCTGCAGATAGACCGGCGAGAGGAGTCGCACCTGAAGCAGCTGATGCAGAAGGTTGTCAACGACTATTTTGATGCTTTCACCAAGAAGCACTGGGACCGCATACAGGCTTCACTGAAACTGAGTGACCTGCAGGCCAAGGCCCTCTTTGGCGAACTGCGCCGCCTGAATCCCAAACCAGGGGCGGCTATGGGCGAGGCTGTCGGACGCAGCATGGAACAGATAACGCCCGACTTTATCGTCGACACCCATGACGACGGCACCGTCACCTTCACCCTTAACCAAGGCGACATGCCCGACCTGCAGGTGTCGCAGTCGTTTGCCGACTCCATGAAGGAGTACCAGCAGAACAAGGACCACATGACGCGTCAGGCCAAGGAGGCCCTGCTCTATATCAAGAAGAAGGTCGACGCTGCCCAGAGTTTCATCGAGGCCATACGGATGCGTCGCCGCACACTCACGCTTACCATGCAGACCATCATCCAGCTCCAACGGCAGTTCTTCCTCGATGGCGACGAGGCATCACTCCGCCCGATGATTCTGAAGGATGTGGCTGAGCGGACAGGCCTGGACCTGTCGACCATCTCGCGCGTCTCTAACTCCAAGTATGCCCAGACGCGATGGGGCACCTTCCCGCTGCGCCATTTCTTCAGCGATGCCTACACCACGGAGCAGGGCGAAGAGTTGTCAACACGCGAGATCAAGGCTGCCCTGCACGATATTATCGAGAACGAAGACAAACGACACCCCCTGAGCGACGAGAAACTGACACAGACGCTGAGCCAGCGAGGCTATCCCATCGCCCGCCGCACCGTCGCCAAGTACCGCGAACAATTAGGCATCCCTGTAGCACGACTGAGAAAATGACACGAGAGAAACAAATCATATTGACAGCAAGGGTGGTCAGCATGGTCTTTACGCCTTTCTACCTCCCAATCTTAGGACTGGTAGCTCTGTTCTTCCTAAGCTATCTGAACCAGTATCTCGCCTCCTACAAGTTCTTCGTGTTGGCAGTCGTCTATTTCTTCACCATCCTGCTGCCTACGCTGCTCATCCATCTCTACCGCCGCTATCAGGGCTGGTCGCTCATAGAACTTGGCAGCAGGGAGCGGCGCGTCGTGCCCTACGTCATCTCCATCCTCTGTTACTTCTCCTGCCTTTACATCATGGAGCAGATGCACACACCCTACTTTATGCGCAGCATCGTTGTCAGCGCACTCATCATCCAGATTGGCTGCGCACTGATCAATGTGTGGTGGAAAATCTCTACCCACACGGCGGCCATCGGCGGTGTCGCCGGAGCGCTGTTCGTGTTCTCCGAGGTATTCCGCTTCAACCCCACATGGTGGTTCTGCCTCGTCATTATCATTGCCGGCATTCTCGGCAGCAGCCGGATGATACTGCGGCAGCACACGCTGGCACAGGTCGTCGGCGGTTTCTTCCTCGGCGTCGTCTGCGCCATTGTCGGCATCGTCTATCTTTAATCGACATCACGTCATATCGCCATCACGTCATATCGAAAAACAAAAAAAGAATAAAAACCAATGAAACCATTAGTAAGCATCATCATGGGCAGCACCAGCGACCTGCCTGTCATGGAGAAAGCCTGCCAGCTGCTCGATGAGCTGCAGGTGCCTTTCGAAGTCAATGCCCTCTCAGCCCACCGCACGCCTGACGCCGTCGAGGCTTTTGCCAGCACGGCCAAGGACCGTGGTCTGAAGGTCATCATCGCTGCCGCCGGTATGGCTGCCGCACTGCCTGGCGTCATCGCCGCTTCTACGACGCTGCCTGTCATCGGCGTGCCCATCAAGGGCATGCTCGACGGTCTCGACGCCATGCTCTCAATCATCCAGATGCCGCCGGGCATCCCCGTCGCCACCGTCGGTGTCAACGCCGCTCAGAACGCTGCTATCCTCGCCGTCGAGATGCTGGCCCTCAGCGACGAGCAGATAGCGCAGCGTCTCGCCGACTACAAGGCCGGTCTGAAAGCCAAGATTGAGAAAGCCAACCGCGACTTAGCCGAAGTGAAATATGCATACAAGACGAATTAGCAGTGTCTGCCACGTTGGCAACATCGCCATCGGCGGCGACAACCCCATCCGCATCCAGTCGATGGCCACCACCGACACGAACGACACGGAAGGTTCGGTGGCACAGGCCAAGCGCATCATCGATGCCGGAGGCGAACTGGTGCGTTTCACCACACAGGGCACGCGCGAGGCTGAGAATATGAAAAACATCTCGGCACGTCTGAAGGCTGACGGCTACAACACACCGCTGGTGGCCGATATCCACTTCACGGCTCACACCGCCGACATCGCCGCACAGTACTGCGAGAAGGTGCGCATCAATCCCGGCAACTACGTCGACCCGGGCCGCACGTTCCGTCACCTGGAATATACTGACGAGGAATATCAGGCCGAACTGCTGAAGATTGAGCAGAAGCTCGTGCCGTTTATCAATATCTGCAAGGAGCACCACACCGCCGTGCGCATCGGCGTCAACCACGGTTCACTCTCCGACCGTATCATGTCGCGCTACGGCGACACTCCCGAAGGCATCGTCGAGAGCTGCATGGAGTTCCTCCGCATCTTCCGCCGTGAAGGGTTCGACGATGTCGTCATCAGCATCAAGGCCAGCAACACCGTTGTGATGGTCACCACCGTCCGTCTGCTTGTCAAGACGATGGACCAGGAGGACATGCACTATCCCCTGCACCTCGGCGTCACCGAGGCCGGTGAGGGCGAGGACGGCCGCATCAAGTCGGCAGTAGGCATCGGCGCCCTGCTCACCGAGGGTATCGGCGACACCATCCGCGTCTCGCTCAGCGAGGAGCCGGAGTGCGAGATTCCCGTGGCCCGCAAGCTCGTCGACCTCATCCCTGAGTGTACCCGCCTGCGTGCTGAGGCTGAGGCTTCCATCAAGGACGACACCATCACCCTAACCATCCCAGCCCTCGACAGTGTTTCGCAGTTCAACAGCGAAGACAACTGGGAGACCTTCCAGCTGAAGGCCGCCATGGCTGTCGGCGCCCTGCTCATCGACCGCAAGGCCACAGGCTTGGAGTTAGGAGTTCAGAGTTCTGAGTTATTATCTTCTGAACAGCTCAAAGCTCAAGACTCAAAACTCAGAACTCTTGCAGATTCCATTCTGCAGGCCGCCCGCATCAAGTTCACCAAGACGGAGTACATCTCCTGTCCCGGCTGCGGCCGCACACTCTACAACCTGCAGGACACCATCCGCCGCATAAAAGCGGCCACCAGCCACCTTGTCGGACTGAAGATCGGCATCATGGGCTGCATCGTCAACGGTCCCGGCGAGATGGCCGATGCCGACTACGGCTACGTCGGTGCCGGACGCGGCAAGATCTCACTCTACCGCGGCAAGGAGTGTGTCCTGAAGAACATCCCCGAGGCCGAGGCCGTCGACCGCCTGCTGGAACTCATTGAAAACGACCAAAAACAATAACAACATGAAAAAACTTATCGTCCTTAACATTGCAGCCATGCTGCTCACCGCCTGTCAGATGAAAGGCAACAACAGTGAAGCCACCCCCGAGACGGCTGCCCAAGAGCAGACTGCCCAAACTGCCGACACCCCCGTCGAAGGCACCGAGGTAGGCAACAAGTATGTCAACATCAAGCTGCCCGGCATACAGGGTAACAACGTTGCCGTCAGCGACTATGTCGCCAAGAACCGTTACACCCTCGTCGATTTCTGGGCCTCTTGGTGCTCTCCCTGCCGTGCTGAGATGCCCACCATCGTCCAAGCCTACGCCAAGTACCACGACCAAGGGTTCGAGGTCGTCGGCGTGTCACTCGACAACCGGCGCGAGGCATGGCTTGCCGCCCTTGAGAAGCTCGGCATGACGTGGCCGCAGATGAGCGACCTCAAGGGCTGGGAATGTCAGGGCGCACAGCTCTATCACGTCCAGGCCATCCCCGCCAACGTCCTGATTGACCAACAGGGCATCATCGTCGCCAAAGACCTGCGCGGCGAAGGTCTGCTCCAGAAGCTGGCTGAGCTGCTGAAATGATTATGACGACGGG